>NZ_LDJM01000099.1 GCF_001431485.1 Stenotrophomonas ginsengisoli | reverse complement strand
GGTTGTGCGGTTGGAAATTCGACAGAGTCGGCGAACAGCAGATTTGGAGTGTGCTGATTCTATTGATCCTTTCAGGCTGATCTGCGACGCACGAACGAGGGGATGACGTCACTCTGTCGCGGTAAGTTATAGTACTGACATGGGCGACCATATAACCACGTGGAAAGCATGAGAATTCTTTTTAGCGGCAGCGAATTTTCCTGTACATTCGAATCGACCCGTTGACTTGAGTCGACAAGTCTTGAGTTCCTCTCTCGTTTTTCCTGCGAAGTCGCCGCCTCCGGACCGAGTGATCTCACTTGGCAGCGGTTTGCCCGTCGTGCCGGAGAGATTGTTACTCGCGCACGCGCGAGGGCACGTTCTATTTATCGCCGGCGCCGGTGTGTCCAAGCCCGCGGGGTTGCCCGACTTCCGCGAGCTGGTGGTCGACGTCTACGCGAAGCTAGACACGGGCGTGCATGCTGTTGTGACCGGCAGCAAGGATGACGAGCCCGGCGACCTTAGCGGCCTGACCAGCCAGCAAATCGCTGAAGTCAAAAGATTCAAGCGGCGGGACTACGATGTCGTACTAGGCATGCTTGAGCGCAGGATCGACGACAAACCCAGCGGCACGAGTCGGGTGAGAGCAACGGTCACCGAAGTCCTTCGTGC
>NZ_LDJM01000098.1 GCF_001431485.1 Stenotrophomonas ginsengisoli | reverse complement strand
TGAGTGTCTCTCGTTATGTTCTATTGTTATGTCTCCTGCCACCACCGGTATCTTCTCCCTGACTATCGCCGGCAGCGTCAGGTGTACATAAGCGACAGTCCATGGCAGGGGCGCATCCAATCAGGGGAACAACAAGTGGCAACGGCATCAAGGCGGGTAGCCGCATCGTCTTCGCGCTTGCTTAGGGGCCGTGGCTGCAGTGTAAGGCCTATACGACGCACGCTTGCAAGCCGGCAAGTTGTGATCAAGGCCATTGCGTGACCACCATCACCGATGGAAGTCACTGGCCGCTGCGGAATACCGGCCCCGCTTGCTCAGTACTGGTATTCAGCCACCAGAAAAAGATCACTTCGATTGCGTGTGTAACGGTTACCTGGCACCTGCTCAGTACGAGTCGACATCCGGGCGCGCTGGTATACGCGCACCGTACGGTTGTCCACCTCAAGATGGATTTCCGGGTCTGTACTGATGCCTTGGCGGTACATGCCTGCAGGCAGCTCGTTGTCCGGCACGGCATGCAAGGTCAACCCATCGGCAAAGATGCGGGGAAAATCGATTTCTGCCGTGTGCTCTACACCATCCAAGGATGTCCAGCGTAGCTTCACCGGGCCGGGCCAGTTGGCTACAGACGAATACCCCGCAGTCGGCCAGCGCTCACGCGGAATGGAATCTGCATAAGACGGCGAACGGGTGTTGCGGTAGTTGCTGGCGAAAAACCCATCCCCGTTGTATTC
>NZ_LDJM01000097.1 GCF_001431485.1 Stenotrophomonas ginsengisoli | reverse complement strand
TTCATACCGTCGGCAGCGTCAGTCGTGGTTATGAGACAGTGTGGCCCTGATCAACCCGGCCCTGCCCGACCCTGGCGTCATTGCCTACAGCGGAGTGCTCAACAGCTCCAGCGTACGTTTTTCGGTTTCCAGCCTGATCATCAGCTGGCCGTTGTTTGTGTGGCTGTCCGGGCGCATTGCCCGCGGCGTGGCCCGGCAACCGCTCAAGCGCCTGTCCCCGGTGCGCCGCTGGCTGACCTACCTGACCCTGTTCATTGCCGCATCCGTACTGATCGGCGACCTGATCAGCCTGGTCAACACCCTGCTCGGCGGTGAACTGACCCTGCGCTTTGCGCTGAAGACCGGCGTGATCGCGGTGCTGGCCGGCAGTGTGTTCGGCTGGTACCTGAATGACCTGCGCCAGGAGGAGGACCCGGCATGAAGACCCAATCCCTCGGACGCGTCCTGCTCATCGCCGCCAGCGTGTTGATCGTGGCCACCATCGCCTGCGTGATCGCCCTCACCCCCAGCCCGGCCGAGCATCGTCTGGTCCAGCGTGATGCAGCCGTGCTCAGCCACCTGGAGGAGCTGGGACAAGCCGGTGGAACTGTGGACACGCGAAACCGGCCAGCTGCCGCCGGACCTGGTCCCGGTGGTTGCCACGCCCGCA
>NZ_LDJM01000096.1 GCF_001431485.1 Stenotrophomonas ginsengisoli | reverse complement strand
ACGGCAGGTTGTGCGGTTGGAAATTCGACAGAGTCGGCGAACAGCAGATTTGGAGTGTGCTGATTCTATTGATCCTTTCAGGCTGATCTGCGACGCACGAACGAGGGGATGACGTCACTCTGTCGCGGTAAGTTATAGTACTGACATGGGCGACCATATAACCACGTGGAAAGCATGAGAATTCTTTTTAGCGGCAGCGAATTTTCCTGTACATTCGAATCGACCCGTTGACTTGAGTCGACAAGTCTTGAGTTCCTCTCTCGTTTTTCCTGCGAAGTCGCCGCCTCCGGACCGAGTGATCTCACTTGGCAGCGGTTTGCCCGTCGTGCCGGAGAGATTGTTACTCGCGCACGCGCGAGGGCACGTTCTATTTATCGCCGGCGCCGGTGTGTCCAAGCCCGCGGGGTTGCCCGACTTCCGCGAGCTGGTGGTCGACGTCTACGCGAAGCTAGACACGGGCGTGCATGCTGTTGTGACCGGCAGCAAGGATGACGAGCCCGGCGACCTTAGCGGCCTGACCAGCCAGCAAATCGCTGAAGTCAAAAGATTCAAGCGGCGGGACTACGATGTCGTACTAGGCATGCTTGAGCGCAGGATCGACGACAAACCCAGCGGCACGAGTCGGGTGAGAGCAACGGTCACCGAAGTCCTTCGTGCCGCTGGGTTTGTCG
>NZ_LDJM01000095.1 GCF_001431485.1 Stenotrophomonas ginsengisoli | reverse complement strand
TTACACATGTCCCTTCGTCGGCAGCGTCAGATGTTGATAATAGACAGTTCCGGGCCCGGCGGACGTACGGTGTCTCCGGACCTGCTGCAGCAGCTGCGTGCCGATCCGGCCATCCTCAAGCTGCAGGTGCGCTACAGCCCACCGTGGCAGCAACACTGAGGGCGTGACCGCACGCCCTCGTACGGGGTGTCTTCACACCATCAGCTACACTCCCTTTTTTGAACCGGTTGATTGCCGATGAATCCGAACTACCTCGACTTCGAGCAGCCCATTGCCGACCTGGAAGCCAAGATCCAGGAACTGCGCAGCGCCTCAACCGGCCCGGCGGTAAACGTGGAAGCCGAAGTCAACGCCCTGCGCGACAAGCTGCGCAAGCGCACCGCGCTGATCTTCCGCGACCTGACCCCGTGGCAGGTATCCCAGCTGGCCCGTCACCCGCAGCGCCCCTACACCCTGGACTACATCAAGATGTTCTGCGATGAGTTCCAGGAGCTGGCCGGCGACCGCGCCTATGCCGATGACAAGGCCATCGTCGGCGGCCAGCTCCTGGAACTCA
>NZ_LDJM01000094.1 GCF_001431485.1 Stenotrophomonas ginsengisoli | reverse complement strand
CCGCCGCCCTTGATCAGGTTCTTGTTGCCATCGCACTCGTCGGCGCCGTCGACGTACAGCGACAGCCCGCCGGTGTGGTTCAGGTCCAGTACCTCGATGCCGTGGCCCTTGAGCAGGGCGGTGCTCTGCTCGGAGCTGGAGACGGCGCCCTCGATCCGGTCCTTGATGCGCGCCAGGGCTTCAATGAAGTAGGCCACGGTGGAGCCGGTGCCGACCCCGACGATCATTCCCTTCTCGACGTATTCGATGGCTTTTTCGGCGGCCAGGCGCTTGGCTTCGGACATGGTGGGCTCGGTGGTTGGGAGGATGGGGTAGAAGCGCACCTTGGTGCACGATGGGGCTTTTACCGGGAAGGCCCCATCGCGCACCAAGGTGCGCTCCTACGGGGTATCAGGCCGGCTGCTTTTCCAGCGACAGCAGCAGCTTCCACTGCGCGGCGGTCACCGGGAACACCGACAGCCGGCTGCCGCGCGCGGTCAGCGTGAAGCCTTCGCCCAGCTTGTCGGTGTGCTGCTTGATCTCCTCCAGCGGGATCACCTGCGCCAGCTTGCGCTCGAACGC
>NZ_LDJM01000093.1 GCF_001431485.1 Stenotrophomonas ginsengisoli | reverse complement strand
AAACCGCTGAACAAGGAGCCGACCAGGAGTCCGGCCAGAAGGGGTCGAATGTGCATGTTGTTCCTCCCGTTTGGTTGGTGGTTTGTTTGAGTTCGAGCCCATGGGGCACCGGACTCACTCGATCGGGCTCGTCTCGGCGTCGTGCTCTGCGACTTCCGCCAACGAAAGCCGCTTGTCGCCATCGAAGTCGACCTCGGAAAAGTACTGGCTGAGCGTGTGTTCCACGGGCAATTCCTTCTGACTGAGATAGCCGTCCTGGTTGCGGTCCAGTTCGGCAAACTTGGCTTGGATGTCTTCCAAGTCGCAGCGTTGCTTCAGCATGCCGACTCCGCGCGAACTGAAGTCGGCTGCATCGCCCCAGGCGGCCAGTTCAATGCACGTCGTAGGAGCTGAATTCGCTGGCCGCGACACCGTTCCTTCATCCTGCAAACTGCTGGAGCGGACCTCCGGAGTGGACACGAGCAGAACAAGTGCGAGGAGCAGAAACGTAGGCTTTTGGTCAATTTTCATTGCAGCTTCTCCAGAAAGTGCGTGTGCGGATATACCTCGGTTCCGGCAGTCGCCGGCGTGATGATGACCAGGCGCTGTTTCGTCGCCCAACGCAACCGGTTCAGTGGCCAAGTGCCTGCGACACCCAGCCCCACAGTGCGGCGC
>NZ_LDJM01000092.1 GCF_001431485.1 Stenotrophomonas ginsengisoli | reverse complement strand
GCTGGGACAAGGCCGGCTCCGGTAGAGGAAAGGTGAAAGGCAGTGTTGCCAGTGCCCGGTTGTGGCCAGGTGAACACGTCTGTCAATTCACCACGCAATCGGCACAATGGGCCTCCTCCCCGCGGATGTGGAATGTTTATGGCCGGTGCCAGCCTGTTCATGCTGATTGACGATATCGCCACCCTGCTCGATGACGTGGCGGTGTTGACCAAGCTGGCGACCAAGAAGACCGCCGGTGTGCTGGGCGACGACCTGGCCTTGAACGCCCAGCACACCGGCGGTCTTCTTGGTCGCCAGCTTGGTCAACACCGCCACGTCATCGAGCAGGGTGGCGAGGCTGGCACCGGCCATAAACATTCCACATCCGCGGGGAGGAGGCCCATTGTGCCGATTGCGTGG
>NZ_LDJM01000091.1 GCF_001431485.1 Stenotrophomonas ginsengisoli | reverse complement strand
CTGGATGTAGCCGATGCCCGAGGTGTGGAGGTCGAAATACGATTTCTCGTTGGACGTGGTGCTCATGGTGAATCTCCATTGGGATGAAGCGGAGACACACCGGCCCCACGCATGCGGGGAAAGGTGCGTAACCCCGCGGTGGGTTGATAAGGCGAAAGCATCCGCCACCAGAGACTGGTGGCCGCTCGCGGACGGATGCGGTGCGAGCTGGCTCGGTCACGCAGTGGGAACTGCGTCGCAACCTCGAAGACCGATGGTTGCCTGGCATGTCGCTGACAACGTCAGCAGGCATGGGGGCAGCATGTCCGGGCCTCGCGCGCGCGGCAGCAATCAATCGGCATCCGGGCGTTTCCCTTTGTCCGCACCGCCCGGTGCTTGCCACAAGCACTTAGGGCCGCGCAGGTGGTCGGGGGTGTCAGCGCGAGGACGGCTGGGGCGACTCCAGGCACCGCCGCCGCGCGTTCCGAGCAAATGCCAGCCGGCGGCGCGCAGGCTGGCAC
>NZ_LDJM01000090.1 GCF_001431485.1 Stenotrophomonas ginsengisoli | reverse complement strand
CTGGGACCCGGAGCAGGTGGCGTTGGCGTTGCCATCGGGCCTGCGCGCGGCCGGCAGCGGCCATGCCGCGCCGGCCGACATCAACCGCGCCTTCGACTGCCTGACCAGGGCGGTCGGTTGCGACGAGGTGAAGCCGGCCCGGCCGTACCCGGATTTCCGCGGGGTGATGACCTGGTCGATCAACAGCGACGTCGCCGACGGCCGCGCCTTCTCCGCCCCGGTGGGCGAACACCTGCGCGCGGCGCGCTGAGCGCGAGGGTTCCGCCCGTGCCGGCCAGCGGCCATCATGCTCGGCCCCGGATAGGATGGACGTTGGATGGCGTGCAGACATTGGGTGATGGCGGCGGCAGGGCTGACCGCCGCCGCGTTGGCGGCCAGCTTCCTGTGGCAACCGAAGCCGCCGCGGCGGCCGGAGCCGGCTGCGACGCCGCTGGGCTGGCGCGGGCAGGTCGAACTGCTGGGCGGCGATGGCGTCGCCGGCGATGCCGGCGGCCCCGGCCCGCGCAGCCGCTTCAGCGATCCCTGGGGCGTGGCGCTGGATGCCGGCGGCATGCTCTACGTCGCCGATGCCGGCGACAACAACCGCATCCTGCGGCGCTGGCTGGATGGTGATTTCCGCCTGCTGGCCGGCGGCCGCGAAGGCTTCGCCGATGGCCTCGGTGGCGCGGCGGCGTTCAACACGCCGTCCGGCATCGCGCTGGACCGCCA
>NZ_LDJM01000009.1 GCF_001431485.1 Stenotrophomonas ginsengisoli | reverse complement strand
CGGCATGCCGGCATGCAGCGTCGCGCGCAGGGCCATCTGCCGCAACTGGCCGCCACCGGGCGCTGCGGCGACAATGGGCCGCTACCCATGAACCGGCTCCCGCCATGTCCGATCTGCGCAAGACCCTGCGTACCCAACTGCGCCAGGCCCGCCGCGCCCTGGATGTCCCGACCCGCCTGGCCGCGGCCGATGCCCTGGCCGCGCAGCTGCTGGCCCTGCCCGTTGTCCCGGCGCAGGGTCTGGTGGCCGGCTACTGGGCCGGTGATGGCGAGATTGCCCTGCACCGCTGGCAGACCAGCCTGCCCCCCGGGCTGACCTACTGCCTGCCGATGCTGGCCGGCGAGCAGCTGCGCTTTGCCCCCTGGCGTCCCGGCCAGGCCCTGACCACCAACCGTTACGGCATTCCCGAGCCGGACATCGCCATTGAAGACGCACTGCCGCCGCAGGCCATGGCCCTGGTCATCACCCCGCTGGTCGGCTTTGATGCCCGGTGCCGGCGGCTGGGCATGGGAGGCGGCTGGTATGATCGCAGCTTCGCTTTCCGCCTCGGCCAACCGGCCCCGCCGTATCTGGTGGGTGCCGCCTTTGACTGCCAGCAGGTCGATGCCCTGCCCGGCGCCGACTGGGACGTTCCCCTGGACGCGGTCTGCACCCCTACTGCCACTCATCTTGCGAAGCCCCATCCATGAGTCACCGTACCCGCTACTGGCTGATGAAGTCCGAACCGGACGTGTTTTCCATCGACGACCTGCAGCGCGTCGGCACCGAGCCGTGGAACGGCGTGCGCAACTACCAGGCGCGCAACTTCATGCGCGATGGCATGCAGGTCGGCGACGGCATCCTGTTCTACCACTCCAATGCCAAGGTGCCCGGTGTGGTCGGCATTGCCCGGGTGGCCAGCGAGGCCTATCCCGATGACACCCAGTTCGACCCGGAATCGGAGTACTTCGACCCCAAGGCCACGCGCGAGAACCCGCGCTGGATGCTGGTGGACGTGGGCTTTGAGCGCAAGTTGAACGATGTGATCCCGCTGGAGCTGATCAAGCAGCATGCGCAGGATTTCGGTGAAGGCTTCCCGCTGACCGCCCGCGGCAGCCGCCTGTCGGTGTTCCCGGTCACCGCGGCGCAATGGAAAACCATGCTCGCACTGGAAAAATGATCCCCCGGCCCGGCCGCTTCCAGCGCCGGGCCTTTCACTTTTTGCAATCCTCAACTGTGTGGTGAAGTGATGTCTGAAGCCAAGCGTCTGGCCGCTGAAAAAGCCCTGGAATACGTGCAACGCGACATGGTCATCGGTGTCGGCACCGGCTCCACCGTGGCCTATTTCATTGATGGCCTGGCCAAGCTGCCGTTCCCGATCAAGGCGGCCGTCTCCAGTTCCGAGCAGAGCACCGCGCAGCTGAAAAAGCACGGCATCGAGGTGATGGAACTCAACCACGCCGGCACCCTGGAGCTGTATGTGGATGGTGCCGACGAGTGCGACGGCAACAACAACCTGATCAAGGGCGGCGGCGCGGCCTTGACCCGCGAGAAGATCATCGCCGAGGCCTCCAAGCAGTTTGTCTGCATCATCGATCCGTCCAAGCAGGTGCCGGTGCTGGGCACCTTCCCGCTGCCGGTGGAAGTGATCCCGATGGCCCGCTCGCTGGTGGCCCGCGAGATCCTGCAGCGCACCGGCGGCCAGCCGGTCTGGCGCATGGGCACCACCACCGACAACGGCAACCAGATCCTGGACGTGCACAACCTGGCCATCACCGACCCGGTGGCGCTGGAGCGTGAACTGAACCAGATCCCGGGCGTGGTCGCGGTCGGCCTGTTCGCCCGCCGCAAGGCCGACGTGGTGATCGTCGGCGGCACCCCGCCGCAGGTGATCTGACCCCGGCCCCGGCAGGTCGTCTCCATTGCTGAGACGGCCTGCGCGCACACTGGCCGTGCCTGCTGCCTGCCGCACCGCCATGACCCTGCGCTACCTGTTCGTCGACTTCAATTCCTACTTCGCCTCGGTCGAGCAGTTCGACGACCCGGCCCTGCGCGGGCGCCCGGTGGCGGTGGTGCCGGTGGCCAGCGAAGGCACCTGCTGCATTGCCGCCAGCTACCAGGCCAAGGCCTTCGGGGTGAAGACCGGCACCGGCGTGCGCGAGGCGCGCCAGCGCTGTCCGGACATCGTCTTCCGCCTGGCCCGGCCCGAACGCTACGTGGCCCTGCACCACGCGCTGATGGACCTGATCGGCCGCTGCATCCCGCACGAAACCCCTGCCTCGATCGACGAGGTGGCCTGCGTCCTGATGCTCAACGAGCAGTCCGAGGACGCTGCACGCGCGATTGCCGGGCAGATCAAGGCCGCCCTGCGCCGTGACTACGGCGATGCCATCACCTGCTCCATCGGCATCGCGCCCAACCGCTTCCTGGCCAAGACCGCCGCGGACATGCGCAAGCCGGACGGGCTGACCGTGCTGCACGCCGCCGACCTGCCGCAGGCCCTGCATGGCCTGCAGCCCAACGAGCTGTGTGGCGTCGGGCCCTCGATGCAGCAACGCCTGCTGGCCGCCGGCATCCACACCACCGCCCAGCTGTGCGCAGCCAGCCCGCGCCAGCTCAAGGCAATCTGGGGCGGCATCGGCGGCGAACGCTTCTGGGCCGACCTGCACGGCGTGGATACCCCGCCCCGGCGCAGCAACACCAGCTCGATCGGCCACTCGCACGTGCTCGGCCCGGAGCTGCGCAGCCTGCACGGGGCCCGCGCGGTGGCCGGCAAGCTGCTGACCAAGGCCGCCATGCGCCTGCGCCGTGGCGGCTGGAAGGCCACCAGCCTGCATCTGAACGTGCGTCTGCTCGGGCGCGAGGAACGCCTGGAAAACAGCTGCCGGTTTGCCGCCATCGATGACAGCCAGCAACTGCTGCACCTGCTCTGGCAGCTGCTGGCGCCCCTGCCGGGCATGGCCAGCCGCGCCCATCCGCCACTGGCCATCTCGGTGGCATTGACCGGCCTGCAGGCCAACAGCGGACACAGCCAGGACCTGTTCGAGGACCGCCAGCAACGCCGTCGCCGCGCGCTCAACCAGGTACTGGATGCGGTCAACCAGCGCTACGGCAACAACACCCTGTACTTCGGCGCCCTGCAGCCGGCCATCAGCGCCGGGGCCGCACCGATGCGCATTCCCTTCAGCGTGATTCCGGATGTGGCCGCCGAAGCCGATGCCCACCAGCACCCGCTGTGGCTGCAAGCCCACAACCGTTTCAATGTGATTGCCCAGGCGCAGCACCAGCGCCGTCTTGACGGATGAGCCGGCTCTGGCCGATGGTGTTGCCGCCCCCGTTGCCATGAGCCTGCCGATGAAAGCTGCCTTTGTCTCCGCCATGTTGCTGGCCCTGCTGCCGGCCTGCGCCAGTGCCGGCAGCAGCCCGGCCAGCAACACTGGGCTGCCGTGGGTGGAGCTGGCCGGCCAGCGTTACGAAGTGGAACTGGCCACCGATGACCACAGCCGCGCCCAGGGCCTGATGTACCGTACCCAGCTGCCGGCCGGGCGCGGCATGTTGTTCATCCATGACCGCCAGGAATGGCAGGCCTACTGGATGAAGAACACCCGCATCCCCCTGGACATCCTGTATTTCGACAGCCAGCTGCGTCTGGTCAGCCAGCAGCGCAACGTGCCGCCATGCCCGCCGCGCAGTGACTGCCCGCCCTATCCCAGCGAGGGCCCGGCCCGTTATGTGCTTGAACTCAACGCCGGGCATGCCGCCCGTCTACAACTCCAGAACGGCCAGCGCCTGATACTGGGCCCGGGAATCCCCCCGGCCAACTGATCTGCTGATGATGTTGTCCCTGCCGGACTGGCGCACCCTGGCCGATACCGATGACGAGCAGTGGCCGTTGCTGGCCGCGGTGCTGCGGGTGGCCGCCGATGAAGACCCGCAGCTGGATGTGGCGGCCTGCCAGGCCCAGCTGCAGGGCCATGCCGAGGCCCTGGCCACCGAGGTGGCTTCCATCACCTCGCTGCCGCTGAAGATGGCCGCGATCAACCGCCACCTGTTCCAGGAACAGGGCTACGGCCCGGCCGAGGACTACTACGCGGCCGACAACAACCACCTGCAGCGGGTGCTGGCGCAGCGGCGCGGCAACCCGATCGCCCTGGCCATCGTGCAGATCGAGGTGGCCAACCGGCTCGGCCTGCCGGTGCACGGCATTTCCTTTCCCGGCCATTTCCTCACCGCGCTGGACCTGGGCGATGACGCCATCCTGGCCATGGATCCGTACCACGGCGGCCATCCGCTGGGGCTTGAGCAGATCGAGGCGCTGGCCGCCCAGCACCTGGGCGGGCAGGTGCCGGAGGCCGAACTGCTGGTGCGCCTGCTGATGCCCACCCCGGTGCGTGGCATCGTGCTGCGCCTGCTGCGCAACCTGCAGCGCAGCTGGGGCATGGCCGGGCACTGGGACAAGGTGGCACGCTGTGCCGACCGCCAGCTGTTGCTGGCCCCGGAAAACACCGAGGCCCGGCGCGACCGTGGCCTGGCCTACCTGCAACTGGGCCATACCGCCGCCGCCCGACGCGACCTGGAGCGTTACCTGCGCCAGGAACCGGAGGCCAGCGACAGCCATAAGATCAACGAGCTGCTGCGCAATGTGCCGATCAGCAGCGGGCGCCTGCACTGACCCGGCACGCGGCCCTTCAGTCCAGCCGCTCCATCGCAAAATCGGCCTTGGCCATGCCGCATTCCGGGCAGGCCCAGTCTTCCGGCACCGCCTCCCATGACGTGCCTGGTGCAATCCCTTCCTCGGGCAGGCCCTGGGCCTGATCGTAGACAAAGCCACAGACCTGGCACATCCAGCGCGCGCCCGGGCCCTCGTCCAGCCCCAGTCCGGGCAAATCCAGTTCGGGCAAGTCCAGCATCAGATAACCACCGTTGGCAGGCAATGAGCGATCATTGTCGCTTTCCTGCCGCCCGGCTCAAGCCATGACTGCCGCCCTGGCCCTGCGTGGGGTGTACCTGATCACCCCCGACCAGCACGATACCGCTGCCCTGCTCACCGCCACCGCGCCCCTGCTGGCCGCCGGCGTGGCCCTGCTGCAGTACCGCAACAAGACCGCCAGCGCCGCTCTGCGCCGGGAACAGGCCTGCGCGCTGCAGCGGCTGTGTCAGGACCATGGCGTGCCGCTGCTGGTCAACGATGACCCCGTTCTGGCCCGCGAGATCGGCGCCGCCGGGGTGCATCTGGGCAGCAACGATGGCGACATCGCTGCCACGCGTCAGCTGCTGGGGCCGCAGGCGATCATCGGCGCCTCCTGCTACAACCAGATCGAGCTTGCCCGCCAGGCCGCCGCGGCCGGTGCCAGCTACGTGGCCTTCGGAGCGTTCTACCCCAGCATCACCAAGCCGCATGCCCCACGCGCGGACAAGCAGCAGCTGCACGATGCCGCCGGCCTGGGCGTGGCCCGGGTGGCCATCGGCGGCCTGACCCCGGACAATGCCCGGCCCCTTGTCGATGCCGGCGCCGACCTGCTGGCCGTGGTCAGCGGCATTTACGCCGCACCTGACCCGGTTGCCGCCCTGCGCGCCTACCAATCCCTGTTTTGAAGGATTTCCCATGAACCACAGCCAGTCCTCCGCCCTGTTCGCCCGCGCCAAGACCCTGCTGCCGGGCGGCGTCAATTCGCCGGTCCGTGCGTTCAAATCCGTCGGCGGCGACCCGTTCTTTGTCGCCCGTGCCGATGGTGCCTACCTGCACGATGTCGATGGCAATGCCTATATCGACTATGTCGGTTCCTGGGGCCCGATGATCGTCGGCCACAACCACCCGGCCGTGCGCAGCGCCGTGGCCGCCGCGATTGAAAACGGCCTGTCCTTCGGTGCGCCCTGCGCCGCCGAGGTGACCATGGCCGAAAAGATCACCTCCCTGGTGCCGTCGTGCGAGATGGTGCGCATGGTCAATTCCGGCACCGAGGCCACCCTGTCGGCGATCCGCCTGGCCCGTGGCGCCACCGGCCGCAACAAGATCGTCAAGTTCGAAGGCTGCTACCACGGCCACGGCGACTCCTTCCTGGTCAAGGCCGGCAGCGGCATGCTGACCCTGGGCGTGCCGACCTCGCCGGGCGTGCCGGCCGGCCTGTCCGAGCTGACCCTGACCCTGCCCTACAACGACGTCGATGCCGCCACTGCCCTGTTCGAGCAGCACGGCACTGACATCGCCGGCCTGATCATCGAGCCGGTGGTGGGCAATGCCAACTGCATCCCGCCGCGCGAGGGCTACCTGCAGCACCTGCGCGCCCTGTGCACCCAGTACGGCGCGCTGCTGATCTTTGATGAAGTGATGACCGGCTTCCGCGTCGCCCTCGGCGGTGCCCAGGCCCATTACGGCATCACCCCGGACCTGACCACCTTCGGCAAGATCATCGGCGGCGGCATGCCGGTGGGTGCCTACGGCGGCCGTGCCGAACTGATGAACCAGATCGCCCCGGCCGGCCCGATCTACCAGGCCGGCACCCTGTCCGGCAACCCGGTGGCCATGGCCGCCGGCCTGGCCATGCTCGAGCTGGTCAGCGAGCCGGGCTTCCACGAGCGCCTGTCGGCCAGAGCCGCGCGCCTGTGCGCCGGCCTGGAAGAGGCCGCGCGCCAAGCCGGCGTGGCACTGACCACCAACCAGGTCGGGGCCATGTTCGGCCTGTTCTTCACCACCGAGAAGGTGGACACCTACGCCCAGGCCACCGCCTGTGACACCGCCGCCTTCAACCGCTTCTTCCACGCCATGCTCGAGCGCGGCGTGTTCCTGGCCCCGAGCGCCTACGAGGCCGGTTTCATCTCCGCCGCCCACACCGACGAAGTGATCGAGGCGACCCTGGCCGCCGCCCGCGAGGCCTTCAAGGTGGTTGCCGCCGGCTGACCCAGCCCGGTTGTGCAGCAACGCAAAAGGCCGGCAATGCCGGCCTTTTGTCTGCCTGCTGGCAGCGCGCGATCAACCGAAGGTGAGCTTGCCCTTCATGATGCCCCAGTGCCCCGGGAAGGAGCAGAAGAAGGTGTAGTCGCCGCCCTTCTTCAGCTTGCTGGTGGCAAAGCGCACGCGGGTGGTGGCACCGCCACCGATCATCGGCGTGGCGGCAATCACCCGTGCATCGTTCTTGGGCAGGTGGTTGTCGGCCAGCGGCGCGCGCATGCCGGCCTGCGCCACCGGGGTGAAATCCTTGGTTTCGGTCAGTACCCAGTTGTGGCCCATCACTGCCACCGGGCGGGTGCCGGTGTGACGCAGGGTCAGATCGACCTGGGTGCAGTCAGCGGGCACGTTCAAGCTGGCCGTGGAGAACTGCATGCGGTCATTGCTGTCGATGCTCAGCGCACAGGTGCGTGCATAAGCCTCTGGCGCCACCGCCAGAGCTGCAAGTACCAGCAGGGAGGAAAGCAGTTTCACAGAACACTCCTGACAACGGGGAACGGATAGTTTAGGCAACCGTACCAACCTGGCCATTGATTGCGCTCAAGCGGTTAATACCTGGGACATCTGCCCGGCCCCGCTCACCGTCAGCGCCGGCAGCGACACGGCCCGCCGGGCTGACCGGTGGCCCACCACCTCCCCGGCCGGCCACGACCGGGGAGGCAGGACACTCAGGGCAGCGGGCCCTGTACCGGGCAGGCCGTCAGCTGACCATCACACTGTCCCGGCTGGGCCGGAAGCAGCCCCAGCGCATTGCCCTGCATGGGAGCTGCGCCACTGCCGTAGCGCAGCTGCAGGCCGATACTGCTGCTGCGCATCGAAGCGCTGCCGCGCTCATGGCCCAGCAGCAGCGAGAACAGCCAGCCACTGTCCAGCTGCAGGTCCATGCCGGCCCCCAGCGAGAGCAGGTCGTCGTTGTAGCTGCGCAGGTCCAGCACGTAGTCGCTGGCCGCCGGCCGCATCACGTAATTGATCGTGGCCTGGCCGCGGTTGTCCAGCGCGCTGCGGTATTCCACGGTCCAGTGCGGACGCAGGCTGCCCCAGTCACGGGTGAGCTGGAAGCTGCCCTGCACGCCCAGCGCCAGTGCGTTGTTGACCACGCGCTGGCGGCCGTAGACCAGGTCGAATGCCCCCAGCCCGCTTTCGCTGTAGCCATCCAGGGTGGCGCGGTGCCAGTCGTAACGGCCGTAGCTGGTCAGTGCCATGCCAGCCGGGTTGTGGCGTTCATGGCCGAAGGTCAACGAACCGAACCACTGCTGACCGCTGCGCTGGCCCTGTGCACTGCCCTGGGCCAGGTCGTTCCAGCGCACGCTGTCAAAGTCCAGCCAGCCATTGGCCAGCATGCCGTCAACGAACAGGTTGCCGCCGACCCGCCACAGGCCATACACCGCCAGCGAGCGCTGGTCGGCATCCAGCCGCGAGGAGCTGCTGTCCAGGTCGGTGTCCTGGCGCGCCCAGCTGCCGGCCATGCCCAGCAGCACCTGCTCGTCCACGGCATGGTCAATGCCCACGGTGAGGCCACGGCTGCTGAAGTCTGCGCCGCCAGCCAGGCCTGTGCGTCCGCTCCTGCCGAAGCTGGCGCTGCCGGCCACCCACATACCCCAGCCCTCGGGCAGACGCGGCATTACCGAATCGGCCGCGGCCTTGGGCAGGGTCAGCCCGGGCACGCCCTGGCCACCGGCCTGGGTGAGCGCAAAGCGGAAGTCGTTGCTGACAGAACCGCCACGCACCTGACGCAGGCGGTCACGGATGTTGCCCGACTGGATCTGGGCGAACTGCATGCTGGCGTCGACCTGCGCCTGCAGGCCACTGGCCACGCGCGGATCAGCGGCCGGGTTCGGGCGGGCACTGACCAGCAGCCGCACCTGGATCGCGGCAGCGGTGTAATTGGCCGTCGCCGCCTGGGTCGCCGTCAGCACGGTGACACCTTCGCCGACCAGGGTGACGGTACGGCCGCTGACCGTGGCCACCGCCGGATCGGAACTGCTGAAGCTGAAGGTCCCCGGGCTACTGCTCTGCGGCTCGGGCAGCTCGAAGGCATCCTCGCCGTAGACCTTGCTGATGTCATCGATCCAGCCCAGTTCCGGGGTTGCCAGCGCGATGGCGACATCCAGCCGCACCTGGGCAGCGGCCTGGTAGGTCGCATTGCCGGCCTGGTCGGCGCTCAGGCTGCACTGCCCGGCCGTCAGCATCGTCACCGTGCTGCCCTGCACCTGGCAGACGGTCGGGGTGAGGCTGGCAAACACCACCGGATTGCCCGAGGCACCACCGCTGGCGCTGAGGGCGAAGGTGCCGCCCGGTGCAAACACCGGTGCCTCCGGGGTGGCCACGAACGCCTGGATCAGCTGGCTGCCGGCATCGACCACCTGGGTGAACGCCTGGGTCGTGGTGAAGCCATTGGCATCGGCGACCTGCAGCGAGAACTCGTAGCTGCCGGCGGCGGTCGGAATGCCGCTGACTTCACCGCTGGCCGACAGCACCAGCCCCGGTGGCAGCGTGCCGGCGCCAACGCTGAAGGCGTAGGGGGCGGCGCCGCCCTGCGCGCTGAGCTGCACCCGATACGCCTGCCCGCCGGTGGCAGCGGGCAAAGGATCCACGGTCAGCACCGGGGCACCCACCACCAGCACGTAGCCCTGGGTGGCAGTGAACGGCCCGGTTCCGGTACTGCTGTCGGTGACGGTGATCGCAAAGGCAAAACTGCCGGCCTGGGTCGGCGTACCGCCGAGCGAGCCATCACTGGCCAGTACCAGCCCCGGCGGCAAGGCACCACTGCTGAGGGCATAGCGGTACGGCGCACTGCCACCGCTGGCCGCCAGCGTCTGCGCATAGGCCGCACTGCCGGTTGCAGCCGGCAAGGTGGACGTGGTCAACGACAGCGACGGCGCACTGACGGTGATGCTCACCGTCGCCGCAGCGGTGGTGGTGTAGGCATCACTGGCGGTGTAGCTGAAGCTGTCCGGGCCGGCATGGCCTGGCGCCGGGGTGTAGGTGATGGTGGTGCCGCTGGCCACTGCACTGCCATGGGCCGGGGCCGAGACCACGGCCACCGAGGAGGCCACCCCGGTGATGGCCAGGCTGACCGGGCTGGGGCCTGCACCGTAACCGATGGTGGCGCTCACCGGCGCCACCGCCAGCAGCGGCGCATCCACCTGCAGGGTGTAGCTGCGGGTTGCCGAGAACGGTCCGGTACCGGTGCTGCTGTCGGTGCTGGTGACATCGAAGGCGAAGGTGCCGGTGGCCATCGGCGTACCCGACAGCGTGCCGCTGGCCGACAGGCTCAGGCCCGCCGGCAGGGCGCCGCTGCTGAGCGCATAGCGGTAAGGCGAGGCACCGCCACTGCTGCTCAGGGTCTGCGTATACGCACTGTCTGCCGTGGCCACGGCCAGGCTGGCGGTATCGATCATCACGGTCGGTGCACTGACGGTGATGCTCACCGTCGCCGCGGCCGTGGTGGTGTAGGCATCACTGGCGGTGTAGCTGAAGCTGTCGCTGCCGGCATAGCCGGGCGCCGGGGTGTAGGTGATGGTGGTGCCGCTGGCCACCGCAGTGCCATGGGCCGGTGCCGTGGCCACCGCCACCGAGGAGGCCGCGCCAGTGATGGCCAGGCTGATCGGGCTGGCCGTCCCATAGGCCACGGTGGCGCTCACCGGCGCCACCGCCAGCGGCGGCACCGGCGTGACCGCATTGGACGGGGCCGAGGCCGCACCGGTGCCGTTGGCATTGGTGGCGGTGACCACAAAGGTATAGCTCGTCCCCGGCGTCAGCCCGGTGACGGTGATCGGCGAGCCAGCGCCGGTGGCGGTGAGGCCGCCCGGGCTGGAAATGACGGTGTAGCCAGTGATGGCCGCACCACCATCGAACAGCGGGGCGCTGAAGCCCACACTCACCGCGCTGGCACCGGCGACCGTGGCCGTACCGATGGTCGGCGCGCCGGGAACCACCCCGTTGACGCTGAAGGTCCGGCTGATCCGGGGGGCAGGCAGGTAGCTGGCATTGCCCGGCTGGTCGGCATGGATGGTGCAGCTGCCGGTACTGGCGAACCCGAGCAGGCCACCACTGGTGATCGTGCACACCGCGGGGGTTGCCGAGGTGAAGCTCACCGGCAGGTTGGAATCAGCGCTGGCCGTCAGGGTCGGCGTGGTGCCGAAGTTCTGCGCGCCGGGGTTGGCGAAGGTGATGACCTGCGGCGCGGCCGGCGTCACCGCGTTGGAAGCAGCCGAGGCCGGACCGGTACCGGCCACATTGGTGGCAGTCACCGTGAAGGTGTAGGCCTGCCCGTTGCTCAGCCCGCTGACCACCAGCGGCGAAGCGGCACCGCTGGCCGTGGCGCCGCCGGGATTGGCGGTAACGGTATAGCCGGTGATGCTGCTGCCACCGGTATTGACCGGCGCGCTGAAGCTCACGCTGGCTTGGGTATTGCCCGCTGTAGCGGTGCCGATCACCGGTGCCCCAGGTGCTACCGCATTGACCAGGAACGATTGGCTGATGGTCGTGGCGGCATTGGTCGCGGCATTGCCGGCCTGGTCGGCATTGATGGTGCAGCTGCCGGCGGTGATGAAGGTCAGGGTGCCGCCGCTGGTGATGGTGCATACCCCGGTGGTGGCCGAGCTGAGGCTGACCGGCAAGCCGGAGGAGGCGGTGGCGCTCAACGTCGGCGTGGTGCCGAAGTTCTGCGCACCGGGGTTGCTGAAGGTGATGGTCTGGTTGGCCTTCGGCGTCACGCTGTTGCTCGCGGCCGACGCCGTACTGGTTCCAACGGCGTTGGTCGCGGTCACCGTGAAGGTGTAGGCGGTGCCATTGCTCAGGCCGCTCAGGGTGATGGGCGAGGTGGTGAAACCGTTGCCGCCAGCGGTGATGCCCCCCGGATTGGAGGTGACCGTATAACCAGTGATCGCCGAGCCGCCATTGCTGGCCGGAGCGCTGAAGCTCACCGAGGCCTGCGCATCACCGGCCGTGGCCGTGCCGATGGTCGGAGCGCCTGGCGCCGTTGCAATGGCTACGGTATGTGTCGTGCCGGCGGTGAAAGCGGCCAGGCCGCTGTTGCCAGCCGTATCGCTGATATTGGTGGAGGCGTTGAGGTTGAGCTTGAGCGTACCATTGCCGGTGATGCCATTGACGGTGACGGTGTAGCTGCTGCCGCTGCCGGAAGCGCTGGCGATGCTGCCTGTTGCGCTGCCGGTCCCGACCAGGGTGAAATCGTCGGTGGAAACACCGGTCACCGCCTCACTGAAGCTGGCCGTGAAATTCACCGTGGTATTGGTGGGTAACGCCCCGGCAGCCGGTGCGATGCTGACAACAGTGGGCACAACGCTGTCCACCGTGGCGTTGCTGGTGTCGGCCCGGGTGGTGCTGCCATTGCTGTTGCTGGCGGTGATACTGACATTGCGGTTGCTGGCGGTGATGCCGGCGGCGACCGCCGAGGTGGCGGTCCAGGTGCCAGCACTGTTGGTTGCCGCCACGGCAGCCCCGCCGCCGAACTGGCTGAAATCCACGCTCACCGCGGTAACGCCGCTGTTGTTGTCGCCGCTGGCGGTGTTGTTCCAGCTGGCCGTGACGCTATCCCCCCGCCGGAAGACACCGCCGTTGCCGGTGGCGCCGGCAATGCTGATCCTGGCGTCGGTGACATTCGGCGGCAGGCCACCGGACACGTTGTTGGTCACAGGCCGCCCGCTGAAGTTGGCCGGCGGATTGCCCGCATAGTCGTACAGGTTGCCGTTATCGACATAGTCCAGGGTCACCGTGGTGCCGGCATTGATCGCCGGGCTCACCGTCAGCGACAACTGCGAGCCGGCATAGCTGGCGGCAGTGATCGTGCGCAGCGTGCCACTCTGGTAAAGGCGGAAGTCCTCGCCGTTGCCGTAATAATCAATCGCCTCCGACCAATTGAGGATGACCTGGCTGCCATTGGTCGAGGTCGCCGCGCTGACCAGCGTCGGCGGCGTGTTGTCGGGCATCGTGCAGGTGATGGTGATATCGATGCTCTGGCCATCGGCCAGGTACTGGAAATTGAAGAAGCTCAGCGGGCTGGTGGTGCAGCCCCGGGCCTGCATCGCCCCGCTGTCCATGTAGGTCACCGTGAACCAGCCCGGCGTGGTACCCAGGTCAACTGGCAGGTTGCTGACATTGCCATTGAGCTCCAGCCAGGCCACCCCGACCGCGTTGTTCTGGTCGCCATTGCCCGGGCTGCGCCGGAACACCAGCGCACCCGGCGCCGAGTTGCCATTGGCCAGATACGCGGCATGGCTCTGGTAGGTGACACGCGCGGTGATCGCCGCCTGCGCCGAGGCCACCACCAGCAGCGGGAACAGGGCAAACGCGAGGATCAGGAACCTGCGGAGGAACGGCATGCGTGAATCTCCGAAAACACGAACAAGAAGGGGTAGAAACCGGTGACCCTGCGGGCAACAGCCAACCCGCAAGGCAGAAAGACAGGCAGCAACAGCACAACACCAGCACCCCACCCGCAGATCCAGACAGGGTTTACCGCGGCAAGACAGGTTCAACCGGGGCTACAGCGCTGGCCCTGACTGATGGAGCCCCTGGCGTATGCAGGCCGCAAAGGAGGGAGGCAGGACGTCAGTGCCTGTACGCTGTGCGCACAGCGGGCCGGCGATTGCCTGGCCTGACGCTTGCCCGGCAACACGCCATCACGCCGCGCTGCGAAAGCGCAACCGGCAGATGAACGAAGTGTGACCCAGCGCGCATTCTAATCGCATCCGGCAAAACCATGCCAGCACAACAGGTAGGCGGCTGTCCGGGAAGCGATCCGTACCCATGGGGCTTGCACCCAGGTCGGCGCTTTCAATGCCCCCGGGAGCTGGCCAGGACGACCGCTTGGCTTACAGTGCCGGCTGCACGTTTCCTTTTCGATGGCAGGCCTGACATTTCCCCTCCCCGTCTGTTGCTGCTGGATTTTGATGGTGTGCTGGCCGACTTCCATCACCCGACCCTGGTGACGCAGCTGGCCCGCCAGCTGGGCCGTGATCCGGCGGTGGTCGAGGCCGCACTGCACCGTGCGGCGGCCAGTCCGTCCACCGCTGGCGCCCTGCCCTGGCAACGGCTGGGTGAACAGCTACAGCAGGCGCTGGGCGCAGAGCAGTGGCTGCAGGCGCGCCTGGCCGCCACCTCGCTACGCCAGGAGTGCCGCTGGCTGCTGCAGCAACTGCGCGGGAACTGCGCGCTGGCCGTGCTCAGCAACAATCCACAGCTGCTGGCCGGACCGATCGCCCAGGCCCTGGCGCTGCCCGGGCTGGATGCCAGCCGGGTACTTACCTCCGGCGCGTTGGGGCTGCGCAAACCCGATCCAGCCTGCTTCCAGCGCGCGCTGCAGCAGCTGGAGGGCGAACCGGCCAGCACGCTGTTCATCGACAACCTGTTTGTCAACGTGCGCGGGGCCCGTGCCGCCGGGCTGATGGCCGACACCGCCCACCACACCCAGTCCTTGCGCAAAGTGCTCAAGCGCCACCAGCTGCTGCGCTGAACAGCACCGGCCCACAAAAAAGGAGGCCAATGGCCTCCTTCTTTTATGCATGCAATGGTGCGATGTGTTGCCTCAGCGCGCGGCGAGGTAAGCGGCAAGTGCCTTGCGTACGCGGGCCAGGCCTTCGGCCAGCTCCTCGTCGGTGATGTTCAACGCCGGCACAAAGCGCAGCACGCTGGCACCGGCCAGCAGGATCAGCACCTGCTGTTCGGCAGCCAGATCCAGCAGCTTGCCGGCATCGGCGGCGTATTCGTCCTTGAGCACGGCGCCCATCATCAGGCCCATGCCGCGCACTTCAGAGAACAGGCCGAACTCGGCATTGATCGCCTCCAGCCCGGCCCGCAGCGCGGCCGACTGGCGCGCCACATTGGCGTGGATTTCGGCGCTGGACAGCTTGGCCAGGGCGACGCGGGCCACGGCGGTGGCCAGCGGGTTGCCGCCGAAGGTGGTGCCGTGCGAGCCCACCCCCATGGCGCTGGCCACCTTCGGGCCGGCCAGCATCGCGCCGATCGGGAAGCCGCAGCCCAGGGCCTTGGCCAGGGTCACGATGTCCGGGGTCACGTTCCAGTTCCAGTGTGCGAACAGCTGGCCACTGCGGCCCATGCCGACCTGGATTTCGTCAAACACCAGCAGCGCGTCGTGCGCATCACACAGTTCACGGGCGCGCGCCATGAATTCCGCGCTGGCCGGGACCACGCCGCCTTCGCCCTGCACCGGCTCGAACATCACCGCGGCCACGTCTCCGCTGGCCATCGCTTCTTCCAGCTGGGCCACGTCGTTGAAATCGATGTAGCGGAAGCCACCCGGCAGCGGCTCGTAGCCGGCTTGGTACTTGGGCTGGGCGGTGGCGGTCACCGTGGCCAGGGTGCGGCCGTGGAAGCTGCCACGGCAGGTCACGATGGTGCGCTTGGCGGCATCACGGCCGGCGTTGGAAGCCCACTTGCGGATCAGCTTGATCGCCACCTCGTTGGCTTCTGCGCCGGAATTGCAGAAGAACACCCGCTCGGCGAACTTCGACGCGCCCACCAGCTCCTCGGCCAGGCGCAGGGCCGGTTCGGTGTAGAACACGTTGGACACGTGCCACAGCTTCTCGGCCTGGGCCAGCAGGGCGGCCTTCAGGTCGGCATCGTTGTGGCCCAGCGAGCACACTGCGATGCCGGCGGCCAGGTCGATGAACTCACGCCCTTCCACGTCCCAGACGCGCGCACCCTGGCCGCGCTCCAGCACCAGCTGGCGCGGTGCATACACCGGCAGGTAGTAGGAAGACTTGGACAGCAGGTCGGCGGTGTCAGCACTCATGGCGGTAACGGGCTTGATGGGAAAGTAGCCATTGTCCTCCATTCCCCGCCCTGCGGCACAATGCCGGCCATGAAACTTTTCACCACCCCCCAGCTGAACCCGGCCAGCGAGACCGGCTGGCGCAAGCGTTGGTTTGACATCATCCACCGCCACGACACCCCGCCCTCGCGCGCCTTCGACGTGGCCCTGGTGCTGACCATCATCGCCAGCGTGGCGGTGATCATGCTCGACAGCGTGCAGGCCATCCACCAGCGCTTCTCCGGCTGGCTGTACGGGGTGGAGTGGTTTTTCACCATCCTGTTCACCGCCGAGTACGTGCTGCGCCTGAAGGTGGTGCTGCGCCCCCACCGCTACGCGCTGAGCAGCTGGGGCATCATCGACCTGGTCTCGATCCTGCCGGCCTACCTGTCGCTGTTCATCCCCGGCGCCCAGGCCCTGCTGGCAGTGCGCTTCTTGCGCGTGCTGCGGGTGTTCCGCATCCTCAAGCTGACCCGCTACATCGACGAGAGCGGCGTGTTGATCGGCGCGTTGTGGCGCAGCCGGCGCAAGATCCTGCTGTTCCTGTTCACCGTGATCACCGTGACCGTGGTCGCCGGCGCCCTGATGTATGTCATCGAAGGCCCGAAAAACGGCTTCACCTCGATCCCGCACAGCATGTACTGGGCGATCGTGACCATGGGCACGGTGGGCTACGGCGACATGGTCCCGCATACCCCGCTGGGGCGCCTGCTGACCTCGGTGCTGATCCTGATCGGCTATTCGATCCTGGCCGTGCCCACCGGCATCTACACCGCCGAACTGGCCAACGACATCCTGCGCCGGCAGCGTGACGACAACCGCCCCGACCACCGCGGCTGCGTGATCTGCGGCAGCGAGGACCATGTCTACAAGGCCCGCTACTGCAACCAGTGCGGGCATGAGCTGCCCCAGCACTTCGGCCAGTAATTGCCGGGCCGGGCGCGCAAAGCGGCGGACCGCAGGTTTATGCGGGGGCGCGTCAGCCACCCTCAGATCTGACAGCTGACGCCGGCCGGCAACGCTGGCTGCAGCAATGGCAGCTGCACCCGCACAAGGCGGGCGGCAAGGGCATCACTGGCGCGGGCCGCGGCCTTCGTTGTCTTCCCAGTGCAGCAGTTTGCGGGTGACAAAGCGGTACACCGGCTTGCCGCTGGCAAACCACAGCTCGCGCAGCCAGGAGCGGCGCTTGAGCACCCGCCGCTCCACTGCGGTGATGGCCTGCGGGCAATAGGTGCGCTTGTGCTTGAGCAGGTGGCGCAGGTCCTCGCGGGCAAGCAGGCGCATCCAGCGCGAACGCGGCTTGCCGAGCATGGCCAGCTGGAAATCGATGATCCCCGGGCTGCCATCGGCCTGCACCAGCCAGTTGGCTTCCTTGGCCAGGTCGTTGTGGACGATGCCGCGCCGGTGCAGCTGCTGCAGCAGCCGCCGGGCCTGGCGGAAATAGGCCTGGTCGCCGTGCGGCGGGCGTTTGAACATCGCCGCCCCGTCCATGAAGCTGCGCTCCAGGTGCACACCGTCCCAGTGCAGCAGGCGCGGCGTGGCCGGCATGTCACCCAGCGCTGCCAGCGCCCGTGCCTCGCGCCGGGCCAGCCACCAGGCCGGCAGACGCAGCCACAGCGGGGTCACACTGAGGTCACGGCGGATGAAGCGACGCGTGTCCTGCTGCACCAGCAGGATGCGGCCGAAGCTGTCGGCCTTGAAGACGGTGATGGAAGGTTCACTGCACATGGCCGGCAGTGTAGACAAGGATCGCCGCTGAATGGGAGTGACGTGCATGCAGGCAATACTGCCTCGCATCGATATACTTTTTCGATGAATGCTTCCTGGATTGATGGGCTGCTGGCGTGGATCGCCGCCAACCCCGTAATGGCCGGTGTGGTCGTCTTCGCCATCGCTTTTTGCGATTCGGTCATTGTGCTGGGCGCCATCGTGCCGGCCCTGCCGCTGTTGATCGCCGTGGGTGTGCTGATCGGCCTGGGTGAGCTGTCCGGCCCGTACACGGTGCTGTGTGCCACCCTGGGTGCACTGGCCGGCGACGGCCTGAGCTATTGGGTCGGGCGCCGCTGGGGCGACCACCTGCGCGGTGTCTGGCCCTTCTCCAAGCATCCGCAACTGCTGGAACGCGGCGAGCTGATGTTCCGCCGCAATGCGTTCAAGTCGATCCTGATCGCCCGCTATGTCGGCGCCATCCGCCCGTTCGTGCCGGCCGTGGCCGGCATGGCCAGGATGCCGCTGGACAAGTACCTGCGCGCCAGCCTGATCGCCGCCGTCTCCTGGGCCGTGCTGTTCCTGTTGCCCGGTTGGGTGCTGGGCCAGGCCTACGAGGCCGTGGCGGCGGTGGCCGGGCGCCTGCTGGTGGTGCTGGCCGCACTGGCGGCAGTGCTCGGCCTGGTCTGGGCAGTGGTGCTGTACACCTATCGCTGGTCGGCCGAACGCCTGGACGGCTGGCTGGCCACCCTGTTGGCCTGGTCCGGGCGCCACCCGCTGCTGGGCCAGTTCACCGTCGGCGTGCTCGACCCCCAGCGGCGCGAGGCCGTGCCACTGGCGGTGCTGGCAGTCATGCTGCTGGCCCTGGGCTGGGGTGGATTTGCCCTGCTGATGACCGTGGTCAGCCACGGCGAGCCGTTGCAGCTGGACCTGGCCGTGCACCAGGCCATGCTCTCCTTGCGCAACCCGCTGGCCGACTACCCGCTGGCCGCGCTGGCCTCGCTGGGTGACTGGCAGGTGCTGCTGCCGGCCATCGCCGCCGGCATGGGCTACCTGGCCTGGCGCCGGCGCTGGATGGCCGTGGTGCACTGGCTGCTGGCCCTGGCCTTCGGCCTGGCCCTGACCGAACTGCTGACCGCCACGGTGGACATGGTGCGCCCGGCCGAGGCCAGCAGCGGTTTCGGCTTCCCGTCCGTGGCGGTGACCATGAGCACGATCACCTTCGGCTTCTTTGCCGTGTTGATCGGCCGCGAGTTGCCCGGGCGCAACCGGGTCTGGCCATATCTGGTGTCCGGGGCGATCGTCACCACGATTGGCTTTGCCCGTCTGTACCTGGGCGCGCACTGGCTCAGCGATGTGTTCGGCGGGATGCTGTTCGGCCTGTTCTGGCTGCTGGTGCTGGGCATCGCCTACCGCCGTCGCTTCAACCGCGGCTTCTGGATCACCCCGGTGTGCTGGCTGTTCTACGGCGCCTTCCTGGCCGCGGCCCTGTTCTATGCCCCGCGCGACCTGGACAGCAAGCTGGCCAAGTTCGAGCCCAACAGCCCGGCGGCCATCAGCCTGCCGCTGGAGGCCTGGCATGACCAGGGCTGGCAGCAGCTGCCGGCGGTGCGCAACGAGTTTGATGATGACCAGCGCTGGCCACTGGATGTCCAGCTGGTTGGCCCGCTGGACCAGGTTGCCCAGCAATTGCAGGCGGCCGGCTGGCACCGCCAGAGCCAAGCCGGCTGGGAACAGGCCCTGCACATGCTCGACAGCGACAGCGCCCCGGACCAGGTGCCGGTATTGCCGGCCACCCTGGATACCCGGGTCGAATCATTGCTGATGCTCAAGGCCGGCGATCAGGCCGACCAGGTTCATGCCCTGCGCCTGTGGCGTTCTGATGTGCGCCTGCAGCCGGGCAACCAGCCGTTGTGGCTGGGTACTGCCCAGACCCTGCAGTTCCAGCGCCACTGGAACCTGGTCGGGCTGTGGCGCCCGGTCCCCGGCCCGGTACCGGCCATCCGTGCGGTGGAACAGGCCCTGCAGCCCTGGCAACCGGTGATCGGCACCCATCCGGGCAGCGGCCTGCCGGTACTGCGCGCGCAGTTGCCGGCCGATGCCGGTATCGGCACTGCCACAAGCACTGAGAACACGGCCAGCACGCCTTGATCCAATGACCGCCCCCCCCGGCCCGGGGCCGCAGGCCTTCAGTCCGGGATCCAGCCCAGCAACAGGTCCAGGCGCTGGTGCACATCATCGGTCTGCAGCAACTGCAGGCGCTGTTCTTCTTCCAGCGGCAGCAGCTCGGCCAGGCGCCAGCCAACCCAGCCGGCCTGGTCGAACAGTTCCGGCCCGGCCTTGGCATACGGGCCGCCGACCTGCTCGATGATGCGCTCCAGCAGCAGTGACAGCAGCGCATGCTGCGGGCGCACCTCGTCATCACTGTCGGCCGCACACCAGCGCACCTGGCCAACCACCAGGCCGTTGTCACGCACCGCTACCTGCTGGACCTGGAAACGCCTGCTGCCACGCAGGCGCAGCAGCAGCATGCCATCGGCGCCGGTATCGAAATCCTCGATCTGCGCCTCCACTCCCCAGGCCGCCGGGGTTGCCGGAGCGCCGACCTCCTCCCCTTCCAGGATCAGGCAGATGCCGAAGGTGCTGTTGTCCCGGCTGCACTGGCGCAGCAGCTCCAGGTAGCGGGGCTCGAACAGGCGCAGGGTGATGCCTGCCCCGGGCAGCAGGTTGCCGTGCAAGGGAAACAACGGCAGGGGCGACAGTGGACTGACCATGACCGGTACATCTGCAGGACACTCAGGTGCCAGCATAACCCCGGCACGTGGTCAGCGCAGCTGAGCCCGGCCAGGCTCAGGCCTGGGCGGCCTGCAGCTGGGCCAGCAGGCGCCGCGGGGCGTTGTCAAAGCCGCCGTTGGACATGAACACCACATGGTCACCGGCGGCCAGCTGGCTGGCCAGGGCTGCGATCAGGGCATCGCTGTCCGGCACCGCCACGGCCTGGCCGCGCACGTTGGCAATCACCGCAGCGGCATCCCAGGCCAGCTCGGGCCGGTGCAGGAACACCACCGCATCGGCCAGGGCCAGCGACGGTGCCAGGGCCTGGGCATGCGCGCCCAGCCGCATCGAGTTGCTGCGCGGCTCCATCGCCACCACGATCCGCGCCTGGCCCACGCGTGCGCGCAGCCCGGCCAGGGTGGTGGCAATGGCCGTGGGGTGATGGGCGAAATCGTCATACAGGGTGATCCCGCCGACCTGCCCCACCACTTCCAGGCGGCGCTTGATGCCACCAAAGCCGGCCAGGCTGTCCAGCACGCTGGCCGGGTCAACGCCCACCGCATGCACCGCCGCCAGCGCGGCCAGTGCATTGAGCACGTTGTGGTTGCCCAGCAGCGACCAGCGCACCTGGCCCAGTTCCACGCCGTTGTGGAGCACGCTGAAGACACTGCCGTCGGCCTGCTCCAGGCGGGCCTGCCAGGTCAGCCTGGCCTCGAAGCCGAAGGTGTCCACCGGGGTCCAGCAGCCCATCGCCAGCACCCGGGCCAGGTTGGCATCGGCGGCATTGACGATCAGCCGGCCCTTGCCCGGCACGGTACGCACCAGGTGGTGGAACTGGCGCTCGATCGCGGCCAGGTCCGGGAAGATGTCGGCGTGGTCATATTCCAGATTGTTGAGGATGGCCACCTGCGGGCGGTAGTGCACGAACTTGCTGCGCTTGTCGAAAAACGCGGTGTCGTATTCGTCCGCCTCGACCACGAAAGCCTTGCCATTGCCCAGCCGGGCCGA
Organism: Stenotrophomonas ginsengisoli; assembly: GCF_001431485.1. Taxonomy (GTDB): domain Bacteria; phylum Pseudomonadota; class Gammaproteobacteria; order Xanthomonadales; family Xanthomonadaceae; genus Stenotrophomonas; species Stenotrophomonas ginsengisoli. The sequence continues at coordinate 27,715 of NZ_LDJM01000009.1, read as the reverse complement.
GACGCCGAAGTCCGGCACCACGCCGCCGATCAGGAAACCCGGCTCCTGCCCGGCCTGCTCCAGCAGCCAGGCCACCAGCGAGGTGGTGGTGGTCTTGCCATGAGTGCCGGCCACCGCGATGGTGGTGCGCCCGGGCAGGACATGCTGGGCCAGCCACTGGGCACCGGAGGTGTAATCCATGCCCTGGTCCAGCACATGCTCCACCGCCGGGTTGCCGCGCGACAGGGCATTGCCGATCACCACGCTGTCGCAGCCGCTGTCGATGTTCCCGGCCAGGTAGCCCTGGCGCAGGACGATGCCCAGCTGCTCCAGCTGGGTGGACATGGGCGGATACACCGCCTGGTCACTGCCCTGCACCGTGTGTCCCAGTTCGCGGGCCAGTGCGGCCACGCCCCCCATGAAAGTTCCGGCAATGCCGAGGATATGGATCGTGCTCATCGGCGCATTGTCCTCCATTGCCCGCGCCAAGGGCAGGTGCCGGGTGGATGTCAGGAATTTCCTTACCGGGTGTCAGACCAAATACTGATAGCCAGCATTCTTCACCGCTTGGATACTTTGCTGAAGTCAGCACGACCGTCAATGTAATGCCCCTCCCCTGGGCATGATCCCCAACGGCGACGATCCAGGCCCTGAGCAAGCCCGCTGACGGCCGATCCCCGGTACCACGGCGTTTCCCCACGCCATTCCCCACCGGGACGGCACAAAAAACCCCCGCTGCAAAGCGGGGGTTTTTTGTTGCTGCCGACGCCGGGCTTACTTGCCCAGCGCAGTCATGATGCGGGCGAACACCTCATCCAGGCTGCCCACGCCATCCACCTTGGCCAGCGAACCACGGCCTTCATAGAAGCCGATCACCGGTGCGGTGGAATCGCTGTACACCTGCAGGCGCTTGCGCACCGATTCGGGGTTGTCGTCTTCGCGGCCTTCGGCCTTGGCACGGCCGGCAATACGCTCGACCAGCAGCTCGTTGGCCACGTCCAGCTGGACCACGGCCTGCAGCGGCTGGTTGATGTCGGCCAGCAGGGCTTCCAGGGCGTTGGCCTGGGCCACGTTGCGCGGGTAGCCATCCAGGATGAAGCCATTGGCCACGTCCTGACGCGACAGGCGCGAACGGATCATGCCCAGCAGGATCTCGTCGGACACCAGCTCGCCACGGGCCATCACTTCCTTGGCCGCCAGGCCCAGTTCGCTGCCGGCTGCCACTTCGGCACGCAGCAGGTCACCGGTGGAGATGTGGGGGATCTGCAGTTCATCCTTCAGGCGGGCTGCCTGGGTGCCCTTGCCAGAACCCGGCGGGCCCAACAGAACCAAACGCATATGCGCACTCCAAAATTAGGGGAGGGAAAGATACGGCGCGCCGGCGGGCCAGTACCCCGCCCTGCCGCACCGCAAGATGGTCAGCTTACCGCATCGTCCCACCCCGGCGCTTGGCCGGATCGCGGCGCGGCCACACACTCAGCGGCAACGCCCCTGCACCTGCCAGCTGGCCCGCCACTGCGGCAGTGCCGATGGTGCCCGCGCTGCCTGGCCCTGCTGCAGCTGGTCCAGGTAGACCCGCACCTGTCCCTGGCCATCGCGGCCGGCCGCCTGCACCTGCCCTTGCCGGTGCCACATGCTCAGCTGCATGGCCATGCCCGGACAGGCCGCCGACGGCACCACGATCTGCTCGTCCAGCTGCCAGCCTTCGCTGGCCGCTGGCGCATCACCGATGCCGGTGAACACTGCCCGCCGCGGGCAGCGCTCATGGGTGGGCACGGCCTGCAGCGCATAGGGCTGGTCGGCGCGCCCGGTGAACACCCCCTGCAGGCGCACGCAGGCCTCCGGGATCTGGCGCAGGGTGTGGGCAACGCCATCGGCCTGCGGGCTGGCGGGCGGACGCTGCGGGCGGGCCTGGGGGGCGGCGGCCGCGGCCGAGAGGGCAACCAGCAGCGACAGGCCAGTGGCCGAAGACAACAAGCGATTCATGCGCATCACAACTCCGCGGGCAGGCGGTGGACCGGCCCACAGCCTTCACCGTGACGCCTGAACAACACGGCAAGGCTTGCCTCATGCAGCGCAGCATTGGCCAGCGTAGAATTGCCGGTCACACCTGTTCATCCCAATACTGGAGCCGCACATGGGCCTGGAGCTCGTCTCCCCCGGCAAGAATCCGCCGGAAGAAATCAACGTCATCATCGAAATCGCCAAGGATTCGGAGCCGGTCAAGTACGAAGTGGACAAGGACACCAACGTCCTGTTCGTTGACCGCATCCTGTCCACCCCGATGCGCTACCCGGCCAACTACGGCTACGTTTCCAACACCGTCTGCGGTGACGGCGACCCGGCCGACGTGCTGGTGCTGCTGCCGCACGGCCTGATCCCGGGCTCGGTGGTGCGTTGCCGCCCGGTCGGCGTGCTGAAGATGAGCGACGAGGCTGGCCAGGACGAGAAGCTGATCGCCGTGCCGGTGACCAAGATCTTCAAGGACTACGCCCACATCAACGATGTCAACGACGTCGAGCAGGGCATCAAGGACCGCATCACCCATTTCTTCGAGCACTACAAGGATCTGGAGAAGGGCAAGTGGGTCAAGGTTGAAGGCTGGGGCGATGCCGCCGAAGCCAAGCAGATCCTGGTCGAGGCGCTGGCACGCTACGCCGACGCCAAGTAAGGCTGAACCGCACCGACAGGCAGGCTTGCCACACGGTGCGCTGCATCACAAAACAGGGGGCTGCGCGCAACAGGCAGCCCCCTGTTTTGGTTTAAAGTCATGGGGTTGACGGCTGCCGTGTTGCGCGGCCGCAGGGGAAATACTTTGCATATTCTGCTTGTAGGGGACGAGGCCGCCTTGCCGGCCGAGCTGGCTGAATTCATCCATGCCTGGGGCGAACAGTGGGAAGTCACGCGCGCCGCCGATGGCAATGCAGCCGTGGCCGAGCTGGCCTCCAGCCCGATCGATGCACTGATCGTGGCGCCACATGTGGTCGGCCTGCCGCCGACGATGCTGCTGCTGCAGGCACGCACGCTGCGGCCGGAGGCGATCCGCATCGCCCTGGTCTCCGAGCAGCATGCCGGGCGCCCGCCCTCGGCACGCCTGATCGGCCTGGCCCACCGCTTCCTGCCCTCGCCGCTGGCACCGGAATCCCTGCTCGAAGCACTGAGCAGCGTGGAAGAGCTGCGCGAGCTGCTGGACAGCGAACACCTGCGCAACAGCATCGGCCGGATCGAGAAGCTGCCCTCCCCGCCGACCCTGTACCTACGCCTGACCGAGGCACTGGAGCAGGACAACGCCATCGACAACGGCCAGATCGCCGACCTGGTTGCCGCCGACCCGGCCATCGCGGCCAAGGTCCTGCAGCTGTCCAACTCGGTGTTCTTCAACAGTGGCCGCACCATCACCGACCTGCGCACCGCCGTCACCCGGCTGGGCCTGGGCACCCTGCGCGACCTGGTCCTGGCCAGCGAGGTGTTCTCCTCCAGCATCATTTCCGAGCAGCAGCGCGCCCACCTGCAGCAGCGCGCCATGATGTCCGCGCGCCTGGCATCGCGCCTGCTGCCGGCCTCCAGTGCCGAGCTCGGCGCCACCGCTGCCCTGCTGGCCGACATTGGCCTGCTGCTGCCCGGCGTGGTCGACCAGCGCCATGTGGGCAGTGACAGCGACGCCCTCGGCCATGCCGACGCCGGCGCCTACCTGCTCGGCCTGTGGGGCCTGCCGATGCCGATCATCGAAGCCGTGGCCTTCCAGCTCAGCCCGCAACGCTGCAACAGCCGCAGCTTCTGGGTCACCGGTGCGGTGCACGTGGCCAACAGCCTGATCCGCGGCGAACCGGTCAACACCGCCTACCTGCAGCAGACCGGCAGCCTGGACAAACTGCCGCAATGGCAGCAGCAGGCCGATGCCCTGCTCGGACTGGCGGCCAACCCGGCCTGAGCAAGCCACCCGGGGCACTGAAAAAACCGCGCCATGGCGCGGTTTTTTCATGCCTGTTGCCCGGCCCTGTGCCTGCGGCGCCGGCCGCAGACCATCGCCCGCGTCGGCAGGCAAACAAAAGGGGCGGGCCTTGCGGCCCGCCCCCTCATCCAGCGCTCAGATCAGAACGATCAGAACTTCTGGGTGTACTTCATGTACATGAAGCGACCGATGTCGAAACCACCGTAGTAGGAGTAGTTCGAGTTCGGCTCGCTGTACTGCAGGGCGCCGCTGTGGTCGAACACGTTGTTGGCACCCACCGCGATGGTGGCATTCCACGGGGCCTTGTAGCTGACCTGGATGTCGTGGAAGGTGTTCGAACCGGTGGTGCGCTGCGGGTCCCACTCGCCATTGGCGTAGCGGTCAGCCAGGTCACACCAGCCAGCGTCCAGCGAGATGCAGCCTTCCTTCATGCCGGAGTAGTAACGGCTGGTCCAGTTGACGGTCCAGTCGCCCAGGTTCCAGTTGACACCGAAGTTGGAACGCACGCGGAACAGGCCCGGCGAACCGACGCTGCCGATGGTGATGTCTTCACCGGCCGAGTTCTGGTTCTGCTCGTCGTACTTGCTCAGGTAGCTGGTCTGCCAGTCGAAGCTGAAGTTACCGTAGGCGGTTTCCGGCAGACGGTACTTCACGCCCAGATCGAAACCTTCGGTTTCCATCTGGCCCAGGTTGGCCAGGCCGTAGAACATGCCATCGATGTGGCCATCGGCAGCGCGGTTGACGCCTTCGCAACGGCTGGTGTTGCCCAGCACGTAGCAGTCACGCAGGATACGATCAACGCTGTCGCTGATGATCATGTCGCTGATTTCGTAACGGTACCAATCCAGGCTGATGTCCAGGCCGGCGACGAAGCGCGGGCTCCAGACCAGACCCAAGGTGGTGCTTTCCGAGGTTTCCGGCTTCAGGTTGGCGTTGGAGCCGCTGATGAACTCATCCGGGGTCTGGCACGGCCAGGAACCGCAACCAGCCATGTTCTGGTTCAGCTGCACATAGGTCGGGGAAACGCCGGCAGCGGTACAAGCCGCATTGCCAGCCACCGAACCCGGAGCACCGACCGAGCACGGATCGATATACGACTCGAAGCTCGAGCCGGTACCGCCGTACAGGTTGTCGATCGACGGTGCGCGGAAGCCTTCAGCGAAGGTACCGCGGACCAGCAGCTCGTCCATCGGGCGCCAGGTGAAGCCGATCTTCGAGTTGGTGGTGTCGCCGAAGTTGCTGTAGTCGGAGTAGCGCGAAGCCACGTTGACGGTCAGCTCCTTGGCGAACGGCAGGTCAGACAGCACCGGGATGTTCAGTTCCAGGTAAACCTCGTCCAGATCGTACTCACCGGCAGTGGTGGTCGATGCCAGGCCCGAAGAATAACCAGACTGGGCGAAGGCGTCCGGCACGAAGCGACCTTCTTCCTTGCGGTGTTCCACACCCACTGCGAAGCCCAGGTCACCGGCCGGCAGCGTCATGATCGAACCGGCCAGGTCGGCGGTGAACATGGTGGTCTTGGTGATACCGGTATCGGTATAGGTCGGGAACAGGAAGTTCTGCACGTTGCGGTCAGCCAGCGAACCGGCACCGGCCACGCCGTACGGCAGCAGCGGGTTCCAGGCATAGCAACCGGCGATCGGGCTGGCAGCGGTGCCGCAACGGGCAACGCCGTCGGCATCGATGAACGAAGCACCCAGGGCCTGTTCCGAAGCCAGCAGGCTCATGTCACCACGAGCGGTCTTGGTCAGCTCGTTGCGGTTCCACATCGCACCGACGTTCCAGTCGAAGGTACGACCGGCGGCATCGAAGTAACCGGACAGGCTCGGCGCGAAACGCAGGGTCTTCAGGGTGCTGTCGGTGGTACGCGGCATTTCCCACAGACGACGGCGGAAGGTCATGTCCGAGCCCAGCACGTTGAACGCGCTGTCCGCGGTCAGCGGGGTGCCCATGTTGCGCGACTGGTACGGGTAACCGGCGATCTGCTGCTCGGTGTTGCGCTCGTTGTACAGGATGTCGGCGTTGAAGCTGACCGCATCGGCCAGATCGTAGTTGCCGTTGATGTACACCGACTTACGCTCGATACCGGTCATGAGCATCATCTGCTCATTGCCGTTGACGTTGTCTTCAGTGGTCATCGGACGGTAGTCGTTCTTGTTGGCCGGGTCGCCGCCTTCAGCCAGGGTGAACCACTTGGCATCGTCGTTGGAGACGTAGCCCGGCTCATCCTTCTTCAGGTTCGGGGTGCTGCACGGATTGCAGAACGAACCCTTTTCGTTGGTGGCACTCCAGTAGTCCGGAGTGGTGCCCGGGCCCAGGGCGCCGTCACGCGAGAACCAACGGTCCTTGGCCCACACCGGCTCCTGCTTGGAGTATTCGGCCGACAGGGTCAGGCCGCCACGCTCGCCTTCGGCGCCCATGGTGAACGAATAGGTGGTGGTGTCGCCGTCGCCGTCGTCGTACTGGCCGACGTAGACCTGGGCTTCAGCGCCGTCAAAGCGCTTGCGGGTGATCACGTTGACCACGCCACCGATGGCGTCCGAACCGTAGATGGCCGAAGCGCCATCCTTCAGGATCTCGATGCGCTCGACAGCGGCCATCGGGATCTGGCTCAGGTCCTGGTAACCGGCAGTGGTTGCGCCCAGGCGCTTGCCGTTCATCAGCACCAGGGTGCGGGTGGCGCCCAGGTTGCGCAGGTCGATGTAGTAACCACCCACGTTCTCGCCCGAAGCCAGGGCTTCAGCGCGCGAGATGGCCGGCGAACCAGCCGAGGTCAGGTTCTGCAGGACGTCGGCCACCGAGGTGAAACCCTGCTGTTCCAGGGACTCACGGGTCAGGGTGACGATCGGCTGCTGGGTCTCGATGTCGGCACCGCGGATACGCGAGCCGGTGACTTCCATGCGGTCAAGGGTGGTGGCACCAGCGGCGGCGCTGTCCTGCGCACTGGCAAACGACGGGGCCAACACCATGGCGATGCCGGCCGGCAACAAGCCCAGCCGGACCGCAGAATTACGGAACTTCATGTTTCTCTCCAAAGTCGTGAAGGGCGCTCAACGAGCGCCGCACTTCACATTACGGTCAGGCGCGCGCGGCAACTTTGCGTGAGGCACCAGCAATCTTTGCCGAACCTGTCAGCAAGCTTTCCCGATAGCGCGATGCCGACGTGCCGAACTTGGCACGGAAGGCACGGGCAAAGCTGCAGCAGTTGTCAAACCCGCTGGAAGAAGCCACTTCACCGATCATCATGTCGGTTTCGCGCAGCAGCAGGGCCGCGCGTTCCAGGCGCAGGCGCGCCGACAGCGATTGCGGGCTTTCCTCGTACAACGACTGGAAGGTCTTGGACAGATACCAGGAGGAGAAGTTGGTCAGTTCGGCCAGCTCGCCGATGCGCACCACACGGTGGCTGTTGCCCTCCAGGTACATGCGTGCGCGCTGCATGCGACCGAACACCTGGCGCTTGCGCAGGCGCGAACGGCCCGGGCAGCGCTGCACCACATCACCCAGATCGCTCTGCAACGATGCCAGGTGCAGCAGCACCGGACGCAGCGCCATTGCCGAGCCATCCGCACGCGCCGCTTCACGCCACAGGCGCAGGGCCACCCGCGTCTCGTTGCGGTTGACCACACCACGGCCGGCATACACGCCGCAATCGGCCAACTGGTTCAGCGCACGCAGCGCATCGCTGTCCAGGCTCAGGCCGACCACCAGGCCATCGCGGCCACTCTGGATCATCGGCCGGGATTCCTTCTCGAAGGCAATCCACTGGCAGGCATGCAGACGGAAGCGACCTTCCTTGGACTCGACCCAGGAACTGCCGCGCAACTGCATCCACACGGTCATGGTCTGGCCACTGGTCTGCACCGTGCCCAATCGCGATGCCCCCACGCAGACCGGCATCTGGCCGTCCTCGATGAGCTTGTCCAAGTTCAGGGTCTGGCCGCGATCGGCCCAGGAAATCTGTCGCATGAGATCACTACATTTGCAAAAACTTGGCGCTCGTTTTGCCAAGTTCGAGAGGTAGTGTCAGGAAAATCCTACGAAGCCGCTCCGATGTCTTTCCGAAATCCCGCACGAAGCATTTCCGAATGCAATTTAATCTATGGAATCAACAGCTTGGATGGAACTGAAAGCTGACCAGAAGCTGTATCGGGCAACAGCATCAGGCCGATATCGCCCCCTTCCAGAGGCGGAACCGCCATCACCACCGCGCCATCAGGGGCTGTGGAGAAGCCGCCATTGCTCGCGGCCACCAACGCATCCAGGCAACGCAGCACCGGCTGCCCATCAGCGCTGGCCGGCGCAAGCTGACGCAGCGCATTGCGGCAACCCGCGCTGACCTGGCTGTACCAGATGCGCCCGTCAGCGGCGACCTGCCAGCTGCGGTAACGCCAGCGGGTGGGCCATTGCGCATTGACCACCTCCAACCGGCCACTGGCCGCATCCCAGGCAAACAGGCCCGGCGTCGCGAAGCGGCTCACCAGCGCACGCTGGCCATGGCTGTCCCACTGCACCTGGCTGACGCCATCAACCCGGGCCAGCTCGCGCCAGGGCGTGGCACTGCGGTCAAACAGGCGCAAGCGCCCGTGGTCATTACCGCCGTCCAGCACCAGCAGCTGGTTCGCCTGGCCGGTATAGGCCGCCTGCAGGACATCGTCCGCCGGCACCGGCAGGTGCACCACCGCACCGCTGCTGCTGACCTCGTACACCGCGCCGCGCTGTGCCGTGTCCTTGCCGATCACCAGGGCACGCTCACCACTGGCCTCCCAGACCGCACGCTGGCGCACATCCGGCTGCAGGCCGAGCACCAGGCGCAATGGACCACGGCCATCGCCGCGCCCCAGCCACAGCGCCGGCACGCCGTTGCGGTCGGAAACCAGCAGCAACTGACTGCCATCAGCCGACAGTGCCGGCATCAATTCACGCCCGACACTGGGATACAGCGCCTGCGCCGGCTGCCCGGGCACGAAACGCTGCAAGCTGCTCTGCGCCCTCCATTGCATGAAGGACAGCACCGGTGCCTGGCGCGCGGCCGCCGGCAACTGGCCGCTGGACACGCCCAGGTCCTGCCACATACCCGGGGCCTGGATATCCAGGCGCTGCAGACGGGTCTGCATGCCAATGCGCCGGCCGGCCACCACATGGCGGCTGTCATGCAGCCAGGTCAGGCCGCGGATGGGCGCCAGCTCGGCGTCCAGGGCGGTGACCGGGCCACCACCGGCCGCCATCAGGTACAGGCGACCGAACTGCGGATTGCGCGCAAACACCAGCCAGCGGCCATCCGGCGAGATGCGTGGACTGGAATCCAGATCCCCGGGCTGGCGTGGATAGGCCAGTGCCTGCCAGCGTCGCTCGGCAATGTGGAACAGGCTGATCCCGGCACGCTCCCCGGTATCGGCAAAGCTGCCCAGGACCAGGGCCCGGCCATCGGCGCTGAAGTCGAAGCTGAGCAGTTCGGCCTGGCTGCAATCGAGCAGCGGCTCGGGGGCACGGGTGCCATCGGCCGGCACCAGCATCAAGCTGCAGCTGCCATCGGCCTTGAACCGGGCAAAGGCAATCTGGCTGCCATCCGGCGACCAGACCGGCAGGCGGTCACTGGCACCGGCCGGCACCTCGGCCAGCACCCGGGTGGGGCTGTTGGCAAAGCGCTGGCGCACGTGGATCTGCGATTGCCCACTGCCGATGGTGGCGGTATAGGCGACCCAGTCACCGGCCGGTGACAGCGCGGGATAGGTTTCGGTGGCCAGGCTGGAGGTCAGCAGGCGGTAAGCACGCGCCTCCGGATCCACTTGCGGTGACACCGGCGCTTGTGAGCGCTGCTGCCACAGCAGCCAGGACAGCAGGGCGATCACCAGCAGCAACACCACGGCAAGCCCGGCAAACAACCAGCGGCGCCAGCGACGCCAGCGCCGGCGCTTGTGCCCGTCGGGCGCTGTTGCCGGCGTGGAAAGCGGGGCCGCAGACGGCTCCGCCACAACCTCGCTGGCCAGCAGCACTTCCCCCTGCGCCGGCACCAGCAGGCGGTAACCGCTGCGGGCAATGGTCTCGATGTACGGCTCGCTGCCATCGGCAGCGGCGAAGGCCTTGCGCAGCTGGGTGATGGCCTGGGTCAGCACATCATCGGTAGGCGCCGAATCGGGCCAGACGCTGGCCAGCAGCGCCTCGCGACTGACCACCTGGCCGGCCTCGGCCACCAGCTGGCGCAGTACGGCCAGCGCCTTGGGCGTTACCCGGCGCAGCCGCGGCGAGGCCGGGCCGCTGATCTCGCGCGATGCGGTCTCCACCCGGCACTGGCCCACCAGCAAAACCGCCGGCAAGACCGGCGGCAGGGATGACGCATTCATTGACCGCCCCCGCCATCCGGGGTCCGGTGTGCGCAGGGCAGGCCCCTGATCAGGGCAGCGGCGCAAGCGCCAGAGGCAGCAAACAGCATCGGCATGTACAGCAAATGATTCACAACCGCGTGAGGATAGCCTAACGATTGTTAATCGCAGCCGACGTGCCTGCGGTCACAGCAGGCACCTCTCTCTCGCCGACGCATACTTCTTATACCGCTTCACCATTCGCGCCCTCATGGCGCGTTTTTTTTGGCATCCCTGCCCTTGCCCCGTCGGCCATACAGCTCAGGCGAGTTCCCCTGCACGGCGGATCAAGCCTGCCAGCTCGGCCGTTTCCCGTTGTGGCAACAGCCCCAGTTCCCGCTGCAGCACATCTTCAAGCTCACCGTAACTGGCCAGGGCCAGCTGTGCCTGCCCCATTGCGGTGTACAGCGTCATACGTTGCCGGTGCAGTGTTTCATCCCAGGGATCGACCTGGATCTGGCAACGCACGCATTCCAGTGCCAGCCGCCAGTTCCCGGCTTGCTGGGCGCTGTGGCGCAGACGCTCCAGTGCACGACGCCATTGCTGCTGGCACCACTGACGGGTACTGACCAACCAGAAGCAGAATTGATCGCCCACCTCCATGTCCCAGCCTTCCAGCAGTTCGCCGCATTCCAGCAGCCATTGCATCGAGGCGGTGGCATCGATACCTGCACATTCTCCCTGAGCCAGTTGGTCAATCCACTGCAGGTCACTGAGCGGGCAGGAACTGTCCAGATCCAGGCGCACCCACTCCCGTGTGGTCAGCAGCAGCCCGGGCCCGATCACCTGCGTCAGTTTGCGGCGCAGGTCACACAGCACCTGACGCAGGTTGGTCAACCCGGCTGCCTGGGCCAACCCGGGCCAGAGCAAGGCAGCCAGTTCGCTGCGCTGGTGGTTGCGGCCCGGCTCCAACAGCAGGTAGGCCAGCAGCGCCCAGCCCTTGCGATACATCAGCCGTACCTCCCCTTCGGAGCTGTTGCACAGCGAGGGCCCCAGCAACTGCAGCGGAGGCGGGTGTGATCCGGTCGGCAGCAAGCGACTGCCGGAATGCAACATGGCCCCACCTGTGTACTGCATATTCATGCCTGCGTTCCCGGATATGCCACCAGAGGGGCTTATCTACACAACCGGTATCGGCATCACATACCTATCACAACGCGCTTGCGTTGCCGCAGGACACGACCTGCCTGCAACACCACGCCCAGACAGCCGCACCACGCAGAAACCGCGCAGGTACCGTAGCGACAATGGTTTCAGCCACAACAAAGTCACGGTTTCCGCTGCAACCATGCAGCCGCAGCAAGGCCTTGCCGCGACTGCAACCACTGCGCCCAATCCCGATCACAGCGATGCTTGACAGTGGCAAAACGGCTGTGTTTCCCTCGAACCATGCTGCAACGCCACATGCCCCTGCCGACCATGCCCACAGCGCCGATCAAGGCCGCTGGCGTACTGGTACTTCTACTCATTACTCGACCAACAGGTGCGGGGCTCTCCGGCGTGTAAGCAGCAATGCCAGGATCAAGTCAAAAACCCCGCACCGTTCCCGGTGCGGGGTTTTTCATTTCCAGCCTTTCTTTCAGTTGAAACCATGACCAGCAAACACCCACAACCCAAACGCCAGCCCTGCTCGCCGCAAGCCAGCCGTGCAGCCTGTGGCACGTGTGTGTGCGCTTTCGATCCAGCCGTTGCGTGACCTGCGCCACGGCTGTTTTTTTGACTTCACCAAGGACCAACGCACCATGAGCAGCAACGACAAGCCCCAGATCAAGATCGCCGTTGTCGGTTACGGCAGCCAGGGCCGCGCCCACGCAATGAACCTGCGTGACTCCGGCTTTGATGTCACCGTTGGCCTGCGCCCGGGTGGCCCGACCGAATCCAAGGCCCAGGCCGATGGCTTCACCGTCAAGCCGGTGGCCGAAGCGGTGGCCGACGCCGACCTGGTCGCCGTGCTGACCCCGGACATGGTGCAGAAGAAGCTCTACAACGATGTGCTGGCCGGCAGCATGAAGCAGGGCGCCTGCCTGCTGTTCGCCCATGGCCTGAACGTGCATTTCGGCATGATCACCCCGCGCAAGGACCTGGACGTGGTGCTGGTCGCGCCCAAGGGCCCGGGCGCGCTGGTGCGTCGCGAGTATGAAATCGGCCGCGGCGTGCCGTGCATCTATGCCGTGCACCAGGACAAGAGCGGCAACGCCGAGCAGTTCGCCCTGACCTACGCCGGTGGCCTGGGCGGCGCCCGCGCCAACATCATCAAGACCACCTTCAAGGAAGAAACCGAAACCGACCTGTTCGGCGAGCAGGCCGTGCTGTGCGGTGGTGCTTCCAAGCTGGTCCAGGCCGGTTTTGAAACCCTGGTCGAAGCGGGTTACCAGCCGGAAATCGCCTATTACGAAGTGCTGCACGAGCTGAAGCTGATCGTGGACCTTTTCTACGAAGGTGGCGTCACCCGCATGCTGGAATTCATCTCCGAAACCGCCCAGTACGGCGACTTCGTCTCCGGCCCGCGCGTGATTGATGCCTCGGTCAAGGCACGCATGAAGGATGTGCTGACCGACATCCAGAACGGCACCTTCACCAAGAACTGGGAAGCCGAGTACGACGCCGGCCTGCCCAACTACAAAAAGTTCCAGCAGGCCGACAAGGACCACCCGATCGAGAAGGTCGGCCAGCAGCTGCGCGCCAAGATGGTCTGGCTGCAAGCAGAAAACGCGTAATCGCACGCGGCCCCCACCCGCTACAGGCAAAGGTCACACATGAACATCCAAGCACCAAGCACGCCGCGCAATGGCGCCCGCTGGTTGACCCAGGCACTGGAAGCCGAAGGCGTGGATACGCTGTTCGGTTACCCGGGCGGCACGATCATGCCCTTCTATGACGCCCTGGTGGATTCATCGCTCAAGCACATCCTGGTACGTCACGAGCAAGGCGCTGCCCTGGCAGCCAATGGTTATGCGCGTGCCAGTGGGCGAGTGGGTGTGTGTGTGGCCACCTCCGGGCCGGGGGCCTCCAACCTGGTCACCGGCATTGCCGATGCGATGCTCGATTCGGTGCCGATGGTGTGCATCACCGGCCAGGTGCCCACCACCCTGCTGGGCACCGATGCCTTCCAGGAGCTGGACGTGTTCGGCATGACCCTGCCCATCGTCAAGCATTCCTGGCTGGTGCGCAGTGTCGATGAGCTGCCGGCCGTGGTCGCGGCGGCCTTCCGCATTGCGCGCGAAGGCCGTCCGGGCCCGGTGCTGATCGACATGCCCAAGAACGTGCAGCTGGCCGATGCCAGCCACCTGCCCGCGCATGTGCCGGCGGCGGTGCCGGCCATCCCGGCGCCGCAGGCCAGCGACATCGAGCGGGCCCTGGCCGCCATTGCCACGGCCGAGAAGCCGGTGATCTACGGCGGTGGCGGCATTGCCCTGGCCGGCGCGGTGGATGGCTTCCGCCAGCTGGTGGCCGACACCGGCATCCCCACCGTGCTGACCCTGCGCGGGCTGGGCTCGCTGCCGGCCAATGACCCCCACTACCTGGGCATGCTCGGCATGCACGGCACCCGCGCGGCCAACATGGCGGTGCAGGAGTCGGACCTGCTGATCGTGGTCGGTGCCCGCTTCGATGACCGCGCCACCGGCAAGCTGACCGAGTTCGCCCCGTTTGCCCGCGTCATCCACATCGACGCCGATGCCTACGAGATTTCCAAGCTGCGCAGCGCCGACATCGCGGTGCCCGGCAACGTGGCCGATGCCATCGCCGCCCTGGGCGCCGCGCGCAGTGACTGCGCGCCCTGGCGGGCACGCTGCATCGGCAACCGCGAGCGCTTCCCGGCCCGCTACGACGCCCCGGGCAACAGCATCTATGCGCCGTCCCTGCTCAAGCGCCTGAGCGAACTGGCCCCGGCCGATGCGGTGATTGCCTGCGACGTGGGCCAGCACCAGATGTGGGTGGCCCAGCACTGCCGCTTCAACCACCCGTCCAACCACCTGACCTCCGGTGCCCTGGGCACCATGGGCTTCGGCCTGCCGGCGGCGATGGGCGCGCAGTTCGCCTGCCCGGACCGCACCGTGATCCTGGTCAACGGCGATGGCGGCTTCATGATGAACGTGCAGGAGCTGGCCACCATCGCCCGCTGCCGCCTGCCGGTGAAGATCATCCTGCTCGACAACGCCTGCCTGGGGATGGTGCGCCAGTGGCAGGAGCTGTTCCATGCCGAGCGCTACAGCGAGATCGACCTGTCCGACAACCCGGACTTTGCCGCCCTGGCCCAGGTGTTCGGCATCCGTGCCAGCCGCATCGATGACCGTGGCCAGGTCGAACAGGCCCTGGCCGAGCTGCTGGCCAGCGATGGCCCGGCCCTGCTGCACGTGGCCATCGACGCCCGCGCCAATGTCTGGCCGTTGGTCCCGCCCAACAACGCCAACTCCAACATGCTCGATTCCAACCCGGCCCACCGTGCCCAGGAGACCCCCAATGCAATTCCGGCTTGACCTGCAGATCAGCGCCGCCGAAGGCGCGCTGGTGCGTGTGCTGGGCATGATCGAACGCCGCGGCTTCACCGCCAGCAGCGTCCAGGCCCAGCGCCAGGCCGATGGCAGCTGGCAGCTGCAGATGGAGGTGAGCGGGCAGCGCCCGGGCCACACCCTGGCCCTGCAGCTGGGCAAGATCTACGACTGCCTGGCCGTCAACGTCAGCCCGCTGGCTGCAGAGTGCGCCGCATGAATACCGTCCACGCCCCTGCTGCCACCGGCCAGCGCCGGGCCCGGCGCCGGGGGTGTCTTCTTCGCCGCTGTGCGCAGAACCGGCCGCGTCATGCGTGAGCAGACCGCCCCGCTGGAGCCGGAGGTAGGCCAGGCACACATCAGCGTGGCCGATGTACTGGCAGCAAAGGCACGCCTGCGCCGTTACCTGCCCGATACCCCGCTGCACCATGCCGAGCGTTTCGGCGTGTGGCTGAAGCTGGAAAACCTGCAGCGCACCGGCTCCTACAAGGTACGTGGCGCGCTCAATGCGCTGCTGGCCGGGCTGGAGCGTGGTGATGACCGCCCGGTGGTCTGTGCCTCGGCCGGCAACCATGCCCAGGGTCTGGCCTGGGCGGCCTGGCGCCTGGGCGTGACCGCCATCGCGGTGATGCCCACCGCAGCCCCGGCCACCAAGGTTGCCGGGGTCAAGCACTGGGGCGGCACCGTACGCCTGCACGGCAACAGCTACGACGAGGCCTATGCCTTCGCCCTGACCCTGGCCCAGGAAAACGGTTACCGCTTCCTGTCCGCCTTCGATGATGTGGATGTCATCGCCGGCCAGGGCACCCTGGGCCTGGAACTGGCCCCGCATGCACCGGACGTGGTGATCGTGCCGATCGGCGGTGGCGGCCTGGCTTCCGGCGTTGCCCTGGCGCTGAAGTCGCAGGGCGTGCGCATTGTCGGCGCCCAGGTCGAAGGCGTGGACTCGATGGCCCGGGCCATTGCCGGCGACAACCGTGCCATCGACCCGGTGCCGACCCTGGCCGACGGGGTCAAGGTCAAGATTCCCGGCTTCATCACCCGCCGCCTGTGCGCGGCCCTGCTCGATGACGTGGTCATCGTGCGCGAGGCCGAGCTGCGCGAGACCCTGGTGCGCCTGGCCCTGGAAGAACACCTGATCGCCGAAGGCGCCGGTGCCCTGGCCCTGGCCGCCGGCCGTCGCGTCGCCGGCAAGCGCAAATGCGCGGTCGTATCCGGCGGCAACATCGATGCCAGCGTGCTGGCCGGCCTGCTCTCCGAAATCCGCCCGCGGCCGCCGCGCAAACCGCGCCGACGCACCCCGGACCGACTACGCAGCGGCCAAACCGGCCGCGCCATCGCCCCCAATTTTCCGCATACTTCCCTTATTGCCACCGCCGTCGAGGAGACACCCAGGTGACCACCGACCGAATTCGAATTTTTGACACCACCCTGCGCGACGGCGAGCAATCCCCCGGCTGCAGCATGAGCCCGCAACAGAAGCTGGTGATGGCACGCGCCCTGACCGAACTGGGCGTGGACATCATCGAGACCGGCTTTGCCGCCAGCTCCCAATCCGACCGTGAGGCCCTGAGCCTGATCGGCGCCGAACTGAAGACCCCCGTGCTGGCCACCCTGTCGCGCTGCCTGCCCGGCGACATCCAGACCTCGGTCAAGGCCCTGGAAGCGGCTGCCCGCCCGCGCCTGCACGTGTTCCTGTCCACCAGCCCGCTGCACCGTGAGCACAAGCTGCGCATGAGCAAGGAGCAGATCCTGGAATCGGTGCACAAGCATGTCAGCCTGGCCCGCGGCTACATCGATGACATCGAGTTCTCGGCCGAGGACGCCACCCGTACCGAGCTGGACTTCCTGACCGAAGTGACCCAGGTGGCCATCGCCGCCGGTGCCACCACGATCAACCTGCCCGATACCGTGGGCTTTACCACCCCGGAAGAAATCCGCCACATGTTCAGCCACGTCATCGCCAATGCGGCCGGCGCGGACAAGGTGATCTTCTCGGCCCACTGCCACAACGACCTGGGCCTGGCCGTGGCCAACTCGTTGGCCGCCATCGAAGGCGGTGCACGCCAGGTGGAAGGCTCGATCAACGGTATCGGCGAGCGCGCCGGCAACTGCGCCATCGAAGAAATCGTGATGGCGCTGAAGGTGCGCAACGCCTTCTACGACCTGGACACCGGTATCGACACCCGCCGCATCGTGGCCACCTCGCAGCTGCTGCAGCGCCTGGTCGGCATGCCGGTCCAGCGCAACAAGGCCATTGTCGGTGCCAATGCGTTTGCCCATGAGTCGGGCATCCACCAGCACGGCATGCTGCGCAACCGCAACACCTACGAAATCATGCGCCCGGAAGATGTGGGCTGGGAGTCCTCGCAGATGGTGCTGGGCCGCCACAGCGGCCGCGCCGCGGTCGATGCCCGCCTGCGTGCACTGGGTTACTGGCTGGAGGAGGAAGAACTGGCCCTGGTGTTCGAGCAGTTCAAGACCCTGTGCGAGGAGCAGCGCGTGGTCACTGACATCGACCTGCAGTCGATGATGCAGGGGGGTACCGCCCACAACGGCTACCGTCTGTCCTCGATGACCATCTCCGATGTCGGTCAGAAGGCCAATGCGCTGATCGAACTGTCCGACCCGGAAGGCCACCGCGTCAGCGAGACCGCCACCGGCGACGGCCCGGTCGACGCCCTGTTCTCGGCCCTGGCCGCCGCCACCGGCGTGGTGCTGCAGCTGGACAGCTACCACGTGCACAGCGTGGGCATCGGCGCCGATGCGCGGGGCGAGGCCAACCTGAGCGTGCGCCATGAAGGCCAGGCCTATGAGGGCACTGGCACCAGCCGTGACGTGATCGAAGCCAGCGCCTTGGCCTGGCTGGACGTGGCCAACCGCCTGCTGCGCCAGCAGCAGGCCGACAAACAGGCCGCCACCGCCAGCGCCTGATCGTCCATGCGCTGACTCCATCCACAGGCCGGGCAATGCCCGGCCTGTGTGTTTGTGGTCGATGTGCTCGCTGGCGGCAGATTCCCCACTTGCTGTTGGCCACACTTGTGGCCGACTGCACAGCAGCGCTGTTGCCCATGGAAGAGGCATCGGTCAATCTCTGCGCTTGTCTGATCGGAGTGCCCGAGAACATGAGCAGTATCAACAAACAGCAGGCCGCAGCCATCGTGGATGCCTTGCTGGCTCCGCGCACGGCGGAAATGGACGCTGCCCGGACCAAGCGCGAGCAACAACGCGAACAAGCCCGGGCACTGCACCAGAAAAAGCGCGGCTTGGCGATTTTGTCAGTGATCAGCGGCACCATCGGCATCGCCGTTGCCCATTACACCGGCCAGGGCCTGGCGCAGGGCTACATCTGCGGCGCACTGCTTGGCATGGGCATCGGCAGCCTGGCTTGCGGCATGTGGCGCAGGCCCGCGCGCAACTGACCTGCCCTGCGAAGGCCCGGCCCAGCCAACGGCGCGGGCATCACGCCTGGCTCAATCAAGCAGCTGCCGCTGTGGGCACGCATCGCCAACAATGACGTCAAGCATTACGCTTTGATCCTGTGCACCTGTGCACCTGTGCCCCTGCGACCACGCCCGATGCCCTCCCTGCGCAAGCTGCCGCTTTACCTGCTGATGGCCCTGCTGCTGGCCGGGCTGTTGCTTGCCATGGAGCTGTACACCGGCAGCAGCCGTATGGCCCTGGGCAAGGAGCTGGAGAGCTCGGTCGGTGCCGGCGGCAGCCTGCTGCTGCCCTGGCTGTACAAGCTCAGCCCCGACCTGGCCCAGTGTGTCGGCGCCATGTTCCACGCCCGCCAGCAGTGGGGATGGTCGTGGCCGGCCGCCGTGCTGTACGGCTTCCCCGGCATCGTGCTGGCCATCCCGATACTGCTGGGCGGGCTGGGCATGCTGGTCTGGGCACAGATCGACAAGCGCCTGCGCGCACGCCGCGTAGACGCGCCGGCCACAGCCGATGACCGCGCGGCGGACAACAACGGGCAACGCCGGCAGGACTGAGCTGCCGGCATCGATGCCTTGCCCGCGGCTCAGGGCTTGATCGCTATCTTCAGCACGCCATCGCGCTGGTTGGCGAACAGGTCATAGGCCTCGACGATGTCATCGAGCTTGCGCTGGTGAGTGACCAGGGCGCCCAGGTCCAGGCGGTTGGCCTGGATCACGTTCATCAGCCGGCGCATGCGCTCCTTGCCCCCCGGGCACAGCGCGGTGCGGATGGTGTGGTCGCCCAGGCCGGCAGCAAAGGCGGACATCGGGATTTTCAGGTCCTCCGAATACACGCCCAGGCTGGACAGGGTGCCGCCGGGCTTGAGCACCTTGATTCCCTGCTCGAAGGTCAGCTGGGTGCCCAGCGCCTCGATCGCGCTGTCCGCACCGCGCCCGCCGGTGAGTCGGTGCACCTCGCTCACCACATCGACATTGCGGAAGTTCAGGGTCACATCGGCGCCCATCCTGCCCGCCATGGCCAGGCGCTCGTCATTGCCATCCACGGCAATGATGGTGGTGGCGCCGAGCAGGCGCGCACCGGCGGTGGCGCACAGGCCGATCGGGCCCTGGGCAAACACCACCACGGTGTCGCCGATGCGGATATTGGCGTTTTCCGCACCCTTGAAGCCGGTGGACATGATGTCCGGGCACATCAGCACCTGCTCGTCGGTCAGCCCGTCCGGCACCGGGGCCAGGTTGGCCTGGGCATCGGGCACCAACAGGTATTCGGCCTGGGTACCGTCGATCAGGTTGCCGAAGCGCCAGCCGGCCGTGGCCTTGTAGCCATGGCAACGGCAGCGCTCGCCATCCAGGTAGCTACCGTCCTGGCTGGCCACCCCGTCCTGGGCGGCATAGCTGTTGAAGTTCGGGCAGATGGCACCGGCAATCACCCGCTGGCCTTCCTGGTAGCCACGCACCGCACTGCCCAGTTTCTCGATCACCCCCACCGGCTCGTGGCCGATGGTCAGGCCCTTGGCCACCGGGTACTCGCCCTTGAGGATATGCACGTCGGTGCCGCAGATGGTGGTGGTGGTGATACGGATCAGCGCATCGTTGGGGCCGACATCCGGGATCGGCTTGTCCACGATCTCGATCCGGCCCTTCTCGACAAACACGGCAGCTTTCATCATGGTCATGGCTAGGCTCCAACAGCAGTGGGTGACCCGGCCATTGTCGGCACAACCAAAGTTATGACCTTGATACGGATCAAATTCCGCCAGCCAGTGCGGGCCGCTTGCCGTGCCGTCCTGGTTGACGTACACAGGCAGCACACCTGACTGCCGATCGCCTGCCTGCGCTGCATCCAATCCGTTGCCAGTGGCCGCAGACAGACCAGCCCCGACCACCGCAGTTCCACACCGAGGTGCCGATGAAACCCGTCCTGCTGTTGACCGCCCTGTTGCTGCCTGCAGGCAACACCGCTGCACGCGAGCGCCCCATCACCTCGTGCACCAAAGCGCCACTGCTGGCGGTATTCCAGCAGGAGCGGCCGGACCACATCCTGGCCGATGACGCCGATGACAAGCCGCAGGCACTGGCCCGGCTGCCGCGTTTTGACCGCAACATCTGGCTGCGCTCGGGCAGCGAGCTGGTCTGCGTGGTGGTCGCCCTGGACAGCAGCGGCATGCCCCAGGAGCTGGCCGTCAGTTATCCGGCCGGCTATGCGCTCAGCGCCGAACAGGAGCAGCAGATCCTGTCGGTGCAGTGGTCCCCGGCCCGGGTGGATGGCCAGCCCCGGCCCGCGCTGCTGAACATGGATTTCCGCATCCGCTGAGCCGGCGGTATCGCCTTGTCTGCGCCACAAAAAAGCCCGCCTTGCAGCGGGCTTTCTCATGCACAGCGTTGGCGCGCTTACAGCACCATCGCCGCGATCCAGCCGAAGGCCAGCAACGGCAGGTTGTAATGCAGGAAAGTGGGCACCACCGAGTCCCAGATGTGGTGGTGCTGGCCATCCACGTTCAGGCCCGAGGTCGGCCCCAGGGTGGAATCGGAGGCCGGCGAGCCGGCATCGCCCAGCGCACCGGCGGTGCCGACGATGCACACCGTGGCCATCGGGCTGAAGCCCAGGGCCAGGCACAGCGGCACGAAGATGGCGGCAATGATCGGCACGGTGGAGAACGAGGAGCCGATGCCCATGGTCACCAGCAGGCCGACCACCAGCATCATCAGCGCACCCAGGCCGCGGCTTTCGCCGATCAGGCTGACCGAGCTGTCCACCAGGCTGGTCACCTGGCCGGTGGCGGTCATCACCTCGGCAAAGCCCTGGGCGGAAATCATGATGAAGCCGATCATGGCCATCATCTTCATGCCCTCGGTGAACAGGTCATCGGCCTCGCGCCAGCGCACCACCCCGCTCACGGTGAACACCACAAAGCCCAGCAGCGCGCCGACGATCATCGAATCCAGCCACAGCTGCACGGCAAAGGCCACCGCCACCGCCAGCCCGGCCACGGCCAGGGTGCGCGGGTTGTACTGCACCTGGTTGCGCTCGGTCTGGCTGATTTTGGCCAGGTTGTAGACCCGCTTCTTGCGGTAGCTGAAAAGCACCGCCACCAGCAGGCCGAACACCATGCCCAGGGCTGGAATCAGCATGGCCTGGGTGACATTGACCCCACTCACATCCACCCCGGCCTTGGTCACATTGGCCAGCAGGATGTTGTTGAGGAAGATGTTGCCAAAGCCCACCGGCAGGAACATGTACGGGGTAATCAGGCCGAAGGTGATCACACAGGCAATCAGGCGACGGTCGATCTGCAGCTTGCTCAGCACGTACAGCAGCGGCGGCACCAGCAGCGGAATGAAGGCGATATGGATGGGCAGCACGTTCTGCGAGGCCACCGACACCGCCAGCAGCAGGGCGATCAGCAACCATTTGACCGAGGCAGTGGCTTTTTCGCTGTGCTGGCGACCGACCATGGCCAGAATGCGGTCGGCCAGGGCATGGGCCAGGCCTGACTTGCCGATGGCCACCGCGAACGCGCCCAGCAGCGCATAGGACAGGGCCACCGTGGCCCCGGCGCCCAGGCCCTTGTTGAAGGCGGCCAGGGTGGCCTCCATGCCCAGCCCGCCGAGCAGGCCGCCGGCCAGCGCGCCGATGATCAGCGCCACCACCACATGGATCCGGCACAGGCTCATCACCAGCATGATGCCCACCGCCGCAAGAACTGCGTTCATTGAAGACTCCGCCACCAAAAAAGGCCGCGACGCGGCCTGCAGGCGCCCACCATGCCGCAGCGCAGCAAGGCTGTCAAAAACACCGGGCAACCTGTGGCCCGGCCGCCGGGCAGGCGCGGCACCACATGCCCGGCGCGGCAAAAAAACCGGCCTGCCGCTGGCAATCATCCAGCCGCATCACCCCACGCCGCAGTGCGCGCCGGGTGGGTTCACAATTCCAGAGTGGTCTGCGCCAGCAAGCGGTACGGTTCTTCCGGGGCGGCCTGGCCGGAGCGTGCCACGCGGCGCTCGTGCAACTCGATGCTGACCCGGGTAATGCCCGCCGGCAGCGTCAGCCGATAATCGCGCTGGTAGTTGTAGCCGCGAACCAGCGCCCCCTCCTTGCCGGCGACGGCCGCCAGCTGCAGGTAATGCTGGACGATCAGGTGGTCACCCTCGCGCCGCTGTTGCTGCTGGCTCGCCCCGATCCGCCGGGCCGACAACCCTGCCGAGGAAAAGTTGCCCTGCACCCGGTACTGCAGCTGCCCGGCTGCCGTGTCCGTGATCTGCACCGCCGGCGCCAGCCGCTGCGTCACTTCCACAAACCCCTGCGGCCTTGCGCCGGGGCCGTTGTTGCCCTGGCCTTGTTCACGCGGTGCCGGCTCGGCCAGCACCGGGCTGAGCACAAAGCGCTCCGATGTGCTGCAGCCGGCCAGGCCCAACAACAACAGCCAGCGCCATCGTCTGCCCATCCATTCCATATGTACTGCCATCTGCCGATCCTGGCCCATCCTGACAGCTATCCCGCCTGACGCCAGCCCTGCCATCAAACCGTCGCAGCCGGCAGTCAAGCCTGTACGGCAGCGGCCAGGGCCACCGCCGTTGGCACGTGCGCCAGGGTCAGCTGAAATCCAGGGTCTTTTCGAAGGACTTCAGTTCATGCCGGGCCAGGGCCAGGTTGGCCTTGGAACGGTCCAGCACCACGTACAGGAACAGCTCCGGGTTGGTCTCCAGCGGGCGCAGCAGGTGGTACTGGTTGCCCAGCGAGATCAGCACGTCTTCCAGCGCATCACGCACGCCCAGGTTGGCCATCACCTTGCGCTTGGCCCGGATCACCTCGGTATTGCCGGCCGCAGCCAGGCCCAGGTCGATATTGCCGCCACCGGCCGTGGCCATGGACATGCCACTGTCGCTGTCCACCAGCGCCGCGCCGACGAAACCGGCCAGATTGTTCAGGTCGGACAGATTCAATTTGCCATTCATTTGCGTATCCCCAGGTAGTCGCAACGTGTCCCCGCGCACATTTCGCGATGAACGTGCGCTGTATTCACATTGCCAAGACCGGGCCGTCTTCACATTCGAATTCGTCCTGAATTTTGTCGCGATCGTCCCAAACCATGATGCTCGACCCACTTTCCAGTGTGCTTTCGCTGCTCAACCCACGCAGCGCCCTGACCACCCGCCTGGAACTGGGCGGCGACTGGTGCCTGGCCTTCCCGGCCTACGAGGGCATCAAGTTCAATGTGATCCAGCAGGGCCAGTGCTGGCTGCAGGTGGAGGGCATAGACGAGCCGATGCAGCTGCAGGCCGGCGATGGCTATCTGCTCACCGATGGCCGCCCCTACAAGCTGTACAACCGCCCCCGGCTGATTCCCCGCGATGCCCGCGCCCTGCTCTCGGAGATCGACGAAGGCGTGGTGAGCTGCGGCGGCCACGAGGTGATCGTGCTGCGCGGCAAGTTCACCTTCGACCAGACCCACTCGCCCCTGCTGCTGGAAGCGCTGGACCCGGTGATCCGCCTGCCGGCCGCGCATGCCTCGGTGATCCAGTGGACGCTGCAGCAGCTGTGGCAGGAAGTGCGTCACCCCGGCCCCGGCACTGCCCTGACCGTGGACCACCTCTCCCACCTGATGCTGATCCATGGCCTGCGCGCCTTCCTCGAGCAGGGCGGCACCCCCTCGGCCAACTGGCTCAACGCCCTGGCCGACAGCCATATCGGCCCGGTACTCAACCAGATGCACGCCCACCCGGCCATGCCCTGGACCCTGGACCTGCTGGCCAGCCACGCCAGCATGTCGCGCACCCGCTTCACCGAGCACTTCAAGAAACTGGTCGGCGTGCCCCCGCTGACCTACCTGCTGCGCTGGCGCATCCGCCTCGGCATGCGCCTGCTGCGCCGCTCCACCTACAGCGTGGCCCGCATCGCCGAAGAACTCGGCTACGAATCGGACAGCGCCTTCAGCCAGGCCTTCCGCCGCGAAACCGGCCTCTCCCCCCTGCGCTACCGCAAAGCCCCCCGCGTCGAACTGCAGACCCAACCCGCCCCGCTGGCACCGGCCAGCAAGGCCGCCTGAGCCACAGCGCCCGGGACTGCAAGTCCTCAGTACCCGGAGGCTGCATTACCACCGTGCCCATCAGCACCCGCTGTGGGCTCTGCATCAATCAGAACGTAGCAGTGCTGCGCAGATACACATCCAGCGTGCGGGCATGAGCGTAATCACGCATGCGTTGACTGTGATGTTCGACAAATGCCGCTGGCGAAAACATGGCCTGCGCCCGCTCGGCATCACCTGCCGCCGTCAACCGTGACCGCACGAAAGCCTCGAACTGCGCCGCACAGCTGGCATGTGCTGCCGTTGCCACTTCCGTCGCCGTGGCCCGCTGCGCGGTCACCGCCTTGGCATAACGTTCGGCGTAATCGGCCTGGCACTGCAGCAGCGCCAGCGCCTGCGCATCCTCGCCATACAGAGGATCAGAAGAGGTTGCGGCCAGCGCACACGGCGCAGCCAACGCAACCACTGCACCCAGTACTACGTTACTCAACGTCATTGCCATCTCCTTGAATAGTTGAGCGTGTGAAGTTAACCCATGGCTATCTCCGCTGCACGACTGAGATCACAGAAGTGCACCCAGACTCGTGATTTCAGAAGCAAATCGCAACAGCCAATCAACCCAACGGATATGCACAATTGCCGTTGCCGTTGCCGTTGCCGTTGCCGTTGCCGTTGCCGTTGAGCTTTCGCTTTCCTGCCCGAGCCGTAAAGCGTGCCGAGCATCGCAGCGGATCAACGAAGAAGGTGTGGGATGTCTGAGCGCAGCGAGTTCCCACGCCGCGTTGAGCCGCGAGAAGCACAGGGCACCGATGCGGCCCCACCGCATCGGCACGCGTCCCGGCGAGAAGCGGTTTTGCTTCCTTTTGCCAAGACAAAAGGAAGCCACACGCGCAGCGTGTGGAAGCTGTTACCTGCTTCAAACCCGTAAGCCAACCTGACCCCGTTCGCCGCAGCGGATCAACGAAGAAGGCGTGGGATGTCTGAGCGCAGCGAGTTCCCACGCCGCGTTGAGCCGCGAGAAGCACAGGGCACCGCTGTGGCCACAGGCCGCAGCGGCACGCGTCCCGGCGAGAAGCCGTTTTGGTGACTTTTGCGGCATCAAAAGTCACCCGCACGCGCAGCGTGTGGAAGCTTTGCTTCAAGCACGGCACTCGCTACCTCAGAAAGGCCTCTCTGACCCGGGTTTTCCTGACCCGGGTTTTCCGAGTTTTTTGCGAGTTTTCTTGGATCGCTTATTTGGCAGTGTGACCTTTGCGGCTGCAAACGCTATTCAGCGTACCAATGTCTGCTCAACGTCAACCGCAAACCCAGCGGCAGATACTGTTAACCGGTATAAACGGTTGAGCCAAGCCGCCGCCAATCGCCCCGGATGCATACCGATATGCAGGGACCGTGACAAGTTTCACGCAAACAGCGCTGATTGCTTGACCCTGCCGGCAATTCCATCCAGCGTGGCAAGGCACCAGCCCACCCGCATAGCAGGTAAAAGGCGATGAGTGATCCCACACAAGCCGCATTGAAGCAGCAGATCGCAGCGCATCTGGATGGCCTGGCGCTGGACGAGGCACATCGCCCCCGCATTGAACAGGCACTGGAAAATGCCGTGCATGGCAATCCGTTGGTCAAACGCATCGATGACATCACCCAGGTCGGCCAGCAGATATTCGCGGTTTACCGCCCACACGGCGATCTGCCCCCGGTGTACCGGGCCAGTATCCATCTGGAGCAGGTTCTGACACAGCCGCAACCCGACCCGGCAGTACGGGATGGCTGGCTGACCGATCCAGACATCGTGCGCAACGAGGTGGCAGGTCTGGGCCGCGGCCGTCTTAATCAGGTGCATGCTGTGGTGCTGCATCGGACCGAATCGGCCACCGCCGACAGCGCCCTGCGCGCGTTTGCCAGCGGCCGCGACGGGGTGCAGTACGGCACCCATTTCCTGGTCGACAAGGACGGCACCATTTACCAGACCGCCAGCCTGGAACAGCGCACACTACATGTGGGAAAGATAAAGTCGCGCTGCGTCGAGGAGGCCAGCTGCTCACCCGAGGAGGCCGCGCTGGCCAGGCAGCGGGGCTGGAGCCCTACCGCGACCTACAACCATGAAAAAGCCAAGGATTATCCTCAGCGCTACCCGCTCAACGAGGACAGCATTGGCATCGAGGTGGTGGGCCGTCATCTGGGCGGCAAGTGGGAAGCGCCCACCGCAGCCCAGCAAGCCTCGATCAACCGGCTGATAAATACCCTGCAGCAACACTACGGGATAGGTGACCGCGATGTTTACGCCCACGATGTCATTTCCAACAAGACTGCTGGCGAAGGCGCTGGCCTGTACACCCCTGCTGCTGAGCCTGAGCCTGAGCGCCTGCAGCAGCCATCCAGCCCCAGCCGCTGATGGCAAAACCGCGCTGCAGGTGCTGAGTACCACGCCGGCACAGCTGATGGACCACCCCGAATCGGGCGGCAAGGGATTTCCTGATGCCTGCAAAGCCTGGCAGTTGAGCCGTGAGCAGGTGGCACAGTTCTTTGCGGCCGCCACCGAATACCCGGAATTGCCACACCGCAGCTTTGACCACCTGCCCTGCGAGATCACCGGCACGCTGATCGCTCACGGCGAGCGCTGGCACTACCGCATCAATGCCGCCGGCACGGCCAGCTGGACCGGTGATGGCCCTACGCGTTACTTCGGTTGCAGCGCCCCCGCCTGCGCGCCCCTGGCCCTGCTGATGCCCGACAACGGCGAGCCCTGAGCAGCTGCTGCAACCGTCTGTCCCGGCAGTACCGCTGGCCGTCGCCTCATGCGCGACTTTGCAGACCAATCAAGGGTCATTGCCGTTGCCGTTGCCGTTGCCGTTGCCGTTGCCGTTGCCGTTGCCGTTGCCGTTGCCGTCGAGCTTTCGCTCTCCTGCCCGAGCCGTAAAGCGTGCCGAGTATCGCAGCGGATCAACGATAAAGGCGTGGGATGTTTGAGCGCAGCGAGTTCCCACGCCGCGTTGAGCCGCGAGAAGCACAGGGCACCGATGTGGCCGAAGGCCGCAGCGGCACGCGTCCCGGCGAGAAGCCGTTTTGGTGACTTTTGCGGCATCAAAAGTCACCCGCACGCGCAGCGTGTGGAAGCTTTGCTTCAAGCACGGCACTCGCTACCTCAGAAAGGCCTCTCTGACCCGGGTTTCCCTCGCCGCCTCGAAAAGGCGACTCTGACCCGGGTTTTGGAACAGCAATATCAACAGGTCAGGACTGTCCCCTGACTACCCTGTCCACGAAAACGGGCCACTTCACTCTGACCCGGGTTTCGGTGACTTTTGCGGCCTCAAAAGTCACCCGCACGCGCAGCGGGCGGAAGCTTTGCTTCAAGCACGGTAGTCGCCACCTCAGAAAGGCCACTCTGACCCGGGTTTCCTGTGGAAGCTTTTACCTGCTTCAGACAGACAAGCCAACCTGACCCTGAGGTTTCCCGCGTTTCTGCCCT
>NZ_LDJM01000089.1 GCF_001431485.1 Stenotrophomonas ginsengisoli | reverse complement strand
GTCTCGTGGGCTCGGCGTGGCAATCGTTGCCCTGAGTCTTGCTTCCTGCGCGACGTACAAAGAGGAGTTTGCAGGGATCAACTCACGCCTCGATCAACTCGATACGAAGGTGCAGGGCGCCGCACAGAGCGCCGAATCCGCCAATCAGTCCGCACAGCAGGCAAACCAACGGCTGGATCAGATTGAAGGCCGTGTACAGCAGCTTGAAAGGGCACCCCGCCGCACTCCGCGCGGCTAGTCGCTCTGGTAACAAGCCACACCGAATACCTGGAATCAGGATCCGGTGGCCTTTGCGGGCCACTGGTTTCCTTTTCAGAACGCAGCCTGCAGTCAAAGGAAGCGCCCCATCCGTACCTACTCATACCCTGCAATCAGAACCACTTATCGCGCGCTGGTAGTGGCGCTGGCGTTCGCGTGTAGCGGCGTGGCCAGCGCCCAGGATGCTCCCGCGCAACCGCTGGCATCCGTCGATGAGCTTCCGCCGGGCCAGGAAGTCTCTGACACCGTAATTGAACTCGCTGGCTGGGTTGTCGCAAGCAAGGACAACCAGGGCTATCCGTTCGCAATCATGGATAAAGCCGCTGCACAAGTGCTGGTGTTCGGCGGCGATGGCCGGCTTCGCGGCGCAACGCCGGCGCTGTTTGGATCAGGGATAGGGGATCACACGGCACCCGGTGTGGCGGGGCTTGCGCTGCGCGAGATTCCGGGT
>NZ_LDJM01000088.1 GCF_001431485.1 Stenotrophomonas ginsengisoli | reverse complement strand
CCCGGCTTTCGAGCTGTATGGCGAAGTGATCACTGCCGTTGACGGTGTGGTACGCAACGCTGCCGGTGCCTTGGCGGGTTCGGCTTTGGACATGATCACTGCCGTGCGCAATACGGTTGGGCTGCTGGGTTTGTCGCTGGCCGAAGCTTCGCGCATGGCATCGACGTATCCGGCGCAGTTCCTGGGTCTGGATGACCGCTACGGGCAGATTGCAGCCGGCTACCAGGCTGATTTTGTATTGCTGGATACCGACCTGCAGGTGCAGAGCACCTGGATTGCCGGTCAGCGCGACTGAGTTTCAGGCAATGAACAAAGCCATTCGATATGCCTCGGTGGATGCCCTGCGTGGCATCACCGTGGCCGCCATGCTGCTGGTCAACAATCCCGGCAGCTGGAGTTATGTCTTTGCGCCGCTACGGCATTCGGAATGGCATGGCTGCACGCCTACGGACCTGGTGTTCCCGTTCTTCCTGGTGATTGTCGGCGTATCCATCGCGCTGGGCGTGGTGCCGCGGGTGGAGCAGGGCGCTGATCGTGGTGCATTGACGCGTACGGTATTGATCCGCGCCGCACGCATTCTCGGTTTGGGCCTGCTGCTGCATTTCCTGGCCTGGTGGTGGCTGGAGCTGCCGCATTACCGGCCATGGGGCGTGCTGCAACGTATCGGCCTGTGCTTTGCGTTTGCCGGTGCGGTTGCGATCTGGTTGAAGCCCAAGGCGCAGACCCTATGCC
>NZ_LDJM01000087.1 GCF_001431485.1 Stenotrophomonas ginsengisoli | reverse complement strand
TAGTCTCGTGGGCTCGGTAATAAGCACTAGTACGAGCAGCGACGCCTCGGCGGTGGCCGGTGTGCGGGTCGGGTTGGCGGTGGTGTGGCGTTGCAGCATTGCTCGAGATAACCACGCCACTTTCCGTGTTGTCAAGCAGGGCGGCCGCGCTTGATCGCGTGCCCGGCCGCAATCGCCGCAAACGGTTGTCGCGGCGGCATGGTTGCCGATGAAAGTTGTTTGCCGGCGATGCGCGGCGACGCCGCCAGCGGGCCGCTTGCGCGGATCGGGCACCGCTGCGCGGGTACGGGCTGTCGGGTCGTGCGCTCGCGTGGGGGCCGTTGCCGGTCCGGTCTGCACGGCGGTGGATCCGCACTCGGGCGACATCGCGCCCGCCCATCGGCGCCGACAGCGAGCGAAAGCGAGTGATAGGAAGTGGACGCTTTTCACGGTTTTGTAAGTGAGGCCCGGAAAAACAGCGGGTCGCCAATCCGAAAGCTGGGGAACCACATGAACCGCCTTCTCGCCTGCCGTACGGGGAGTGGAAACCTGTGTCCATCGAACCGCACCCGGGGAACACTGCCATGAGCGCATGGCCGGGTGACGCACAGCCGCTGATCCGCCTGCTCGGGCAATGCCGCATCGGCGATGCCGGGCGCCTTGCCTACCGCAAGGGCTGGGCACTGCTGGCC
>NZ_LDJM01000086.1 GCF_001431485.1 Stenotrophomonas ginsengisoli | reverse complement strand
GTCTCGTGGGCTCGGCGCTGACCGGCATCCGCAAGCTCAATGCCGCCTTGCCCGGAATGCACACCGTCTCGCACATCAACCAGCGTGCCTGCGCTTTCAGTTCCACCACGCTGCCGGCTGGCAAGTCTGCCGGGGCAATCAGCCGCACCGGCAGATATGACAAGCCCTCATAGCCATGCCCGGTGATATTGCCTTCGCGGTCGCGCACCAGGATGGGCGTCGGCCACTGGATGGCCTCGGCGGTCCATCCCGGCGGCAGTTCCCACATCAGCTTTGTTCGGCAGGCCGGTGCCGGCGTTCTTCCAGAAGCTGTGCCAATGCGGGTCATGCTGCATGCGCAGGGCCAGCTGCAACGGCTGCCCAGGCTGCACCGAGCGCTGTGCGGCAACCAGCTCGGCCTGCACCTGCGCCAGTACCGTGCCCGGCAGCAGTACCGCAAGCAACAGCAGCGTGCTCATCGCCACACGGCGGAGTGCATCAACGTGCAGACGCATCTTCAACCTTCTTGATCTGCGCGCGCACCGCACGCTCCACATCCC
>NZ_LDJM01000085.1 GCF_001431485.1 Stenotrophomonas ginsengisoli | reverse complement strand
TCTCGTGGGCTCGGCGATGTACGACGCCATCCAAGCCGACGCGCTCAAGGTCATGGGACGCCAGATCAACCTGGGCCAGGCGTCGACCGGCGGCGTGACGCTGGACCCGAGTACCAAGGCGCTGGCCTTCAAGGGCGTGCCGGTGGTGTGGGATCCGACCTTCGATGCCCTGGACGAAGAGCTGGGTGCGATCACCTACCCGTGGAAGAAGCGCGGCTACTTCCTCAACAGCAAGGCCCTGCGCCTGCGCCCGGTCAAGGGCCGCTGGATGATCCGCCGCACCCCGCCGCGCGTGTACGACCGCTACACGTACTACTTCGGCCTGACCGCGGACTACGGCCTGACCTGCCGCAAGCGCAATTCGAACGCGGTTTTCAGCATCGCCTGATTACCCCCAACGTGCCGGCGGGGCATTCCTCGCCGGCCAGGAGAAAGAAATGCCGAACACCATCACCGTACAGGGCACGAACATCGTGGCCCTGAAGAAGACCCCGCTGCTGGGCGGGGAGGGGCGCGAAGGGCTGGCCCATCTTGGCGGCAACGCTTGCGGTGGCCAGCGGCGTGCTGCTGCAGGGTCATCCCGGCCTGGCCAGTGGTGCCACTCCGGCTGCCGGTGACCCCGGTTGGGTCACGCTGCTGAGTGCCACTGCAACGCAGGGCGCCGTCGCAGAAATCGCCGACCTGCCCAAGTTCGTGAAGCTGGGCGCCGCTGCAACTGATCCCATCACTCTGGAGGGCGTGCAGTAATGGCCAAGTCCATCAACCTGTTGCTGATCACGCTGCTGATCGACCGTGACGCCAGCACCAAACTGCCCACGACCGTTCTGGAATACGAGCGGCCGATCCTCGAAGACATCTACGGTGAAGAACTGGTCACCGAGATCGAATCCAAGGA
>NZ_LDJM01000084.1 GCF_001431485.1 Stenotrophomonas ginsengisoli | reverse complement strand
AGAGGGTTATAAGAGACAGGCCCTGGCCATTGCCAACGCCCTGGTGGCGATCTGGATCTTCTCCATCGTGCCCGAGTTTGCGATGCGCTTTGCCAGCTGGCTGATGGTGCGCACGTTGTACCGGCTGCGCGTGCGCGGGGTGGAAGAGCATGTGCCCGACGAAGGCGCCGCGCTGTTGGTGTGCAACCACGTCAGCTACATGGATGCGCTGATCCTGGCCGCGGTGGTGCCGCGCCCGGTGCGCTTTGTCATGTACTACAAGATCTTCAACATCCCCTTCATGAACTGGATCTTCCGCACCGCCAAGGCGATCCCGATTGCCAGCCCCAAGGAAGACGCCGCGCTGATGCAGCGCGCCTTCGACAGCGTCGACGAGGCCTTGGCCAATGGCGAGCTGGTGCTGATCTTCCCCGAAGGCCGGCTCACTGCCGATGGTGAAATCAACCCATTCAAGAGCGGGGTGGAGAAGATCCTGGCCCGCCGCCCGGTGCCGGTGGTGCCGATGGCCCTGTGCGGGATGTGGACCAGCATGTGGAGCCGCCGCGATACCCGCCTGGGCCGGATGCGCGTGCCGCGCCGCCTGCGTGCACGCATCGAGGTGATTGCCGCCCCCGCCCTGCCGCCGACCACCCCGGCCAGCGAACTGGAAACTGCCGTGCGCGCCCTGCGCGGCGATCGCGCCTGACCCCCACCCCGGCCTGATGTGCCGGTGCCCCACCCTGCCAAGGACTGCCGATGAACGCCCCACTGCCCCCGCCAACCCATACCGTACAACCGCTCAAGGACCCCGGTGTGGCCGCCCTGCTGGAGGTACTGCCGGCCTTCTTCCAGATCTTCGGCATCGGCCACCTCTATGC
>NZ_LDJM01000083.1 GCF_001431485.1 Stenotrophomonas ginsengisoli | reverse complement strand
CATGGTGCTGGTGGCGGGCCCGGGCCTAGGCCAGTCGATGGGCCAGGGCGCTGGGCAGGATCACGTTGTGGACAACGGGGCCGGCGTAGATACGGGCCGCGTGTGCGTCAGAGCGGATCCCGGCCGCGACGGCGAGGTCCCAGATCCAGTCGGCCTTGCCGCTGCCCGCCGGTGCGATGAAATCAGTCAGGCAGGGGTGGGGACGCTGCACCGGCTTGTCGGCCTGCTGGCGCAGGAAGTGCAGGACGCTGCTGCTGCCGTCGGCGTGCTGCAGGCGTACGTCATCGCCCTCGGCCTGGGCCGGCCAGAAGCCGAACACGGCGCGGGCGGTCAGCCACTTCTCATCAACGATGCGGGCCAGCATCGCCCGTGCATCGGCATACAGGCTGCGTGCCTGTTCGCCGACGATGGCGTCATCCAGGATCGCCGGGAAGCGCCCGGCCAGTTCCCAGCTCTGGAAGAACGGGGTCCAGTCGATGACCTCGAGCAGATCGGCCAGCGGCCAGTCGTTGACCACATGCAGGCCGGGCTGCCGGGGTGCCGGCGGGGTATAGCCGGCCCAGTCGGGCTTGAAGGCGCGTTCGCGCGCATGGGCCAGGCTGACCAGACGCTTGGCATCACCGCGGTTGGCATGACGGGTGCGGATGGCCGCGTAATCGGCGGCGATGGTATCCATCAACGGGCCGCGCAGGGTGGGCGAGACCAGGCTCTGGGCCGCGCCGACCGCGCGCGAGGCGTCCTTGGTCCACACCACCGGGTGTTGGTAGGCCGGGGCGATCTTCAGCGCGGTGTGCGCGCGCGGTCGGCGCGGCC
>NZ_LDJM01000082.1 GCF_001431485.1 Stenotrophomonas ginsengisoli | reverse complement strand
TTGATCTCGTAATGTTGCTCTGTGCGCCAGGTGCATATTGTTTCAAGAGAGTGCCCCCTTATTGGCCACCGTGCAGAAACTCCGTTACCTCAGGGCCGTTTTCGGCCGCGTGGTGGACTTACCGGCCCGGCTTTTGGCGCCGGCCCTGCAACAGGGCCGGCGTTGTTGGTCCATGTCCTGTCGGAGGTAATGGACTGCACCAGAGCATCGCCCATGAGCTGCAGCAGGGCCTGGTCATCCTCGCTCAAGTGACGCGGGGCATCATCGACGATGCACAGGCTGCCGATCACCTGCCCCAGGTGGCGTAGCGGTACCCCGGCATAGAAGCGCAGCCCGTGCTGCTGCACCACGGCCATGTCCATCATGCGTGGGTCGCTGAGCAGGTCATCGATCACCAGCGGCGCGTCTTCCTCCACCAGGTGGGTGCAGATCGTGTTGCCGCGGGCCATTCCCCCCGGCAGGGCGGCCAGTGGCAGCAGGGCGCCAGGGGCAAATACCGTGTCCGCATCGATCCACGAGACCTGGGCATAGCGGGTATCGAAGGCATTGGCGGCCTTGCGGGCGGTATCGGCATACAGCCGGTAGTGACGCCGGTCCAGGGCACCGGCGTCACTACCGGCTGTATGCCGATACCGCCCGCAAGGCCGCCAATGCCTTCGATAC
>NZ_LDJM01000081.1 GCF_001431485.1 Stenotrophomonas ginsengisoli | reverse complement strand
GCCTGGATGCCGCTCTGCTCGCCCACGGCCTGGTAGTTGCCGTCGGCATGGCCACCACTGGCATAGCCACTGGCATCCCAGGCCGTGCCGAAGGAGACCTGGACCCGGCCACCCACCTGGCTGTTTTTGGATTCGCTCTGCGCCACATCCTGCAGTGACTCGATGGTGAGCGTGCCGCCGGTGGTGACGTCGATGCGGTCCGCCGTGGCCGTGGCACCACGCAGGGTGGTGTCACCGGCGGCCTGCAGCGAAATCTGCTGGCCGCTGAGCGTGGTGTTGTGCCAGGTGTTGCTGGTCGCGTTGGAACGCGAACTTCCCACGCTGGCCTCGGCATAGGCGTACGCGCCGGTCTGTGCGCCGACCGCGACGCCCATGCCGACCTCCGCATCGGCATTGCTGCTCTGGCTGCGGTCAGCCAACTGCGACTTGCCCGCTTCCAGCAGGATGTCGCCTGCCGAATCCAGGCTGAGGCTGTTGCCGGCACTCAGGTTGCCCTGCACCACGTGGATATCGCCACCGGTGCTGGTCAGGTTGAGGTTGCCACCGGCCTGCAGGGTGGAGCCCTGGGAAACCACGCTGTGGCTGTCGGCGCTGCTGCTGGCCGATTTGAAACCAATGCCGGCCTCGGCAGCCGCCAGGGTGCCGCTGCCACCTGCGCCGGAAACGGCTGCGATGGCACTGGCGGCCTGGTAGGCATTGGCCGCTGCGGCCATGCCCTGCATCTGCTGCAGCCGGCCATCGGACTGCCGCGCCGCATCGACGTTGTTGACCAGGTCGATGAGGGGCGATTTGACCCGGGCAAACGCGCCGATCTTCAGGTCGTCATCGCGCGAGGAGGCATGCCCGGTTTCATCGGCAGTGAGCAGCTCGATGCTGGTGGCCGTGATGTTGATGTCCTGCGCGGCCACCACGTTGCTGGCGATCTGGCTGTAGCTGCCACCGGCACTGAGGTTGACGCTGCCGCCCAGGCTGCCAATGTTGCTGGCCACCTGCGACACCTGGGCGCTGTCATCCTCGTGCTGCTGGCGGTGCCAACCGGAGAACTTCTCGGTATCGGAAATCTGCACCGTACCGATGGCCTTGCTCTGCGCGGTCTTGGCATTGCCCAACATTGCCTGGCCACT
>NZ_LDJM01000080.1 GCF_001431485.1 Stenotrophomonas ginsengisoli | reverse complement strand
GGGCCACCCTGATCCCGGCGCTGGCCATTCCGCTGTCGCTGGCCGGCACCTTCGCGGTGATGGCGGCCTCGGGCATGTCGCTGGACAACCTGTCGCTGATGGCGCTGGTGGTGGCCACCGGTTTTGTGGTGGACGACGCGATCGTGATGATCGAAAACATCGTGCGCTACATCGAGCAGGGCAAGAGCGGCAAGGAAGCGGCCGAGGTGGGCGCGCGCCAGATCGGCTTCACCGTGCTGTCGCTGACCATCTCGCTGGTGGCGGTGTTCCTGCCGCTGATGCTGATGCCCGGGGTCACCGGCCGCCTGTTCCACCAGTTCGCCTGGGTGTTGAGCATCGCGGTGGTGATCTCGATGCTGATCTCGCTGACCCTGACCCCGATGATGTGCGCCTACCTGCTCAAGGCCGATGCCCTGCCCGAAGGCGAGGATGCGCACGAGCGGGCACATGCCAGCGGCAAGGTGACCTGGTGGTCGCGTCTGGTCGGCCTGTACGAGCGAAGCCTGGACCTCGTGCTGGCCCATCCGCCCCCCACCCTGGGCGTGGCCGGTGCGGCCGTCTCCCTCACCGTCCCTCTTTACGTGGCCATCCCCAAGGGCCTGCTGCCCGATACGGACACCGGCCTGGTCACCGCCGTGTGTCAGGCCGACCACCCCCTGGCCTTCGATCAGATGCAGCAGCGCCCCCTTGACGTGGCCACGGCCTTCGTCCGAGCCGCGGCA
>NZ_LDJM01000008.1 GCF_001431485.1 Stenotrophomonas ginsengisoli | reverse complement strand
GGCAATGGCCAGGGCCAGCAGCAGTTGCGGTGCGCTCCAGCCCAGCAGCTGCTGGGTCAGCAGGCCGACACCGGCGGCGGCCACGATGAAGCCGGAGTTCTGGATGTTCAGCGCGGCGAACACGCGCGCCATCTGGTTGTTGGGGGTGCGGCTCTGGATCAGCGCAAACAGCGGCACCACGAACAGGCCGGTGGCAAAGCCAATGCCGAGCAGGTCGATGATGATGCGGGTGCTGCCGGGCTGGGCGAGGAAGCCGGCCACGTCCAGCCCGCCCACCGGGGCGGCGCCGGGGCGGGCGAAGTACAGGTCCAGCAGGAAGGCGCTCATGCCGAAGGCGCCCAGTGGCACCAGGCCGATCTCCACGATGCGCCCGGACAGCTTTTCGCACATCAACGAGCCGGTGCCGGTGCCGATCGAGAACAGGGCCAGGGCGGCGATGTAGAGCAGGCTGGAATCGGCCACACCGCCGAGGTTGCGCTCGGCCCACACCGGCAGCAGCGAGGTGATGATGGTGCCGAAGAACCAGAACCAGGACACGCCGAGGATGGCGTTGCGCACCGCCAGCTGCTGCTTGGCCAGGCGCAGGGCCTTGATCGATTCGGGAATCGGGTTCCAGCCGATCTGCAGGCCCGGCTCGCCGGCATCCATGCGCGGGATCAGGCGCGCCACCAGGTTGCCGGCCACGGCCAGCACGATGATTGCGCTGGCCGCCACCACCGGGCCGTGCTCACCGGCCAGGTGGAAGATCAGGCCGCCGGTGATCATGCCGCACAGGATCGAGATCGAGGTGCCCATCTCGACCAGACCGTTGCCGCCGGTCAGCTCCTCCGGCTTGAGGATGGAGGGCAGCACCGAGTACTTCACCGGCCCGAACAGGGTGGACTGCACCCCGGTGGCGAACAGCGCCACCAGCAGCACCGGCAGGTTTTCGCTGACAAAGCCCACCGCCGCCAGCGACATGATGCCGATCTCCATCATCGTGGTGATCACGATCAGGCGGTGCTTTTCCAGTTTCTCGGCCACCTGCCCGGCCAGGGCCGAGAACAGGAAATAGGGCGCGATGAAGATGGCCGGGGCCAGGGTGGCGTAGAGCCCGCGCTGGTCGGCATCCAGGCCGAGGAAGAACAGCAGGCCGATGATCGCCTGGCGGTAGACGTTGTCGTTGAACGCGCCCAGGGCCTGGACGATGAAGTACGGCGCGAAGCGACGCTGGCGCAGCAGGGCAAACTGGTTGTGTCCGGACATCCATGACTCCTTGGATAGCGCGCCTGAGCCTAGCAGAGCGCGGCCGCGGTTTACTGCGTGGCGTTCACTGCCGGCGGTGGCAACAACATCGACAGACCGGTGGCCGCGGCGGCGGCCTGGCGCAGGCGCGGCAGCAGGCGCAGCACCAGGGCCAGCTGGGTGTGGATCAGCCCGAGGCGTTCGTCCAGCTCGCTGCTGCCGTCTTCCAGGGCCTGGGCCATGGCCCGCTCGTCGCCTTCGGCGGTCGGCAGTGCCTGGCGCCGTGCCAGGGCATCGGCAATGCCGGACAGGCTGTGCCGGATGTAGGCACCGGCGGCCTGGGCCTGGGCATCGGCGGCCAGCGCGGGCAGTTGCTCGCGATGCGCACCCAGCGCCGAAAGATGGCCGAGCAGGGTGTTGGACAGGGCCAGGAAGCGGAAGCCGGCATCCAGGTTGGGGCGCACCCGCGCCGGCTCGCGCAGCATGTTGCCCAGGGCCACCGACAGTGCCGCATCGGCGTTGTGCATGTCGCGCCGGGCGA
Organism: Stenotrophomonas ginsengisoli; assembly: GCF_001431485.1. Lineage (GTDB taxonomy): Bacteria > Pseudomonadota > Gammaproteobacteria > Xanthomonadales > Xanthomonadaceae > Stenotrophomonas > Stenotrophomonas ginsengisoli. The sequence continues at coordinate 80,937 of NZ_LDJM01000008.1, read as the reverse complement.
TGCGCCAGGGCAGGTCATCGCGCTTGCCGTCGCGGTACTGGCCCAGCACCTGTTCCAGATAGCGCGCGGCACTGGCGGCCACGGTGCCCATCACCGCGTGCAGGCGGCGGCCCTGCCAGTCCGGCAGGATCCACAGCGAGGCCGCGGCGGCAATCACGCAGCCGACCACCGTATCGAGCAGGCGCGCGCTGATCAGCACGAAGCCATCGCCGAGCAGGTTGAAGCAGGTCAGCGCCATCAGGGTGATGCCGGCGGTGGCGGCGATGTAGCGGTCGTTGCGGCAGATGAAGAACAGCAGCGCGCCGGCAAAGGCGATCAGCAGCTGGGCCGGGGTGGCCGGGAACAGCTGCAGCAGGGCCCAGGTGGCCAGCAGGCCGGCCACCGTGCCGATGATGCGCTGGACCAGGCGCAGGCGGGTGGCGCCGAAGTGCGGGCGGCACACGAACACGGTGGTGAGCAGGATCCAGTAGCCATTGGCCACATCCAGCAGGTGCATCAGGCCGTAACCGGCGACCAGGGCGATGGCGATGCGCACACCGTGGCGGAACAGCACCGAGGTGGGGGTGAGCTGCTGGCGCAGGCGCCGGCCCATTTCCACCAGGGTGCGTGGGCTGGAATCGCGCAGGCGGGTGTCCATGCCGTCCAGGGTGCTGTCACTGAGGTTGGCCGCGGCCAGCTGGCGGTCAATGGCGCCCAGATTGCGGCGCAGCAGGCGCAGCGCGCCCAGCAGTGGGGTCCAGGCCGGGTTGTGCTGCTGGCCCAGCCAGGCCAGCGAGCCGTCCAGGTCTTCCAGTGCGGCCGGCAGGCGCGCGGCGTGGCTGTAGGCCTGGCGCAGGCGCACCGCTTCGGCCAGCGTCTGGCAGGCCTTGCCCTGCAGGGTGAGCACGCGGTTGGCCCGGTACAGCACATCGGAGTGGAAGAACGCCTCGCTCAGTGCCGCATACGGGTAGTGCGAGGAACTGGCGCGTTCGTGGAAATCCTGGGCCATGTAGTACAGGCGCAGGTACAGCCCGGACTGCACGCCGGGCCGGCCGGAGCGGCCGAAGCGGGCCAGGATGGCGTTCTTGGCCACGTTCAGTGCGGCCACCACGCGCCCGTTCTGTTCGGCCAGGGCCAGCTGCATGGCGGCATGGTCGGCATCGTGCACCGGCTCGAACATCGCCGCCTTCAGCCGCAGGTAGTGGCCCAGCTCGCCATACAGGCGAGCCACCGCCTCGCGTACCGGGCGGTTGGCAAACAACGCGGTCCACACGATGGACAGCAGGCCATAGCCGGCTGCACCGCCGAGCAGGTGGCCGATCTCGTGCCACGCGGTCTGGCTGGGCGTGCCGGGCGGGAGCTGGTCCAGCGCGATCATCGCGTACAGAGCCAGGGTGACGGTGGCCTGGCCGATGGAGCCGTAACGCTCGCCCAGCGCGCCGAGCAGGGTCAGGCCGAAGGCGGCCAAGGCCAGCGCGGCAATGAAGGGCAACGGATAGGGAAACAGCAGCACCACCGCCGCCCCGGCCAGGGCAAAGCAGGCCAGTGACAGCGCCACCGCCTTGCTGCGGCCCCACCAGTTGTCGTCGGTTTCGGCAATCGCGCTGGCGATGATGCCCAGGAACAGGCCGGGAATGGCCGCTACCGCATCGCCATACCAGCCATAGGCAATGGCGCTGGCCAGGGCGATGCTGACGCGCAGGCCGTAGCTGGATTTTTCATGCGCCCACAGGCGGCCCAGGCGGGAAGAGTGGCGAGCCATGGCGGTCTCGGTTCAAGTGCCCGGCCATTATCGCGTCAGTGCATGCCAATCCGGTGGCAGGCAGGCAAACCTGCCCGGCCCGGGATGCCGGCGGCTCAGGCCAGCTTGCTGAAGATCACCCACAGCGCGGCGGCAAAGCTCAGGAAGGCGAAGATCATGCCGCCAACGCCGCTGACCGCAGCCGCTTCCTTGTTCAACCCAAAACGCAGCCAACCCACGATCAACGAGGGAATCAGCAGCAACAGCACCACCAGGATCCAGGCGTTGTCGGGCATGGGCAGTCTCCACAGAATCAAACGGGGCCAGCATGGGCCGATGTCCCATCCTCGTCATTCGGGAACTTGTCGGCATTGATCCAGAACAAGGGTCGGCAACAGGCGGCCGGTGGCTGGGCGGGCGGGTACCATCAAGGGCTTGATGATCAGCAAGGGCGGGCGCAATGACGGGCAGGCAGGCAAGGGGTTGGACGAGGGCGGCACTGGCCGCGGCAGTGGCCATGGCCGGCATGGCGGCCGGCGCCCAGGCCGAGGTGTTGCCGGCAACGGCCAGCGCCCAGGCCGCACAGGCGCAGCTGCAGGCCTGGCGGCGTGACCTGCACCAGCACCCGGAACTGGGCGGGCAGGAAACCCGCACCGCGGCCATCGTGGCCGGGCACCTGCGTGCGCTGGGCCTGACCCCGCGTACCGGCATTGCCGGCACCGGTGTGGCGGCCGTGCTCAAGGGCGGCAAGCCCGGCCCGCGCCTGCTGATCCGTGCCGACATGGACGCCCTGCCGGTGGCCGAGGAAACCGGCCTGCCGTTTGCTTCCACCGTGCGCAGCAGCTACCGCGGCCAGCCGGTGGGGGTGATGCATGCCTGTGGCCACGATGCCCACGTGGCCATCTTGATGGGCGTGGCCCAGGCACTGGTGGCGCGCAAGGACACGCTGCCCGGCGAGGTGATGTTTGTGTTCCAGCCCTCCGAGGAAGGCCCGGCCGACCCCAACGAGGATTTCGGCGCCCATCGCATGCTGGCCGAAGGCCTGCTCAACGACTTCAAACCCGATGCCGCCTTCGGCCTGCACGTGTGGGCCGGGCTGCAGGTGGGGCAAGTGGGCTACAAGGCCGGCCCGCTGCTGGCCTCGGCCGATGAGTGGCTGCTCACCATCGATGGCAAGCAGACCCACGGCTCGCGGCCGTGGGAGGGCGTGGACCCGATCACCGTCGGCGCCCAGGTGCTGCTGGGCACGCAGAGCATGATCGCGCGCCAGATCAACATCGCCCAGACCCCGGTGGTGCTCACCGCCGGCCAGTTCAACAGCGGCGTGCGCTTCAACATCATCCCGGACCAGGCCAACCTGGTCGGCACCCTGCGCACCTTCGACCCGGCCGTGCGCGAGGACGTGATCGCCCGTTTTGATCGCATCGCCAGCGACTACGCCCATGCCGCCGGCGCGACCGCCACGCTGAAGGTGATCAACCAGGCCCCGGCCACCATCAACGATGTCGCCCTGGCCCAGCGCCTGCGTCCGGCACTGGAGCGCGCCGCCGGTGCGGCCAACGTAGTGGACATGCCGCTGCAGACCATCGCCGAGGATTTCTCCCACTTTGCCAACACCGTGCCCGGTTTCTATTTCCTGGTCGGTGCCACCAGTGAGGGCATCGACCCGGCCAAGGCCCCGGCCAACCATTCGCCGAAGTTCCTGCTCGACGAGGCCGCACTGGTCAACGGCATGGCCGCGATGCTGCAGGTGACGACCGAGTTTCTCGAGGCCGGCGCGCACTGAAGGGCATGCCACCGGCTGATGCCGCCACGACAAGGAGTGAGAGCCGATGAAGCGTTTTCTGCTGGCCGTGTTGAGTCCGGTGATGGTGGTGTTGATGTTGGCCTTGCTGCTGGTGGCGGGCTACTGGTTTGGCCCGTTCGGTGTGGGCCTGGTGATTGCATCGCCCTTGCTGTACCTGTTCGTGAAGGTGCAGTGGCGGCGGGCAACCAACAACCGTTATGTGGACCCGAGCCTGCCGCCGATCGAGCCGGACGTGTCCGGCGTGCCGCCGCAGGTGCCCAACGCACAGCCGCCGGTGTACGGCGCTGCTGCGGGCAACCGGGTGCAGCTGCATCCGGTCGGGCGCTCGCTGGGCGTGCTGCAATGGCTGGAATACCTGCTGGCCGGCCTGTGGCTGCTGTGGCTGACACCGATGATCTACAACGGCCTTTTCAGTGATTTCCATGCCAGCCGTGGCATCGGCATGCAGCGCCTGTTCGCCCAGCTCGGCGCGTTTGGTATGGCCGCGCTGTTGGCGGCCATTTTCCTGTCGGTACAGAACGCCTACTTCAGCCTGCGCCTGCGCGCGCGCTGGATCAGTTGGCTGGTGGTTGCGGCCGCCTGGGTGCTGATGCTCTGGCTGCGCAGCGGCAGTCAGTGATGCGTGCGCAACGGCGGCAGCGTTCGTGCATCAGTGCAGGTAACGCGCAAACCAGGCCAGGGTGCGTTCCCAGGCCAGCTGTGCGGCCGCTTCGTCATAGCGCGGGGTGGAATCGTTGTGGAAGCCGTGCTGGGTGCCGGGGTAGATGTAGGCCTCGTACGTCTTGCCGTGCGCTTTGAGTGCGGCTTCGTACTCGGGCCAGGTGGCGTTGATGCGGGCATCTTCCTGGGCAAACTGCAGCAGCAAGGGGGCCTTGATTGCCGGCACCTCTTCCGGGCGTGCCTGGCGGCCATAGAACGGCACCGCTGCAGCCAGTTCCGGGTAGGCCACCGCCGCCGCATTGGACACGCCGCCGCCGTAGCAGAAGCCGGTGATGCCCACCTTGTCGGTGCTGCGGCTGTCGGCCAGCAGGAACTCGATGGCGGCGAAAAAGTCGTTCATCAGCTTTTCCGGGTCCACCTGGGCCTGCAGCTCGCGGCCCTTGTCATCATTGCCCGGGTAGCCGCCCACCGAACTCAGGCCATCCGGGGCCAGGGCGATGTAACCGGCCTTGGCCAGGCGCCGCGCCACATCCTCGATATACGGGTTCAGGCCGCGGTTCTCGTGCACCACCACCACGCTGGGCAACGGGGCATCGGCCTTGGCCGGGCGCACCAGGTAGCCGCGCACGTGGCCGTGGCCCTTGGGCGAGGGGTAGCTGATGTATTCGGCAATGATGTCCGGGTCGGTAAAGCGCACCTGTGCGGCCAGCGCGTAATCCGGGCTGAGTGCGGCCAGGATGCCCACTGCGGTCATGCTGCCCACCGCATAGGTGGCCGCGCGTTCGAGAAAGTCGCGCCGGCTCAGCTTGCCGTGCACGTAACCGTCATACAGCTCCAGCAGCTCAGGGGCGAAATCCTTGGCGGTCAGGCGGGTCATCAGGTTTCTTCCGGGTGGGATGGGGAGAAGCTAGCAGAGGCTGGACGTCGAGGTGGCTGGACTGTTCAAGGATGTGAGCCTCACTCCCGTTAGTTCGCAGGCAACCACCCTGACGAGGGCAATGCTTGCGCGCCGCGCTTGGCTGGTCTTTTCGTGGGCACAGGGGCGGCCGGAGCGGGAGGAGGAGAAGGGCGCGCTCGGCGGTTCAGGGGCATCGCATGGTCAAACCGTTTGGCGAGGCGTGCGTGCAGGATGAATGCGCAGGTGCGGCGCGGGCAGACAGTCGCCTTCATTTGTTTCCAAATTTGTAACGATTGAGTGACTGTATTTTGCCCATCTGGTCTGGAATTACAGTAATATTTACTCTAAAACTTGTATCCAGATTTGTAACGAAACTTTCCTCATGGCCCGTCCACGTTCAGCTGCCGTCGCCGATCTGCTGTTCCTGTTGCAAAGCGGGGATCCCATGTCCTCAGCCGAACTGGTCAGCCAGCTGGGTATCTCGCGCCCATTGTTGTCGCGCCTGGTGGCCGAGGCGGGTGAGCAGGTCATCCGTTTCGGCAATACCCGCGCCACCGCCTATGTGGCCACCGAGCGCAGCCGCCCCAACAACTGGGCGCTGTACCGCATGGGCGCCGATGCCACGCCGGAGCCGCTCGGTACCCTGCATGCCCTGCGTGGCGAGCGTTTCCTGTTCCAGCCCTCAGGACAGCGGCCCAATCTCGTGCGAGCGGTGGAGGCGGTGTCTGGGCATTTTCCGGGCATTCCGTGGTTTCTGGATGACGTGCGCCCGCAGGGCTTTCTCGGTCGCACCCTGGCGCACAGGAACGGGAAGCTGATGGGCGTGCCGGAGGACCTGCTCAGCTGGCGTACGGCAGACAACCTGATCGGCATCCAGCACGGCGGCACCGGCATTGGCGACCTGCTGCTGGGCAGTCGGGCCGTGGACCAGGCGCTGGAGCAGTTGCAGAACCCGCCCGATGCGGTGGCCATCGAGCAACGTCTGGATACCTACGCCCGCATGGCCCGCGATGCGCTGGCCGGCGAGGATGTTGGCTCCTCTCCCGGTGGCGAGCAGCCCAAGTTCACGGCCACCGTGCAGGACGGCAGCTCGCGTTATGCGGCCATCGTGAAGTTCGCCGTGTCTGTGCGCTGGGCCGATCTGCTGGCGATGGAGCATCTGGCTCTGCGCACACTTGCCGCGCACGGCGTGCCGGCGGCGGTATCGACCCTGCTGCAGGACGGCGGCCTGACGTATCTGGAGCTGCAGCGTTTTGACCGCACGCACGATGTGCTGGGCCGGCGCGGCTTTGTCTCGCTGATGTCGCTGGATGCCGCCTTCACCGGCGAAGGCCGCCGCAGCTGGGCCGAGGCCGGGCGGCAGTTACAGGCACTGCGTTTGATCGATGTGGCCAGTGCCGAACGCATGGCTCTGTTGCACTGGTTCGGCCAGCTCATCGGCAACAGCGACATGCACCAGGGCAACCTGGGTTTTGAATTGGTCGATGACGGCCCGCTGCCGCTGTGCCCGGCTTACGACATGCTGCCGATGTACCTGGCTCCGCCGCGCAGTGGTGCCGAACGCGAACCGGTGGCCATTGCACCGCGTGCGCCCGAGCAGATCGGCCAGGGGGCGGTGATCGCCCGTGCCGCTGCCATGGCCATCGATTTCTGGGGGCAGGTGGCCGGCAGCGGCCTGATTGCCGATGCGGTCCTGTGCGAAGTGGCACGCCGCAACCGTGAGGTGGTGGCGACCTACGCCGCGCGTTTCGGCCGCTGAGCAGTTTCAGCGCAGGTAGCGCGCTAACCAGGCCAGAGGGCGCTCCCAAGCCAGTTTCGGCTGACAGGGGCAGGTTGAAGTGGCCTGGGTTTTACGGGCTGAGCGCGGCCAGGATGCCGCCCCCGTCAGGCTGCCTGCCGCAGAGGTGGCAGCGCGTTCGTGAAAGTCGCGCCGGCTCAGCTAGCCGTGGACGCAACCGTCTTGCAGCTCAAGCAGCCCGGGGGGGCTGAATCCTTGGCGGTCAGGCGGGTCATCAGGTGTCTTCCGGATGGGGTGGGCAGACCCTAACAGAGGAAGGATACGGTGCGGGCAGGCAGGTCATCGCCATGAACCGGTCGCGATCAGGCTGGCAGCTGAAAGGACAAGCGGAGCTGGCTTGTCAGTGCTGTGCTAAAACGCCAGCCTCCTGCCGCGTAATTGATGGTTTCCATGTCCCAGCCAGCCTCACCGCCACCATCACGCTTGCCGCCACCGTCCTCTCGTAAACCGCCAGCACCGCGTGGCTTGAATCTGGTGCATGTGGTTGTCGCTGCTGGCGTACTCCTGGTGGCGGGTTATTTCATCGGCGGCAAGCGCGAAGAAGCCAGGCCGCAGGCGCAGGCGGTGCCAGCCGTGGCGACACGCCCCGATACGGCAACGCCGGCCGGGCAGGATGGCTCCGGGGTCATGGTGATGCGTGGCCAGGCGGCTACCGAGCGGCGCGAGGTGGACCTGGCCCGCATGACCTTGCTGGAAGGTGGCACGGTGTTGCGCATTGAAGGTGGCGTCGGGCGCCACTTTGCCCGTCAGTTGGCCGGTTTGCTGGCCGAGAACCGTGGCCTGCAGCGCATCGACATCACCAGCGGTGGTGGCTACATGATGGAAGGCTTCGAGGCGGCGCGGGTCATCAACCGGCACAACCTCATCGTGCGGGCCAAATCGCATTGCGCCAGCATCTGCGTGGCGCTGTGGGCGGCGGCGTTTTCGCGCCAGTTGGAGCCGGATGCGGTGATCGGCCTGCACCAATGGACGGCCCAGTGCGAAGTGATGCCCTCGCCGGAGCGCGAGCAGTGCCAGCACCACGCGCAATTTGCCACCAACAACAAATCCACCTACGAAGCCTGGCTGCGCAGCGCCGGTTTCAATGCCAACCTGATCGCCCTGCAGGCCCGCACCTTGCCGCAGGACATGGCCATCCTCACTGCCGCACAGCTGCGCAGTAATGGCGTGGATTTCGTGCTGGTGGACAAGGCGGATTGATGGGCCCAGTGTTGTTACTGCAGGTCAGCCTGATCTCGACATACATTTATTCCTGATCGTGTCCATCAGTGTGTATAGCGGATGGAGATCAACCTCTGCTGCGAGTAGCGCAGGTCAAGCTGGACCATGTGCATGGAAAGGTCGGGCACGCCCAGATAATAGACATCAGTCAAATCAGCCGCATGAGATGTGCTGCTATCGGGTTGCCCCAGTTCGGCGATCACCTGTTCGCGTGCCATGCCCGGGGTGATGTGGCGCAGAACGGTATCCGCCATTGCCCAGCGTTTGGTCTGTTCGAGGTCTTTCTCGCCCTCGGTACGCCACGCTTCACGGTCGAACTCCGTTGCCGGTGCGCATGCGGCCGTGGCACACACCAGAGCCATCAGCGTTGCATTCAGTGCATGGGAAATGGCTTGTTTTCTTGGCTGGTCGTTCACCGCTGTCACTCCGTGCGATCCGTCCCGATCCTAACGTGAATCCTTGATCTTCCATAACGGATGCATTGATCTGTGACGGTGGTTGGCGGAAGTGGTCGGGTTTGACCATAGTCAGTTTTTCCTTGGCTTGTCGCTGTTCTGCTGTAATCTCGCAGGGCGTCAGCAGTCGCGTTTTTTCAGGGTGGTATTGTTTTCTGGAACGTACCCGCCACAGTGCCGCCAAGTGCAACGCGGGTAGCGATGCAGTGGCGGGCGGATTGATCAAGCAGACAGTGTGGGGAAGCCTGTGCGCTATGGATTGCGGTGTTTTCTTGTCATGTTGCTGGCTTGCGGCAATGCCGTGGCTGCCGGCCTGCCTGAGGCGGTGTTCCATCAATGGCTGGCTGCCTTCAACAGTGGTGATGCACAAGCGCAACAGCAGCTGATATCCACCTACAACATGGAGGGTGAGCAGCGGCCGGGTTTTGGCCTGCGGCAATCCATGGGGCCTTTCAGCTTGCTGGCCGTGCAGGCCAGCAACGACGAGCGAGTGCAGGCCCTGGTGCGCGCGGATGACAGCGAACGGACCTTGCTGGTGACCCTGGCCATGAGCGGCAGTAAGAAGCCCGTGGTGAGCTTGTTCCAGATCGAGGGTGCGCAGACACCGCCACAGTTCCAGCCTGCACGCTTGGCCATGCCTGCCTTGCTGGATGCTGCCGGCAAACGCCTGGACGGCCTGTTGGCCGACGATGCCGTGGCCGGCTGCGTACAGCTGGCCAAGGACGGGCAGACGCTTTTTGCCTGGCAGGGCGGCCTGGCCGACCGTGCCGGTGGTGTGCAGATGCGCGCCGATACGCAGTTGCGCATTGCCTCGCTGGGCAAGATGTTCACCGCCGTGGCGGTGTTGCAACTGGTGCAGGCCGGGCAGCTCTCACTGGATGACCCCATTGCCGCGCATTTGCCCGATTACCCCGGCAATGCCGCTGCGCGTGGCATCAGCGTGCGCCAGCTGCTCAACCACACCAGTGGCTTGGGCGATGTGTTCGGTGAGGATTTCAGTGCGCATGCCAGCACCCTGCGTACCCATACCGATTACATCGCCCGCTATGCCGCGCAGCAGCCGCAGCATGCCCCCGGTGCTGAGGATGGTTATTCCAACTACGGCTATATCGTGCTGGGCGCCATCATCGAGGCGGTGAGCGGGCAGTCGTACTACGACTACGTGCAGGCCCACGTATTTGCACCGGCCGGGATGACCGCTACCGGTGCCTTGCCCGAAAGCGAGGCCGTGCCGGGGCGGGCGGTGGGCTATGCCAAATTCGAGGGGCGTTGGCTGCCGGAGACGGTCTCATTGCCATGGCGTGGTACCGCGGCTGGTGGTGGCTACAGCACCGCCGGGGATCTGCTCAAGTTCGGCCAGGCCCTGCTCGATGGCACGCTGCTGGACCCGGCATTGCTGCAGCAGGCCACCGTCGCGCAGAACCACAAGGATTGGTATGGCTACGGTTTCATGGTCAGCGGCATTGGGCCCGCACGCCAGTTCGGCCACGAAGGCGGCGTCCCCGGCCAGAACGCCGTGTTCTGGGTGCTGCCCGAAGCCGGCTATGTGTTGGTTGGCCTGAGCAACACCGACCCGGATGCCATGGGGAATGCGGTCAACTACATCGCCCGACGGCTGCCGCTGTGAGTTCGCGCTGGCTTTAAGCGGCAAGTGCACTCTGACCCGGGTTCTTACTTTGAACTGGTAAGTGAACCTGACCCTGAGGTTTCCCGAGGTGATGCCCTCGCCGGAGCGCGAGCAGTGCCAGCACCATGCGCAATTTGCCACCAACAACAAATCCACCTACGAAGCCTGGCTGCGCAGCGCCGGCTTCAACGCCAACCTGATCGCCCTGCAGGCCCGCACCTTGCCGCAGCACATGGCCATCCTCACTGCCGCCCAGCTGCGCAGCAATGGTGTGCATTTCGTCCTTGTCGACAAGGCAGATTGATCGCAATTGAGTGAGCTTGACCTCGTTGGCTCGGCTATCAACCGGGTAAGTGAACCTGACCCCGATCGTCGTGATGATCCTGTGACCCCGATCCTCGTGTACTACGCCAGCATTTCGCCCAGACGTCTCATCCAGCCGCGAATCTCTCCATCCGGATCACGTTCGTCCAGCATGGCTGCGGTCATCATCGGGAACGCGAATTGAGCTAGTTTTCCTTTGGCCTTGTTGTCTCCCAATGGTGCTCCGTGCCCAACATGCGCCGAGTAGGCTTCAGCGAAGAGCTTGGGCGTTGCCTTGCCGTTGACGGGATGGTCGAAGATATCTACTTCCACGCCGAAAGCGAGCGAAATGGCGTCCGTATGCAAGTAGCTCTCAATCTCGTGCTTGGTCGTGCGAACGGCCCAAGAGCCATCTATTCGTGCATTTACCAAATCTACCGACTGAGCATACTTCGCCACGTCCCCGTCGTAGATATGAACTTCCCGTTTATTGAGCGCACGCAGATAATTCTGATTGACCCAGTGTTCCAGCGTGCCACCACCCAAGACGATGAAGGCCAGGCGATCATCCGACGCCAGATTGGGCAGTGTTGCATCGTCCTGATGAAGTGCATTGGAAAGAGCCTTCAACGACAAAACATCGGTGGGCCCTTCGACGCATACAAGGACTTGGACGCGGCTGTCCGGGGTAACGCCGAGTGCCTCCGCGACCTGTCCGAAAACATCCATCCCTGATTGGATCTGGGGCTTGCCAGATTCCGGATGGCGCGAGACATACCGAATACTGTCTTGGGGTAAGGAGGAGGCAAAGCCAGGACTATGGGTGGTCAAGATCACTTGGCATCCCGGATCCTCCGAGAGCATTTTGAAGGAGTCAATGAGAATGCGCTGGTTGTTCGGGTGCTGTGCTGTTTCCGGCTCCTCAATGGCATAGATGATGCTGCGCTTGATGCTGGTCCTAAGGCGACGTTCGGCTTCGGCTTTAAAGAAGCTGACCAAAACCAGGCGCCGTACACCGCTTCCTCGCTTGTTCAGTGGGATGCCGTCATCAGTGTTCAGACCCAGGGAGAAGAGCCCTTGCCATTTGGCTGGGGTGGGTGGGCTGAACTCTGGCGTTAGCTTGCTGGCAAGGTTTGGATCGATGGTGGCAAGGGCCGCATGTGTGTTCTGGGCGATCTCTTCCGCCTTCTCCCGAACCTTTGCCTGGATTCGAGCGATATCGTCTTGGACTTCCGCGATCGCCGCTGCCACTGCTGCTTTCATTGGGCTCTGGACTTCGTCGTCTGAGTCTCGGCTGCTCCGGTCGCTTTGAAAAAGAGCGAACATGGGTAGGTGCGGCTCGATCTGCTCCCAGATTCGCTTCACGTCTTCCTTGGACTTGCCCACGGGAATAGCGACTTCCTGAAGCTGGAGGTCGGCGGCAGCCGCCCAAATCGCGCGACGCATCCCGGGATTGCCCTTAAGAGCAACGTCTAAACCCAGAGCTCTCACCCGCTTTTGGAGATCATTTTCTTTGAGTTCCAGTAGGTTGGCGCAGTCGGCCGCTGTGGGATGGTTGGCAATGACCAGAACGTCTGCGGATGGCTTTTTGCTTTTGCAATCAAAGGTCTTCCTGATCTTCAGTCGCCCATCGTTGGCTAGCAGGTATTCGTCGGCCAAAGTTGTTTCGGCCCCCGCGTCCAAAGTCAGTGTGGGCGGCAGCCGCGAGAACTCGCAGGTGATGGACACGTCTTTGCCGACGTTGTGGACGTGTGCATCCCCTTGTTCCATGGAGACAAGATCGTCATTGAAGAAAATCTCCAAGGCTTCAAGGACGGTAGATTTTCCGATGTCATTCCTTCCGATAAAGGTTGTCAGGTCGCCCAGCTCGACTCGAACCTCTTCCCCATAGCAGCGAAAATTTTTGATGCTGACTGCTTCCAAGCGCATGTTGTCGCCCTCCCCCGGGCCTCTTCCAAGCAGCCAGTCCGGCTGCAGGCTGATGATGCCTAGGAGGCAGCGAGCCAGCAACGGGCATGGCGGGACCGCCTTCTTCCCTGCTTGGTGCCACCGGGGACAGTTGTCTTGCACACAAAAAATAACAGGGCGCCCAAAGGGCGCCCCGTCTTGTCATCCATCCATGTCCAGCGCTCTCGCGCCTTCTGCAGTTACCCCTGCTGCTCACGCGCAATCGCGCGCCAGCCGATGTCGTTGCGGTGGAACTCGTTGGCCCAGCTGACCTTGGCCACACCGTTGTAGGCATTGGCCTGGGCATCGGCCACCGAGGAACCCAGGGCGGCAACGCAGAGCACGCGGCCGCCGGCAGAGATGATGTTGCCATCGGCATCGAGTGCGGTACCGGCGTGGAACACCTTGGCACCGCCGTGGTTGATGTCGCCCACGTCGCTGTCCAGGCCGGCGATCACATCACCGGTGATCGGGCTTTCCGGGTACGGTTTGGCGGCCATCACCACGCCCAGGCTCGGGCGCTCGTCCCACTGGGCGGTGGTGTCGGCCAGCTTGCCGTCAATCGCCGCTTCAACCAGGTCCACCAGGTCGGACTGCAGGCGCAGCATCACCGGCTGGGTTTCCGGGTCGCCGAAGCGCACGTTGAATTCGATGACCTTGGGTGCGCCGCTGGCGTCGATCATCAGGCCGGCGTACAGGAAGCCGGTGAACGGCACGCCGTCGGCGATCATGCCCTGCACGGTCGGGTTGACCACCTCGCGCATCACGCGTGCATGCACGTCGGCGGTCACCACCGGGGCCGGGGAGTAGGCGCCCATGCCGCCGGTGTTGGGGCCGGTGTCGCCATCGCCCACGCGCTTGTGGTCCTGGCTGGTGGCCATCGGCAGGGCGGTGCTGCCATCGACCATCGAAATGAAGCTGGCTTCCTCACCTTCCAGAAATTCCTCGATCACCACGCGGGCGCCGGCATCGCCGAAGGCATTGCCGGACAGCATGTCGCGCACGGCGTCCTCGGCCTCGGCCAGGGTCATGGCCACGATCACGCCCTTGCCGGCGGCCAGGCCATCGGCCTTGATCACGATGGGGGCGCCCTTCTCGCGCACATAGGCCAGGGCCGGCTCCACCTCGGTGTGCACGGCGTAGAACGCGGTGGGAATGCCGTGGCGGGCGAGGAAATCCTTGGCGAACGCCTTGCTGCCTTCCAGCTGGGCGGCGGCGGCGGTGGGCCCGAAGATGCGCAAGGAGGCGGCGCGGAAGGCATCGACCACGCCCAGCACCAGCGGCACTTCCGGGCCGACCACGGTCAGGCCCACGCCTTCAGACTGGGCCAGGGCGAGCAGGCCGTCGATGTCGGTGACCTTGACCGCGACGTTGCGGCACTTTGCTTCGCTGGCGGTGCCGGCATTGCCCGGCGCCACCAGCACTTCAGTGACGCGGGAGGACTGGGCCAACTTCCAGGCCAGGGCGTGCTCGCGGCCGCCGGAACCGATAACCAGAATCTTCATGCGCGTGGGGTGTCCGTAAGGGTCAGGAAGTGGGGCAGCTGTTGGCCGGCAGGGTGGCTTCGAAGAACAGCGCACCGTCGGCATCGATGAAGCGCCGGCGGACCACGCCGCCAGCAGCCAGATAGGGTTTGAGCGCGGCATCGGCGCACAGCTCGGCCATGGCCTCGGTTTCGTCGGCCAACAGCGCATCACGCAGGTGTGGCTTGGCCTCCAGCTGGGCCACGCGGGCATCGGCAAAGCGGATGTCCAGCACCAGGTCCACGCCGCCGGCATAGGCGCGTTCGGTGATCAGGCCATCGCGGTAGGGCGCAGGCAGTTTGGCGTTGCTGGCGGCAAGGGCCGCCTCACGGGCCTGGCCCAGGCCGTTGCCCTGGCAGGCGCTGGCAAGGGCAAGCACGGCAAACAGGGGCAACAGGCGCAGGTTCATGGGCAGCGGTTGTCCAGTTCCGGGGTGGGGTAGTGGCGCAGGCCGGGGTCGTAATCCAGGCGCAGGTTTTCGATCACCGCGCTGCCGCAGGCCACGCCGCTGTGGGAAAGCTGCAGCGGCCAGAAACCTTCGCGCTGGCTGCTGGTATCGGCCTGCCAGGTGGTGCGCAGCTGGCGCAGGCCGGCTTCGCAGTCCGGCGCACCGGCGGTGGCGGCGGCGCTGTCCGTGGCCGCGCCGTCGTCGTCCTGGTCTTGGATGTCGGCATCGTCCTGGCACTGCAGCTGGGCCTGGTTGTCGTAGTGGCTGGCAAAGCGCGCCACCTGACGCAGCTGGCCGTGGTGGGCGGCCACCAGCACGGTTTCGCCCTGCATGGCCTGATTGGCATCGCCCACGCCGGCCTGGATGGCCACGCCGGGGATGTCCGCACCGAGGGTGATCAGGGACACTTCGCCGACCACACCGCCACTGCCCAGGGTGATGCCGCGCCGGCCATCCACGGTTTCCAGGCCGCCATTGGCATCGGCGCGCAGCAGCCACAGGTCGAGCAGGCCGGCCTCGTCGGCGGCGGCATCGTCGCGGTTGGCGCACACCGCCACCAGGCTGTGCTGGATGCCGGCAATCTCCACCGCCTCATCCAGGCACTGGTAACGGTGCAGGGGGCGGTTGTTGTCGCGGTCACGCCAGGCCTGGTCGGCACTGGCCTGCTCGCCATAGGTGGTGTTGCGCCAGGCCTGCAGGCGCTTGTCGCGCTCGGTCGGGCTCAGCTGTGCCGGTGCACTGGGCGCGGCATCGGTGCTGGCCGCATCGGTGCCGGCCGGGCCGTCACCGGACTGGCCGCAAGCGGCCAGCCCGGCAGTGAGCAGCAGCGCACACGCGCTGGAGGTCAGGTTGCGTGTGCGCATGGGCTGGCTCCTTTTAGTGGCGGAAGTGGCGCACGCCGGTGAACACCATGGCGATGCCGTGTTCGTTGGCAGCGGCGATCACTTCGGCATCGCGCATCGAACCGCCCGGCTGGATCACCGCGGTGATGCCGGCTTCGGCAGCGGCGTCCAGGCCATCACGGAACGGGAAGAAGGCGTCCGAGGCCATCACCGAACCCGGCACGACCAGGCCGGCGTCATTGGCCTTGATCCCGGCGATGCGGGCCGAATACACGCGGCTCATCTGGCCGGCGCCCACGCCAATGGTGCGCTCGTCCTTGGCATACACAATCGCGTTGGACTTGACGTACTTGGCCACGCGCCAGGCAAACAGCAGGTCGCGCAGCTCGGCCTCGCCCGGGGCACGGGTGGTCACCGTGGTCAGCTCAGCAACGCTCATGCCGCGGTTGTCGGCCGACTGGATCAGCAGGCCCGAACCGATGCGCTTGGTGTCGTAGTTGTTGCGGCCCGCACCCTGCGGGATGCGCAGCACGCGCACGTTGGCCTTCTTGGTCGCGTAGGCCAGGGCGTCGGCGCTGTAGTCCGGGGCGATCAGCACTTCAACGAACTGGCGGTCCAGGATGGAGGCCATCAGCGCGGCGTCCACCGGCTGGTTGAAGGCGATGATGCCGCCGAAGGCGCTGGTCGGGTCGGTGCCGTAGGCCTTTTCATAGGCATCGGCCAGCGACGGGGCGACGGCCACGCCGCACGGGTTGGCGTGCTTGACGATGACGCAGGCCGGCACCTCGAACTGACGCACGCATTCCAGCGCGGCATCGGCATCGGCCAGGTTGTTGTAGCTCAGTTCCTTGCCCTGCAGCTGTTCAAACGTGGCCAGGGTGCCCGGCACCGGGTACAGGTCACGGTAGAAGGCGCCGGTCTGGTGCGGGTTCTCGCCGTAGCGCAGGTCCATCACCTTCACGAAGGACGAATTCATCTGCGCCGGGTATTCGGCACGCACCGGCACCGCGCTGGTTTCGGTCACGGCCGACAGGTAGTTGCTGATCGCCGCGTCGTACTGTGCCACGCGGTTGAACGCGGCCACCGACAGGGCAAAACGCTGGGCCGCGGAGAGCTGGCCGTCGTTGGCCTGCAGCTCGGCGATCAGGCCGGCGTACTGGTCCGGGCTGGTGGCCACGGCGACGCGGGCGAAGTTCTTGGCAGCAGAGCGCAGCATGGCCGGGCCGCCGATGTCGATGTTCTCCACCGCATCTTCCAGCGTGCAGTCTGCCTTGGCGGTGACCGACTCGAACGGGTACAGGTTCAGCACCAGCAGGTCGATGGCGGCGATGCCGTGCTGGGCCATCACTGCATCATCAAGACCGGCGCGGCCGAGCAGGCCGCCGTGGACCATCGGGTGCAGGGTCTTGACCCGGCCATCCATCATTTCCGGGAAACCGGTGACGTCACTCACATCCTTGACCGGCAGGCCGGCGTCGCGGATGGCCTTGGCGGTGCCGCCGGTGGAGAGCAGTTCAACGCCGCGTGCGTTGAGTGCGCTGGCCAGTTCAATCAGGCCGGTCTTGTCGGAAACGGAAAGCAGGGCCCGGCGGACGGGCAGCAGATCACAAGCCATGGTGCGGATCACAGCGGTGGGAGCGGGGGCTGTATTGTAGGCCGCGGCCTTGGATGGCGTCGCGTGACGGAGGGCATGTTGTATCGCCCCGCCGCGTTGTGGCTGGCGCTGCCGGCACCCGGGCCAGAGGCGTACCTGAAGGCGCCGCGCTTGCGGGCCGGGGCCACTGCTGGGGTAGGCTGTGGCCAACACTGCCAGGAACCGCAGGGCGAAGATCGTGTCGATCTATGCATTGAAAGGACGTTTCCAGAACCTGTTGCGCCCCGTCGTGGGGGCGCTGTACCGGGCCGGTGTCAGCGCCAACAGCGTGACCGTGGCCGCCGCGCTGGTGTCGCTGCTGGTGGCCGCGCTGGTCTGGCGCTATGCCCCGTCCCAGCCATTGCTCTACCTGGCCCTGCCGCTGTGGATGCTGCTGCGCATGGCGCTCAACGCCGTGGACGGCATGCTGGCACGCGAGTTCGGCCAGCAGTCCGCACTGGGGGCCTACCTCAATGAACTGTGCGACGTGGTCGCCGATGCAGCGCTGTACCTGAGCCTGCTCAGCGTGCCGGGAGCGCAGGCCGCGTGGCTGTGGCTGCTGGCCTGGGCCGCCGCCGTGAGTGAATACGCCGGTGTGCTCGGCCTGATGGTCGGCGCCAGCCGCCGCTATGACGGCCCGATGGGCAAGAGTGACCGCGCCTTTGTGATTGGCCTGGCCGGCGTGTTGCTGGCCGGCAGCTGGCTGGCGGCCAGCGTGCTCAACGTCGTGGTCGCGGCCATGGCCGGGCTGTGCCTGTGGACTCTGGTCAAGCGGGTGCGCCTGGGCCTGGCCGAGGCCGCAGCGGGAGCAGGGCAGGGCTGAGGCGGACAGCAGCAACGCAGACCACGACAACAGGCCAGGAACGGCCACACCCACCACGATTGCACAGGCACAAGGATCAGCGTCATGAGGCAGCAGCAGGAGCGGCAGTTTTCCAGTTTCGATGAGCAGGCGCTGTACTACCGGTATTGGCCGGCCATGGCGGGCAACACCCCGCCACGGGCCATCGTGCTGCTGCACCGTGGCCATGAGCATTCCGGCCGGGTGACCCACCTGGTCGACGAGCTGGACCTGCCCGATACCGCCTTCTTTGCCTGGGATGCACGCGGCAACGGCCGCTCGCCCGGTGAGCGCGGCGACGCGCCGGGCTTTGATGCCCTGGTGCGTGACCTGGACAGCTTCATCGCCCATATCGGCAGCGAGCACTGCATTGCGGTGGAGGACATCGTGGTCATCGCGCAGAGTGTGGGCGCGGTGGTGGCCGCCACCTGGGTGCACGACTACGCGCCGCGCCTGCGCGCCCTGGTGCTGGCCTCGCCGGCGTTCAAGGTCAAGCTGTACGTGCCCTTTGCCCGCCCCGGCCTGGCCCTGATGCACAAGCTGCGCGGCAACTTCTTCGTCAACAGCTACGTCAAGCCGCAGTGGCTGACCCACGATGCGCAGCGGGTGGAAAGCTACCGCAGTGATCCGCTGATTACCCGGCCGATTTCAGTGCGCGTGCTGCTGGGCCTGTACGCGGCCGCCGACCGGGTGGTGGCCGATGCCCAGGCCATCAGTGTGCCGGTGCAGCTGTTGGTGTCCGGTGCCGATTTCGTGGTCCACCGTGGCCCGCAGGACCGCTTCTACGAGCGCCTGTCCAGCCCGGTGAAGGAGCGCGTGCACCTGCCCGGTTTCTTCCACGACACCCTGGGCGAGCGTGACCGCGCCCCGGCCGTGGCCCGTATCCGCCAGTTCGTGCAGGCCCGTTTTGCCCAGCCGCTGTGGCAGCTGTCGCGGCGTGATGCCCACCGCCATGGGCCGACCTTCGACGAGGCCGAGATCCTGTCCTGGCCGCCACAGCGCAACAGCCTGGCCGACCTGCGCTGGCGCGGGGTGAGGGCCGGCCTGCGCCTGGGCGGCAAGCTGTCCGAAGGCATCGCCCTGGGCCTTGAGACCGGCTTTGATTCGGGCAGCACGCTGGACTACATCTACCGCAACCAGGCCCGCGGCAAGGGCCCGCTGGGGCGTCTGGTGGACCGCAACTACCTGGATGCGATCGGCTGGCGCGGCATCCGCATCCGTGGCCAGCACCTGCAACAGCTGCTGCGCGAGGCGGCCGGCCGGCTGCGCGCGCAGGGAATGCCGGTGCGGGTGCTGGACGTGGCCGCCGGCCATGGCCGCTACGTGCTGGAGGCGCTGGGCAGTGGTGAACAGCGGGCCGAGCAGATCGTGCTGCGTGATTTCAGCGCGCTCAACGTCAGCCAGGGCCAGGCGTTGATCGCCGCACTCGGCGCCGGTGACATCGCCCGCTTCGAACAGGGCGATGCGTTTGATCCGGCCCAGCTGGCCACGCTGGACCCGGCGCCGACACTGGCGGTGGTGTCCGGCCTGTACGAGCTGTTTGCCGACAACGATGCGGTGCTGCGTTCGCTCCAGGGGATTGCCGCGGCGGTGCCGCCCGGCGGCTACCTGGCCTATACCGGCCAGCCCTGGCACCCGCAGCTGGAGTTCATTGCCCGGGCCCTGACCAGCCACCGCGACGGCGCGGCCTGGGTGATGCGCCGGCGCACCCAGCAGGAAATGGACGAGCTGGTGCGCCTGGCCGGCTTTGAGAAGGTGACCCAGCGCATCGATGGCTTCGGCATCTTCAGCGTGTGCCTGGCACGCCGGTGCGCGTGAGCCTGGGGGCAGCGGCGGTGTCGCCTGCACCCACTGCACGGCCGTGGCGGCGGGCGCTGCTGTGGCTGGCCCTGCTCGGCCCGTTCTTCTTTGCCAGTTATGGCTTTGCCAACTGGTATGCCAGCACCCGGGCGCAGGTGCCGGTGGTGGTGTTCGGCTGGGAGGCCGGCATGCCCTTTGTACCGTGGACGATCGTGCCGTACTGGTCAATTGATGTGTTCTACGCGGTATCGCTGCTGCTGTGCCGGCAGCGGCTGGAGCTGGACCGGCATGCGCTGCGCCTGCTCAGCGCGCAATTGATCGCCGTTGCCTGCTTCTTGTTGTGGCCGCTGCGTTTCAGCTTCACCCGGCCGCAGACCGAGGGCGTGTTCGGCTGGTTGTTCGATGTGCTGCTGGGTTTTGACAAGCCGTTCAACCAGGCGCCGTCACTGCACATCGTGTTGCTGGTGGTGCTGTGGGTGAAGTTTGCCCAGTACCTGCACGGTGGCTGGCGCTGGCTGCTGCATGGCTGGGCGTTGTTGATCGGGGTGTCGGTGCTGACCACCTACCAGCACCACTTCATCGATATCCCGACCGGGGCCCTGGTGGGTTGGCTGTGCGTATGGCTGTGGCCGGAGCAGGGCACACCGCCATTGCGGGCCTGGCAATGGCATGGCGATGGCCGGCGCTGGCGCCTGGCCGCGTATTACCTGCTGGGCGGGGTGGTGCTGCTGTTGCCGGCAGTTGTCGTCGGCGGTGCGGCGCTGTGGCTGTTGTGGCCGGTGGTGTCCGTGCTGCTGGTGGCCCTGGCCTATGCCGGGCTGGGCACGAATGTGTTGCAGAAACGGGCCGATGGCCGTTTGAGCATGGCCGCGCGCTGGCTGCTGGCCCCGTATCTGGCCGCGGCCTGGCTCAATTCGCGGCTGTGGACGCAGCGCGCGCCGCAGCCGGTGGCGGTGGCCGCCGATGTCTGGCTGGGCAGGATGCCGGCCCGCCGCTTGCCGGCGCCGTTGCTGGCGGTGGTGGATGTCTGCGCCGAGCTGTCCTGCAAGGTGGCGGCGCCGGCCTATGCCAGCGTGCCGATGCTGGACCTGGTGGTGCCTTCACCTGCGCAGCTGGTCGAGGCGGCCGGGGCGATCGAGCGCCTGCGCGGCAATGGCCCGGTGCTGGTGTGCTGCGCCCTGGGTTATTCACGCAGTGCGGCCAGTGTGGCGGTGTGGCTGCTGCGCAGTGGCCATGCTTCCAGCCTTGAGCAGGCACTGGCGCAACTGCGGGCGGTGCGGCCGCAGGTGGTGCTGGGGCCGGCCCATCGGGCCGCCATTGCCGCTGCCGCCGGAGTACGGCCATGAGCGCGCTGCCCGATCATGCCGCCATGCACTTGCTGCTGCGCCAGGGGCGTGGGCCGGCGTGGCTGTCACTGGCCCTGCTGTTGGCCGCCTTGGTGCTGCTGGGCCTGTTGCCGAACGCCGGCCTGTTGCCGATGGCCCTGTTGCTGGCCAGCGTGCTGGCCGGCCTGGTGCAGGGGTTTTATGCCTGGCGCGTGCAGCTGGATGCCGACCTGCTGCGGCTGCTGCTGGACGAAGGCCTGCACGGTGAGGCGGCGGCACAGCGGGTGGACCAGCTGCTGGCCGCTACCGGCCTGCGCCGCCGCGCCCAGGGCGCGCTGCGTGGCTGGGACCTGCGCTGGGCGGGCATGCGTGGCCTGCTGCGCGGGCAATACCTGATGACCGGTGTGCAGACGCTGTTGTTGCTGCTGGCCGTGCTCTGGCCGCAGCCGTGAAGGGGAGATGCCGATGTTTGCCGACCTGATTGCCCGCGCCTGCAGTGGCGCCATCCATGTGCTCACCGGCGCGCGCGCGCTGTGGCTGGGCTGCGCGCCCTCGTGCGAACGCCGCATCTACTACGGCAACCACGCCAGCCATGGCGACTTCGTGTTGATCTGGTCCTCGATGCCGCCGGCATTGCGCCGCCAGGTACGCCCGGTGGCCGCGGCCGACTACTGGCAGCGCGATGGCCTGCGCCGTTACCTGATCGATGCGGTGTTCAACGGCGTGCTGGTGCAGCGCGAGGCGGCCGGGCGCCAGCACGACCCGCTGCAGGTATTGTGCGATGCGGTCGATGGCGGGGCGTCGCTGATCCTGTTCCCGGAAGGCACGCGCAATACCGGCGAGGAGCCGCTGCTGCCATTCAAGAGCGGCATCTACCACCTGGCCCGGCAGCGCCCGGAGCTGGAGTTCGTGCCGGTGTGGATCGACAACCTCAAGCGGGTGATGCCCAAGGGCCGGCTGCTGCCGTTGCCGCTGCTGTGCACGGCCAGCTTCGGCGCGCCGCTGCGCCTGCAGGCCGGCGAGGGCAAGGCCGCCTTCCTGCAGCGCACCGCCCAGGCACTGCTGCAGCTGGCACCGGCCGGAGGCCGCGCATGAGCGGGTTGATGCTGTTTTCCGGCGAGCTGGCCACGCGCAGCGTCGGCCAGCAGACCGGCCTGCTGTTTGCCGGCATCGGCGCGGTGCTGGTGCTGGCCACCGTGATCGCGGAAACCCTGAGCTGGAGGCAGCGCCGGCGTGGCCAGCCCAGTGCGGTGGTGGCCAACCTGGTCTCGCGCATCCGTGCCTGGTGGGTGATGGCCATCGTCATCGGCCTGGCCCTGTTGTTCGACCGGGCCGGGGTGATCGTGCTGTTTGCCTTGATCTCGCTGTTTGCCCTGCGCGAGTTCATCACCCTGGCGCCGACCCGCTCCGGCGATTACTACGCCCTGCTGGCCGCCTTCTACATCGTGCTGCCGTGGCAGTACTACCTGGTCTGGATCGACTGGTACGGCCTGTACACCCTGCTGATCCCGGTCTATGCGTTCCTGTTCCTGCCGATCCTGGCCACCATCGGTGGCGACACCACCCACTACCTGGAGCGCACGGCCAAGGTGCAGTGGGGGCTGATGATCTGCGTGTTCTGCATTTCCCACGTGCCGTTGCTGCTCAACCTGCAGGTGCCCGGATATGACAGCCACCGCAACGTGCTGCTGTTCGCCTTCATGGTGCTGGTGGTGCAGTCCTCGGACGTGCTGCAGTACATCTGGGGCAAGCTGCTGGGCAAGCGCCTGATCGCACCGAAGCTGTCACCGTCCAAGACCGTGGAAGGCTTTGTCGGCGGCGTGCTCAGTGCCAGCCTGCTGGGCATGGCGCTGTGGTGGATCACACCGTTCACCCCGCTGCAGGCCTTCGGGCTGTCACTGCTGATCAACCTGATGGGCTTCTGGGGCGGGCTGGTGATGTCGGCGATCAAGCGCGACCGCGGGATCAAGGACTGGGGCCACATGATCGAGGGCCATGGCGGCATGCTCGACCGCCTGGATTCGGTGTGTTTTGCCGCCCCGGTGTTCTTCCATGTGGTGCGCTACTACTGGAAGGCTGGCGGCTGAAGGCGCGGGCGGTATGCCGCGCGCTGCCGGGCAGGGCCGGCAGCAGGGAGAGCTCAGGCCGGGATCAGGCCGTATTCGCGCAGCTTCTTGCGCAGGGTGGCACGGTGGATGCCGAGCATCGCCGCGGCGCGGCTCTGGTTGCCTTCGCAGTGGTTGAGCACTTCGGTGAACAACGGGATTTCCATCTCGCGCAGGACCACCTCGTACACGTCATCGGCATCGCAGCCATCCAGGTCGCGCAGGTAGCGGCGAACGGCATGGGCGACGCTTTCACGCAACGGCGGGCGGGGGACGCCACGACTGTTGTCAGGACGGGAGACGGGTACGTTCAAGGGAGTTTCCAGCGAAATGGTCGGGCTGACAGCGCAGCCGTGCAGGCGCGCAGTTTAGCGCGCTGGCGATCAAATGACCATCTGCGGGCGTCAGCGGAAGCGGAAATGGAAGGCTTCGGCGGCCGGTGCCGGCTCCACCAGCTGGAAGCTGGCCTGGGCGCTCTGGCCCGGTTCCAGCCAGGCTGGCGCGTCGCTGCCCAGGTATTCGGCCGGGGCGAAGATGCGCTGGCCACTGACCTGGCCATCGGCGGTGGACAGGGTCAGTTCGATCAAGGGCAGGGCCTGGCGCCAGCGGGCGTCGTTGCGGAAGCTGGCTTCCACCTGCAGGGTGCCGGGCTGGCCGGGCACCGGCAGCACGCTGCGCTGGAGCATGTTGAACGCTTCCGGCTCCTGCCAGGTCGGCAGGCGGCAGCGCAGCACCCCGCACAGGTTTTCCAGCCACGGTCGGTGGGCCGGGTCGCTGGCCAGGCGCGAGCGGTCGGCCAGCACCACCTGCAACACCAGCAAGGCCGCCAGGCCGGCGGCCAGCAGCCATTGCCAGCGGGCCATCTGCGGGCCAGGCGGGCCCTGGCGCAGGAAGGTGGGGGCCGCATCACTGGCCGCCGGCGCGGTGGCGGCAGGCGCGTTGTCAGCACTGTCGGGCAACGGCTGCGGTGCGGCGGTGTCAGCACGCGCCGGCTCCTCCTGCACGGGCTGCGGTGTGCTGGCCGGCACATCGTCAGCAGCCGGCGCGGCCACCGGGGAGGGGGCCGGGCTGCGCAACAGGGCGGCCAGGGACTGGCGGGGCGGCTGGTGCTGGCTCATGGGATCAGCGGCGGCGGCCGGTGATGCGCATCCAGTCGCCATCCTGGGTGGCAACCAGGTCGTCGAACCACTGCGCATAGCGCTGCAGCAGTTCGTCTTCCTGGCCATGCAGGATGCCTGACAGGGCAATCACGCCGCCGGTGGCGACACGGCTGGCCAGGACCTCGGCCAAGGCATCCAGGGCCACGGCCAGGATGTTGGCCACCACCACCGGATAGGTGTCTGCCGGCTCGTCCTCGGGCAGATAGGTGGCAATGCTCACGCCATTGCGCTGCCCATTGTCATGGGTGGCGATGATGGCCTGCGGGTCGTTGTCCACGCCCACTGCGGCTGCGGCGCCCAGCTTGAGGGCAGCCAGGGCGAGGATGCCCGAGCCACAGCCGAAATCCAGCACGGTCTGCCCGGCCAGCTTGCCCTCGTCGGCCAGCTGGTCCAGCCAGCGCAGGCACAGCGCGGTGGTCGGATGGGTGCCCGAGCCGAAAGCCAGGCCCGGATCCAGACGCACGATGGCCGCATCGGCAACCTGGGCGGCGTCGGGCAGCTCGTGGTTCCACGGCACGATCCAGGTACGACGGCCGAAGGACATCGGCTGGAAGGTATCCAGCCAGGCGCGCTCCCAGTCCTCGTCGGCCACCGCACGGAAGCTCACCCCGGACCACTCCAGGCCCGGGTCGAAGGATTCCAGGGCGGCCAGCAGGGCCAGCGCATTGGTATCGGCATCGAACAGGGCAGTGAGGATCAGTTCGCCCCACAGCGGGGTTTCGCCCACGCCCGGCTCCAGGATCGCCCGCTCGTTGCTGGTGTCTGCATCGGCATCGAGCAGGGTGACCGACAGTGCGCCGACGTCATCCAGCGCATTTTCATAGCGCGGCTGGGTGGTTTCGGTGCAACGCAGGGTGAGTTCGAGAAAGGGCATGGGGCTTGGGAAACAACAAGGCAGAAGCGGGCATCGTAGACGAGCCGGCGTCGGAATGCGCGCCCCGGTGTGGCCAATTCAGCCCGCTTGCCGGTACAGCGGCTAAACTCCAGCCTCCTGTCCAGGCCCGCTTCGCGCCCAGACCATGCCTCCGCTGCAGCCCTTTCTCCAACGACGTCTTGTCTTGCTGCTGCCGGTACTGGCCGGGGCACTGCTGTTGCTGGGCGTGGCCGTGGGCCAGCGTCTGCCGCAGGCGGGGCTGGAGGCACCGGCACCATTGCCGGTCAGCAGCCTGTTGCCAGCCACCACCCGGGTGCTGGGGCTTTCCCGGCAGCGCGACGACCAGCCGGCCGGCAATGCCATCCCCGCCCTGCCACTGGATATGGCTGCTGGCCTGGAAGGGCGCGGCAATCTGTATGACTACGCCCGTCAGTTGCAATACGCCGTCGCTGCTGGTGACGCCCAGGCGGGCTGGACGCTGAGCCGTATCCATGACTATTGCGGGCAATACCTGCAGGACCCGCAGGGCTATGCGCTGGATGACCGGTTGCTGGCCACGGCAGGTGGCGGCCCGCTGCAGGCGCTGGTTGCCGCGCGCTCCCGCCTGGGCCAGCGCTGCCATGGGTTTGCCCCCGCCGACCAGCCCGGCCACGCGGGCATCGTGCTGCAGCGCCGGCGCGCCGCACAGGCGGGCCACCTGGCCGCCGAAGCAGCGCTGTTGGCCATGGGGCAGCCGCTGAGCGATGACGATGATTACCGCCGCCAGTTGGTGGAGCGGGTGATCCAGTCCCAGGACCCGGAAGCCTTTCTGGCCCTGTCACCGGCGATGGGCGCAGTGGCCGCTGGTGATGCGGCTTTGCACGATGCAGTGGCTGGGACCCAGTTCACACAATTGGCCTGGCAGGTGGCGGCATGCCGGCTGGGCATGGCCTGCGGACCGGACAGTGTGCTGATGAGCAGTTATTGTGCCAACGCCGGGATCTGCTCGCGCAAGCCCGACCAGGATTTTGAGTCTTTCGTGTTCGATGCGGCGGTGCCGCCGCAGGGTGTGGAAAAAATGAACCAGTTGATCAACCAGCTGCGCCGTCCTCGCGGGGTGCGCTCATGAAACATCGCCGTCTGCTCCACGGTGCCCGCTTCTGGCTGTGGGTGTTCCTGCTGGTGGCGTATTCGGCCGCTGCGGTGGGAGTGCTGCTGATCGACACGCACGAGTACCGCAACCTGTCCCAGGTCAAGCTGACCACGGTGGATTCGCCGCTGGACCAGCGCCGTGCCGGGGCCAGCCAGGCCGCAGCGGTGTACCGGGCGCAGTCGGGCATGCCGTTCTCGACCCTGCCGGCGGGCAGCTCATTGCAGATCCTGTGGCCGGACGGCTCGGCCGAGACGGTGCTGATCCTGGACCCGGCCTCGCCGCTGGGCACCCAGCCGCTGGAAGGCAGCCAGGTCACTGCTGAGAAAACCGGCGCGCGCTGATCTTTGCCGGTGCCGGAAGGGCAAGGAAAAAGGCGGGCAATGCCCGCCTTTTTCATGCCTGCGGTGTTGCCACTCAGGTCAGTTCGATCGACTTGGTCTTGCGCTCGGCCAGACGCTTTTCCAGGTAGTGGATGTTCTGCCCACCGGTCTGGAAGCCGACATCGCGCATGATGCGCTGCTGCAGCGGGATGTTGGTCTTGATGCCTTCCACCACGGTTTCGTTCAACGCCACCCGCATGCGGGCGATGGCGGTTTCACGATCCGGGCCGTGCACGATCAGCTTGCCGATCATCGAGTCGTAGTTCGGCGGCACCTTGTAACCGGCGTAGATGTGGGTATCCACACGCACGCCCGGGCCACCCGGCGGATGGAACGCGGTGATGGTGCCCGGGTGCGGCATGAAGCTTTCCGGGTCCTCGGCGTTGATGCGGCACTCGATGGCATGGCCGGTGAGCACCACGTCTTCCTGCTTGATGGTCAGCTTCTGGCCAGCGGCCACGCGCAGCTGCTCGGCGACCAGGTCGATACCGGTGACCATTTCGGTGACCGGGTGTTCGACCTGCACGCGGGTGTTCATTTCGATGAAATAGAACTTGCCGCCTTCAAACAGGAATTCGAAGGTGCCGGCGCCGCGGTAGCCGATGCGGATGCAGGCATCCACGCAGACCTTGCCGATCTGTGCGCGCAGTTCCGGGGTGATGCCCGGTGCCGGGGCTTCTTCCACCACCTTCTGGTGGCGGCGCTGCATCGAGCAGTCGCGTTCGCCCAGGTGGATGGCATTGCCCTGGCCGTCGGCCAGCACCTGGATTTCCACATGGCGCGGATTTTCCAGGTACTTCTCCATGTACACCTCGCCATTGCCGAACGCGGCCTTGGCTTCACTCTTGGTGGTCTCGATGGAGGACTTCAGCGCGCCTTCGGCATGCACCACGCGCATGCCACGGCCGCCGCCGCCGCCGGAAGCCTTGATGATCACCGGGTAGCCGATCTCGCGCGCGATGCGCGTGTTGGCCACGATGTCCTCGCCCAGTGGGCCGCCCGAGCCGGGCACGCAGGGCACGCCGGCCGCCTTCATCGCACGGATCGCCTCGACCTTGTCGCCCATCAGGCGGATGGTCTCGGCGCGCGGGCCGATGAAGATGAAACCGGACTGCTCCACACGCTCGGCGAAGTCGGCGTTTTCCGACAGGAAGCCGTAGCCCGGGTGGATGGCCTGGGCATCGGTGACTTCGGCCGCGGCAATGATGCGCGGCATGTTCAGGTAGCTTTCCGCAGACGGGCCCGGGCCGATGCACACCGATTCATCGGCCATCGCCACGTGCTTGAGGTTGCGGTCCACGGTGGAATGCACGGCCACGGTGCGGATGCCCAGCGCCTGGCAGGCCCGCACGATGCGCAATGCGATTTCGCCTCGGTTGGCGATGACGACCTTCTCGATCATGGCTGCGCCCTCAGGCGATCACGAACAGCGGCTGGTCAAACTCGACCGGCTGGCCGTTGGTGCCCAGGATGGCCACCACGGTGCCGGAGAACTCGGCTTCGATCGGGTTGAACATCTTCATCGCTTCGATGATGGCCAGGGTGTCGCCGGCCTTGACGGTCTGGCCGACGCTGACGAAGGCCGGCTTGTCCGGGGCCGAAGAGGAATAGAAGGTGCCGACCATCGGCGCGCGCTGGACCTGGCCGTCGGGCAGGGCATTGGCGGCCGGCTTGCTGCCACCGGTCGGGGCTTCGGTGGGCGAGCTCATCGGCATGGCCGGGGCCGGGGCCGGTGCGGCGGCCATCGGGGCGGCCATCATCGGTGCGGCAACGGCGTAGGCACCGGTCGGCGCGCGGGACAGACGAACCGATTCCTCGCCTTCCTTGATCTCGATCTCGGCCAGGTTGGATTCTTCCAGCAGGTCGATCAACTTCTTGATTTTACGCAGATCCATGAGTGCCTCTACTTGCTTGTGTCAGGGATGTCCGCAGCGGTGGGGCGCGCGGAAGGGTCGGTTAAAGCCGGGCCAGCGCTGCATCCAGCGCATAGCGGTAACTGTCGGCGCCAAACCCGCAGATCACCCCGACGGCCTTGTCGGAGAAATAGCTGTGCGCACGGAAGGGTTCACGTGCATGCGGGTTGGACAGGTGGATTTCGATGAACGGGATCGCCACCGCGGCCAGGGCGTCGCGGATCGCCACCGAGGTATGGGTGAAAGCGGCCGGGTTGATCAGGATGAACGCGGTGCCGTCACTGCGCGCGGCCTGGATGCGGTCGACCAGGGTGTGCTCGGCGTTGGACTGCAGGCTTTCCAGCTGGTGGCCGGCGGCCTCGGCCGTGGCCTGCAGACTGGCGTTGATGTCGGCAAGGGTGGTGTGGCCATAGACCGCCGGCTCACGCGTGCCGAGCAGGTTGAGGTTGGGGCCATGCAGTACCAGCAGTCGAGCCATCGAAACAACGCGTCGCGGAATGAAGATCCAGAGTCTGCGGCAAGCTGGCGATACTGTCCAGTTCGCCGAAGTTACGGGTGTTTGAAACGAATGTTTGAAATTCGTTGGCGTATGGATGCCGGATCAGTTGGCCCTGTGGGCCCAGCCGGCAATCTCGCCGGGCGCGAACGGCCCCAGTTTGCGTTTGTGCAGGCGCCCATCGGCATCGATCAATACCGTGTAGGGCAGCAGGCCGCGCGCATTGCCCAGGGCCACGCTGCTGTCGGCCGGGCCGGGCGGTTCGATGGCGATCGGATAAGGCACCGGGACCCGGGCCAGGAAGGCTTCCACGGCCTCGGGCGTATCCAGGGCCAGGCCGATCACCCGCACGCCGGTTTCGCCCTGTTCGGCGGAGAAGGCTGCAAGTTCCGGCATTTCCTCGATGCAGGGTGCACACCAGCTGGCCCACACATTGATCAGCAGCGGCCGGCCACGCAGTTCGGCCAGACGCAGGGGGCGGCCATCGCGCAGGCTCAAGGTCATGTCGTCGGGCAGGCGCTGGCCTTCCACCGCGCCGCCCGGCGCCATGCCGGCCAGGTCCGGCGAGGGTGGGGCGGCGAAATGGCCACCGGCCCACTGGCCGGCCAGCACGCCGGCTGCGGCCGCGGTGGCAATCACTGCCAGCCAGCGGCCGCGCAGGCTCACCGGGCGGCCCGCAGCAGGGCGTCTTCGACCACGGTCTGGCTCAGCACCGTGGGCAGGACCCGCGGCGGTGCGCCGGGGCCGTAGACCACGTACAACGGCACCCCGACGGCCTTGTGCTCGCTCAGGAAGGCGCTGATGGCCGGGTCCACGTTGGTCCAGTCACCACGCATGTAGACCGCATCGGTACGCCGCAGGATGTCGCTGAAGGCGGCACGTTCGATGACGTTGCGCTCATTGGCCTTGCAGGTCACGCACCAGTCGGCGGTCATGTTGACGAACACCACGCGGTTGTCGGCACGCAGGCGGTCCAGCAGGTTGGCGTCGTAGGCGACATGGCCGCTGCCACTGCTGGCCACCGTGGCCGGTGCCGGCAGGCGCGCCACCAGGCCGATCGGCAACAGGGCGCAGGCGGCCAGCAGCAGGGCGATGCTGGCCATGGTGCGGCGTTCGCGCCACAGGCTGCGCTCGGCCCACCACAGGGCCAGGGCGAGCACGGTCAGGCCGGCCAGCAGCAGGGCAATGCCATCCACGCCGCGCTGCTTGCCCAGCACCCACAGCAGCCAGACGGCGGTGAGGTACATCGGGAAGGCCATCAGCTGCTTGAAGGTTTCCATCCACGCGCCCGGACGCGGCAGACGGTCGGCCAGGGCCGGGATGAAGCCGATCAGCAGGAACGGCAGGGCCAGGCCGAGGCCGAGCATGGCAAACACCAGCAGGGCCAGCAGCGGCGGGGCGGTGAAGGCATAGGCCAGGGCGCCACCCATGAACGGGGCAATGCAGGGGCTGGCCATCACGCAGGCCAGCACCCCGGTGAGGAAATCGCCGGCCGGGCCGCTGCGCTGGCCGAGCAGGCGGCTGAACGGGCCGACCCCGCCGCGGCCGATGTTGAACACGCCCGACAGGCTCAGGCCCATCGCAAACATCAGATAGACCAGCACCGCCACAAACAGCGGCTGCTGCAGTTGGAAGCCCCAGCCGGCAGCCTGGCCGGCCGCACGCAGGGCGATGACCAGGCCGCCAATGGCGGTGAAGGCGGTCAGCACGCCGGCGGTGTACCACAGCGCATGGCCACGGGCGTGGTCACGGCTGGCACCGCTCTGGGCCAGGCCCAGGGCCTTGAGCGAGAGCACCGGCAGCACGCACGGCATCAGGTTCAGGAGCAGGCCGCCGGCCAGGGCCAGCAGCAGGGCCAGCCACAGGCGGTTGCTGTTGTCGGCCGGCGCGGCCGGCGGCGGGGTGGAGCGCAGGGCGTTGTCGGCACTGGCATCGACACTGGCCGGCACCTGGGTGGTGGCGCGCGGACGCACCATCAGGCTGCCCGGCGGGGCCGGTAGGTTGGCCGTGGCCGGGTTGTCCAGATGGGCGGCCGGCTCCTGCTGCGGGCTGACCACGGTGGCCGGCGGCAGGGCCGGCTTGGCGGTGCCGTTGGCGGCGGTGGCCGTCGCCGGGGTGGCCGGGCCGGGGTCGATGCGGCCACGCGGGATGTCCACGCGGATGCGGCGGGTCATCGGCGGATAGCAGATGCCCTGGTCCTGGCAGCCCTGGAAGGTCGCCACCAAGGTCGCACTGCCGCCGCCTTCGGCCAGCCGGCGCAGCGGCAGCTTCAGCTCGATCGGGTCGAAATAGACCACCGTGTGGCCGAAATATTCGTCGTGGTGCTGCTTGCCGGCCGGCCAGTTCGGGGTGCCGGCGCGGACCCCGTCCAGACCCTCGATGGTGAAGGCGCTGCGGTCGCGGTACAGGTAATAGCCGGCGGCCGGGGTGAAGCGCAGCAGCAGGGTGTTGCCGCCATCGGCCACGGCCTCCAGGCGGTAGGCCTGTTCGGCCGGCAGCGGCAGGCCGGGGCCGGCGTCACTGCCGGGCAGGCGCAGGCCGGTGCCCGGGCCGGGATTGTTGCCACCCAGGCCGGGCAGGTTGTTGAGCAGGCCGGCAAGCGGCCTGCTGCCCACGGTAGCCGCGGTGGCGGCCGGCAGGCTGACATTGAGCGTGCGCTTTTGCGGCGGATAGCAGATGCCGATGTCCGCGCAGCCCTGGTAATGCACTTCCAGGCTGACCCGCTGGCTGCCTTCGCTGGCCTGGCCGGGCAGGTGTGCGCTGAGCTGCTTGCGGTAGGTCTCCACCGGGCCGAAGAACTCATCGGTGTGGGCCTTGCCGGCCGGCAGCTGCAGGTCGCCGGCGGCAAAACCGCTAGCGGCAACCACGCGGGTGCGGTGGCGATAGAGGTAATAGCCATCGGCAATCTGCCATTGCAGGTCGATGCGCTCGCGGCTGGCGGCGCTGGCTTCCAGCACGAAGGCCTCATCGACCGGCAGCAGGTCCTTCTCATCGGCTGCGCTGGCGCTGAAGGCAGTACCGGCCAGGGTGATCAATGCGCACAGGCGCAACAGCAAAGACATCGGTCAGCAATCCTCGGCGGAGTTGTGTGCCACCCAGGCCAGATAGGCCGGCAGCCCGTCACTGACCGGCAGGGCCAGGATCTCCGGGACATCGTAGGGGTGGTGGGTCTGGATATGGTCCATGGCCTGGGCGCGGCGGGCGTTGCTGGTCTTGATGATCAGCTGGATCTCGCTTTCGCGCTGGATCTGTCCCTGCCAGCGGTAGGTGGAGATCATCCCGGGCAGCTGGCTGACGCAGGCCGCCAGGCGCGCGCTGACCAGCCCATCGGCCAGCGCTTGCGCAGTGGCGGCATCCGGGCAGGTGGTGAGCAGCAGGCAGACGGTGGAATCGGACATGGCGCGGGCCAGTATAGGGGCCCGCGCCGTGCGCTGCCGGGCGGCCGCGCAGGCCGCCCGGACGGGGGACATCAGTTGGCCAGCTGGCAGGTGGCCGGCTTGGCCGAGTTGAACAGGGCGGCGGTGGCCCACTGCGGGTTGTCGATGAACGGGTTGCGGTTGCCCTGGAAGCTCTGCACCACGTCATTGCGCGCGCGCTCGGCCGCATCCGGCGGGTCGAGCTGGTGCCAGGCCAGCAGGGTGGAGAGCAGACCCATGTAGGCCGGCGAGGACGAGGTGATGACGATCTTGGAACGGTCGTCGGTCAGTTCCAGGTCCGGCTCGGTCTGCTGGGTCACCGGGTGCTTGCCGCCTTCATAGCGGATGGCCATGTAGAGCACCGCACGGGCGATGTCGCCCTTGCGCCCGTCCCACACCTCGAAGCTGCCGCCATTGCCGTCCGGGCCGATGAACCAGTTGCGGTCACCGCGTGCGCTG
Source organism: Stenotrophomonas ginsengisoli (assembly GCF_001431485.1). Lineage (GTDB taxonomy): Bacteria > Pseudomonadota > Gammaproteobacteria > Xanthomonadales > Xanthomonadaceae > Stenotrophomonas > Stenotrophomonas ginsengisoli. The sequence goes on along the minus strand of NZ_LDJM01000008.1, from coordinate 48,154 downwards.
GTGCCGCCGTCGCCGTTGTTGGCCTCGGTGGCCAGCGCGGTGCAGCCGCTGGTGCAGTTGGCCAGCGGCTTGTTGCCGCGGCTGGAATTGAAGTTGGTGTCGGACAGGTAAAGCATGTGCGCGTCGGTGTGCGGGGCGTTGGGCAGGCCCTTGTCACCGGTGGTGGAGGAGAAGCCCAGCGACTTGGGCCAGGTGTGCTCGCGGTTGTAGGTCAGCCCCGAGCCGGTACCGGCGCGCGCGGACACCTTGCTGTAGGCGCGGTTGCGGTAGATGTCCAGGATCTGGCCCGGATTGGCCGGGTTCTCGTCGGCAATCTCCAGGATGGTCCAGGTGTTGGTGGTGCCACCGCTGTAGGGGTAGGAGGTGTGCCCCTTGATGGTGTGGTGGATCGAGCAGCGCAGCTGCGAGGCGCTGGAGGTGTTGACCCGCGACCAGTAGCCGCTGCCCGGCACGCCCGGGGTGCTGCCGGCGGCCACGGTGAAGTTGACCGTGGTGTTGGCTGCCGGGGTCAGGCCGTCGCTGTCGGTGAGCTTGCTGGCCACCACGCCGAGCTGGCAGCTGGCACCGGGGGCGAGCACGCTGGCCGGGGTCAGGGCGAAGCTGGTGCCGCTGGCCGGGTGGCTCAGGGCAATGTTGGTGGTGCCGCAGCGCAGGGTGAAGGCACCGCTGGCGGCGGTGACGGCCTCGGAGAAGTTGACCAGCAGGTCGGCGGCCATCGGCACGCCGGTGGCGCCGTTGACCGGGGTGGTGTTGCTCACGCTCGGACGCGGCCCGGTGCCGGTGCTGGTGCCGCTGAAGGTCTGGGCGTTGTTGCAGCTGCCGAAGGTGGCGGTGGCGCTGCTGCGCCAGCTGAAGTCGCCGTAGCTGCTGCCCGTGCCGGCCAGCTGCAGCGAGGTGCCGGCCGCAGTGGAATTGGTTTCCGACACCGGGATGGCGGTGCTGGTCATGCCGGCGGCCGGGCCGTTGCTGGCGGTCAGGCTGCCCTCGTAGCTGAGGAACTGCACCACCTGGCCGTTGCCGTCGACCAGGGCGATGCCGTCATTGCCACCGTTCTGGATCAAGTTGTTGGAGCGCAGGCTGGCCATGGACACCGTGCCGCCACAACTGGCAGCGCTGCCGGCCGGCAACTGGCGGGTGGAATAGGTGGTGCCGGCGCTGGCGGTGGCGCCGTTGTAGAGCACGATGGAATAGGTGGCCAGGTTCTCGCCGGCAGTGGCGACGACCTCGATGCCTTCGTCGATGTCGTTGTTGCTGTTGTCGTAATGCAGTTCATTGATGAACACCGAGGCCATCGCAGGCGCGGTCAGTGTTGCGGTGAGCAGGGCAAGGGCCAGTGGCCGCAGGCGGAAGCGCATCGTCATGGGGATACCCGAATATGAATGAACCGGTAATTCCGGCACGCGAGGGTAGGCCGGGCTTGATGACGGTTGTACGGGCAGATGCGCGAACTGTGACCGCTGGCCGCTTGCCAGGGTGATGGCGCAGGCACAAAAAAGTTTGCATGTGGCCCTTGAAAGCGCGCCAGCGGGCTCCATCTTCCTTGGCATCCCGGGTTGCCGGGCTTTATCCCGCGCTTGCCGCCGCCCCCGCAAACGGTTGGGGCAAGTGCCAAAATTTTTGACCAGTCAAATACTTAAGAGGTCTTTCATGAGCATCAAGCCGCTTCACGACCGCGTTGTAGTCAAGCCGATCGAAGCAGACGAAATCTCCGCTGGCGGCATCTTGATTCCGGATTCGGCCAAGGAAAAGTCCACCAAGGGCGAAGTCGTGGCCGTGGGCCCGGGCAAGCCGCTGGACAACGGCAGCGTGCGCGCGCCGTCGCTTCAAGTGGGTGACAAGGTCATCTACGGCCAGTACGCCGGTTCGACCTACAAGGCCGAAGGCGTCGAGTACAAGGTCCTGCGCGAAGACGACATCCTCGCCGTCATCGGCTGAGTCGAGCGTTTCGCCGCTACTTCCTGATTTTTCCGAATTTTTTTGAGGTAAATGCACATGGCAGCCAAGGACATCCGTTTCGGTGAAGACGCCCGTACCAAGATGGTGCGTGGTGTGAACGTTCTCGCCAATGCCGTCAAGGCAACCCTGGGCCCGAAGGGCCGCAACGTCGTTCTGCAGAAGAGCTTCGGCGCTCCGACCATCACCAAGGACGGCGTCTCCGTCGCCAAGGAAATCGAACTGGCCGATGCCTTCGAGAACATGGGCGCGCAGATGGTCAAGGAAGTCGCTTCCAAGACCAACGACATCGCCGGTGACGGCACCACCACCGCCACCGTGCTGGCCCAGGCCCTGATCCGCGAAGGTGCCAAGGCGGTTGCCGCCGGCATGAACCCGATGGACCTCAAGCGCGGTATCGACAAGGCCGTGACCGCTGCCGTCGCCGAGCTGAAGTCCATCTCCAAGCCGACCTCCGACGAGAAGGCCATTGCCCAGGTCGGTACCATCTCGGCCAACTCGGACGCATCGATCGGCAACATCATTGCCGAAGCGATGAAGAAGGTCGGCCAGGAAGGCGTGATCACGGTTGAAGAAGGCTCGGGTCTGGAAAACGAGCTGGACGTTGTCGAAGGCATGCAGTTCGACCGCGGCTACCTGTCGCCGTACTTCGTCAACAACCAGCAGTCGCAGACCGCTGACCTGGATGACCCGTTCATCCTGCTGCACGACAAGAAGATCTCCAACGTCCGTGACCTGCTGCCGGTGCTGGAAGGCGTGGCCAAGGCTGGCAAGCCGCTGCTGATCATCGCTGAAGACATCGAGGGCGAAGCCCTGGCCACCCTGGTGGTCAACACCATCCGTGGCATCGTCAAGGTCGTGGCCGTCAAGGCCCCGGGCTTCGGCGACCGTCGCAAGGCGATGCTGGAAGACATGGCCATCCTGACCGGTGGCACCGTGATCTCCGAAGAAGTCGGCCTGTCGCTGGAAAAGGCCACCATCAAGGACCTGGGCCGCGCCAAGAAGGTGCAGGTTTCCAAGGACAACACCACCATCATCGACGGCGCCGGGGATGCCGCTGGCATCGAAGCCCGCGTCAAGCAAATCAAGGCCCAGATCGAAGAGACCTCTTCGGACTACGACCGCGAGAAGCTGCAGGAGCGCGTGGCCAAGCTGGCCGGTGGCGTTGCTGTGATCAAGGTCGGTGCCTCGACCGAAATCGAAATGAAGGAAAAGAAGGACCGCGTTGACGACGCCCTGCACGCTACCCGTGCAGCCGTTGAAGAAGGCGTGGTCCCGGGCGGCGGTGTGGCCCTGGTGCGTGCTGTTGCTGCCCTGTCCGGCCTGAAGGGTGACAACGAAGACCAGAATCACGGTATCCAGATCGCCCTGCGCGCCATGGAAGCCCCGCTGCGCGAAATCGTGGCCAACGCCGGCGACGAGCCGTCGGTCATCGTCAACAAGGTCAAGGAAGGCACCGGTGCCTACGGCTACAACGCCGCTTCCGGTGAGTTCGGCGACATGCTGGAGTTCGGCATCCTGGATCCGACCAAGGTGACCCGTTCGGCCCTGCAGAACGCCGCTTCGATTGCCGGCCTGATGATCACCACCGAAGCCATGGTTGCCGACGCTCCGAAGAAGGACGACGGCGCTGCCATGGGCGGTGCAGGTGGCATGGGCGGCATGGGCGGCATGGGCGGCATGGACTTCTAAGTCCGCCGTTGCCAGCCCCGCGCTGACTGCTGTAACGAAAAACCCCGCTCGTCGAGCGGGGTTTTTCTTTGTCTGCGTCTGCCGTGATGCGGCATGGAGTGGGTTGTCCGCCGCAGGCCTCAGGGCAGAGGGTCGTCTGCCGTGGCATTGTCCAGGCCTGGAGTGTCGAGCATGAGCATATGCAGGCTGTCGCCCTGGCGCAGGGTGACATGGTCGGCACGCACGCTTTCAACGACCAGGTCATCGTGGAGCATGTCACCGACCTGCAGGTTGAGGGTGCCGCTGCCCGGGACCAGGATCAGGGCGCGTGACTGGCTGGCCACATCGGCCACCAGGCTGGCCTGCAGCTGCAGGCCTTCGATGGACGTGCTGCCGGGCGGGGCGCTGGCTTGGCGTGGGGTGAACAGGTTGGCCAGGCTGCCCGGTGCGGCCGGCGCAGCCGGTGCCTGCAACTTGCCAATGGCCGGCAGGCGGAAGTCCTGGCGCAACTGCCAGGCCTGCCAGCCGATGCTGGCCAGGCTGCCGGCAACAATGGCCACGGCCAGCAGGCGTGGCAGCCAAGGCGGGAGACGGGTCATGGACGTGATCATCGACGTGGTCATGGACACAGGCCCAACGCCTGGATTTCCTGCTGTTGTGCGGCACTGAGCTGGCTCATGGCGCTGGAATGGCATTGTTGGCGGACGTCGTCCAGATTGCCGGCCTGCAGTGCCGGTCCTCCGGAGCGGATACCCACGGTGTGGCTGGCCGGGCGCAGGTCATGGCCGGTCGCAGTGGCCTGCCGCTTGACCGGCATGGCTGAAGGTCGACGTTCATCGCTCGCAGCCGGGCGCAGTGGCAGGTAGTACTCGCGGCTGCCGTGGGAGAGCACGACGCGGTCGGTGAGGATACGCAGCAATTGCAGCCCATTGCCCAGGTCACTGCCGGCCCGGCGCAGGCTGGTCTGTCCATTCTGGCCGAACACGGCCATGCCCTGATCGGGCCGGGCCGCGGCAAAAGTAGCCTGCAGACGCAGGCCGGCCGGTGCCAATCCGGCCGGCAGCAGGGCCGGGGTGCTCCCCGCTTGAGCGTCGGCGGCGGTAATCGCGGTGATCAGCAACAGGACAGGCAGGGAATGTAAGAGGGTGGTCATGGTCGGTGTGGCCCGGAGCCTGTACGGCTCCGGGCCGGCAGGGATCAATCCAGATCCAGTTGCATCAGGGTGGTCAGGTTGCGGTTGTTGAGCAAGGTCAGCAGCAGGTTCTCATTGGCCTGCAGCCCGGTCCAGCGCTGATTGGTACCGCCGCTGCAGTTGTAGGTGATGATCGCCTGGCGATTGTTGGTCAAAAAACCACCGCTCATGTCCAGACAGCGGCCCGCGCGTTTGATCGCCGGCAGCGCGGACAGGTCAAACTCCTGGCCGGCGTTGCCACGATCACACAGGCTCATCTGCACCCCGGCCGAATTGCCACCGCTGCCGGTCAGGCAGTAAGTCGGATAGGCGGCACTGCGGATGCTGCCGCGACCATCGGCCAGCCATTGTTCGTTCTGGCCACCGGTGCAGGCCGAGGTGCCGGACACATACGGCGACGGCTTGCCATTGACCAGCTCCACCTTCAGGCAGTGCCCGGCCGGCAGGCGCAGCAGCTGTGCCGGCGGCAGCAACGGGGTCTGGTTCATGCCCAGGGTGCTGAGCAGGCTCTTCAGTGCCTCCACCGCGGCGTTGTTGTCGGTGGCTTCCAGGTCACTGCGGTAACGGGTCATCCAACGGTTCAGGCGCAGCGCATTGCTTTCCTGGGTGTTGTAACGCTGCAGGACCTGGCGCGCGGTGCTGCTCAGGCCCGAGGGATCATCGCCCCAGCTGGCATGCAGCAGTTTGGCATTGGCACTGAGCTCGATCAGCTTGCTGTCGGCCTTGGCGGTGAGCGCGGCCTCCAGCTGCGGCAGCTCGACCCGGCGCAGGGCGGCATAGCCGGCTTCACGGCCGACCACCACCGGTGCCGGCATGGCCGCCAGATTCTGCGGGAAGCTCACCGTATCGAGCACCGTGGCCTGGGCGCCCGGTTCGCGGCAGCTCAGGCTGGCCTGGGTCGGCTTGTCGGCCTGGGCCAGGTTGATGTGCAGTTTGTTGACCGAGCCGCTCTGCATGCGGTTGCCGGCCAGTTCGATCTGGCGGCTGCTGCCATTGGCAAACTGCACCTGCACCCAGCACTGGCGTGCGCTGGCGTTGGCTGCCGGTGTCGGCAGGTCATACACATTGCCCCAGTTGCCGCGCATCGGCGGATACAGCACGGCCGTGCCCGCATTGGGGTCATAACCGCCGATCAGGGTGAACACCGGAACGCCGAACAGACGCGGACGCTGGTAGTGGTTGGTGGGCAGGTTCATGTGGATGACGTTGCTGGTGCCGGTGGCCGGGCCGGCCTCTTCCATGCGCCGGGTGGTGGCATTCCAGCGTGACCAGCCGGTGGCCGAGTCCGGGTCCGGCACCACCCGGTCCAGTGATGGCTGGATGCGGACCTTGGTGCTGTAACCGGTGTAATGGGTGTAGTTGGACAGCGAGGTGGCGTAGTGGCCGCCGCTCATCGCATCGGTGCCGAAGCTGTACAGGTCCTCGAACACCGGCATGCCGCCCATGCCGTCATTCTTGCCGCGGTTCCAGTGCAGGTTGGCGCGCATGCGCTTGCGGTAGGCGATGTAGCCCCAGCCGCTGTCATGGTGGTGGCCGGACCAGAAATAGTTGTTGCCGTTCTGGCCCGGATAATGGCCCAGACCATAGTGGTGGCCGATTTCGTGGCTGAATTCGTTGCCGCGCGAGCTGTACAGGGTGAGCATGCCGTTGCCACCGCTCAGGCCGTGGCTCTGGCGCCCGTTGGCATACATGCCGACGTTGTGGTGGGCCAGCACATGCTGGAACAGCTGCGGCTGGTTCTGCGACTTCATGCTCGAGGAGCTGAGGCCGAAGTTGGCCAGGTTGGTGCCCACACTGACCGAGGACTTGCCCACATCCTCGCGCATGTCACCGGAGTACACATCGCCGTTGGTGGCACTGGCGTGCAGGGCCGGATCGGGCGAGTTGATGTCATAGATCACGCCACTGCCAACCATGACCCGGTCCAGCTGCAGCGGCTCGTAGTAGCCCACGGTCAGCTGGGCGGCCGGAATGGTCTGGAAGTAATCGGCGGCGGCCTGCTCGGGCTGGGCCAGGAACCAGTGGTCATTGTTCTGGCCATTGGGGGTGGTGAGCATGCCGATGCGGATGCTCTGCACCACCAGCTCGGCCGGGGCGGCAAAGTCGATGTCCGCGGCGGCCAGGCTGCCACTGCGGCCCTGGTCATCACTGATGGCCAGGCTCAGACCGGGCACCACCCAATCCCACGGCAGGTGCACGCTGAAGGCACGGCGTGAGTAGTTGTAGTCCTGACGGGTGTTGCCGCCGGTGTTGTCCGAGCGGTACATCTGGTTGGGGTGCAGCAGGGCCAGGGTGCCCTTGGTCTGGCCGTTGACGCTGACCACCACGCGCATGCTGTCGATCGTGCCCAGCGACGGGTCCGGGGTAACCAGCAGCAGGGCCGCGCGTTCGGAGGTCAGGCGCGGCATGTTCTTTGCCTCGTTGCCCTTCGGATCCACCGTGTGGCTCTGCGCGAACTGGATCATGGCCGGCAGGTTGCCGGCCAGGTCGTTGCGCACGGTGCGGGTCTTGCCGCTGGCATCCACATCATAGAAACCACCCACATCCAGCTCGTCCCAGCGTGCCGAGGTCGGCTCGGGGAACGGGGGCGGAGCGGGTGCAGGAGCCGGAGCTGGAGCCGGAGCCGGAGCCGGTGCTGGAGCCGGAGCCGGAGCCGGAGCCGGAGCCGGTGCCGGAGCCGGAGCCGGAGCCGGAGCAGGAGCCGGAGCAGGAGCCGGAGCCGGAGCCGGAGCAGGAGCCGGAGCAGGAGCAGGAGCTGGAGCTGGAGCTGGAGCTGGAGCTGGAGCCGGTGTGGAGGGCTCCGGCAAGCTGGTGTCCGGCTCCTCGATCAGGGTCGGCAGGCGGTAGCTGGGGTCACAGCCGCTGAGCAGCAGGCTGGACAGGGCCAGGCCGAGCAGGTGACGGGTGGGTATCGGTTGCATGGTGGTATTCCCCCTGGAATGGTGTGCACAGGCCTGCCAGGCACCGCGTCGAGCGAGCGCGGTGCGGTGGCGGGCCCTGGGATGGCGCTGACTGGTGTGCGGTCAGTTCAGCGGAGTGGGGCGGAGGTCCGGAAACAGTTGCTGGCTGTGGGCCGGCAGTGGTGTCTGCCCGCGCCTGGGAGGCGGCGCCTGCTGACGCAGGTCCATGTACTTGTGTTCGCTGATGGCTCCGGCCTCGCTCATGTCGGTGATGACAGTGGGGCGCAGGAAGACCATCAGGTTGCGTTTGACCCGGTTCTTGCTGGTCGAGCTGAAAAGCCGGCCCAGGCCGGGGATGTCGCCCAGCAGGGGCACCTTGGAATGCTGGTCGCTGCTGTCATCCTGGATCAGGCCACCGAGCACGATCACCTGCCCGTCCATGGCCAGGATGGTGCTCTTGATCGAGCGCTTGTTGGTGATCACGTCGGCGACCTGGATGCCACTGGGCGAGGGCACCAGCGAGGAGATTTCCTGCTCGATTTCCAGGCGCAGGCTGCCACCATCGTTGATGTGCGGGGTGACCTTCAGGGTCACGCCGACGTCCTGGCGCTGGATCGTGGTGAACGGGTTGCTGGTGCCGTCGGCACTGGTGGTATACGAGCCGGTCTGGAACGGCACGTTCTGGCCGACCAGGATTTCGGCCGGCTGGTGGTCCAGGGTGAGCAGGGTCGGGGTGGAGAGCAGGTTGCTCTTGCTGCTGGACGACAGCGCGGTGACCAGGGCAGCAAAGTTGCTGTTGCCGATGCCCAGCAGGGCCCCGGAGGGCAGGCTGGCCGGCATCGCGCCGCTGGCCAGGGTGCCGATCAGGGTGCCGATCGACAGGCCGGTATCGTTGTAGTTGATGCCACCGACGCCGGCGCTGCCCGAGCCGCCGTCCATCGCCCATTGCACGCCGAGCGCATCTTCGATGTCACCGGAAATTTCCACGATGGCCGCCTCCACCAGCACCTGCGAACGCGGGATGTCCAGCTGGTTCACCACATCGCGCAGCACCCGCAGCATGTCCGGACGGGCGTGGATGACCACCGCATTGATGCTCTCATCGGCGCGCACCAGGCTGCTGGCCTTGCTTTCGCCCTGCTGCGGATCGGCGTTGATCGAGCCGGCAATGGCATCCACGGTCTGCGCAATCTGCTTGGCATCGCCGTGGCGCAGGCGCATCACCTGGGTGGTGGAGGACTGCGGCGCATCGGCATCCAGCGAGCGGGCCAGGGCGATCAGGCGTTCGCGTGCCTGCACCGGGCCGAATACCAGCAGGCGGTTCAGGCGTGGATCGGCCAGTACCCGGGTGCCACCGTTGGCGGCGCTGGCCCCGAGGGTGGCACTGAGCATGCGCTGCAGTGATTCGGCACTGGCATGGACTGCGTCGTAGGCGCTGTGCTCATGCAGCTGCGGCGCATCGAGCTGGCGCAGCAGGGCCTGGATGCGGGCGATGTTGCCGCGGCGATCGCTGATGATCAGCGAGTTTGAGGTGGGCACCGCGGCCAGGTGGGCATTGCCCGGCAACAGCGGGCGCAGCATCGGCAGCAGCTCGCTGGCCACGCCATGCTGTACCGGCAGGACCCGGGTTTCGATGGCGTCATTGCCCGTGCCCCGGTTGCCGGCCCAGCCATGGGCTTCGTCATTGGGCACGATGCGGGTCTGCTGGTCATCCTCGATCACCGCAAAACCGTTGACCGTCATCACCGACAGGAACAGGCGGCGCACTTCCGGCAGCGACATCGGCTCGCTGGCCATCACGCTGACCTGGCCGCTGACACGCGGATCGACCACCAGGGTGTCACCGGTGATGCTGGACACCGCACCGATGAAATCGCGGATGTCGGTGTCCTTCATGTTGATCGTCCATTGTCCGGCTGCTTCGGCCATGGCAGGGGCCGGCAGCAGCAGGCTCAGGGCCAGCAGGCAGCCGGCAAGACGAGGCGACCAACGGCGCAGCACGGCCTTCATCGTTGCGACCTGACACGGCCGGATGACGGGAAGGGGAGGCGTGGGGGATGGCACATGGATCGCTACAGCTCCTGTTGACGACACAGCAACAGGAAGCACGACCGACGTACTGTGGGCAAAGCCAGCAATGTCCCCTGTTGTGCAGTTGCCAGCGTCGCTGGTAACCGCGCTGGCACTTTAGCGTTGCTTCTCTTACGGGGCACCGAAAGTGATCTGGAAGTGTGACCCGAATCGCCAAATGGTCGATGGCAGCGCGCATTTTTGCGTAGTGCGTGGCATGTTTGCCCGCTGTTTTTGGGTGGCTGCACCAGTGCCGGCCACCACAGGGGGATGTATGACCAAACCATTTTCCGCCGGCGTTTTGCCGAGTCTGGCGGCAGCGCCGTGCCTGCCGATGGGCTTTGCGCGCGACCAGGGTGTGCTGCTTGGCGCCGATGGACTGGTATTGCATCACCGTGCCGACGCCAGCCTGGCTGCGCGTGCCGAGGCCAGGCGCATTGCCGGCCGAGAACTGCAATGGGATTGCGTGGCCGACGAGCAGTTCGAGCAGCTGTTGCAGCAGGCCTATCGCCAGGACAGCGCCAGTGCCATGGGCATGGTCGATGGCCTGGACCAGGAGCTGGACCTGGCCAGTCTGGTCGAAGGCCTGGAACAGGCCGAGGATCTGCTGGCGCAGCAGGATGACGCGCCGATCGTGCGCCTGCTCAACGCTCTGCTGGGCGAAGCGGTGGCCGAACAGGCCTCGGACATCCACATCGAAACCTATGAAAAGCGCCTGGTGGTGCGCTTTCGCGTGGACGGCATCCTGCGTGATGTGATCCAGCCCCGGCGCGAGCTGGCGGCCCTGCTGGTGTCGCGCATCAAGGTCATGGCGCGCCTGGACATCGCCGAAAAACGCCTGCCCCAGGATGGCCGCCTGGCCGTGCGCCTGGGCAACCGCGAGGTCGATGTGCGCGTGTCCACCCTGCCGGCGGCCAATGGCGAGCGGGTGGTGCTGCGCCTGCTGGACAAGCAGGCCGGGCGTTTCTCGCTGCCGGCACTGGGCATGGTGCTGGAAGACCAGCAACAGTGGCAGCAGATGCTGCAGCGGCCGCATGGCATCGTCCTGGTCACCGGGCCGACCGGTTCGGGCAAGTCGACCACGCTGTATGCCAGCCTGGGCCAGATCGACCACCGCACCCGCAACATCCTCACCGTCGAGGACCCGGTGGAATACCACCTGGACGGCATCGGCCAGACCCCGGTCAACCCGCGCATCGACATGACCTTTGCCCGCGGCCTGCGCGCGATCCTGCGCCAGGACCCGGACGTGGTGATGGTGGGCGAGATCCGTGACCGGGAAACCGCGCAGATCGCGGTGCAGGCCTCGCTGACCGGCCACCTGGTGCTGTCCACCCTGCATACCAACAGCGCGGTCGGTGCGATCACCCGTTTGCTGGACATGGGGGTGGAGCCCTACCTGCTGTCCTCCTCGTTGCTGGGGATGATGGCCCAGCGGCTGGTGCGCCGGCTATGCCCGCATTGCTGCCAGCCCAGCCCGGCCAGCGCGGCCGAATGCCGGCAGTTGCAGATCGATCCGCTGCAGCGCCCGCAGCTGATGCGCCCGCGCGGTTGCGCGCAGTGCCAGATGCAGGGCTATCGCGGCCGGGTTGGCCTGTACGAACTGGTCGTGTTTGACCCCTCGCTGGCGTCGATGGTCCAGGCCGGCGCCAGCGAAACCGAGCTCACCGCGCATGCGCGGCGGCAACGCGGCAGCCTGCTGGCCGACGGCCATGCCAAGGTCCTGGCCGGGGTCACCACGTTGGAGGAAGTGATGCGGGTGGTGGCCGAGGCATGAGCGCCTGGCGTTACCGCGCACTGGCCGCCGATGGCCGCAGTGCCAACGGGGTGATCCAGGCCGACAGTGCGCGCAGTGCGCGCCAGCAGCTGCGCGAGCGCGGGCTGTCGCCGTTGCAACTCGAAGCCGTCCAGGCCGATGCGCAGGGCCGGCGCTGGCAGCGTATTTCCAGTGCCGAGCTGTGCCTGCTCACGCGTGAGCTGGCAACCTTGATCCAGGCCGCGGTGCCGGTGGAGCAGGCCTTGCAGGTGGTGGCCCAGCAGAGCCGGCGCGAACGTGTGCGCAGCCTGCTGCTGGGCGTGCGCGAGGCGGTGCTGCAGGGCCAGGGCCTGGCCGCGGCCCTGGCGCGTTACCCCCATTCGTTTCCTGCCATGTACCGGCACACCGTGGCCGCTGGCGAACGCGGCCAGCTGGGGCGTGTGCTGGAACAGCTGGCCGATCATGTGGAGCAGGCCGAACAGGCGCGCCAGCGTCTGCAGGTGGCCATGGTCTACCCGGCCATCCTGGTGCTGGTGTCGCTGGCGGTGGTGGCATTTTTGCTCGGGCATGTGGTGCCCAGCGTGATCGGTGTATTCACCAGCAGTGGCCAGGCTCTGCCGCTGCCGACCCGGATCCTGCTCGGTGCCAGTGCCGCCCTGCAGGCCGGCTGGATCTGGCTGCTGCTGGCCGTGGCAGGCCTGGGCTATGCCCTGTACCGACTGCGCCGCCAGCCCCACTGGCGTTTGCGGATGGATGCGGCGCTGCTGCGCCTGCCCGTGCTCGGTGCGCTGCTGCGCCAGGGCGACAGCACCCGTTTCACCGCCACCCTGGCCATCCTGGAAAGCAGCGGTGTGCCCCTGGTCGATGCGCTGGCCATCGCCACCCGTGTGGTCGGCAACGCCTCGTTGCAGGCCGGCCTGACCAGGGCGGCCGAACGTGTGCGCCAGGGCAGTGGCCTGGCCGTGGCGCTGCAGGCGCATGCGCCGTTGCAGCCGATGCTGATGCACCTGATCGGTGCCGGCGAGAGCAGTGGCCGGCTGGGGCAGATGCTGCAGCGGGGTGCCCAGCAGCAACAGCAGGCATTGAACAGCCGCATCGGCCTGCTGGTCGGCCTGTTCGAGCCGTTGGTGCTGGTGGTCATGGGCAGCCTGGTGCTGTTGATCGTGCTGGCCGTGGTGCTGCCGATCATCCGCCTTAACCAGATGGTTTGATGAGGAACGCAACAATGATGCAGACGCGACAACAAACGGGCTTCACCCTGATCGAGGTGATGGTGGTGGTGGTGATCATCGGCATCCTCGGCGCGCTGGTGGTGCCGCAGGTGATGGGCCGCCCGGACCAGGCCAAGGTCACCGTGGCCCGTGGTGACCTCAAGGCCGTGGCCTCGGCGCTGGAAATGTACCGGCTGGACAACCATGTATATCCCGACACCCAGCAGGGGCTGGAGGCGCTGGTGACACGCCCGGCGCAGGGTGCACCGAACTGGAACCGGGAAGGCTATCTGCGCAGCCTGCCGTTGGATCCGTGGGGCCGGCCCTACCTGTACCTGTCCCCGGCGGCGGGAGCGCCGTACCAGCTGTACAGCCTGGGCGCCGATGGCCGCCAGGGCGGGGAGGGCACCGATGCGGATCTGGACAGCCGCCAGCCCTGACCATGCCGCGCGCCCGTGGATTTACCCTGCTCGAACTGCTGGTGGTGATTGCCGTGCTGGCCATCGCCCTGGCCGCAGTGGGCCTGGCCGGTGCCGGCCAGGCCCGCCAGGCGCAGGGGCAGGCCAGTGACCTGGCCCTGTTGATCCCGTTGCTCGGCGAGCAGACCCAGCGCCAGCGCCATTGGCACGGGCTGCGTATCCAGGCCGACAGCTACCAGGTCATGCAGCTGCGCGGACAGCCGCCACGCTGGCACGTCCTGCCCGGACATGAGCCGGTGCTGTTGCCCGATGGCTGGCAGTGGCAGCTGCACACGGCCACCGAGCTGGCCGCCGCAGTCCAGGCTGCCGATGGTGGCCCGGCACCGCAACTGGTGGTCGCCGCCGATGGCCAGACCACCCCGTTCCGCCTGCAGCTGCGTCCGCGCGATGGCGGGCAGGCGGGCTGGCTGCTGCACGGGGATGGTTTCAACCAGCCGCTGCTGGAGCCGGCGCCGTGAGCCGCCCTGCAGTGGCGGGCTTCACCTTGATCGAAGTGCTGGTGGCCCTGCTGGTGCTCACCAGTGTGGCGACCATGGTCTATGCCAGCGTGCAGCGCTACCAGCACAACGCGGTGCGCATGGAGCAGCAGCTGCTGGCCGGCTGGCTGGCCGACAACACCCTGAGCGAAATGCAGCTCGCCGGGCAGGTCCCGGTCAGTGATGGCCAGGCCCAGAGCGTGCACTACGGTGGCCTGCACTGGTGGTTGCGGTGCGAGGTCGGCCAGGCCGCCGATGCGGCCGCTGGCATCCATCCGGTCACCGTGCAGGTCGGCCTGGCCGGCAGCACCGAGCCGCTGCAAAGCCGCTCCGGCGTGGTGGTGGCGCCATGAAGCCACAGCAGGGGATGACCCTGATCGAGCTGCTGGTGGCGCTGGCGATGTTTGCCCTGCTGGCCCTGGCCGGCCAGCGCCTGCTCAGCACCGCAGTGGATGTGCGCCGCCAAGGCCAGGCCCATGCGCAGCAGCTGCAGCAGCTTGCCCGCGCCATGGCCCTGCTGGAGAGCGACCTGGAGCAGGCCATCGTGCGCCCGTTGCAGCTGGCCGATGGCAGCGCCGAGCCGGCCCTGCACAGCCTCGCCGATGGCAATGGCCTGCAGTTCACCCGGGCCGGCTGGGACAACCCCTTGCAGCAAGCGCGTTCGAACCTGCAGCGGGTGCGCTGGTGGGCCGATGCCGATGGCCTGCAGCGTGGGGTGTGGATGGTGCTGGACCGCGCCGAGCAGGACGTGCTGTATCCGCAGCGCATGCTCGATGGCGCCAGCCAGGTGCAGTGGCGCTATCTGGACGCACGCGGCAACTGGTTGCCGGCCTGGCCGGCGGGCAGCCAGGCGCCTTTGCCACGGGCGGTGGAAGTGCAGTTCAGCCACCCACGCCATGGCGTGCTGCGGCGGGTGTTGCGCCTGCCTGACGGCGGCACCGGGGTGCCGCGATGAGCCGGCAGCGGCAGGGCGGCATGGCCCTGGTGATGGTGCTGCTGATCCTGGCCGTGGCCGTGGCCGTGTGCATGGCCCTGATCAGCAGCCAGCAGCGGCAGATCCAGTCCCAGGTGCAGCAGCGCGAGCACCGCCAGGCCTGGCAATTGGCCCTGGAAGGCGAGGCGCGGGCGCTGCATGCCCTCGCGGCGCAGGCCATGCAGGCCACTTCCGGGCCGGCGGCTGCCGGCCTGTCCGGGCAGCTCGTGCAGGGGCCGATGCGCCTGGAAATCGCGGTCGATGACCTGTCGGCCCGGCTCAACCTCAATGCCTTGATCAGTGCTCCGGGCCAGGTCGATGCGGCCGGGTTGGCGCGCTTGCAGCGGCTGCTGCAAATGCTGGACCTGGCCCCGGAGCTGGCCTGGGTGATCGTGGCCCGGCTCGATCCCGCTGCGCTGCCGGCGCAAGGGCCCAGGCAGCCGCGTCTGCCCGCATCTGGCCCGCTGGCCGATGTGAGCGAGCTGCGTGCCTTGCCGGGGATCGATGCATCCGCCTATGCCCGCCTGCAGCCGTTTGTCAGCACCCTGCCGGCGGCGGTCGGGCTGAATGTGAACCAGGCGCCGGCCGTGGTGCTGGCCAGCCTGGCCGATGGCCTGGGCGCGTCCGGTGGCCAGCAGCTGTTGCAGGCGCGGCCGGCCAGGGGACACCGCAGTGTCGATGCGTTTGTGGCCCAGCCGCTGCTGGCGCGTTACCGCGTTGCTGCCGATGGCCTGCAGGTGGCCGGGCAGGCATTCGAGATACACAGCCGTGTGCGTTGGGCCGATGGCGCCCTGCAGCTGTCCAGCATCGTTGTCCATGATGCCGGGCGTTGGCGGGTAAGCAGCCGGCAGTTGCGGCCAGTGATGGCGATCGAGGAAATCCAATGAAACGAGAAACGTCACCGGTGGCCTTGTGGTTGCCCCCGGATATCCCGGCCCAGCTGCCCGATGAGCTGGTGGTGCAGTGTCTGGATGCAGGGGGCTGCCATACCCTGAGCCTGGCCGCCGCGCTGAGCCACCTGGGCAGCCGCCCCGCCGTGCTGGTGCTGGCTCAGGAGCAGGTGTCCTTCCATGCCCCGCGTCTGCCGCGTGCCCGTCGTGGCCTGCAGCAGCAGGCGCTGGCCTTTGCGGTGGAGCCGCATCTGGGGCAGGCGCTGGAGAGTGTGCATCTGGCTGCCGGCCAGCCCCTGGCCGATGGCCGCTGGTTGGTGGCGGCCATCGACCGCGCCCTGCTGGCCGGCTGGTGCAGCCAGCTGGCGGCTGCCGGGCTGGTGATCCGGGCCATCCATGTCGATGCCGATCTGCTGCCGGGGCAGGGTCTGCGCGGGATGCATCTGCCCGGGCGCTGCCTGCTGGCCGATGATCAGGGCCTGCGCATGGCCTTCGCCCCGGCACAGTGGCCACAGGTGCAGGCCGGGCTGGTGGAGCCGGTGCAGTGGCTGGGCAGCCCGGCCCGGGAGCCGGCCTTGGAGCCGGCCGACGATGCCTTGCCTCCGGCATTGACCGAGCCGTTGTTGCCCTTGCTGCTGGCCGGCGGCGCTGACCGGGTTGATCTGGCCCAGGGCCCATTTGCGCTGCGCAGCCCGGGGGGCGGCCTGCGCTGGCGTGCGCTGGGCTATGCACTGGCGGCGGCCATGCTGCTGCAGCTGGGCAGCGTGCTGGTGCAGGGCGCGCTGTACGGCAAGCAGGCACAGATGTACGAGCAGGCCAACCTGGCCCTGTTTGAAAGCGTGTTTGGTGAGCAGCGGGTGGTGGATCTGCGCCAGCAGTTCGACAGCCTGCGTGCCGCGCAGATGGCCAGCAGCGATGTGATTGCGCTGCTGCAACGCATTGATGGCCAGCTCAGCCTGCCCGTGCAGACGCTGCAATACCACAGCGCCCAGGGCCAGTTGTTGCTCACCCCGGAAGCGGGTTTTGACGGCAATGCGCAGGAAATCGCCGCGCAGCTGGAACAGGCCGGCCTGCGTGCCGGGGTATCGGCCAGTGGTTGGCCACTGCAGGTGGAGGCGGCGCAATGAGTCAGGCAATGGCATCGATCAAGGCGGCCTGGCAGGCGCGCCAGCCACGCGAGCAACGGGCCCTGCTGGTGCTGGGCCTGGCCTTGCTGGCGGCGGCCTTGTGGCAGTGGGTGTGGGCGCCGGCGCTGCAGTGGCGTGATCGCCAGCGTGCCGATTCCGATGCCGCACGCGCGCTGTACCAGCATCTGCGCGAGCATGCCCCGGCATTGGTGGCCGGGCGCGTGGCGGCCAGCCAGATGGGAGAGCGCACCCTGCCCGAGCTGGCCACCGCCCTGGCACTGCAGCAGGGCGTGCAATTGCAGGTGCCGCAGGCCGATGCCGCCGGGCAATGGCAGCTGCAGGCCAGCGCCGCCGAGGCGCCGTTGCTGCTGCACTGGCTGCAGCAGCTGCAACAGACGGGGGTACAGGTGAGCCAGCTGCAGTTGCAGGCCAGCCAGGACGGCTGGGAGCTCAGCGCGCAGGCCACGCGCTGACAGCCCCTGGCCAGGTCAGGCCTGGATCATTGCGGGGCCTGGTCCAGTGACTGCGCGGTCCACTGCACGATCGCGCTGAGCGGCATCGCCCCGGAGTGGCGGGCGATCTCGCGGCCATGCTGGAACAGCACCAGGGTGGGAATCGAGCGGATGGCATAGCGTTGGGCCAGCACCTGCGCCGCTTCGGTATCCACCTTGGCCAACCGCACCTGCGGCTCCATGCGCTGCGCGGCGGCTTCAAACTGCGGCGCCATCTGCCGGCACGGGCCGCACCAGCTGGCCCAGAAATCCACCAGCAAGGGCAGGTCGCTGTGCAGATGGTTGTCGAAGCTGGCCGCATCCAGTGCCACCGGCTTGCCGTTGAACACGGCCTGCTGGCAACGGCCGCAGCGCGGTTGCTGTTCCAGCCGGGTCAATGGCACGCGGTTGCGTGCATGGCAGTGGGCGCAGGCGATGAGCAGGGAATCAGGGGCAGTCATGCGGAAAAACCGGTCAGCAGAGGCGGCCACAGCATGCCAGCCGCAGCGGCGATTGTGGGTCAATCTTCGCTCCTGCCTGCCGATACGGTGGGGCGGGCAAACGGCCCGTTTGACCCGGATGAACCCACGCAATGCATTTGAAGACCCTGGCCACCTTGTTGCTGGCCGTTGCCAGCGTATCCACCGCACAGGCCGCTGATGGCCGTTACAGCCTGGGCGCTGGTGTGACCACGCTGGGCTACGGGATGGATGGCAACCTGCGCCTGTCGCCGCGTTTGTCGGCCACCGCCAGCTGGAGCACCTTCAGCGTCGATGGCGATGTGGACACCGATGATGTGGCCTACCGCGGCGAGCTGTCCTCGGACAACGCCACCCTGGCACTGAACTGGCACCCGTTTGCCGGCAGCTTCCACCTCAGCGCCGGTCTGGTCGCCGGTGACCTGCAGGCCGTGGTCACCGGTACCCCGGTGGCCGGCAGCAGCTACACCTTCAATGGGCAGACCTACACTGCGGCCGAGGTTGGCCAGCTGCGCGGCGAGGTGGTGATCAAGGACAACGTGGCCCCGTATGCGGGCATCGGCTGGCGTTCGCAGCGCAAGGGCCTGGGCGGCTATGCGCAGATCGGCGTGATCGCGGCCAAGACCAGCGTTGCCCTGGCCGCGACCGGCATGCTGGCCGATCCGCGCCTGGCTGCCGACCTGGAAGCGGAGCGGCGTTCGCTGGAAGAAGAAGTCGATCTGTCGCTGTACCCGGTGATCGGTGCCGGCCTGGTCTGGCGTTTCTGAGATGAACAGGACGATGCCGGTCGGCAGTGGCCGGCATCGGCAACGCGTTGCATCTGAAACAGTCGCATGCGGGCAATTGCCGTGGTATCACTGTTGGCCATGAACGCAGCCCACGCCAACTTTTACTTTTGGTACTGGTTTCCGAAGCCACTGGCGGAGGAAGGTTTGCGCTCACCCTGAAGAACACCTCAGACGCATACCCGAAGGCCGCCAGCGAAAGCTGGCGGCCTTTTTGATGCCGCCGCTGCCGGGGCCTCACACCACCACGAACACGCTTTGACTGGAGTTTTGCATGCCCCCGCATACCGACGACCTGCGCATCAACAAGCTCGAACCGTTGACCCCGCCGGCCCACCTGATTTCCCTGCTGCCCTGTGACGAGCCGGTCTCGCAGACGGTCAGCGATGCGCGTACCGCGCTGCACCGCATCCTGCACGGCAGCGATGACCGCCTGGCCGTGGTGATCGGCCCGTGCTCCATCCACGATACCGTCGCCGCCATGGAATACGCCCGGCGCCTGCGCCCGCTGCGCGATGCCTACGGTGATGCGCTGGAAATCATCATGCGCGTGTACTTCGAAAAGCCGCGCACCACGGTGGGCTGGAAGGGCCTGATCAACGACCCGGACCTGGACGGCAGCTTCAACATCAACAAGGGCCTGCGCATTGCCCGCGGCCTGCTGCGTGACATCAACGCGATGGGCCTGCCGGCCGGGGTCGAGTTCCTGGATGTGATCAGCCCGCAGTACATCGCCGACCTGGTCGCCTGGGGCGCGATCGGTGCGCGCACCACCGAAAGCCAGGTGCACCGCGAGCTGGCCTCGGGGCTGTCGTGCCCGGTGGGCTTCAAGAACGGTACCGGTGGCGACATCAAGATCGCCGCCGATGCGGTGGGCGCGGCCTCGCACCCGCACCACTTCCTGTCGGTGACCAAGGAGGGCGGCACCGCCATCGTCTCCACCGCCGGCAACCCGGATTGCCATGTGATTCTGCGCGGCGGCAAGGCCCCCAACTTCGATGCCGCCAGCGTCCAGGCCACCAGCGCGGTGCTGGACAAGGCCGGTATCGCGGCGCGCCTGATGATCGATGCCAGCCACGCCAACAGCAGCAAGAAACCGGAAAACCAGCCGGCGGTGGTGGCCGATATCGCCGGGCAGATTGCCGGCGGTGAGCAGCGCATCGTCGGCGTGATGGTGGAAAGCCATCTGGTCGCCGGGCGCCAGGATCTGGTCGAAGGCCAGCCGCTGGCCTACGGCCAGTCCATCACCGATGGCTGCATCGGCTGGGACGATTCGGTGGCCGTGCTGGAGGTGCTGGCCCAGGCCGTGCGTGCGCGTCGTGCCAAGCAGGAGGCTGCATAATCCAGAAATTGGACGTTTCTGGGGAGTGATCAGTGCGTATCAGGTATCGAAAGCCAAGCCTCAAAACAGCTCTCGGGCTTACAGCCGCGAAGAAAAAACTGAAGCGTGATCTCGGTATCTACAAGGTCACAGGCGTTTTGAATGCTCCCAAGAATGCCAAGCGCCGTGTCAAACGAGCTGCGGGCTGGGAATCGGAAGGTGCGAAGCTGTTTCGCTTCATTGCCAGACTTTTCAAATAACAGACACTGAGAAACGGGGCGATGCGCATCAGCGCACCGCCCCGTTGTTGTTTTCCGCGCTGCCGGCAAGCAACTCAGTCCTGCGCCACCGATGCTGCCGGCGTGCGCACGAAGCGGGCGCGCAGGCGGGCAAGGGCCAGGTAGATCGCCGGGGTGGTGTACAGGGTCAGCCACTGGCTGACCAGCAGGCCGCCGACGATGGCAATGCCCAGCGGCTGGCGCATTTCCCAGCCTTCTCCGGTGGCCAGCATCAGCGGCAGGGTGCCGAGCAGGGCGGCCACGCTGGTCATCAGGATCGGACGGAAGCGCAGGCGTGCCGATTCGAGCATTGCTGCCTGCGGGTCCAGGCCCTGCTCGCGTTGTGCGGCGATGGCAAAGTCCACCATCAAGATGGTGTTCTTCATTACAACGCCTACCAGCAGGAACAGCCCCAGCAGGGAGATCAGGTTGAGCTCGTTGCCGAACAGCAGCAGGGCCAGCAGCGCACCCACACCGGCCGAGGGCAGGGTGGACAGGATGGCCAGCGGCAGCACGCTGCTTTCATACAGCACGCCCAGCACCAGATACACCGCCAGGGCGGCGCCGAGCACCAGCCACAGTTGGCGCTGGCGCATTTCATTGACGCTGCCGGCTTCCTCGCCCAGCTTGGCCTGCACGCTGCTGGGCAGCATCACCTCGGCCACGGCGCGTTCGATCGCCGCACTGGCTTCACCCAGGGTCACCCCACTGGCCAGGGCAAAGGAAATGCGCGTGGACAGGAACTGCTCACGGTGCTGGATGCGGTCCGGGGCCATACCGTAATCCCAGTGCGCAAAGCTGCTCAGCGGCACCCGGCTGCCATCGGCGGCAATCGTGTTGACCTGTTCCAGGGTGGTGGGCGACTGGGTGTAGCGCGGGTCCAGCTCCATCACCACCCGGTACTGGTTCAGGCTGTCGTACAGGGTGGCCACCTGGCGCTGGCTGAAGGAGTTGTTGAGCACGCTGGAGAGCAGGCGCATGTCCACCCCGAGCTGGCTGGCTTTCTCGCGGTCCACTTCCAGCTTGACCTGGCGCATGCCCTCGTCACCGCTGGATTCCACGTCCTCCAGCTGCGGCAGCGCGGCCAGGGCCTGCTGCAGGCGCGGGGTCCATTCGCGCAGCGGCGCGATGTCGGCGGCCAGCAGCTGCAGGTCGTAGTTGCCATCGTCATTGCCGCCACCACCGCCGACGCGGATGTCCTGGTCCACCGACAGCCACATGTTGCCGCCGGGCACCTTGGGCAGGCTGGCACGGATGCGGTCCACCACCTCGCGCGCGCTGGCATCGCGCTGGTCCAGCGGCTTGAGCTGGACCATCACCATGCCGTTGTTGACCCCGGTGCCACCGCCGATGAAACCGCCGATCTGGGCCACTGCCGGGTCATCCATCAGCACCTGGCGGTAGGCGGCGATCTTGGGCTGCATCACCTGGAAGGACAGGCCGTCATCGCCGCGCATGAAGCCGCGCAGCTGGCCGCTGTCCTGCTGCGGGATGGTGCCGCGCGGCACCTTGTCCAGCAGCAGCACGTTCAGTGCGATCACCGCCACCAGCACGCCCAGCATCAGCGGCACGTGGCGCAGGCAGGCGCCCAGGCTGCGCAGGTAGGCCGCGCGCAGGCCCTCGAAGACCAGGCTGCCCAGACGCTGCCACGGGCCTTCCACCCGCTGCGGGTCGTGCGCACGCAGCAGGCGCGCGCACAGGGCCGGGGTCAGGCTGATGGAGACCAGCAGGGAGACGAACATCGCCGCCACCAGGGTCAGCGAGAACTCGCCGAACAGGCGTTTGACGAAGTCATCCATGAACAGGATGGAGATGAACACCACCGCCAGGGCCAGGTTCATCGACAGCAGGGTGGCGCCGACCTCGCGTGCCCCGGTGATCGCCGCCTTGAGTGGCGAGAGCCCCTCGTCGATATGGCGGGCGATGTTCTCCAGCACCACGATCGCGTCATCCACCACCAGCACCGCGGCCACGATCAGGGCCATCAGCGAGAAGGTGTTGAGCGAGAAGCCCCACAGCCAGATCAGGAACAGCGCACCGAACAACGACACCGGAATGGCCAGGGTCGGGATCAGTGCGGCGCGCCAGTGGCCGAGGAAGGCCAGCACCACCAGCACCACCAGGGCCACGGCCAGCACCAGAGTCAGCTCGGCCTCGCGCAGGGTGGCGCGGATCACCGGCGAGCGGTCCATCACCACGCTCATCTGCATGCCGTCGGGCAGCAGCGCGGTCAGGGTGTCCATCTGCGCGTGGATCGCATCCACGGTGGCAATGATGTTGGCGCTGGGCTGCCGGCTGACCACCAGCAGTACCGCATCGTTGTTGTTGTGGAAGCCGGCGGCGTAGCGGTTTTCGGTGCCGTCGCTGACCTGGGCCACATCGCGCAGGTGTACCGGGCGGCCATCGCGCATGGCCACCACCAGGTCCTGGTACTGCGCGGCATGGCGCAGCTGCAGGCTGGCCTCCACCTGCCACTGCTGCTCGCCGGCGGCCACCTGGCCGAGCGGGCGCAGCGCATTGGCATTGCGGATCGAGCCGGCCACATCGTCCAGGGCGATGCCGTACTGGTTCAGTGCGGTGGGGTTGAGCGAGACGCGCACCGCCGGCAGCGAGCTGCCACCGGCCTCGACCTGGCCCACGCCCGGCACCTGGGCGATCTTCTGCGCGATCACCGTGGAGGCGACATCGTAGATTTCACCCGGGCTGTGGCTGGCCGAGCTCAACGCCAGGATCAGCACCGGTGCCTGCGAGGGATTGATCTTGCGGTACTGCGGCATGCCCGGCATGCCCGCTGGCAGCTGCGCGCGGGCGGCATTGATGGCCGCCTGCACCTCGCGCGCGGCCTCATCGACATTGCGCTCCAGCGAGAACTGCAGGTCGATGCGGGCATTGCCCTGGTTGGACGAGGAGGTCAGCCGGGTCACCCCGGGGATCGTGCCCAGGGCGCGTTCCAGCGGCGTGGCCACGGTGGCGGCCATCGATTCGGGGCTGGCGCCGGGCAGGCTGGCGCTGACCTGGATGGCCGGGTAATCCACCTGCGGCAGCGGTGCCACCGGCAGGCGCACAAAGGCCAGGATGCCGGCCAGCACCACCGCGATGGCCAGCAGCAAGGTGGCCACCGGGCGCAGGATGAAGGTGCGCGACAGGTTCACCGGCTCGGGGGTGTGGGTGTGCTGCATGCTCAGGCCCCGGCGTTGTCAGCGGTGGCGCTGGCCACGCCGTTGCCACGCACGAAGCGGTTGAAGAACAGGTAGATCACCGGCGTGGTGAACAGGGTCAGCACCTGGCTGACGATCAGCCCGCCGACCATCACCAGGCCCAGCGGCTGGCGCAGCTCGGCACCGGAGCCGGCGGCAAACATCATCGGCACGGCGGCAAACAGCGCGGCCAGGGTGGTCATCAGGATCGGCCGGAAGCGCAGCAGGGCGGCCTGGTGGATCGCCTGTTGCGGCGTCATGCCGTGTTCGCGCTGCGCCTCCAGGGCGAAGTCGATCATCATGATCGCGTTCTTCTTGACCAGGCCGATCAGCAGGATGATGCCGATCACCGCGATCAGGTCCAGGCTGCGCCCGGAGAGCAGCAGCGCGGCCAGCGCACCGACGGTGGCCGAGGGCAGGGTGGAGAGGATGGTCACCGGGTGGATGAAGCTCTCGTAGAGCACGCCCAGCACGATGTACATCACCAGCACCGCGGCCAGGATCAGCCACAGGGTGGAGGACAGCGAGTTCTCGAACGCCGCCGCCGCACCCTGCAGGCGCAGCTCGACGCTGGCCGGCATGCCGATCGCCTCGCGTGCGCCCTCGATCGCCGCCACTGCCTCGCCCAGCGAGGCGCCCTGCGCCAGGTTGAAGGACAGGGTCACCGCCGGGAACTGGCCCAGGTGGCTGACCTGCAGCGCGGTGGCGCGGGTGGAGATGCGGGCCAGGCCGGCCAGCGGGGTCTGCTGGCCATCGGCGGTGGTGACGTGGATGCGGCCGATGTCCTGCGGGCCCAGCTGCTGCTCCGGGTGCGCTTCGAGCACCACCCGGTACTGGTTGGCATGGGTGAAGATGGTGGAGATCTGGCGCTGGCCGAAGGCGTCATACAGCGCATCGGCGATGCTGGTCACCGGCACCCCGAGGCGCGCGGCGGCATCGCGGTCGATGTCCACATAGGCCTGCAGGCCACGGTTGGCCAGGTCACTGGCCACGTCACGCAGGGCCGGTTGCTGCTGCAGGTGGGCCAGCAGGCGCTCGGTCCACAGGGCCAGCGCGTCGGCATCCGGGGTGGTCAGGGCGAACTGGTACTGGGTGCGGCTGATCCGGTCCTCGATGCTCAGCTCCTGCACCGGTTGCAGGTACAGGCTGATGCCGGGGATGCGGTCCACCCGCTGCTGCAGGCGGGCAATGATTTCCTGCGCGCCGGCATCGCGCTGGCCGTGTGGCTTGAGCTCGATCAGCAGGCGGCCGGAATTGAGGGTGGCGTTGGCCCCGTCCACACCGATGAAGGAGGACACGCTGGCCACGTCCGCATCTTCCAGCACCGCTTCGGCCAGGGCCTGCTGGCGGCGTGACATCGCCTCGAACGAGATCGACTGCGGCGCCTCGCTGATGCCCTGCACCAGGCCGGCATCCTGCAATGGGAAGAAGCCCTTGGGCACGGCCAGGTACAGCACGGCGGTGAGCACCAGGGTGGCCACGGTGGCGATCAGCATCAGCGGCTGGCGGGCCAACACCCAGTGCAGGCCACGGTCATACCGGGCAACCACCCGGTCGAAGATGTCGCCCTGGGCCGCACCCTCGCCATGGGCGGCGGCATGCGGGTTGGCCTTGAGGAAACGCGCGCACAGCATCGGGGTCAGGGTCAGCGACACCACCAGCGAGATGCCGATGGCTACCGCCAGGGTGATCGCAAACTCGTGGAACAGCTTGCCGACCACATCGCCCATGAACAGCAGCGGGATCAGCACCGCAATCAGCGACACGGTCAGCGAGACCAGGGTGAAACCAATCTGGCGGGCGCCATCCAGTGCCGCCTGCAGGCGGCTCTTGCCCATCTCCATGTGGCGGGCGACGTTTTCCAGCATCACGATCGCATCGTCCACCACAAAGCCGGTGGCGATGGTCAGCGCCATCAGGGTCAGGTTGTTGAGCGAATAGCCGGCCAGCAGCATCACCGCAAAGGTGCCGATCAACGACAGCGGCACCGCGATGGAGGGAATGATGGTGGCCGGGATGGTGCGCAGGAACACGAAGGTGACCAGCACCACCAGGCCGATGGCCAGCACCAGCTCGTGCTGCACGCCCTTGATCGAGGCACGGATGGATTCGGTGCGGTCGCTGAGCACGCTCACCGTCACCGCGGCCGGCATCGCGCTGCGCAGCTGCGGCAGCAGGGCATGGATGCTGTCCACCACGCCGATCACATTGGCCCCGGGCTGGCGCTGGATGTTGAGCAGGATTGCCGGGGTGGTGCCCGACCAGGCCGCCAGCTGGCGGTTTTCCGGGCCCTGCTCGACGCTGGCCACATCGCCCAGGCGCAGCGGGGCGCCATCGCGGTAGCTCAGGATCAGGTTGCGGTACTCATCCACCGAACGCATCTGGTCGTTGGCATCGAGCATGATCGCGCGGGTCGGGCCATCGAAGCTGCCCTTGGGCAGGTTGACGTTGGCGGCGGTGATGGCGCGGCGGATATCGGCCATGCCGATGCCGGTGGCCGCCAGTTGCTGCGGGTTGACCGCAATGCGCACCGCCGGGCGTTGCCCGCCGGCAATGCTGACCATGCCCACGCCCGGCAGCTGCGACAGGCGCTGGGCCATGCGCGTATCGACCAGGTCATACACCTGCGGCAGGCTCAGGCCATCGGCGGTGATGGCCAGGGTCAGGATCGGGGTGTCGGCCGGGTTGACCTTGCGGTATACCGGCGGCATCGGCAGGTCGCCGGGCAGGAAGCTGTTGGCCGCATTGATGGCCGCCTGCACTTCCTGCTCGGCCACGCCCAGGTCCACTTCCAAAGCGAACTGCAGGGTAATGACCGAGGCGCCGCCGGAGCTGGTCGAGCTCATCTGTTTCAGGCCCGGGATCTGCCCCAGGCGGCGTTCCAGCGGCGCGGTCACCGCGCTGGTGGTCACCGTCGGGCTGGCGCCGGGGTAGAGCGTGGTGATCTGGATGATCGGGTAGTCGACCTGGGGCAGGGCGGCCACCGGCAGCAGGCGGTAGGCGAAGATGCCGGCAATCAGCATTGCCAGCATCAGCAGCGAGGTCGCTACCGGGCGCAGGATGAAGGTGCGCGACAGGTTCATGCGCCGGCCGTGGCGTCAGCCTTGTCCTTGGCCGGTGCGGCGGCGGCATCGGCCGGGTCGGCCACCACCTCCACCTTGGCCCCTTCGCGCAGGTTGTCGATGCCTTCCAGCACTACCCGCTCCCCGGCGGCCAGGCCGGCCATCACCGCCACGTTCTCGCCTTCGGCCGCGCCCAGGCGCACATCGCGCAGGCTGGCGGTGTTGTCCGCGCTGATCACATACACATAGGTGCCATTACTGCCGAACTGCACCGCCGCATTGGGGATCACCACCGCATCGGCACTGCTCACCGCCAGGCGGATGTTGACGAACTGGTTGGGGAACAGGGCGTCACCGGCGTTGTCGAACACCGCCCGCAGCTTCAAGGTGCCGGTGGCCGTATCAATGCGGTTGTCCACGCTGGCCAGCTTGCCGTTGGCCAGGACCTGCTTTTCGCTGCGGTCCCAGGCTTCCACGGCCAGCTCCGGGGTCATGCGCACGGCCTCGATCACCGGGCCGATGTCGGCCTCGGGGATGGTGAACAGCACGCTGATCGGGTTGGTCTGGGTGATGGTGGCAATGCCGTCGGCATCGCCGCTGCGCACCAGGTTGCCCAGGTCCACCGCACGCAGGCCCATGCGCCCGGCCACCGGCGCGGTGATGCGGGTATAGCCCAGCTGCAGGCGGGCCTCGTCGACGGCGGCCTGGTCACTCTGCAGGCGGCCCTCGAGCTGGCGCACCAGCGACTGCTGGTTGCTCAGGTCCTGGGCGGCCACGTATTTCTGTTCGTGCAGCTCGGCGTAGCGGCGCAGCTGGTTGCGGGCGTTTTCCAGCTCGGCCTGGTTCTGCTTCTGCGTGCCCAGGGCCTGGGCCAGGGCCACCTCGTACGGGCGCGGGTCGATCTGCGCCAGCAGGTCACCGGCGGCCACCTGCTGGCCTTCGGCAAAGGCAATGCGCACCAGCTCGCCTTCCACCCGGCTGCGCACGGTCACCGTGTGCAGGGCGGTCACCGTGCCCAGCGCCTTGATGCGCACGGTCAGGTCCTGCTGGCGGGCATCCACCACGCGTACCGGCACCACCCGTTCGCCACGGCCGCCACCAGGGCCACCACGGCCCGGGCCATTGCCGGCGTCCTTGTCGCCACTGCAGGCAACCGTGGTCAGGGCCAGGGCGCTGGCCAGCATCAGCAGGCGCAGCAGGGAGGGGGAGCGGAACGAGGGGCGTGGCGACATGGGCGTATGCGTCCAGCCATGCGGCCGGGCGTCCTGTGTAGGGAGTTGTGTGTCGTCGGCTGGCCGTAAGCGCGGGCAACGGCGTGGCGTGATGCGGATCTGCAGGGCAGTGGGCCCATGGTACAGGCCCGCCTTGGGCGTCCGGCATGACCTTGGTCATGGCCGGTGTATCGGAATGTATCGGCTGCCCGCAGTGGCGATAATGCACCGATGTCCGCTGCTTCCCGCCCTTGGTATGTGTACCTGCTGCTGTGCCAGGACGGCAGCTACTACGCCGGCATCAGCACCGATGTGCAGGCCCGTTTTGCCGCCCACCTGGCCGGCAAGGGCGCCCGTTACACCCGTTCCCACCGCCCGCTGCAGGTGCTGGCCCAGCGGCAGGTGCAAGGCCGTGCGGCGGCGTTGCGCGCCGAACATGCGCTCAAACAGCTGCCCAAGGCGCGCAAGCTGGCCTGGTTTGATGCGCCGCTGCCCGGTTTGGCTGGCGCTGCAGATGCCCATGCTAGATTGCCTGATACCTCTTCCGAGCCCCTGCCCGAGCCTGCCGTGATGGACGCGCGCGACCAACAATTCCTGCGTGAGGGGGCCGGCCAGGCCGCTGCCCTGCTGCGCTCGGTCGGCAACGAAAACCGCCTGCTGGTGCTGTGCCTGCTGATCGAGCACGGCGAGCTGGCCGTGGGGCAACTGCTCGAACATGTGGCGCTGACCCCGCCAGCGTTGTCCCAGCACCTGTCACGCATGCGCAGCGACGGCCTGATCGACTACCGCCGCCAGGCGCAGACCCTGTACTACCGCATCACCAACCCGGCGGTGGCCGAGCTGGTGGCCACCCTCAAGCGCATCTACTGCCCTTGACCTGCAGTCCTGTGTTTGCAGGGGCGTGATGACTGTGGTGTGCTGCGTTCTGACACAACCCACATTGGAGAGCAGGCATGCGCGGTGCACGCAGGATGGTGGCAGCCATTGGGCTGGTGTTGCTGGGCGCTGGCCTTGTGCCACCAGCCATGGCCGATGACGGCAGCTGGGGGCTGCAGCAGGGTAATCCGGTGCCGGTCTGCAAGCCACCTGGCCAGCGCGCCTGGCTGCAGCAATTGCGCTGTGCCGATGGCAGTGCGTTGTCCTGGCGGCGCATCGGCAGCATCGGTACCCGCACGCCAATGCTGGCGGATTTCCCCATCGCCACGTTGGAAAAGTACATGAGTGGCGAGCCGCTGGCCGACGGCGAGGTGGATTACCACATGGTCGACGGCTATCAGGTTGATTGTGGCGGCAAGGTGCAGCAGCTGTACCTGGACATGTACCACTGCGAGCTGCCCGCGCCGCAACGGGCACCGGCCGGCTTCCTGTTCGTGGCTGCCGAGCCGGGCGGCAGCGATTCCTGAGCGCATCGGTGTTCAAACGCACAACGCCCGGCAATGCCGGGCGTTGTGGTGTTGCATCAGCGCAGGCGCGTGATCAATTACGGCTTCATCGAGCCGGTCTTGATGTAGCGCTGGTGCCAGGACAGCGACTCGTCCAGCAGGTGTGGGGTGTGGCGGCCGTAGCCATCACGCATCGCACGCTCGAAGTAGTCGTTCAGTGCATCGCGGAAGTCCGGGTGGGCGCAGTTGTCGATGACCACGCGGGCCCGCTTGCGCGGTGCCAGGCCACGCAGGTCGGCCAGACCCTGCTCGGTGACGATGATCGACACGTCGTGCTCGGTGTGGTCCACGTGGCTGACCATCGGCACGATGGCCGAGATGTCGCCGCCCTTGGCCAGCGACGGGCTCAGGAAGGTGGACAGGAAGCCGTTGCGGGTGAAGTCGCCCGAACCGCCGATGCCGTTCATGATGCGGCTGCCCATCACGTGGGTGGAGTTGACGTTGCCGTACAGGTCGGCCTCGATCATGCCGTTCATGCCGATGCAGCCCAGGCGACGCACCAGTTCCGGATGGTTGGAGATTTCCTGGGTGCGCATGATGATGCGCTCGCGGTAGAACTTGATGTTGTGCTTGAACTCTTCGTTGGCTTCCGGGCTCAGGGCGAAGCCGGTGCACGAGGCGTAATCGAGCACACCGCTCTTGAGCAGGTCCAGCATGCCGTCCTGGATCACCTCGGTGAAGGCGGTCAGGCCACGGAAGCCGCTCTCGGCCAGGCCGGCGAGCACGGCATTGGGGATGTTGCCCACGCCGGACTGCAGCGGCAGCAGGTTGGCCGGCAGGCGGCCCTTGCTCACTTCGTGCTTGAGGAAGTCGATCAGGTGGGCCGCGATCAGCTTGGAATCGTTGTCGATCGCCTTGAACGGCGAGTTGCGGTCCGGGCCATGGGTATGCACCACGGCCACGATCTTGGACGGGTCCACCTTCAGGGTGGTCTGGCCGATGCGGTCATTGGCGTTGACCAGCGGGATCGGCTTGCGGTGCGGCGGCAGGGCGGTGCCGTAGTACACGTCATGCATTCCCAGCACGTCTTCCGGCTGCCAGTCGTTGACCTCGATGATCACCTTCTTGGCCAGGTCCAGCCAGGTCTTGTTGTTGCCCACCGAGGTGGAAGGCACCAGCGAGCCGTCTTCCAGGATCGAGGAGACCTCGACCACGGCGGTGTCGATGTCGCCGTAGAAACCGAACCACACGTGCTGGGCAACGTGGGACAGGTGGATGTCGATGTAGTCCAGCTCACCGGCATTGATGCGCTTGCGGGCATCCGGGTCGGTCTGGAACGGCATGCGCAGGGCCAGGCCTTCGGCCTTGGCCAGGGCACCGTCCAGCTCCGGCGCGGTGGATGCACCGGTGAGCAGGTTGATCTTGAATTCCTGGCCGGCCGAATGCGCGGTTTCGATGCGCTGGGCCAGCGCCACCGGCACCGCCTTCGGGTAGCCCGAACCGGTGAAGCCGCTCATGGCGACGGTCTCGCCCGGCTGGATCAGGGCAGCGGCAGCCTCGGCAGAGACGACCAGATCGCGCATGCGCGCGTTGTGGATGCGGGCTTCAGACATGATCTATGCAACATCGTGTGGGATGGATTGATTATCGGCCATATGACCGCCGATGAGGTGTGCGACCTTGGTGTAATCGATTGTTTTTACTGAATATGTCGCCCAGCAGAATATGCCTATGCAAGATCAAGGCGAAGTGACAGGTATTGCTTTTTTTGCACTGCAGCGTGCAACTTGCCTGACAGCCAGACAAGATCGCCCTGCATCCCGACGTGGGGGAGGGAGCAGGGCCCGCTGGCAGTTCGCTGCAAGCGGGCTTTTTTATGTCCGCCTTTCGGCCGCCATCCGCCCCCGCCCGCTGCCAAATGGCTGTTATGACTGCTTTTGCTGCCCCGTTGTCGCCGGCCCTGCAGGCCCACCTCGAACGCGCGCTGGCGCGTCTGGAACCCGTGCTGGCCGCCTTGTCGCAGCCGCTGGACGCCGCCCAGCTGGCCCTGCTGCAACGTCTGCTGGTGGTCAGTGACTTTGCCGCCGACACCCTGCTGCGCCAGCCGGCCCTGCTCTCCACCTTGCTGAGCAAGGCCTGTCCGCCGATCGAACGGCCCTTGCTCGACCCGGCCCAGCCCGCCGAATGGCCGGTGCTGCTGCGCCGCTACCGCACCGCGGCCTCGACCCGCCTGATCTGGCGTGACATCGCCGGCCTGGACCGGGTCGAGGACACCCTGGCCGGCGCCACGGCGCTGGCCGAAACCTGCCTGGGCCTGGCCCTGGCCGTGCTGGAGGCCGAGTTCGCCCAGCGCCATGGGCTGGTGCGGGCCGAGGACGGCAGCGTGCAGCGGCTGGTGGTGTTCGGCCTGGGCAAGCTGGGCGGCGGCGAACTGAACTTCTCCTCCGACATCGACCTGGTCTATGCCTACCCGCAGGCGGGCGAGAGCGATGGCCCGCGTGCACTGGCTGCGGAGGAATACTTCGCCCGCCTCGGCCAGCGCCTGGCGCGCCTGCTCGATGACACCACCGTGGATGGCTTCAGCCACCGCGTGGACCTGCGCCTGCGCCCGTTCGGCAGTGCCGGCCGGGTGGCGTTGTCGTTTGCCGGCATGGACCTGTACTTCCAGCGCGAAGGCCGCGACTGGGAGCGCTATGCCTGGCTCAAGGCGCGCGCGGTGGCCGGTGACATCGATGCCGGCGAGACCTGGCTGGCCACGTTGCGCCCGTTCGTCTACCGCCGCTATCTGGATTTCACCGCGCTGGACGGCCTGCGCGAAATGAAGGCGGCGATCAATGCCGAGGTGGCCCGCAAGGGCATGGGTGAAGACATCAAGCGTGGCCCCGGTGGCATCCGCGAGATCGAATTCCTGGCCCAGTCGCTGCAGCTGATCCGTGGTGGCCGCGAGCCGGCCCTGCGCGAGCGGCGGCTGATGCCGGCGCTGGCCGCGCTGGTGGCCAATGGCCAGATTGCCGCGGTTACCGGCCAGCAGCTGCTCGATGCCTACCGCCACCTGCGGGTGCTGGAAAACCGCCTGCAGATGCTGCGCGATGCGCAGACCCATCGTTTTCCCGAGGATGCGCTGGACCGTGAGCGCATCGCCATCGGCCTGGACCATGCCGGTTGGGACGCCCTGCTGGCTGCCTGGCAGCCGGTGCGTGACCTGGTCAACGGCGAATTTGCCGCCCTGCTGGCTCCGCGCCGTGGCCAGGCCGCGCCGGATGCGCTGACCAGCTACTGGCGTGGCCTGCCCGAGGGCGGCGATGCCCAGGTACTGGAACAGGCCGGCTTTGTCGATGCGCAGGGGGCCGACCAGGCTTTGCGCGAATTTGCCGCCAGCCATGGGGTGGTGTCGTTGTCCGACCAGGCGCGGGCGCGTCTGGACCGGGTCCTGCCGGCCCTGCTGCAGGCCGCTGCCGCCACTGCCCAGGCCGATGCCGCACTCAAGCGCGTGCTCGGCCTGCTGCAGGCCATCGCCCGGCGTACCTCCTACCTGGCCCTGCTCGACGAGCAGCCCAGTGCGCTGTCGCGCCTGGTCAACGTGTTCTCGCGCAGTGCGCTGCTGGCCGAGCGGCTGGTGGCCTATCCGCTGCTGCTGGACGAATTGCTTGATACCCGGGTCGGCGGGCCGATCCCGCCGCCGGCAGCGGTCAGTGCCGCGTGTGCGGCGGCCCTGCAGATCGATGACCCGGAAGGGGCGTTGCGGGCCTTGAACGAAACCCGCCTGGCCCTGAGCTTCCGCATGGCCCTGGCCTTCCATGACGGCCGCCAGGACGCCATTGCCTGCACCGGTCAGCTGGCCCAGCTGGCCGACGCGGTGGTGGATGTGGTCTACCGCATGGCCCTGGCCGAGGTCGAGCACGCCCACGGCGTCATTGCCGGAGGGCGCTTTGCGATCATTGGCTACGGCTCGCTGGGTGGCAACGAGCTGGGCTTCGGCTCGGACCTGGATCTGGTGTTCCTGCATGACCAGCCGGCGGGCTGCGAGGGCAGTGACGGCAAGCGCCCGCTGGATGCCGGGCGCTACTACGCCCGTCTGGCGCAGAAGGTGATGTCCCTGCTCGGCGCGGTCACCGCCGGTGGCCGCCTGTATGACACCGATGTGCGCCTGCGCCCGGATGGCGGCAAGGGGGCACTGGTGTCCTCGCTGGCCAGCTACACCGAATACCAGCGCGAGCGTGCCTGGACCTGGGAGCACCAGGCCCTGGTGCGGGCCCGCCCGGTGGCCGGCGATGCCAGCCTGATGGCCGATTTCAGTGCGGTGCGCGCGGCGACTCTGGGCCGTGAGCGTGACCGCGCGGCGCTGGTGGAGGATGTGGTCAAGATGCGCGGCCGCATGCGTGCCGAACTGGACCGCTCCGATGCGGCGCGGCTGGATCTCAAACAAGGCGCGGGTGGTGTGGTGGACCTGGAGTTCCTGCTCCAGGCCGGGGTGCTGGCCCTGGCCAGTACCCATCCGGGCCTGCTGGAAAGCGCCAGCAGCCGGGTGCTGATCGATGCCCTCGGCCAGGCCGGCTGGTTTGCGCCGGGCACGGTGGTGGCCCTGCACCAGGCCCATGCCACCCTGCTGGACAGTGGCCTGGCCTGCACCCTGGACCGGCGCCCGCGCCTGGCCGTGCGCAATGAGGCCATCGACGATGCGGTACAACTCATCGTCCAGGCCGGGCAGCAGGTGGGGGTGGTGTTCGACGCGGCGCCGGACGTGGCCGGCTGAGGCCTCAGCGCCCGCTCGGGTTGCCGGGTACGGCCAGCTTCCACAGGGCAATGCGGAAGGGCAGCAGCAGGCCCACGGCAATGGCCAGCTTCACCGCCAGGTCGCCCAGGGCCCAGCTGACCCACGGCAAGGGCTCACCGGCGAAGGACACGCTCCAGAAGATGGCCGTGTCCAGGCTGGCCGAACACACGCTGGCCACCAGCGGCGCACGCCACCAGCGGCCATGGCGCAGGCGGTCGAACACGCCGATGTCCAGCAGCTGGGAGGCAATGAAGGCCAGGCACGAGCCGATGGCGATGCGCGGGCTGGCCAGCCAGATCGAGGCCAGCACGGCCAGGGCGAAGCCGGCCCAGGCCACCTTGCGCGCGGCTTCGGGTCCGAAGCGGCGGTTGACCAGGTTGGAGACCAGGAAGGCCACCGGGTAGGAGAACGCGCCCCAGGTCAGCCAGTCGTTGATCGGGTACATCACCAGGATGTTGGAGCCGAGCACGACCACACCCATGGCCAGCACCGCCAGCAGCAGGTCGCGCTGGCGCAGCGGGGCAAACAGCAGGGCATCACGCAGGGACATCGTGCTCGTCGGGTCAATCAGGGAAGTGGGGGATTATCGGCCCCGGCGGCTTTACCGGGGCCAAAAACCGGCGTTTACAGTGCCTGGCTGTGCTGGCTGGCCGCCGCTTCGATGCTCGGCACGAAGGCCAGCGCCGGGCCATCGCCGTTGGCATCGCGCAGCAGCCAGCCGGTGTCCTGGCTGCTGGGCTGGAAGGCGATCAGCTGGTCCACGGCGAAACCGGCGGTGGGGTCATCGGCGCGCGCCGGCCATTGCACCAGGGCCTGGTTTTCCGGGTTTTGCGGGTCCTGCAGGTGGATAGCACGGCCGCCGTCGGCGGTGTCCTCGATCAGCTGCACCCGCATCGGCGGCAGGCTGGCGGTCTTGTCGCCGGCATCGGCGCTGGCGCGGTCCAGGGCCCGGCCGGTGGCCCGGGAGGCACTGCGCGCGCCCACATAGGCGGCATAGAACGGGCCGGAGACCACCATCACCGCACTGACTCCGGTGACCAGCACCGAGGCCTGTGACGGGGTCAGGATCAGGCGGTCCATGCCGGCGTTGGCCGGCGGCACCAGGCCCAGCCCCAGCACGGCAGCGCACAGGCCCGCACGCAGGGCCCGGCTCACGGCTGGCCGCCCGGCGCGGTGGCCTGCTGCAGGGTGTCGCTGTGGCTGTTGAGCAGGGCCTGGCCGGTGGGCACGAAGGCCAGCGCATCGCCCTGTGCCGTGCCGTCGCGCAGCAGCCAGCCACTGCCTTCCTCGCTGCTGGTGAAAGCCACGTTCTGGCCGACGCGGAAGCTGCCGGCCGGGTCATCGGCACGGGCCGGCCACTGCAGCTGGGCCGTGTTTTCCGGGTTGGCCGGGTCCTGCAGCAGCACTTCGCGGCCGCCGTCCTCGCGCTCCTTGATCGACTTCACTTCCATGTCCGGGACCTGCTCGGCCTTGATCTCCGGGGCCGCTGCGCGGTTGGCGGCCGCCGTCGAGGCCTTGATCGAACCGCCGACCACGGCGGTGGACAGCATCACCGGGATCGAGATCACCAGCATCGGGCTGTACACGGCCAGCACGGTGGAGGCCTGCGAGCCGGTCATCTCGTCGCCGGCCTGGGCCAGCGGGGCCAGCAGCAGGCTGGCGGCAAGGGTGGCGCCGAGCAGGCGGGTGCGGGGCAGGGTCATGGCGTGGTTCCTTGTGCAGGGGAGGGCAGGTGGCGGTGCGGGATGGACAGCTCCTGCTGCAGCACTTGCTGGTCATGCAGGAAGTTGAACACCGATTCCACCGTCACCACCGAGTAGTTGCCGGAAATGCGTTCGCTGGCCGGGTGGTCGGTCACGGCCACGTTGTCGACGAAGAAGCGTGCGCCCAGGCGTTTGCCCAGGCCGATGTGCAGGCGGCTGGGCAGGTAGCCGTTGTCCTTGAGCCAGTGCCGGGTCTTGCTGCGTGCATCGAGCACGCTGCCGTCGCGGCTGTGGGCGATGGCCGCGGCCAGCATCTCCAGCACCCACTGGTTGGAGTTCTGGTAGTCATCGCCACCGGGCCAGGCCAGCATGCTGTAGCGCGGCTGGTGCAGGGCATGGGCCAGCGGCGCATCACCGGCCAGCAGCTGGCGCAGGGCGCTGGCCACCTCGGCGCTGGGAATACCCACGCGCAGGTTGCTGCTCACCGACGATTCGCCCAGCAGGTTGACCAGGCCCTCGCGGTAGAGCTGGGAGGTATCGCCCTTGCAGCGGTTGAGCAGGTGGTAGACCTGCCATTGCTGCGCATCGTCGCGCAGCAGGATGGCCAGGTGGCTGTGGCGCAGGCCGTACTTGCTCAGGTCCTGGCCGCCACGGGCGGCAATGGCCACGTCCACCCCGTCCAGCGCATCCAGGCGCTGGCTGGTGACGCTGGCCATGTCGAACATCGCGGCCATGGTTTCCGGCGGCGGGTAGCGCGGGGTGCAGGCCGGTTGCTGGGCCTGGGCCAGGCCGGCAACGGCGAGCAGGGCAAGGGTGAGCAGGCCGCGTCCGGGCCGGGGGGGAACTCGGGGCATCGACAAACCTTCCGTAGCTGTGTGCCCGGGCAGTCTAGCGTCCCAGCCGGGCCCGGACCTCGGCGGCAATGCGTCCGGTCTCGCGCAGTGGCTCGATTGTGTGATGCCCGTCACCCAGGGCGGCCAGTGTGTTCAGCAAACGCCCGCGTTCATGCAGGCTGCGCTGGAACCGGGCCATCCGCCCCTGGGCGCTGCCGGGCAGCAGCACGCAGACCGGGGCGCGGGTGGCGCAGGCTTCGGAGAGCAGGTTCACCGAATCGGGGGTGACCACGATCTGGTCGGCCCAGCCGAGCAGGCCGGCATACGGGTTGGTGCCGTCGCCGCCATCGCTCCAGATCACCCGCGGCAGGTTGGCAAAGGCGGCCAGCATGGCCTGGGCCACCGCCGGCGGGGTCCGCCGCGAGGTGGTGGCCAGCACGCTGCCGCCCTGGGCGCGGACCTGGCCGGCGATCTGCGCAAAGCAGGCCGACATCGCCGCCTCGTCCCAACGCGCATGGTCGGTCGGCCCGCCCACCAGCACCGCGGTGCGCGGGCCGGGCAGCTGGCCGATATGGGCAAACGCGGCCCGGCCCCAGGCCAGCCACTCGTCGTTGACCGGGTTCAGGCTGCCTTGCAGGCTGAGCACGTTGGCCCCGCGCAGGTTGTCGTGCTCCGGGGTGATGACCAGGTCCCAGTGGCGCGGGTTGATGCGCGGGTTGAGGATCTGCACCACCGCACTGCCGCGGGCACGCAGCTGGCGCAGGGCCAGTGCGGCCTGGCGGCCACAGCCGATGGCCAGCGCCGGGGCGTGTTCAAGCAGGTTGGCAAAGTCACTGCCGTAGGCGCGTTCGGCCCCGGGCAACTGGCGCGGCGCGGCCCAGCGCCAGGGCGCGCGCGGCTGCAGGGCCAGGCGGCTGACCGGACCCGGCTGCAGGGCACGGGCCAGCGCCACGGCCTGGCGGACATTGCCGGCGCGTCCATCGGTAATGGCGTGGATCGGGCTCGATCGTTGCACTTTTATTGGTAATCCGTTCCGGTTTTGCCGGGTGTTCCACTGCTGGTGTACGTCTACACTGCCGGCTTGGCCTGGCCATTGTGACTGTTTTTCGCGGCACCTCGCCGCCCACACGCCACATTTCCTTAGCAAGGGGTTGTTCGATGTCTGCCATCCTGTCTGATGACGTTCTGGACCAGTTGTTCCGCACCGCCCGTACCGCCAATGCCTTCGCCGACACCCCCGTGTCCGAGGCGACCCTGCACCAGCTCTACGAGCTGACCAAGTACGGCCCGACCGCGGCCAACACCACCCCGGCGCGCTTTGTGTTCATCACCAGCGAACAGGGCAAGGCGCGCCTGGCCCCGGCCCTGGATGCCGGCAACCTGGCCAAGACCCTGGCCGCGCCGGTCACCGTGATCGTCGGCCACGACCTGGATTTCCACGACAAGCTGCCCTACCTGTTCCCGCATACCGATGCGCGCAGCTGGTTTGACGGCCCGCAGGAAGGGCGCCGCCAGCCGGCCCTGCTCAACGGCAGCCTGCAGGGTGCCTACCTGATCATGGCCGCGCGCGCGCTGGGCCTGGCCGCCGGCCCGATGGGCGGGTTTGACCACGCCAAGGTCGATGCCGAGTTCTTCGCCGGCACCAGCATCGTCAGCAATTTCCTGGTCAACCTGGGCTATCCCAGCGACCAGGGCCTGTTCCCGCGTTCGCCGCGACTGTCCTTCGACGAGGCCGCGCGCATCCTCTGATGCCGCCGGCGTTGTCGCCCTGGTTCGTCCCTTCTTTCACGCCCGAGGAAATCCGCATGAATACCGCTACCAAGCTGCTGCTCCCGTTGTCCCTGGCTGCCGTGCTGGCCGCTTGTGCCCAGCAGGCCCCGGCCCCGGCCGACACCACCGCCCCGGCTGCCACCACCGAAGCCGCCCCGGCCGCGCCGGAAGTGGCTGCCATCGCCGTGGCCTCGGGCACCTACAAGCTGGACCCGACCCACACCGACGTGCTGGCGCAGTGGAACCACATGTCCTTCTCCAACCCGACCGCCCACTTCGGCACCGTGGACGGCACCCTGGTCTACAACGCCGATGACGTGAGCCAGTCCAGCGTGGAAGTGACCCTGCCGCTGTCGGGCCTGAACAGCTTCACCGCCAAGTTCGACGAGCACCTGCGCAGCGCCGATTTCTTCGATGCCGCCACCTTCCCGGTGGCCACCTTCAAGAGCACCAAGGTCGAAGCAGCCGGCACCAACAAGCTGACCGTCACCGGTGACCTGACAATCAAGGACCAGACCAAGCCGGTGGTGCTGGATGTCACCGTCAACGGCGCCGGCGAGCACCCGATGATGAAGGTGCCGGCAGTCGGTTTTGATGCCACCACCACCATCAAGCGCACCGACTTCGGCGTTGGCGCCTATGCCCCCAACGTCAGCGACGAAGTGAAGCTGCGCATCACCACCGAGGCCACCCAGGCCCCGGCCGAGACCGCTGCCGAGTAAGCGGCAGACGCGTGCGCTGATGCACATGGAAGGCCCGCCGGATGGCGGGCCTTTTTGTTTGCCGCCGTTGCGGTTTTGCTGGGCAGTGCACATGGCCTTGATGCCGGCTGCACACCGTGTTGAGACGCCGCGGTTAAGGTTGCGTTTCATTCGGGTTCATGCAGAGGTGCTTCGATGCTGTCTGCCACATCTCATCACTCCTGGCTTGCGCTGGCCTGCGCCGCCCTGCTGGGCAGCGCGGGCATCGCCGATGCCTGCACCCGCTTCGTCTATCACGGCGCCGGCAACGAGGTCATGACCGCCCGCTCGATGGATTACAAGATCGACACCGGTACGCACCTGTGGGTGTTTCCACGCGGGATGGCGCGGCATGGGGCTGCCGGGCCCAACTCGCTGCAGTGGACTTCTCGCTATGGCAGCGTGATTGCCAGCGCCTATGACATCGCCACCACCGATGGCATGAACGAGGCCGGCCTGGTGGCCAACCTGCTGTGGCTGGCTGAATCGGAATATCCGCAGCGTGGGAGCGGCAAGCCCGGGCTGAGCATCTCGGCCTGGACCCAGTACATGCTGGACAATTTCGCCACTGTCGATGAAGCGGTGAAGGCACTGTCCAGCGAACCCTTCACCCTGATCAGTGATGCCGCGCCAGGGGAGACGCGCTTGGCCACCCTGCACCTGTCCCTGTCCGATGCCAGTGGCGACAGTGCGATCATCGAATACATCGGTGGCCGGCAGGTCATCCATCACAGCCGCGCCTACACGGTGATGACCAATTCGCCGGTGTTCGAGCAGCAGCTGGCCCTGGAAAGCTACTGGCGGCAGATCGGTGGCACGGTCATGCTGCCCGGTACCAATCGCGCTTCTGACCGTTTCGCCCGGGCGGCCTTCTATATCGATGCCATTCCCAAATCCAGTGACCCGGTCGAATCCACGGCCAGCGTTTTCGGCGTGATCCGCAACGTGTCCGTGCCGTACGGGATCACCACGCCGGACCAGCCCAACATCTCTTCCACGCGCTGGCGCACCGTCGCCGACCAGACCCGTCTGCGCTATTACTTCGAATCTGCCCTGGCTCCCAATGTGTTCTGGGTGGACCTGAAGGCGCTGGATTTCAGCCCCGGCAGCGGCAAGGTGATGCGCCTTGACCTGGGGCAGTACCAGCGCACCATCCATTCTGGCCAGGCCAATGCGCAGTTCAAGCCGGCGCCGGCCTTCGATTTCCTCGGGGTATGAACATGCGTCGCGGTGATGGCCCGGCGCTACCCCGGCCATGGCGCATCCGCCTGCACCGGCACGCGGCGGCCCTTGCCGCTGGGATGCTGGTGCTGTGGCTGCTGGCCGTGCCGCCGGCGCATGCCGAGGATGGCTGGCGGGTGCAGGCAACGCCCTATGTGTGGATGAGCGGGCTGGAGGGGCAGGTGCGTCCATTTGCCCGCGCGCCACTGGTCACGCTGGACAAGTCATTTTCCGAGGTACTCGACAACCTGGACGCGGCGGCCTTCCTCACCGCTACCGCACGCCGCGAGCGCTTCGTGCTGCAGGCCGATGTCACCCAGGCCCGCAGCTCGGACAGCGCGCCATTGCCCATCGGCCTGGATGCAGGGCTCACCCTGCGCCAGCGCTCGGCCAGCGTGACCGCCGGTTACTCCTGGCCGGCCACGGACCAGGCCACGCTTGACCTGATGGCCGGGGTGCGCCATTGGGACATCCATGCGGCCGTGGCGGTGCCGGGGCTGTTGGCTGCGCGTTCGGATTCGACCTTTGTCGACCCGATCGTGGCATTGCGCTGGCACCAGGCCCTGTCCGCGCGCTGGAGCAGTGTGGCCTATGCCGATTGGGGCGGCTTTGGTGTGGGCTCGGACAGTACCTGGCAGCTGTTGGTACTGGCCAACTACCAGGCCAGCAAGCGCGTGTACCTGTCAGCCGGTTACCGCCACCAACAGCTGGATTACCGCGATGCCGGCAAACGTATCGATGTTGCCCTGTCCGGGCCGATGCTGGGGCTGACCTGGCGTTGGGGCAAGACAGCTGGTCACAACCAGCCCTGAGGGTAGGGTGGGCTGGCGGCGCATGCGGCCGCATCGAAAGCAGCGGCCAAGCGAAGCTGCACATCACCACCCAAGCCAAGCCGTGACCGCTGCCGAGCAATCGCCAGCCAGCGCGCAGAAACACAAAACGCCCCGTCAGGGGCGCTTTGTTTTCCGCATCGTGGCGAGCGCCGCTCCCACAGCCCAGCTACAACACGCCGCTGTTGCAGGTGCGCCTCTGGCTCTGCAGGAGCGCGGCTTTGTTGTTGTAGGAGCGCCCCCGGGCGCGAA
The DNA here is from genome assembly GCF_001431485.1 of Stenotrophomonas ginsengisoli. Taxonomy (GTDB): domain Bacteria; phylum Pseudomonadota; class Gammaproteobacteria; order Xanthomonadales; family Xanthomonadaceae; genus Stenotrophomonas; species Stenotrophomonas ginsengisoli. The sequence continues at coordinate 7,127 of NZ_LDJM01000008.1, read as the reverse complement.
CCTCAGCCAACCATCATCGTCGCGGCGAGCGCCGCTCCCACAGACCAGCCACAACGCGCCGCTGTCGCAGCAGTGCGGCGTTGCTGTTGCAGGAGAGCCTCCTGGCGCGACCGCTCAGGCGTCCTCGTCTGCCGGGTTGGCCTTCCAGTAACCAGTGGCGCGGATCCAGTCCTTGGGCACCTGCATGTGGCCTTCGATGAACTGGCGCATCTGGCGGGCGCGGCGCGATTCGCAGGCCACCCAGTAGAAGACATCGCCTTCCGGTTCCTCGATATCGGTCAGCACGTCCTCCAGCAGCTGGCTGCTGTGGGCCGGGTAGCCGCCGCGCTCCAGCCACTGGATGCGCACGTTGTCGCCACCGTCCAGCGGCAGGCGGTCACCGTGATCGGGGATTTCGATATACGCCTGCACCTCGGCATGCTCGGGCAGCTGTTCGATGAAGCGGGCAATGGCCGGCAGCGCGGTTTCATCACCCAGCAGCACATAGCCATCAAAGTCCTGGGCCAGGGCGAAGGAACCACGCGGGCCGCCCACCACCAGATCATCGCCGGGCTGTGCCCGCAGCGCCCAGCTGGTCGCCGGGCCGGCGCCATGCAGGACAAAATCCAGCACCAGTTCGCCGGTCTCGCTATCGACATGGCGCGGGGTGTAGTCGCGGCTGGGCGAGGGCAGGGCGCCATCGGGGTAGCGCGGGCCGTGCTCGGTCAGCTCCGGCAGCACGAACGCCCCATCGGCATTGGGGAAGAACAGTTTGACGTGGTCATCGGCACCGGGGCTGGCAAAGCCGGCCAGCTCCGGCCCGCCCACAGTGATGCGCTGCATGTGCTCGCTCAGGCGCTCGCTGTGCAGCACCTGCAGCTGGCGGAACTGCAGCGGCAGGCGGATCAGGGTGTTTTGATGGTCGCTCATGCGGATACCTGTGGTGGGTGGCGCGAAAAGGAGGGCTGGAGGCTCAGGCCGGGTCCGGCGGTGAGGCGGGGTCGGCGCCGAGCACGATGGCGGCCTGGGCAATCAGGGCGGCGGCGGCAGCCACCTGCTGCGGTGGCCAGGGTTGGCGCTGCTGCAGCAGTTGCTGGGTCAGCTGGGCCATGGCCTGGCGGATCGGTGCCGGCAACTGTTGCTTGGCCAGCTGGCGCGCGCTGTGGCGGGCGCGCAGCAGCGCGTCCTGCACGGCTTCATCCTGTACCTGCAGCAAGGCCTGCCCGGTGCTGCTGAGGCGGTAGCACTTGCGCCCGTCACCCGGTTCGACCAGCACCCAGTGCTGGCGCTCGAACTCGGCCAGCAGCGGGTATACCGAGCCGGCACTGGGGGTGTAGCGGCGGGCAAACATCTGGCTGACCTGCTGGATCAGCTCATAGCCGTGGTGCGGGCGTTGGCCCAGCAGCCACAGCAGCAGCCAGCGCAGGTCACCGCGGCCCAGTGGGCGAGGGCTGGATGGGGCAGGAGCCGGGATGTCCATGACAATTCGATATATCGAAAACCAGAAAACGATATATCGAAATGGTCGGATGGGCAAGCGGCGGGCAGGCTGCCCGCTGTCATGGCTCAGCCGCAGCGCACGGCGGTGATGCGGTTGTCGGCGTCGGCGAACACGCGCAGGCGGTCGGCGCGGTAATCGCGCGAGACGATGCTGGCCGGGCCGATCGGGTTGAGGATGCCGGCCCCGCTTTGTTGCTTGAGCCGGGCCAGGGTAGGCAGGTCACTGGGCTGGCCGATGGCCCAGGCCAGGCCTTGGTCGTGGCACACGGCAGCGTTGCTGTGGGCGGTAGAGCGCGAGGAGGTGCTCTGGCAGGCACCCAGGCTGAGAATCAGGGCCAGGGCGGTGAGGGCGGGGCGGGCAGGCAGCATGCAGGTATCTCCAACGGGCCAGCGGCCATCTTCGACAATGCGCTGTGAGCACTGCCTGCAAGCGGCCCCAACCCACACCAGAACAGGGTCTTTGTACGACCAACGGACGCTGTTCAAGCGCGCTGGCAAAGGGCGTAATGGGCTTCCATACGGGTAGCGTATTGCTGCTGCGCAGCATCGATTTCCGTCGGTAATGTCATGCCCCTGCGCTACACTTGCCGGCTGAAAACAGATACATACATTTGGCTTTGGCGCGCCTGGCGCGCGGCTTGGGAGTAGCGATGAATTGGTTGACTGAGGTGTTGAACAACGACCCGAACCCGGTGGAAACCACCGAGTGGATCGAGTCGATGAAGGCGGTGATCGACAATGCCGGGGCTGACCGCGCCCACCAGCTGCTGGAAGGCATGGTCGAGCTGACCCGCCGCAACGGCGCCTACCTGCCGTTCTCCCCGACCACCGAATACGTCAACACCATCGCCCCGCACCTGGAGGCCAAGAGCCCGGGCAATGCGGAGCTGGAATGGCGCATCCGTTCGATCATCCGCTGGAACGCGATGGCCACCGTGGTGCGGGCCAACCGCAAGCCGGGCGACCTGGGCGGCCACATCGCCTCCTTCGCCTCCGGTGCCACCCTGTATGACGTGGGCTTCAACCACTTCTGGCGTGCGCCCAGCGAAAACCATCCGGGCGACCTGCTGTTCATCCAGGGCCACAGCGCCCCGGGCATCTACGCCCGCGCCTTCCTGGAAGGCCGCATCAGCGAAGCCCAGCTCGATGGCTATCGCATGGAAGTGGACGGCGCCGGCCTGTCCTCGTATCCGCATCCGTGGCTGATGCCCGATTTCTGGCAGACCCCGACCGTGTCGATGGGCCTGGGCCCGCTGGCGGCGATCTACCAGGCACAGTTCATGAAGTACCTGGAAAACCGTGGCCTGATCGAGAAGAGCGACCGCAAGGTGTGGTGCTTCATCGGCGACGGTGAGTCTGATGAGCCGGAAACCCTGGGCGCGATTGCGCTGGCCGGCCGCGAAGGCCTGGACAACCTGATCTTCGTGGTCAACTGCAACCTGCAGCGCCTGGACGGCCCGGTGCGCGGCAACGGCAAGATCATCCAGGAACTGGAAGGCGTGTTCCGTGGTGGTGGCTGGAATGTCATCAAGCTGCTGTGGGGCGGTTACTGGGATGCCCTGCTGGCCAAGGACACCAATGGCGTCCTGAAGAAGCTGATGATGGAAACCGTCGACGGCGAATACCAGAACTGCAAGGCCTTCGGCGGCGCCTACACCCGCGAGCATTTCTTCGGCAAATACCCGGAAACCCGCGAGATGGTGGCCGGCCTGTCCGATGACGACATCTGGCGCCTGAACCGTGGCGGCCACGACCCGCACAAGGTGTATGCCGCCTACCACCAGGCGGTGAACACCAAGGGCATGCCGACGGTGATTCTGGCCAAGACGGTCAAGGGCTACGGCATGGGCAGCGCCGGCGAGGCGCTCAACCCCACCCACCAGACCAAGAAGCTCGACGATGCGGCCGTGCGCCACTTCCGCGACCGCTTCAACATCCCGGTCACCGACGAACAGCTGGCCGACGGCCAGGTGCCGTTCTACCACCCGGGCCCGGACTCGCCGGAAGTCCAATACCTGATGGAGCGCCGCCAGGCCCTGGGCGGCTTCCTGCCGCAGCGCCGGCAGAAGAGCAGCGAAAGCTTCATCGCGCCGAAGCTGGAAACCTTCGAGCGCCTGCTCAAGAGCAGCGGCGAGCGCACCTATTCCACCACCATGGCCTTCGTGCAGACGCTCAACATCAGCTTGCGCGACAAGCAGATCGGCCCGCGCATCGTGCCCATCGTGGCCGATGAGGCGCGCACCTTCGGCATGGAAGGGCTGTTCCGCCAGATCGGCATCTATGCCCCGTTCGGCCAGAAGTACAAGCCGGTCGATGCCGACCAGCTGATGTTCTACCGCGAGGACCAGGCCGGCCAGGTGCTGCAGCAGGGCATCAGCGAACCGGGCGCCATTGCCTCGTGGATGGCTGCCGGCACCAGCTATTCGGTGTCGAATGTGGCCATGCTGCCGTTCTACATCTACTACTCGATGTTCGGCTTCCAGCGCGTGGGCGACCTGGCCTGGATGGCGGCGGACATGCGTACCCGTGGCTTCCTGCTCGGCGGCACCGCCGGCCGCACCACGCTCAACGGCGAAGGCCTGCAGCACGAGGACGGCTTCAGCCACATCGTGGCCGGCGGCATCCCGAACGTGCGCAGCTATGACCCGACCTTCGGCTATGAAGTCACCGTGGTCATGCAGCACGGCATGAAGGCGATGATGGAAGACCAGGTCGATGAGTACTACTACATCACCCTGATGAACGAAAACTACGCCCACCCGGCCATGCCGGAAGGTGCGGCCGAAGGCATCATCAAGGGCATGTACCTGCTCACCGACGCCGGCAAGCCGAAGAAGGGCGAACTGCGCGTGCAGTTGATGGGCTCGGGCACCATCCTGCGCGAAGCCATGGCCGCGGCCGAGCTGCTGGACAAGGACTTCGGCGTGACCGCCGACATCTGGTCCTGCCCCAGCTTCAACGAGCTGCGCCGCGACGGCTTCGATGTGGAGCGCCATAACCGCTTCCACCCGGAAGGCGAGCAGCGCAAGTCCTACGTCACCACCTTGCTGGAAGGCCGCCAAGGGCCGGCCATTGCCGCCACCGACTACGTGCGTGCCTATGCCGACCAGATCCGCGCCTTCGTGCCGATGAGCTACACCGTGCTGGGCACCGACGGCTTCGGCCGCTCGGACACCCGCGCCAACCTGCGCCGCTTCTTCGAAGTGGACCGCTACTACATCGCCCATGCCGCGATTGCGGCCCTGGCGAAGGAAGGCAAGATGACCGGCAAGGATGTGGCACGGGCCATCAAGCAGTACGGGATTGACCCGGAGAAGGCTAATCCGGTTGGGGTTTGATTAGACGGGGGGCGTATCAAGAGGCGGCTTCGGCCGCCTTTTGGTTAAATAGTTTCATTAAAAATAAGGGGGAGGGGGATGCGAGCTCGGCTTACAGTTTCCGATTTTTCATGCATAAAGTTTGCTGATATAGAAGTTGATGGATTGACTGTACTTATTGGGCCATCTGCTAGCGGCAAGAGCATTATTTCTAAGCTCATATTTTTCTTCAACGACTTGCTTAATGATCAGTGGCAGGTCTTGGAGGATGGGCGTGGCTATGATGCATTTAAGTCGTTTGTGAAAGATAAATTTAAGGAGTGGTTTCCGGTAGAGGCCTGGGGGGATGCTAAATTTCAAATCGACTACGCATTTGGGGATTTTCAGGTAAAAATAAGTAGAGTTGAGTATCGCAAAAAGCTTGGGGATAATATGAGAATATTGTTTTCCCCTTTCTTTGAGCAGCAGTATTCTGAGGCTCTTGCGGCATTCAAGGAGGTTCTTCAGGGGGTTGATGAGGATGAGGGTGATTACTTTCCGATGCGCAGGGCGTATGAAGTGCAGACGCGGCATCGGAAGGTTATTAAAAAAAAGCTGGGTGATGCTTATTTCGATGTGCAGACCTTCATTCCTGCCGGGCGTTCTTTTTTTACCAGTTTAGGTAAAAGTATTGCGGCTTTCGAGCATGGCAGGGTATTGGATCCTCTAATCGTTAGGTTTGGCAGATTTTACGCTGCTGCGCGTGAGGATAGGTTTTATTCGCCCTTCAAGGTGAAGGGTGTGTTTGAGAGTGAATTTGATGCCCTCATGAGTGGGTCTGTTGTATTCGAAAGAAATAAAGAATATTTGAAATCTTCAGATGGTAGACGCATTCCGTTCTCTGTGATGTCGTCAGGCCAGCAAGAGTTGATGCCCCTTTCTCTTGTTGTGAAGAGAAGAGCTGTCGGGTTGGATAACTCTTCAATTAGGCAGATTCTATTCATTGAGGAGCCCGAGGCGCATTTATTCCCTTCTGCGCAAAGTTCTCTTGTTGAGATTTTTTCAAAGTTCCTATCTCGATCGAAGGGGCGGGCCAGCATGCTTGTAACAACCCATAGCCCTTATGTTCTTGCAAAGATTAATAACCTAATAAAGGCTAGGGACGTTGCTGGTAAAAAAGGGTCAAAAAAGCAGGCGTTGGTCCAAAAAATAATTCCCGATGAGTGTTGGCTTGATGGGGCTGGTGTGCGTGCTTATGCCATCAGGGACGGAATCGTGGGAAAGATTCAAGATCCCGTCGATGGCATGATTGAGGCTGAATACCTTGATGATGTTTCTGGTCATATTCACGACGAGTTCTCTAGGCTTCTTGAGGTGGAGTACTTGTCATGAGTTGCCTGCCCTTTCGGGAAGAGTTGTTTGTATCTAATGTTAAGGTGGAGGAAAATGGCCGTAGCGCTGCATTTTTAAATCCTGATAGATTGAGATTTTTCAGGATTAAATTCGATGGCGGAATTGTAAAAAATACAATAGGTGCCGATTTTGTTGTGGTAAAGGATGGCGTGGGGTCTGTAGTAGTGGAGCTCAAGGGGACTGATATTGAGCACGCGGTAGATCAGATTGATGCCACGATAGGTTACGTGAAGTCATGCAAGGCCCCTGCTTCAAATGGAAAGATTGAAATATCTGCTCTTCCTGTTGCTGGATTAATTGTTTGTTCAAGATTTCCTCGAGCAAGTACTACTTTCCAGAAGAGGCAGAAGAGGTTTGTGTCGAAGCATAGGTCTCCGCTTCATTGTGTTTCCGGAAAGTTTGAGGGGTTGATTGAATATGTTTTGAAGTTTTGAATTCAACAACGGGGTCAGGTTCTTAGGTTTCCCCCCGTTTTCACGGGCGTAGACACATCTGCTCCAAGACGGCCTGTGGCGGTGATCTGAGATGTTCAAGGCAGCGCGATGCTGGTCCCAGCGGGCTAACGGGGTCAGGTTCTTGGGTTTCCCCACGTTTTCACGGGCGTAGACACATCTGCTCCAAGACGGCCTGTGGCGGTGATCTGAGATGTTCAAGGCAGCGCGATGCTGGGCCCAGTGGCCAGCCTCTGGCCAATGCTTCGCGGCCGATACGCAGGGTGGAATACAGCTTTCAGGTGCTTTTGACCGGCCACAACCAGTGGGCGATATCCGCTGCTTCGCAGGCCATGCCGTAAGCTCCCCCCGTAAGCTCCCCCGATCGGCAGACATCCCATAAGTAGAACTTTCTGGCATCTTTTCCCAGTCAGGAGGTTTCATGCGCACATCAAAGTTCACCGAAACGCAGATCGTCGCCGCGCTCAAACGGGCCGATGCAGGCGTG
>NZ_LDJM01000079.1 GCF_001431485.1 Stenotrophomonas ginsengisoli | reverse complement strand
TCGGTCATACTCTGAAGTCTGTGTGCGAGATGTTCGCGCCTGTCCTGCATGAGATACCACTGCGTATTACTATGAGTTCGTTGTATGTCTACAGGCTGTCTTAGATACGCCTTTTTTTTTTTTCAGTCAGATGACGGCTTACGAGCTTTCTGCCTTTCTCGTGGTCTCGGGTGACCGCCACGTTCAACCGCCGCTCGCCACCGGTTTGGCCCAATACGCCGAAATTGCGACGGAAGGTGCCCTGGCCATTGCGCCCGAACGTGGAAGAAAACACGATGATGTCGCGCTCGTCACCCTGTACGTTCTCGACGTTTTTGACGAACACCGCCATATCCTCGCCGCCATCCCGGCGCTCACGTTCCTCGGCGAAGGCCATGCGGAAACCATCGTCCAGCGTTGCGCGCTCTTCCATCCGCTCTTCGATCAGGTCGGCTTGCTTGCGGTTGAAGGTCACCACGCCGACGGATGGGCGCTGTTCCACCGGCGCGCGCCAAAGCTCGGCGAGATAGTCGACCACGCGCTCGGCTTCCTGCGGGTTGGTTTGTTCCTGGTAGAGTCCATCGACACGAATCAGCTCCAATGGACGCGCCTGCAGAATCCTCGCAGCCGGGTGTCGCACCGGCACGCTGAGCCGATTGCCGTAGAACGATGCATTGGAGTAACCGATCAGTTCGCGGTAGGCGGAACGGTAGTGGATCTGCAGGGTGGTGGTTGGCAGCACGCTGCGCGCCAGCTGCAACAGGTCCGGGCAGTCCTTGATCTCGCGCCGGTTCCAGGTGTCCTCGAACTGCTCCTGCTCTTCCGGCTCGGCGTCCTCCGTGGGCGTCTCGCCATCGAACAGTTCAGCTTCATCGCTCTCGATGCGACTGGAGAAGAAG
>NZ_LDJM01000078.1 GCF_001431485.1 Stenotrophomonas ginsengisoli | reverse complement strand
GATGTTGCCGTCGATGCTGCCTTCCAGGGTGGCGCTGCACTCATCGGCGGTGGACAGGGCAATGACCTTGTCCAGGATGGCCTTGGCCTGTTGTTCGGTGTAGATGCTCATGGGTGTTGGGCTCCAGGCCGATCAGCCGAGGCTGCGGGCAGTGTTGATGACGTTGATGCCGTTGAAGCGGGCCGTGGACGAACCGTGCGAGACCGCCGAGACCTGGCCCGGCTGGCCCTTGCCGTCGAAGAACGAACCGCCCAGGCGGTAGTCGCGCTCGTCGGCCACGGCGCTGCAGGCGTTCCAGAATTCCGGGGTGCGGATCTGGTAGGCCACGTCCTCGAGCATGCCGGTGACCTTGCCGTCCTTGATCTCGTAGAACAGCTGGCCGCCGAACTGGGCGTTGTAGCGCTGCTGGTCGATGGAGAACGAACCATCGCCGATGATGTAGATGCCGTTTTCCACGTCCTTGACCAGATCGGCCACGCTCAGCGGGCTCTTGCCCGGGGCCATGGAAACGTTGGCCATGCGCTGGAAC
>NZ_LDJM01000077.1 GCF_001431485.1 Stenotrophomonas ginsengisoli | reverse complement strand
CCGGTGGCCGTGGCATAGGCGTCCTGGCCCAGCGCCGTGCTCTGCTGGCCGGTGGCCCAGGCATCGGCACCCAGCGCGGTGCCCTGGTCACCCAGCACCCAGGCGCCCGTACCAATGGCGGTGGCTGCTTCCGATTCGATGCCAAACAGACCGAAACCGGTTTCAGCACCGGCACCGATGGCCAGGCTGCCTTCACCTGCCGCCGATGCCATCGAACCGATGGCCACATTGCCGGTGTTGTAGGCCGCGGCGTTGTAACCCACTGCCACGGCTTCGTCGGCCAGCGCATTGGCCACCGCACCGGAAGCCACCGACAGATCACCGGCAGCCTGCGCACCGACACCGGTGGCGGTGGAGGCAAAGCCGCTGGCATTGGCGCTGGCACCCAGAGCGGTACCACCCACCCCGGCGCTGGTGGCGCCGGTGGTCACCGGCACCCCGCCGACATTGATCAGCGGATTGCCATTGGCATCCACCGCATTGCCGCCAACAGCCACGGCCGCCGGGCCGGTGGCCTCGGCATTCTGGCCCACGGCAAGCGCATTCTGACCGGTTGCCAGGGCGTTGAAGCCCACCGCGATGGCCCCGTCAGCCAGCGCATTGGCACCGCCGCCCAGCGCCGAAGCACCGTTGCCGACCGCATTGGCCGCCTCACCGGCGGCCAGCGCGTCATCCC
>NZ_LDJM01000076.1 GCF_001431485.1 Stenotrophomonas ginsengisoli | reverse complement strand
ACGCCACCGATGGTGGCGTACTGGGCGCCGCGGCGACCTACCTGACGACCGAACAGGCCGGCGATGATGCTGCCGAACAGCGGTGCAAGCACCACTGCGATCAACAGATTCTTGGAGAGAGTGATATCCATCTGTGGATCAGCCCTTCAGCGAATCGACTTCGCCGACATTGATGGTGCGGCGGGTACGGAACAGGGTCACCAGGATTGCCAGGCCAATGGCGGCCTCGGCGGCGGCGACAGTGAGGATGAAGAACACGAACAGCTGACCGCCCGTATCACCCATCTCACGCGAGAAACCCACGAAATTGATGTTCACCGACAGCAGCATCAGTTCGATGGACATCAGCAGCACGATGATGTTCTTCCGGTTCAGGAAGATACCGGCCAGCGAGATGCAGAACAGCACCGCGCCCAGGCCGAGCATGTGTCCCAGGGTGATCATCAGTTGCCCTCCTCGGCATCCGCCGGCTTGCGTGCGGTGTGCACTTCCGGAGTTTCAACAGCCATCTTGACCATGCGCATGCGGTCGGCCGCCTTGACCATGGTCTGCTCACCGGCGTTCTGGCTCTTGACGCCTTCACGACGACGCAGGGTCAGCATCACGGCAGCCACCACGGCCACGGTCAGGATCACCGCAGCGAACTCGAACGGCAGCAGGTACTCGGTGTACAGGCTGCGGGCCAGCCAGGTGATGTTGGAC
>NZ_LDJM01000075.1 GCF_001431485.1 Stenotrophomonas ginsengisoli | reverse complement strand
CCACCCACTGACAGCTGGGTACCGGTGATGGTGTCGCTGCTGCCGATGGCAGCTCACAACGTGCGGATTGGCATTACCCCGTGAAAGTTCACTCTGGATCGAGTTTTTCCGCAGACCCATCACTGCCAGCCCGTAAGTTAACCCGACCTCGTCATTCACATCTCAATTATCATAAATTTCTACTACGCAGCCTAGGGAAGGCGTATCTAACATGAGTAGTTAGTCCCACCAAGTCATCATAGGCAATTGGCCCAAAACCAGGCTCGAACTTGGCAATATATTGATCCGGAGTCAAGTTGGCACTCAGGGCCAGCTCGATCACCTCAGTTGTTCGAACTGGACGAATCACCCAGTTCACACCTGGCAACCCATCCCTCTCGCGCCCCTCCATCTCCCAAGCGACGTCCCCATCGTAGGATTCGACTGCCTGTCGCAGAGCCTGCATATCAGAATCACTCTCGCGTTCAAACCTGAATGCAATTGACGGCGGATGCGCGCTCTGATCCAACACCTGAATCCGACCTCCTACTCGCAATTCCGGGTATCTCACGCGGTACTTCCTCCACGCCAATGCCCCGATCTCCTCCAGAAGGTTCAACAGATCACCTTCAGGTGCCAGAATCTTCTCATTACTCACTTTGCACCTCCGAAATTCAACCCGACAGGCTTATCAGATATTGTAACCCCACCTGGATTAAGACCCTTGATGTGCTGCTCCCAATCCCCCTTCGGAATTGGATTTTGTGAAACCCTCGGGTCATAGACATAACGACCATCCGTGTACACCTGATGATAGACCATGCCCGATTCGATCTCGCCGTTCTCCAACAGGTTTAACGTCCCTTTTGCTCGTGCACGGACTTCAATCACCTGCCCTTTCCCACCTGATGCAGCCAGCAATTTATGAGCGATTTCTGAGCAGTCCGCATTTGGGCACGCGGTCATCCGTTGAATGTCAGGGCGCCCCATTGCCTCAACCACAGCCGGGTCAGGTGAATAATCCGGATTCGCCGGCCTGAAAGGACGGTCCATCCCAGCAGGAGGCAACTCTTCAACCGAATTACCTGCGGCTTGACCATTGCCAGCACCGCCCTCAAGACCGGGATCGACGGCACCGTTTACGGGCTTTCCTGCCGGCGGAGGCACTTGGTCAGGGACATGAGGCGGAGGTACCGCCTGATCGACAAGCGGCTTAACCCCATTGCCGCTCCCCAGCAGCTTTCCGACACCCCATGAAGCACCAACAAGCACCTTACCGAGCGCGTAGCCGATGGCGATTTCCTGCGCGACATCCGAGAAGCCCCCGGATGCCACTCGGCGCGTAGCATCCACCACGAATCCAATGTCACCACCAAATGTCCCGATCAGGGCCCAGCCGTCTGCGCCACGCACTGATTGCGAATAATCAAGGAGCTGACTGCTGTAGTTATACCTTAGCGCATCAACCTTTCCTGTCGATCCGGCAAGCGCGTTGTATACACTCCTGAATTTGGCCGGATCATCGGTGAGCAAATCCGCGTATAGACCAAAATTCTGATACTCGTCCATAGTGGCCGAGAACATGGCTCTGCCATCGCTGCGTAAATCGGCTGTCTCACTCAGGAATTTTGTCGCAGCATCGTCAACCTTGTTGTTTCCGACCAGATGCGCGTTGGTCTCATCAACTCGGGCACTGGCCTCGACGATCAGGCGAGATTTCGCCTCATCGAGACTGATGCCTTCTTTTGCAGCGAAAGCCGCTGCATTGTTGTTGATCCATATCAGCTCTTCAGGATGCAGCTGACGATTGAACCGATCGCCATCCAGTGCGATCTGTGCCCCGACCTGCCCGCCAAGCACACCGCCGATCACTGCACTGCCGAGCTCCATGAAGGCGTCGTAGTCCGGGGTACCTGGCAAGATGCCGTTCTCGACAAGGTACTGAGCGACCGCTCCCTTGGCCTTCTCCGCACCCGCTGCACCCAGTGCACCACTCCCCACATCAACCCCTCCCAGCGCAGCAGCGGCTGCGCCGGTCAGGCCATGCAACAGTGTTTTAGCAATTCCGCCGTCACTCCAAGTGCTGAACCGGGCCAATGCCTCTGCTTGTGCAGCATTGTCGCCCCGCTCGCTTGCGCTTATGAGATCAGCAGCTGCGCGCTCTTGCATCAGCTCAGCAACGCTGCCTGCCGTCCGGAACCCGACCTCGCCCG
>NZ_LDJM01000074.1 GCF_001431485.1 Stenotrophomonas ginsengisoli | reverse complement strand
GGAGGGTGCCATTGGGCATTCTGGCCAGGTGGGGGGCAGGAGCCGGAATGGCGAACGGGCGGCGTCAAGTGGTGACAGTGCCGTCTGCGGCAGGTCGCCCGGCATCTATTCGCCGGCGGGCCCCAGATTGTCATGGTCGTGCTTCGAGGCAGGGCCGGTTTTCGGGATCAGCAGCAGGTTCTGCGGCCAGCCGGCACGGTATGGTTGCCTGGGCTTTTGCGGAGGTGACATGAGAACAATGGTTTTCCTGCTGCTGTTTTTCCCGGCACTGTGCAGTGCTTCGGGAGTTTTGCAGGCCTGGTTTGCTCCGCCTCCGGCCGGAAGCAATATGGTTTCCCTTGTCCTGCGCAATACCGGCGATGATGACATCAACATTGTTGAGTACACCCTGCCGTGGTTGATGAAGGACGGCAAATTGATGAACTCGGCGGTGATGCAATTGACCACCCAGGATGGTCGCAGCGTGGGTTACCGGGGCGCTTTTCATGAGCCCGACTTGTCCGACCCCGAGCGCTTCGTCACGATCAAGCCTGGGGGTGAGAAACGCTACGATGCCGATATGTCAGTGAACTACGACATCGCACCGGGCCAGCTCTATCAGGTGAGTTCAGTGATGCGGATGAAGTATCTCGATCGCGCTCTTGCCCGCTACCCGGACAGGTCCAATGTCGTCCTGCGCTCCCTGTACCGGATTGCTGCGGCAACCCCGGCCGTTTTTGTGGCGGCTCCGGTTGCCTGCCCAGACACCGTTGCGGGCGAGGGCTGCTGATTCCGGTTCGGCAGCGGGGGGGGCACTGGCTTGCACTTGCGTGTTGCTGCGCCGTCATGGCTGAGCCCTGGCAGTGGAGCGGTTGCCGACCGGCTGGCAGGGATATGCCGGATGATGCTCATTTGCACAGACCAGGTGGAGCTTCATGGCCGTCAAATGCACGGCCGAGGGCCGAGGGCCGA
>NZ_LDJM01000073.1 GCF_001431485.1 Stenotrophomonas ginsengisoli | reverse complement strand
GCAGTGAGCAGCTCGATGCTGGTGGCCGTGATGTTGATGTCCTGTGCGGCCACCACATTGCTGGCGATCTGGCTGTAGCTGCCACCGGCACTGAGGTTGACGCTGCCGCCCAGGCTACCGATGTTGCTGGCCACCTGCGACACCTGGGCGCTGTCATCCTCGTGCTGCTGGCGGTGCCAACCGGAGAACTTCTCGGTATCGGAAATCTGCACCGTACCGATGGCCTTGCTCTGCGAGGTGTTGGCGTTGCCCAGCGTGTCGTGGCCACTGCGGATAATCAGGTCACCGGCCGCGTGGCTGCCCACATCCTGCTCGGCCACGATATTGGCCGCGGTCAGGGTGATGTCGCCCTCACTGGTGGCCATGCGCGCGCCACCACCAACCATCAACTACGTACCGGTGATGGTGTCGCTGCTGCCGATGCCCGCTCACAGCGTACGGAGTCGCGTAACACTGTAAAAATTCACTCTGGATCGAGCCTTTCTCACGCGGGCGCTAACTGTCTAATAATCGCCCCCTGCATCCGGCCATAATAAGCAACCCACAGCGTACTGTATGACGTGCTGTTTCGAAGGTGTCCTGCAACGACTTCAGGCCGATGCAATTACTAGCGGAGCATCCAGAGAAGGGGGTCAACAGCCGAACAAATTCTCTTCAACTGTGGACTGATCACTTGCGTCAAAGAATACTTCGATATCATGCGCATTTTCACCCTCCCAGCTAAGAGCAGCATCACGCAAAACTTCCAGATATATCTTCAACTCACCTTGAGGTATTTTCGGGAGCCCACGGTGTACTAGAACGACTTTACGCTGCGGAATCCACTCAAGATCCCTCAAGCAATCATACAAGGCGTCCCAATTAAAACCAAAATATCCAGGAAGCCACAGCGAATAATAAAATGCCCTCAAAAGCTCATCCGAGCTAGAGATTTCCGGATCAATACGAACATAAAAAACTTCCGCCGAATTATACACCGGATCACCATCCAGGAAGTGAAACGCACCCATTGACTACACCCTCAATTTATTGGAACAAAGGTCTTATAATGATCCGCAGTGTAAAACATCTCCCCACCCTTACCAACAACTATTCGTTGCGGCCCCGGACCAGAGACCCCTGGAGTTGGGTGCACATACTCAATATAATAACCATCGGGCTTCCGCGGCAAATCACCCGCTTTATTTTTAAAAACCGCCCCATCATTTCGGTGAGGATACGCCCCCCCGACTTAATTCGATCCAACGTTGGACCGAGATCAACAGGTCCTTGAAAAGTCTGCCCGGTCTTCTTATCAATGACCATAGCGTCTCCGATAAAGCGAGAGGGGTCTCTTGTACTAACGCTCCCACCCACTTCGCCAACTCTGTCAACTGCCCTCATTTCCTGTGAAGCGCCAATAGTGGCCTCACCGGCTTGTCCAAGGGTCCTACCTACAGTGCCCACCGGGATAATGCTGGAAGCCATGTTTAGCGCAACATTGTCGACGACGGCCTTGTAATCACCATCGGTTATCGACATCCACGTAGCACCGACGGGACCGAAGATACCAAGCTGCCCCAATCGACGGAGATCGTTCTTTTGAACGTATCCAACCATGGTATTCAGATCTTCATTCGTCCATTGCGACACATCTGCAGGACGTGTCGCACGCCACTCTTGGTACTGGCCCTCTAACTTCAAATCAGCCGCCACTGAACGGTAGTCATTCAGCCCAATGGCTTGCTTGGCGGTCAGCGAAGTTCCAAACAGCCGATCAACAACCTTCGTACCGAAGTGCCCACGGTATGACCCATCGAACATGGTGTCGTCATAGAATTGCTGCAGATTCGCCGTAAAGGCTTGCTGTGCCTGCCCGTTCTCATTCACGAAGCCTAGATTGACTTTGGCCGCTTCTGCTGCAAGCCAATTCGCGGCAGCTTGATATAGGCCAGCTTCAGGGCTGGTGGAAAGGCTTGTCTGCCATTGATTATCAAGTTGATCTAAGGACGATGAAACTAGCAGCTTCATAGCCTCATCTTCGCTGATGCCTGCGTAAGCCGCGTAGTCATCGGCCTTGGCGGCGATGAAGCTCAGTTCCACCGGATGCAGCTGCCGGTTGTAGCGCTCTCCGGCCAATGCTGTGCTAGCGCCGGTTCCCTGCCCGGCCACGGCACCAAGCGCTGCAGTGCCCAGTTCCATCAGGCTATGGAAGGTGCTGTCGTTGGGCGAAAGCCCCTGCCCTATCAGGTAGTCAGCCATGGCCTGCTTTGCTTTCTCGGCCGCGGCAGCTCCTGCGGCGCCGGAAAGCGCATCGCCCCCCCCAGAGCTGCAACCGCTGCACCCGTTATCCCATGCAATAGCGTTTTGCTTGTGCCGCCGTCGTTCCAGCTGTTCAGGCGCTCAAGTGCGTCCGCCTCGGCGGCGGCATCTCCGCTAGCACGTGCCGATGCTAGGTCTGTCATCGCCCGATCCTGCATCGTCTGCGCGATATCGCCGGCTGCACGGAACCCGACCTCGCCCGC
>NZ_LDJM01000072.1 GCF_001431485.1 Stenotrophomonas ginsengisoli | reverse complement strand
GTCGAACAGACCGGCCTCGGCCGGGGCATCCAGCCATTGCTGCAGGCCACGCAGGGCCAGCTGGGCGCGCGCATGGCAGGCCAACAGGCCGGCCGAGGCATCCTTGACCCCGGCCAGCGCCGCCAGCAGCAGGCCGATGGCCTGCTCCAGCAGCTCGAAGCCATCGGCCACCGCCGGTTGGATCATCGCCGCCCACTGGGTACCCCGCTGCGGCAGCTTGCCCATGGCCTGGCGCAACTGCTGCAGGGCCTGGGCCAGGGCAGCGGCCGGGGTGGCCACCACGCTGGCAGCCGCGGCCACCTGCCCCGCTTCGCGCTCGCAGTCCAGCGCCAGTTCCTGCAACGGACGCGAGCCAAAGCTCTGGCCGAAGAAATTGGCCGCCAGCTCCGGCAACTGGTGCGCCTCGTCGATGATGAAGGCCTGCGCGCCGGGCAGGATTTCGCCAAAGCCCTCCTGCTTGAGGGCCAGATCGGCCAGCAGCAGATGATGGTTGACCACCACCAGATCGGCCGCC
>NZ_LDJM01000071.1 GCF_001431485.1 Stenotrophomonas ginsengisoli | reverse complement strand
TCTGTCGCTTACTTGAAGGTATACAAACATGGCCAAGGGCAAGTTTGAACGCACCAAGCCGCACGTGAACGTCGGCACCATCGGTCACGTCGATCACGGCAAGACCACCCTGACTGCTGCGCTGACCAAGATCGGCGCCGAGCGCTTCGGCGGCGAGTTCAAGGACTACTCCTCGATCGACGCGGCTCCGGAAGAAAAGGCTCGCGGCATCACCATTTCGACCGCTCACGTCGAATACGAATCCGAGACCCGTCACTACGCCCACGTTGACTGCCCGGGCCATGCTGACTACGTCAAGAACATGATCACCGGTGCTGCCCAGATGGACGGCGCGATCCTGGTCTGCTCGGCTGCTGACGGCCCGATGCCGCAGACCCGCGAGCACATCCTGCTGTCGCGTCAGGTCGGCGTGCCGTACATCGTTGTCTTCCTGAACAAGGCTGACATGGTGGACGATGCCGAGCTGCTGGAACTGGTCGAAATGGAAGTGCGCGAGCTGCTGTCCAAGTACGACTTCCCGGGTGACGACACCCCGATCATCGCTGGTTCGGCCCGCGCTGCTCTGGAAGGCGACCAGTCCGACATCGGCGTGCCGGCCATCCTGAAGCTGGTCGACGCTCTGGACACCTGGATCCCGACTCCGGAACGTGACGTCGACAAGACCTTCCTGATGCCGGTCGAAGACGTGTTCTCGATCTCGGGCCGCGGCACCGTGGTTACCGGTCGTATCGAGCGCGGCGTGATCAAGGTCGGCGAAGAAATCGAAATCGTCGGTATCCGCGACACCCAGAAGACCACCGTCACCGGCGTGGAAATGTTCCGCAAGCTGCTGGACCAGGGCCAGGCAGGCGACAACGCCGGTCTGCTGCTGCGCGGCACCAAGCGTGACGACGTCGAGA
>NZ_LDJM01000070.1 GCF_001431485.1 Stenotrophomonas ginsengisoli | reverse complement strand
GGTCGGGCGGGAATGTTGCATGGCGGTCCTTGCGTGCAATGAAAGACGGGCCGGCATGTGCCGGCCCGAAGGAAGATCAGCGGCGGCCGAAGATGCCACCAAGAATGCCGCGTACGATCTGGTTGCCGATCTGCGCGCCGAATTTCTTGCCGCTCTTGCCCATCACCGATTCGCCGATCGAGCCGCCGATGTTGCGCCCGATCTGGCCGCCGACATTGCGTGTGGTCTGCTTGGCCACCGATTCCACCATGCCCTGCTTGCGGCCGTTGCCGAACATGAACTCACGGATCGACTGGCCGATACCGCCGCTTTCTTCCTTGGCCGCCGGGGCGTTGCTTTGATCAGCCTGTTGCTGGGCACGTGCGGCGAGCAGTTCGGCGGCCGATTCGCGGTTGATCGCGGTGTCGTACTGGGCACCGACCGGGCTGCCGGCACGGATCTGCGCGCGCTCTGCCTCGCTGATCGCGCCCATGCGGCAGCGCGGCGGGGCAATCATGGTTTCCTGCACCGGCGAGGGGATGCCCTTGTCCTGCAGGGTGGACACCAGGGCGATGCCGGTGCCCATCGTGGTCAGGGTGGCGCGCACATCAAGTTTCGGGTTGGGCACGAAGGTTTCGGCCGCCGCACGCACGGCCTTCTGGTCGCGCGGGGTGAAGGCGCGCAGGGCGTGCTGCACGCGGTTGCCGAGCTGGCCCAGTACCGCATCGGGCACGTCATCAGGCAGCTGCGAGCAGAAGTACACGCCCACGCCCTTGGAGCGGATCAGGCGCACCACCTGTTCGATGCGCTGCTGCAGGGCGGGCGGTGCATCGGCAAACAGCAGGTGGGCCTCGTCGAAGAAGAACACCAGCTTGGGCTTTTCCAGGTCGCCCACCTCGGGCAGGGTTTCAAACAGCTCGGACAGCAGCCACAGCAGGAAGGTGGAATACAGGCGCGGCTTGAGGATCAGCTTGTCGGCAGCCAGGATCGAGACCACGCCGCGGCCATCGTGGTTGACGCGCATGATGTCGGCCAGTTGCAGGGCCGGCTCGCCGAAGAACTGCTCACCACCATCGCTGACCAGGCGCAGCAGCGAGCGCTGGATCGCGCCGATGCTCTGTGCACTGACCAGGCCATATTCGGTGGAGACGGTCTTGCGTTCCTCGGCCACCAGGCCCAGCAGGGCCTTGAGGTCATCCAGGTCCAGCAGCAGCAGGCCGCGGTCATCGGCCAGCTTGAACACGATGTCCATCACCCCGGCCTGGGTGTCGTTGAGCTCCAGGATGCGCGAGAGCAGGGTCGGGCCCATTTCGCTCACCGTGGTGCGTACCGGGTGGCCGGTGGTGCCGTACAGGTCCCAGAAGATGGTCGGGTTGCCCGATGCGGAGAAACCATCCACGCCGATCTCGGCCGCCCGTGCGGCGAGCTTTTCATTGACTTCACCCGGCACGGCCAGGCCGGCCACGTCGCCCTTGGCATCGGCCATGAACACCGGCACGCCGATGCGCGAGAAGTTCTCGGCCAGGGTCATCAGGGTCACGGTCTTGCCGGTGCCGGTGGCGCCGGCCACCAGGCCATGCCGGTTGCCGAAGCGCGGCAGCAGGTGAACGGGGGTGTCGTCGGTGAGGCCCTTGCCGAGCAGGATCGGATCCATGGCGATGCTTTGTGAATGATGACTGGCAGGCATTCTAGCCATGCGCGGCGGCAGCTGTCTGGCCGCTTGTCGCCGCCGGCACCCGCGGCTAACCTGCTGGCTTGCCCGCTGTAAGTGCCTGCCATGTCCAAGTTTTGCTTTGTGCTGCGCCCGCTGTCCCTGCTGTTGGCCGCTGGCCTGCTGATGCCGGTGGCCGATGCCCAGGCCCAACGGGTCTCGGCGCGTGACCGCGACAGGATTACCGTGCTGGAAACGCGCATGGCTGCTGCCGAGAAGCGCTACACCGATGCCTTGGCCCTGGTCGATGCGGCGGACCCGAAGGGGCAGGGCGAGGCTGACGCGGCGCTGGAGGACATGGAGGATGTGCTCAATGACTGCGTTGGCCAGCGCGGCTGCCAGATGGGCAACCTGTTGGCCACCTACAAGCGCCTGCTCAAGGGCCAGGCCGATGCCGGCGATGGCAGCGATGACGAGCTGGGCATTGCCACCGGGCCGGTGCTGGCCGACCCGGACCATGTGGCCCCGCTGGTGGCCGATGTGCCCGAAGCGGCGCGCGCTGCGCAACTGCTCAACGACCACCGCCACGCCTTCGATGAAATGGTGGAATACAACCCGGCGGTGCAGGCCGGTATCCGCCGCTGGCTCACCGACATGCGCCCGGCGCTGCTGACCAGCTATGAAAACTACGCCAACCTGCGCCAGGTGATGTGGCCGGAATGGGAGAAGCGTGGCCTGCCCGAGGCACTGCTGTTCGGCATCATGGCCAAGGAATCCAATGGCCGGGTGCACGCCAATTCGCGTGCCGGCGCTGCTGGCCTGATGCAGTTCATGCCGGCCACCGGCCGCCGTTTCGGCCTGGGCCCGGACGGCACCGGCTTTGATACCCGCTATGACGCGCGCAGTGCGGCCGAGGCCAGTGCGGCGTTCATCAACGAGCGCATGCGCGGGCTCAACAACAATATTGAAATGGCCCTGGCCGGTTACAACGGCGGTGAAGGGCGGGCGGCGCGCGTGTTCCGTGAATCGGGCGGGCAGAGCTTCTGGACCCAGTGGAGCTACAACGAATTCCCGGCTGAAACCCGTGACTACGTGCCCATGGTGATTGCCGCGGCCTGGATTTTCCTGCACCCGCAGCAGTACGGGGTGGAGTTTCCCAAGGTCAATGCACAGCCGGCCACCATCCGCCTGGCCAAGTCCACCACCATTTACGAGCTGACCATCTGCCTGGGCAGCAACAACACCCGTGATGGCTACATGCGCGTGCTGCGCAACATGAACCCGCGTTACCAGGCCGATGGCTGGATTCCAGCCGGCACCGTGATCAATGCCACCACCCGCATTGCCGGGCTGTACAACCGGTATTGCGTTTCCGGCCCGCGTGCCGACCTGGCCCGCACCCTGATCACCGCCGACGTCAATGCCGCGATCATTCGCCCGCAGGCTGCCACCCTGCATGGCAGTGTGGCCGTGGGTGACATCAGCAGCGCCCAGGTTACGCCGGTGGCGGTTGCCCCGGCACCGGCCGCTGCGACCACGCCGGCACCGGCACGCAGCACCGCCCCGCGCCAGCACACCGTCGCCCGTGGCGACACCCTCAATGCCATTGCCCGCCGCTACAACTGCCAGGTGCCGCAGTTGGCCCGTGCCAACGGCCTGCGTGCCCCGGCCTATGCCCTCAAGCCGGGGCAGAAGCTCAAGCTGGAAGGCTGCCGCTGAGTACCGGGCATCGAATAGACCTTCTGGCAGGCCGTCGCGGCTGAAGGTCTCGCTGCCCTTGTTGCCGAGCATGAAAAAGCCGCCCTTCGGGGCGGCTTTTTCATGAGTGCTTGCCGGTTTTTCAGGTATCTCACAGCGGATTACGCCGCATTCTTGCGGGTGTAAATATTAGTGCCGCACCCGAGCGGTGTATTTCGCGTCATGCGCGGGTGTCGTAGTCGTGGATTTGCGGGGAGATGCCAGTTTTTTCTGGTATGAATGCCTGTTCATTTGTGTTCGGGCTGTGGCATGCTCGGACGATACGCAGCACATAGGCGGTCTACTAGGTGTTAGGTCACACATATGATCAATCCAGAATGGACAGGACGAGGCAAGACTGTGGCTCAGCTCATCGAGGAGCTAAGAACCTTCGAAAATCAGGAGATGGAGGTACGAATTTCCGTAGAT
This sequence comes from Stenotrophomonas ginsengisoli, assembly GCF_001431485.1. GTDB lineage: Bacteria > Pseudomonadota > Gammaproteobacteria > Xanthomonadales > Xanthomonadaceae > Stenotrophomonas > Stenotrophomonas ginsengisoli. Next base: position 1,047 of record NZ_LDJM01000070.1, on the reverse strand, counting down.
GATGGGGCCACTTCCTTACCCATCTCGTTGGTCATTAGGTCAAACGGCAAATACGCTGTCCTAAAGAATTGCCAGGACGTCCCAACCGTTGTTCACCATAGGCCCAGTGAGGCCTAACTATTCATTTAAGCCGACGCCTTCGGCGCGGCTTAACTCAAGGTGTTAGGCGTCTTTTTGGAGATTCCCGTGAAAGCCAATGTTCTGCCTCTGCTAATTGCCACGCTTGCGGGCTGCGCCAGTGCGCCACAGTCTTCAAATTTAGATGCACTACGTGTCTCCCTGAGCGCACCAGCACCGAGAGTCGATGTTGAGCACCTGCGGCAACTTGTTCCAACCCAGAATATTCCGCTACAGCCAGTTCCGCTGGACGGAGAAGCCGTCATGGTAAAGCTCCCTCCATCAACCGCCGTAATCTGCAACCAGCCCAACGGAGTAGATTGCGGCCAGAGTACGATGATCAACACAGTCAGGCTATCGGCACGATCAACGGAGATGGGCGGCCTTGTCACAGGAGAGTGGGAGTGCCGCTATGGCGGAGAAATCAAAGAAGATTACGCAATTTCTCAGCATGCGATCAGTACAGGCAGTTCTGCTGGCGAAGGCAAGGAAATTATCAGATTTCAAGTCGCTGCTGGGCAAACCCAGGCAATCTCGGGCCCACTAGGTGCCAAGCTCATCGTCACCGTGCAACCGTGAGCACGCCTAACAATCATGTATGGACTCCCCCGTCAAATCCTGGCGGCACGATGTTGTGAAGCTTCAGCTTCACGGCATGTGATTCTTCATTTTCCATCCTGCTGAAACTTTTTCTTCAACCCGGCAAACGGGAGCGGTTGCATTCGTGTATTCGGCTTTGTGGTGGGCTTTCCCGAGCCATCATGGAATCCGCGGAGCAGGGCCAGACGTTCAAGCGATCACGAAGGATCAGAATTGTTATCGGCTTGGCTGCTTCGGGGACCGACACGCTTGCATGAGTTGAGGCGATGCAACAGCAGAACGGTTCAACGGTAGTTGCAGTAAAACGGTTGAGGGGAATGGGGATCAGCC
>NZ_LDJM01000007.1 GCF_001431485.1 Stenotrophomonas ginsengisoli | reverse complement strand
AGTACTTCACATAGGTGATCGTTGCATATATCTTATTGTTAGTGCTCAGCGTACGCTCATGTGTATCGCATTGCTTATCGTCGCCAGCGTCAGATGTTTGTAAGAGCCAGACGCCATGAAGCGTGACAATACCCCTTGGCAGAGCGTGCCTATGGCTGCCTGATCAAGACAGTTGACTCCTACAGAAGCGACCGGGCACGAATCGGCTTGCGGCTGATCGCGAGGCGGTGGGGGCTGTAGGAGCGCCTCAAGGCGCGACCGGTGACCGTCGATCAGCCGGGCCTGATCGCGGCCTGGGCCGCTCCTGCAGAAATGGCCGGGTACCAATCAGCCTGCGGCAGCGGTGGCGGGCCACCGCTGCGCATGGGGTGCTCAGAGGTTGATCTGGCTGAAGTCGGTGACCCGGGTGTGGCCGTTGGCGGCCTCGCCGTCGCGCGGGGTCGGGTAGTCGTCCAGTCGGTCCAGCAGCACGGTCTTCAGGCCGGCCTGGCGGGCGGCATCGAGTTCTTCGACCACGTCGGAAAGGAACACGATGCTGCCGGCTTCCGCGCCGATGGCGGCGGTGATGCGGCGGTAGCTGTCGGCCTCGCGCTTGCCGCCCACTTCGGTGTCGAAGTTGCCACTGAACAGGGCATTGAGGTCACCGCCATCGGAATAGCCGAAGAACAGCTTCTGCGCCGGCACCGAGCCGGAGGAATACACGTACAGCGGCAGTCCGGCAGCATGCCAGCGGTGCAGCACGTCGGCCACTTCCGGGTACAGGTGGGCGGTGTAGTCGCCGTTGCGGTAGCCGGCCTCCCAGATCATCCCCTGCAATGCCTTCAGCGCGGTGTGCTTGCGGTCGGCATCGATCCAGCCCTGCAGGGTTTCCACGATCAGGGCATCGTCACAGGCGCTGGCTGCGATTTCAGTGGCCACCGCATCCAGCCACTGGCGCACGCCCGGCTCCTGGCCACGCTGGGCGACAAACCCCGGCAGGGCGGCACGTGCGTAGGGAAACAGCACGTTCTTGACGAAGGAGATCGAGGAGGTGGTGCCCTCGATGTCGGTGAGGATGATGCGCGGTGCGGTCATGGCGTTTCCGTAGAGCAGGCAGGCCGGCGCGGACGCCGGCGCGGACGATCAGGCAGCGCTGGGCTGGTAGCGCGGGAATTCCTGGGCGATGGTGGTGCCGGTGAAGTGGCCGACCCAGCCGTCCGGAGCGGTGAAGAAGCGGATCGCGGCGAAGTTGGGGTATTCGCCCATGTCAAACCAGTGGGTGACACCGTCGGGCACCGAGATCAGGTCGTCCTTGACGCACTCCACCTCGTAGACCTTGTCTTCCACGTGCAAGGTGAACAGGCCGGAGCCGGCGACGAAGAAGCGCACCTCGTCTTCCTTGTGGTAGTGCTCGTCCAGGAACTTGGCGCGGATCTCGGCCCGGTTCGGGTTGTCCGGGGCGATGGAGGCCACGTCCACGCTCTGGAAGCCGTGCTCGGCCACCAGGCGGTCGATGTCCTCGCGGTAGGCGGCAAACACTTCGTCCTGGCTGGCGCCCGGGGCAACCGGATGCTTGGCCTGCCAGCGTTCGAAATGCACGCCGATGGCCTTCAGCGCGGTGGCAATGGCAGCACCGTCGGTGGTTTCCATCACCACGGTGGACGGGTCGGTGTCGTTGAAGATGCGCAGACGGCTCATGGCGTTCTCAAATCACGTGGGTGGGGGAGGCGCGGCAGCGAGCGGGCTGCCGCGCAGGTGCCGCTTACAGGGCGGCGCGCAGCTTGGTCAGTTCCAGCTCGCAGTGGAGCAGGAACTCGAAGGCTTCCAGGTGGCGGCGGGCTTGCGCCATGTCCTGGCCCCAGGCATACAGGCCATGGCCGTCGATCAGGTAGCCCCACAGCGGGCCGGCATCCAGTGCGGCTTCGACCTGGGCGGCGAGGATGTCCATGTCCTGGGTATTGGGAAACACCGGCAGGTCGATGGACAGCTCGTGGGTGGTGTTGCCGTGCAGGGCCTTGAGCAGCTCGTAGCCTTCCAGGCGGATGTGGCCCTGCGCAGCGAACAGGCGCGAAGCGATGGTCTGCACCGGCGAGTGGGTGTGCAGCACGCAGCCGATGTCCGGGAAGCGGGCATACAGCTGGGTGTGCAGCAGGGTCTCGGCCGAGGGGCGCAGCGGGCGGCCAACGGCCTGGCCGTGGAAGTCCACCACCATGATGTCGTCTTCGACCAGGCGGCCCTTGTCCTTGCCGGACACGGTGATCGCGCAATGCGCATCGTCCAGGCGGTGGGAGAAGTTGCTGCTGGTGGCCGGGGTCCAGCCGGCACGGGCGAGCTCGGCAATGTTGGTGATCAACAGATCGGCCAGCACCGACAGGCGCTGGGCGTCATAAGGCAGGGGAGGCTGGTTCATGCGCGCAATTCTAACGCGAGCCGGCCGCCGAGCGCTTCTTGTCTATCGCGATGAATACGAAAAGCAGCACCAGCACCAGCACCACCGCACCGAGCACGATCTTGAACGAGGCCGAGCCCAGCAGCAGGGCGCAGGCAATCAGCGCGCCGATGCCGAGCAGGCGCTCGCGCGGCCGCGGGCGGTGGCCGGCGCTGCCCTTGAGCAGGACCAAGCCGGCCGCGCCGTAGGTGACCACGATCAGGGTGACCACCATCTCGATCAGCACTTCGAACTGGCCGGAGACAGTCGGGGCGAGGGTGGCGATGGTCAGCGCGCTCATCGCCAGGGCGACGATGAACAGACCCCAGGTGGCCGCACCCTTGGCGCTCTGGCGGCCGAAGATGGCCGGCAGGAAGCCGCGCTGGGCGGCGCGCGCGCCGGATTCACCGGTGACCAGCATCCAGCCGCCCAGGGTGCCGGTGGCCTTCAGCGCCGCCGCCACGGCGATCACCGGGATGGCCCAGGCGCCGAACATCTGCCCGGCGACCAGGGCGAACGGGGCCGAGGAGGCGGCAATCTGCGCGGCCGGCACGATGCCCATCATCAGCACCGAGGAAATCAGGTAGACCACACCGGCAATGGCGATGCCGCCCAGGGTGGCGATGGGCACGTTGCGGTCCGGGTTGCGCACCACACCGGCCACCATCGCACCGGTCTCCAGACCGACAAAGGCCCAGAACACCGGGGCCAGCGAGGCGAATACCACGCTGCCGTCGCTGCTGCCGGAGACATTCCAGGACAGGCGATAGACCTCGGTATCAAAGTGCAGCCAGCCGGCGCTCAGGATCACCGCCACCGGCAGCAGGCCGAACACCACGCAGAAGGACTGGAAGCGGGCAATCGGCCGTGGGCCGAGCAGGTTCAGGGCGAACATGGCCCAGATCAGGGCCAGCTGGCCGCCGAGGCGGGCCATCGAGTTGCCCTCGTCAAAGGGCAGCACCACCATCAGGTAACCGAAGGCGGCCACGGCAATGGCGTTGTTGCCGATCCACGACTGCACCCAGTACAGGAAGGTGGCCAGGAAGGAGGCGTTGCGGCCCAGCGACGGGCCGATGTAGTCGTCCTGGGCTTCCAGGTCCGGATGGCGGCGGGCCAGCTGGGCAAACGCGGCGCCGAGCATCATCGCCAGCGCGGTACCCAGCAGCCAGGCCAGGGCGGTGACACCACCGGACTTGGCCAGAGTGGCCGGCAGCAGGAAGAAACCGGAGCCGATCATGTTGTTGGCCACCACGAAGGTGGCCAGCAGGGGGCCGATCTTGGCCGGGGTGGCAAGCGGGGATGCGTTGGACATCGGGCAACCGGTCGTTGAGGGTGGAAACAGACCACCCCGGGATCAACCGGGGTGGTGGGTCAATCATGCCTTGTCAGCGCTTGCCTTGTTCAGGCGGCTGTTGCGGATGCCGTAGCCGAAGTAGATCAGCTGGCCCAGGATGGTCCAGCCGACGAACACCTGCCAGTGCTCCAGGAACGCCTGCCAGAACAGGAACAGGCAGGCGGCCGCACCGAGCAGGCTGACCAGCCAGATGGCCGGCACGCGGAACGGACGCGGCAGTTCCGGCTTGGTATGGCGCAGCACCAGCACGCTGATGCAGACCGTGGCGAAGGCCAGCAGGGTGCCCATCGAGACCAGCTCGCCGAGCACGTTCAGCGGCAGCAGGCCGGCCAGCAGGCAGGCGATGATGCCGACGATGATGGTGCCGATGTGCGGGGTGCGGTACTTGGGATGGACGCGGCCGAAGATCTTCGGCATCAGGCCGTCGCGGCTCATGGTGTAGAAGATGCGCGGCTGGGCCATCAGCATCACCAGGATCACCGAGGACAGGCCGGCAATCGCGCCGATCTCCACAAAGGTCTTCAGCCAGGCCAGGTCGGTATAGGTTTCCAGCGCGGTGGCCACCGGCTTGGCGGTGCCCAGCTGGGTGTAGTGCAGCATGCCGGTGAGCACGGCGCAGACGATGATGTAGATCACCGTGCACACGGCCAGCGAGCCGAGGATGCCGATCGGCATGTCGCGCTGCGGATTCTTGGCCTCGCCGGCGGCGGTGGAGACCGCATCAAAGCCGATGTAGGCGAAGAACACGATCGAGGCGGCGCGGAAGATGCCGTCCCAGCCGAACTGGCCCGGGCCGGTGTTTTCCGGAATGAACGGGGTCCAGTTGGCCGGGTCCACATGCTGGATGCCGAAACCGATGAACAGGGCAATCACCGCGACCTTGATCGCCACGATGACCGCATTGACGAAGCTGGACTGGGTGATGCCGCGGTAGCACAGGGCGGTGATCGCCGCCACGATCAGCACCGCCGGCAGGTTGATCACCGCACCGGAAGCGGAGAAGGCGCCGTCCTTCCAGGCCAGTGGTGCTTCGGCCAGCTGGGCGGGGAAGGGCAGGCCCAGGGTCGAGGTGAGGAAACTGACCAGATACGCCGACCAGCCCACCGCCACCGAGGAGGAGGCAAACAGGTACTCCAGCACCAGGCACCAGCCGATGAACCAGGCCAAGCCCTCGCCCAGGGTGGCGTAGGTGTAGGAGTAGGCACTGCCGGAGACCGGCAGCATCGCCGAGAACTCGGCATAGCACAGGCCGGCAAAGGCACAGGCAATGCCGGCCAGGACGAAGGACAGCATGATCGCCGGGCCGGCGTGGTTGGCCGCGGCCTGGCCGGTGATGACGAAGATGCCGGCGCCGATCACCGCGCCCATGCCCAGCAGGATCAGGTGGCGCGCGGTCAGGGTCCTTTTCAGGCTGACCTCGCCATCCAGGCTGCCCTCGAAAGGTTCGCCGCCATCGACATGGCCGGCGGGCGCAACCGGTTTGACCCGTAACAAGGACTTGAACATGCGTGTACTTCCTGAGGATGGGCCGTTCCAATCAGATGACTGGAGCGTGAATGTCCGAAGGTGCCAAAACTGGCCGTTGCTGGCAAGCCAATGAAGTCATGGTTGGTGATAATGCCGGCCTGCCATTGCCCGAGTACTGCCTGATGTCCGTGTGTCCTTCCTCGCTGCGCGCCCAGCTGCTGGCCCATGCGCAGGCTGATCCCACCCAGGGCGCGCTGGCGCAGGACTTCATTGCCCTGCTTGATGACGCGGCCGATCCGTTCGTGCGCGCGCGCCTGGCCGGGCATTTCACCGGCAGCGCCTGGCTGGTCAGCGCCGATGGCCGGCGCGCGCTGCTGATGCACCACCGCAAGCTGGATCGCTGGTTGCAGCCCGGCGGCCATGCCGATGGCGAGCACGACCTGGCCGCGGTGGCGCTGAAGGAGGCGGCCGAGGAGTCCGGCCTGGAGCAGCTGCATCTGGAGGACGGACAGATCTTCGACCTGGACCGGCACTGGATTCCCGAGCGCGGCGAGGTGCCCGGGCATTGGCACTATGACGTGCGTTACGTGGTACGCAACGCCGGCAGCGAGGCGTTCGTGATCAACCCCGAATCACTGGCCCTGGCCTGGCGGCAGGTGGCCGACATTGCCAACGACCCGGCCAGCGACGCCTCCCTGGCCCGTATGGCCCGGCGATGGCTTGAGAGCCAGGAACGAGTGGGGTGAAGCGAGCAACGAGGAACGAGTGAGATGAAGCGAGTAACGAGTGGGTAGTAACGAGTAACGAGTGCAGGCGCTGGCTCCTCACTCGTTTCTCTTTTCTCTCAACTCGTTCCTGGCTTCTAACGAGTGCAGGCACTGGCCCCTCACTCGTTCCTCTTTCCTCTCAACTCGTTGCTCGCTTCACGTCTCAGTAGAGAACGCGGGTACGCAGGGTGCCTTCGATGGCAGCCAGTTCCTCGCGGATCTGTGCGCCCTGGTTTTCGTCCACCGAGATGTCGATCACCACGTAGCCGACCTTGGGGTCGGTGCGCAGGAACTGGCCGTCGATGTTGACGTTGTGGCGGGAGAACACATCGTTGATGCGCGACAGCACGCCCGGCACGTTGCGGTGGATGTGCAGCAGGCGCAGCGCGCTGGGGTGCTCGGGCAGGGTGACTTCGGGGAAGTTCACCGCCGACAGGGTCGAGCCGTTGTCCGAATAACGCACCAGCTTGGCGGCGACCTCGATGCCGATGTTGTCCTGTGCTTCCAGGGTCGAACCGCCCACGTGCGGGGTCAGGATGACGTTGTCATGGCGGGTCAGCGGCGAGGTGAAGATATCGCCATTGCCCTTGGGTTCGACCGGGAACACGTCCACCGCCGCACCGCCGATGTGGCCAGATTCCAGCGCGGCATCCAGCGCATCGATGTCCACCACGGTACCGCGCGAGGCGTTGATCAGGTGGGCGCCGGGCTTCATCCGGGCCAGCTGGGCGGCCCCGATCAGATCCTGGGTGGCAGTGGTTTCCGGCACATGCAGGGTGACGATGTCGGCGCGTACCAGCAGGTCATCCAGGCCGAAGGCCGGCTGCGCATTGCCCAGCGCCAGCTTGGTCTCGATGTCGTGGTAGATCACCTGCATGCCCAGGGCTTCGGCCATCACGCCGACCTGGGTGCCGATATGGCCGTAGCCGATGATGCCCAAGGTCTTGCCGCGCACCTCGTGGCTGCCGGCGGCCGACTTGGACCAGCCACCGCGGTGGCACTGGGCGTTCTTGGCCGGCACACCACGGGCCAGCATGATGGTCTCGGCAATCACCAGCTCGGCCACCGAGCGGGTGTTGGAGTAAGGCGCGTTGAACACCGGAATGCCGGCCAGCTGCGCCGCTTCCAGGTCCACCTGGTTGGTGCCGATGCAGAAACAGCCGACCGCGATCAGGCGCTTGGCGTGGGCCAGCACCTCGGCGCTGAGCTGGGTGCGCGAACGGATGCCGACGATATGGGCTTCGGCAATGCGCGCGATCAGCTCGTCCTCGGGCAGGGCCTTGGAGTGGACCTCGATCTGGCTGTAGCCGGCGGCCTGGAAGGTGTCGATCGCCGACTGGCTGACCCCCTCAAGCAGCAGAACGTGGATGCCTTGCTTCGGGTAGGAGGTCTTTTTCGGTGACATGGCGCAGTACAGGACATCAGGCCGGGAAGGCCTTCAGTGTGCCAGAACTGGCGCGCGGTTGTGCACTGCGCAAAACCTACATGCCACTGCTTCAGTGCCTGTTGTGGCAATGGTTTCGCCTGTATCCAAAACCTTGCGCACTGGACGGGCCGGCGCGGCGCTGGCAGGCTTGCCGGCTACCTCCATTGTTGCTGTGGTTGTCATGTCCGATCCGCGCCTTGCCTCGCTGTCAGCTGCACTTCCCGACCTGCGCTTGAAGACCGAGGCCGCCGAGCTGGAGTTCTACGGACGTGACTGGACCCGGCGCTGGACCCCGGCACCGCTGGCCATTGCCCTGCCGGGCACGCTGGCCGAAGTGCAGGCGGTGATGGCCTGGGCCCATGCCAATGACATCGCCGTGGTGCCTTCGGGCGGGCGTACCGGCCTGTCCGGTGGCGCGGTGGCAGCCAGGGGCGAGCTGGTGCTGAGCCTGGAGCGGATGAACAAGGTCATCGATTTTGACCGTGTCGACCGCCTGATGACGGTGCAGGCCGGCATGGCCCTGGAGGCGGTGCACAACGCCGCCGCCGAGCATGGCCTGATCTACCCGGTGGATTTTGCCGCGCGGGGTTCCTGCTCGATTGGCGGCAACATCGCCACCAATGCCGGTGGCATCCGCGTCATCCGCTACGGCAACACCCGCGAGTGGATTGCCGGCCTCACCGTGGTCACCGCCAGCGGCGAGCTGCTGCAGCTCAACCGCGGCCTGGTCAAGAATTCCTCCGGCTATGACCTGCGCCAGCTGATGATTGCCTCCGAAGGCACCCTGGGGGTGATCGTCGAGGCCACCCTGAAGCTGACCGACCCGCCGCCGCCGACCAATGTGATGCTGCTGGCCCTGCCCAGCTTCGATGTGCTGATGGAGGTGTTTGCCGCCTTCCGTGAGCGCCTGCAGCTGGAGGCCTTCGAGTTCTTCACCGATCTGGCGATCAAGCACACCACCGCCCATGGTGCGGTCAACCCGTTTGCCGAGGTCTACCCGTATTACGTGGTCACCGAATATGCCGCCGGCGACGAGGTGGCCGAAGCGGCGGCGATGGCCGCGTTCGAATTCTGCGCCGAGCAGGGCTGGGTGCTGGACGGGGTGATCAGCGCCTCGGTCGAGCAGGCCCAGCAGATCTGGCGCCTGCGCGAAGGAATCACCGAAGCGGTGGCGCGCTATACCCCGTACAAGAACGATGTGGCCGTGCGCATCTCGCGCATGCCGGCTTTCCTGGCCCGCTGCCAGGAACTGATCGGCGGGGCCTACCCGCACTTTGAAGTGGTCTGGTTCGGCCATATCGGTGACGGCAACCTGCACATCAACGTGCTCAAGCCCGAGGGCATGGGCCAGGACGAATTCGTCGCCCAGTGCGAGCAGGTGACCAAGCTGCTGGCCCAGGTGCTGACCGAGTTCGATGGCTCCATTTCGGCTGAACACGGTATCGGCCTGGTCAAGAAGGCCTATCTGGGCAGCACCCGCGGCGCGGTCGAGATTGCGATGATGCAGGCGGTCAAGCGTGCGCTGGATCCCAAAGGCCTGCTCAACCCGGGCAAGGTATTCGACGCTTGAGTCCGGCGCCGTTATCCTTGCCGCTCTCGTCAATGGATTGGGTTGTTCTCATGCGTCGTATTGCTGTTGCTGCTGTGTTGATGTTTGCCGTTGCCCCGGTGTTTGCCTCCAGCTTTGCCGGTACCTCGGCCGGTTCGGCTTCCGATGCATCTTCGGATGGCTCCTCGGCCTCCAGTGGCAGCAGCTCCGGTGACGAGAAGCTGATCCTGGCTGCACGCGAGGAGGCGGCCGGCTTCATCGCCACCGCCGGTGCCGTGCGGGGTGCCCGCCTGCAGGCCGCCCTGCTGCACCTGCGCGAAACCCAGGCCGATGCGGCCCTGGCCAGCGACCTGGAACTGGCACGCGGCATCCTCGCGCGCTGAGCATGATCGTTCGCAGTACCCTGGCGGGGCTGGCATTGCTGCTGGCCCCGTTTGTTTGTGCGCTGGAGCTGCGTCTGGATCCGGCCGGGCTGGATGCGCCGCAGCAGGGGCGCGCCCGCGCGCTGCTGGATGCTACGCAGGCCCGTTTGCCGCTGGCCTGGCAGGCCGATGCGCGGGTGCTGCCGCTGCGCTTTGATCCCAGCCTGGATGCGGATGTGGCCGGGCATCACTGGCAGGGGCGGATCCGCTTGAATCCGACCCTGCTGGCGCCCGCGCCCGCGCCGTCGGCAGATGTCCTGCCGGGCCGCGCAGTGGCCAGCCTCGTGCATGAGATTGCCCATGCCCTGGACCGTGACGGCGGGCATTGGTCGGTCGACCCGGTATTCCGCCGCCTGGCCGGCTGGGACCGCCTGGGCCGCGGCAACCCCTACCGCCTGCGCAGCCCTGATGACTACGAGCGTCACAGCGCGGCTGAAGCCTTTGCGGTCAACCTGGAATGGTTCCTGCTGGACCCGTCCTATGCCTGCCGCCGGCCGGCACTGGCGGCCTGGTATGCGCAGCAATTCGGCTGGCCGGCAGACATGCAGGGCGCGTCGTGTGCGCCGGGCCTGGCGTGGCTGGCGGCCACCGGCAGCAGTGGCGGGGTGGCGATCGAGCAGATCGACCCGGCCCGGGTGTATGCGGTGGATTACCTGCTGGCCGACAGCGGTGGGCCGCCGATGAGCCGCTTCGGCCACTCCATGCTGCGCTTGGTGATCTGCGCGCCGGGGCGTGTGCCCGGCGAGCGTTGCCGCATGGATCTGGCCCATCACCGGGTGTTGTCCTTCCGCGCCTTTGTCGATGATGTGCAGGTCTCCAGCTGGGCCGGGCTGACCGGGGCCTACCCGTCGCGGCTGTTCCTGCTGCCGCTGAACCAGGTCATCGATGAATACAACCGGGTCGAGCTGCGTGACCTGCGTGCCTGGCCGCTGGACCTGAGCCCGGCCCAGGTGGCCAGCCTGCTGCAGGCTGCCGCGCAGGTGCACTGGAGTTATGACGGTGACTACACCTTCATCGGCAACAACTGTGCGGTGGAAACCGGCCGCCTGCTCGACACCGCGCTGGACCCGGCCGGTGGGCGGCATTACCGCGACACCTTCCCGCGCGGGGTGCTGCGCCAGCTTGTCGCCGATGGCCTGGCCCCGGCACTGCCGGCCGGCCATGACGACCCGGCCGCTGGCCTGTGGTTTCCCTCGGCGCGGGCCGAATATATGGCCGTGTTTGCCCGCCTGCAGCAGGCCGGGCAATTGCCGGCGATGGACCTGATGCAGTGGCTGGATGCGCCACCGGCCCGGCGCGGTGCGTTGCCGGCGCAGATGAGCCTGGAACAGGCGGCGGCCTGGCTGGTGCTGGAGCGGGCAGCACAGCGGCGGGCCGAGCTGCGCGCGCTGGCCAGTCTCAAGCCCCGTTTGCGGCAATCGCCGGCGCTGGGTAGCGCGGTGGCCGGCTGGCTGCAGTGGCTGCGCCGCATCGATGCCCCCGGGCGCCTGCCGCTGGCCGGTTATGGCCTGCCCCAGGCCGCGGAACTGGAGGCGGCGCAGCCGGCCCTGCAGGCCTTGATCGAGCAGGGCCCCGGGCAGTGGCAGCTGCTGCAGGCCCAGGCCGAGGCGGCACTGGAGCCGGCCCTGCAGGAGCAACTGGAGCAGGGGCGGCAGCGGCTGGCGCAGATCGGCGCGCACTTGCGTGCGCAGCTGCACTGAGCTGGCGTCATCCGTGCCCGGATGACGGCATGCCCGGCGAGAAACAACAACGGCGCCTTGCGGCGCCGTTTTCATCTCGACTCACGGGCAATCAGTCGGCGCGGCCGCCGAACTCACCGGTGGTGGTGTTGACCAGGATGCGCTCACCGTTGGTGATGTATTCCGGCACCATGATTTCGATGCCGGTGTTCAGCTTGGCCGGCTTCGGGCGCTTGGTGGCGGTGCCACCCTTCAGTTCCGGCGGGGTTTCCACCACTTCCAGGGTGACGTGCTGCGGCAGCTGCACGGCCACCGGCTGTTCGTCGATGACCTGCACGTAGATGCCGGTCAGGCCTTCGGTGATGTAGCCGGCCGCTTCGCCCAGCGCTGCCGGGTCCAGGGTGTAGGGGGTGAAGTCCTCGTCATCCATGAACACGAAGGCATCGCCGTCCATGTAGGAGAAGGTGGACTGGCGGCGCAGCAGCTCGACTTCGGTCAGCTGGTCGTCGGCATCAAAAGCGGCATCGAGCTTGGCGCCACCGGGCACCGAATACATGATGAAGCGGAAGCGGACGTTGCCACCGCGGCCCTGCGGCGAGGAGCGTTCAATGTCGCGGATCTGATAGACGCCGTTGTTGTATTCGACGACGTTGCCCTTCTTGATGTCGCTGGCTTTCATGTGCGTGCGCGTATGCGGGAAAGCGCAAAAGGGTAACGGCAGCAGGGGGGCGCTGGGAAGCGGGGGCGTTGCCGCCCCCGCGTTGCCAGCGGCAGCCGGGCTTACTTGGGAGCCAGGCGGGTGGCGCCATCCAGGCGGATGGTTTCGCCATTCAGATACACGTTGCCGATGATGTGGCCGACCAGGGCGGCAAAATCGGACGGCTGGCCCAGGCGCGACGGGAACGGGATCGAGGCGGCCAGCGACTGCTGCACGTTCTCCGGCATGCCGTCCACCATCGGGGTCCAGAACACGCCCGGGGCAATGGTCATCACGCGGATGCCGAAGCGCGACAGCTCACGGGCCATCGGCAGGGTCATGCCGACCACGCCGCCCTTGGAGGCGGAATAGGCGGCCTGGCCGATCTGGCCTTCATAGGCGGCCACCGAGGCGGTGTTGATGATGATGCCGCGCTCGCCGTCCACGCCGGCTTCGTTGTGCTGCATCAGCTCGGCGGCGGCCTTGGCCACGTTGAAGCTGCCGACCAGGTTGACCATCACCGTGGTCTGGAAGTTGGCCAGCGGCATGGCGGCCTCGCGGCCCAGCACGCGGCCGGCGCCGAGGATGCCGGCGCAGTTCATGGTTACGTTCAGCCCGCCGAGGAAATCCTTGGCCGCGGCCAGGTTGGCGGCCACGCCGGCTTCGTCGGTGACATTGGTGGGGAAGAAGGCTGCCTTGTCCGCGCCCAGCGCGGCCACGGCTTCGGCGCCCTTTTCCGCATTCAGGTCAAACAGGGCGACCTTGCCGCCGTTGGCGACCAAAAACTCGGCCACGGCCAGGCCCAGGCCGGAGACGCCGCCAGTGACAACGGCACGAACTTCAGACAACTGCATTGCGCTTTCCTGCCAGATGAGAAAGGCCTGATCTTACGTGGCAATGGGCTTGCCGCGCACAGACAGGGCAGACCAGTGCTCAGCGCGGCGGCGTGTCGGCCGCCTGCCGGCGCAGGCGTTCGGCCAGGGCGTCGGCCGGCAGGCCGGCAGCAAACAGGAAGCCCTGGCCATGGCGTACCCCGAGCTGGTTGAGGTAATCGCGCTGTGCGGGATTCTCGATGCCTTCGGCCACCAGCTCCAGTGACAGGCTGCGGGCAATGCCGAAGATCGCCTCGCACACGGCTACATCCGAGCGGTTGTGCGGAATGCCGCTGACAAACAGGGGACTGATCTTCAGCCCATGGATGGGCAGCCGGCGCAGGTAGTTCAGCGCACTGTAGCCCTCGCCGAAATCGTCGATGGACAGGCGCACGCCGTGTTGGCGCAGGGCATTCAGGCACAGGGTGGTGGCCGGCACATCCTGGATCAGCACCCGTTCGGTGAACTCCAGTTCCAGTGCATGACCGGGCAGGGCATGGCGGGCCAGGGCCTGCCGCACCTGGGTGACCAGCTCGCCACCGGCAAACTGGCGGTAGGAGACATTGACCGCCAGCGGCAGCAGGCCGACACCCTGGTCCAGCCACTGGCGCATTTGCTGGCAGGCCTGTTCCAGCACCCAGTGGCCGATGCGCACGATGTCGCCGGTGTTCTCGGCATGCTCGATGAACACGTCCGGGCCGAGCTGGCCCAGCTGGTCGTTGTTCCAGCGCATCAATGCTTCGGCGCCGATGATGCGCCCATCGCGCAGGTCGACCTTGGGCTGGTAGACCAGGTGGAACTCCTGCTGTTCCAGGGCCTGGCGCAGCCGGCTTTCGATCTGCAGGCGGTCCAGCTGGCGCTGGGCCATGCCCTGGTCAAACAGGCTCCAGCCATTGCGGCTGCGCTTTTTGCAGTCATACATGGCCACATCGGCGTTCTGCACCAGCTGGGCGGCGCTGTGACCATGGCCCGGGGCGCGGGCAATGCCGATCGAGGCGGTGACGGTGAAGTGCTCGCTGCCGGAGGTGAAGGCCGGGCCGAAGGCCGTGATGATGGCGCTGGCCAGCTGTTCGGGCAGGGGGCTGTGGGCGTCTGCCGGGCAGATGACCAGGAACTCATCCCCGCCCAGGCGGCCGAGCAGGCCGCGCTCACCGATCGCCTGGATCATGCGCGCGGTGGCCTGGCGCAACAGCTGGTCACCGGCATTGTGGCCGAGCACGTCATTGATCAGCTTGAAATGGTCCAGGTCGATGTACAGCGCCGCACAGGCGGTTTGCCGGGCCAGCCAGCGGCTGAGCTCGTCCAGCAGGGCATCGCGGTTGAGTACCCCGGTCAGCGCATCGGTACGCGCCTGCAGGCGCAGGATCTGCTCGGCGCGGTGCCGCTCGGTGACATCCTGCAGGGTGCCCACCAGCCGCTGCGAGCCCGGCTCGGTGGCCAGGTTCTCGCCGATCATGCGGGCCCAGAACTCATGCCCGCGCTCGTTCATGCCATGCAGCTCGATCTCGAAATTCCTGCTGCCGTCACCCTGCATGGCCTGCAGCAGGCTGGCCTGGCTGGCCGGCAGCAGGCAGTCGAGCAGCTGCTGCATGTCCGTCGGTGCCGGTTCGCGGCCGAGGATGTGCTGGGCCTCGCTGGTCAGGTACAGGCGGGGCACGGCCGGGTCCCATTCCCAGCCGCCGATGTGGGCCAGTGACTGCGCCCGTTCAAACAGGGTGGCATCGCGCTTGAGTTCGGTGATGTCGGAGAACAGGGCGTAGACGTACTGCGGGCAGTCCTGGTCGTGCTCGAAGATCGGCACATTGGTCACTGACAGCCAGGTCATGCGGTCGCTGGCCGGCTGGTGCATGCCGATCACCGTGGATGGGATGATCCTGCCTTCGCGGAAGGCGCGTGCCACCGGCCACTGATCCGGTGGCAGCTGGCGGCCGTGCTCGTCGATGGTCATCCACTGGCTGGGTTCGTTGCCGGCCCGGCGCTGGGGGATGTGCTCCAGGCCCAGGATGCGGTGGGCGGCCGGGTTGGCCGAGAGCACCCGCAGCTCACGGTCAAACAGCATCACCCCCTTGTCGATGGACTCCATCAGCAGGCGGTAATGGGATTCGCTCTGCCAGCGGGCACCGAGCTGGCGGGCGACGGCGACGATGCAGCGTTGCTGGCTCAGGCCGACCGCGGCCGAATGCACCTCCACCGGGAAGCGGCTGCCATCGCTGCGCATGTTGCTCACCTGGACCAGGTAGCTGCGGCCCTGGTTGAGCTCGTCCCAGACCGGCTGCAGGTGGTCCGGTGGCAGGTCCGGGTTGAGCAGGTGGATCGCATGGCCGACCACGGCCTGGCGCGGCAGCTGGTAGGCATGGGTGCCGGCCAGGTTGAGGTCCAGCACGGTGCCCTGCGCATCCAGGATGCAGACCGGGTCGGGCAGGGCATCGAACACGGCCCGTTGGTCGGCCAGTGACTGCTGCAGGGCCAGCAGTTGTGGCCGCAGCACTGCCCATTGCGCCAGCAGCTGTACGGCCAACGGGCCGGGGTGGGCCGCACACAGGGCCTGCACTGCCAGCTGCACGGCGTGCAGGTGGCTGTCCAGGTCGTGTGCGCGGGGCTCGGTCATTGTCTGGCCAGGGCGGTTCCGGTGCGGCTGCGGTTGGGTTGGTCGAGCAGGCCGCTCAGCCACTGGCCGGTGGCGGCCAACGCGGCGAGGTCTACACCGGTGTGCATGCCCAGTCCGTGAAGGAGATAGACCAGGTCCTCGCTGGCCAGGTTGCCACTGGCGCCCTTGGCATACGGGCAGCCACCGCTGCCGGAAACGGCCGCATCCACCACCCGCACCCCTTCCTCCAGGCAGGCCAGTACATTGGCCAGGGCCTGGCCATAGGTGTCGTGGAAGTGCACGGCCAGCTGGGCCATCGGGATCTGCCCGGCCACCGCACGCAGCATGGCCCGGGCCTTGGCCGGGGTGCCTACGCCGATGGTGTCGCCCAGCGATATTTCCGCGCAGCCCATTGCGTGCAGGGCACTGGCCACCTGGACCACGTCGTCCAGGGCCACCTCGCCCTGGTACGGGCAGCCCAGCACGGTGGAGACATAGCCGCGCACGCGCACGCCATCGGCGCGGGCCTGTTCCAGCACCGGGGCAAAACGCTCCAGGGTCTGGGCGATGCTGGCATTGGTGTTGCGCTGGCTGAAGGCCTCGCTGGCCGCGGTGAACACGGCGATGGAGTCGGCGCCGGCCGCGCGCGCGCGCTGGTAGCCGACCAGGTTGGGCACCAGCACCGGGTAATCGACGCCGGGGCGGCGGCTGATCCCGGCCAGCACCTGTTCGGCATCGGCCAGTTGCGGGACCCAGCGTGGGCTGACGAAGCTGGTCACCTCCACGGCCGGCAGGCCACAGGCCGACAGGCGGTCCACCAGCGCGATCTTGTCGGCAACCGGCAGGATTGTCTTCTCGTTCTGCAGGCCATCACGCGGGCCCACTTCCATCACCCGCACGGCGTCAGGCGCGCTCATGCCGGTTGCACCCAGTACGGGCTGCGTTTTTCCAGGAACGCGGCCAGGCCTTCGCGGCCTTCGGCGCCGGCGCGCAGGTTGGCGATCAGGGCCGCATTGTGGTGGTCCTGCGCGGCCGGGTCAGCGGCGCGCAACAGCACCTCGGCAATCAGCTGGCGTGCGGTGCGGCTGGCGTGCGGGGCGGCCTGCAGCAGCAACTGCACCTGGGCCTGTACCGCCGCATCCAGCGCGTCGGCGGCCACCACCTCGTGGACCAGGCCCATCTGCTCGGCACGGGCGGCATCGAAGGATTGCCCGGTGGCGAACCAGCGCCGGGCCTGGCGTGCGCCGATGGCGGCCACCACATACGGGGAGATCACCGCCGGCAACAGGCCCAGGCGGACCTCGCTCAGGGCAAAGCGCGCGCTGTCGGTGGCGATGACGATGTCGCAGCAGGCGGCCAGGCCGACCCCGCCGCCATAGGCGGCGCCATGCACCGCGGCGATGGTGGGCACCGGCAGGGTGTCCAGGGTGCGCATCAGCCGGGCCAGGGCGCGGGCATCGCGCAGGTTGTCCTGATGGCTGGCAACGGCCTGGCGGGACATCCATTCCAGGTCGGCCCCGGCGCTGAAGGAGGGGCCGTTGCCGGCCAGCACCACCGCGCGCAGCTGCGCATCGGCGCCCGCATCTTCCAGGGCCTGGGTCAGTTCGGTGATCAGGTGTTCGTTGAAGGCATTGTGCCGCTCGGGGCGGTCCAGACGCAGGTGCAGTACGGCACCGTGGCGGGTAATGGCAAGCATGGGTTTCTCATCCAGACATATACAGCCGATGGTAGCGGTGCAGCCCGGGTGCGCCATGACGCACTGCGGCGATGTAGAATTGATAACTATTCTTATCTTTGACCCGGAACTGTGCCTGTGACGTTGTCCGAGCTTGCCTTGCACCGCCCCGCGAACGTGACTGCGGTGGTGGACGCCCTGCCCAATGACACCATTGCCCGCCGCCTGCGCGAACTGGGGTTTGTTCCCGGCGAGCAGGTCAGCGTGGTCGCACGTGGACCGATCGGCGGTGAGCCGGTGCTGATCCAGGTCGGTTACACCCGTTTTGCCCTGCGCCTGAGCGAGGCGGCCCGGGTCCAGGTGGAGGTGGCGGCATGAGCTCCACCGCGCCCCTGCGCCTGGCCCTGGTCGGCAACCCCAACTGCGGCAAGACCGCCCTGTTCAACCAGCTCACCGGCAGCCGCCAGAAGGTGGCCAACTACACCGGTGTCACCGTCGAGCGCAAGGAAGGCCGCCTGCGTGGGCCGTCGGGCACCGAATACGCGGTGCTGGATTTGCCCGGCGCCTATTCGCTGGACCCGGCCAGCCTGGACGAGGCGGTCACCCGCGACGTGCTGCGCGGTTTCTACCCGGGCGAGGCTGCCCCGGATGTGCTGGTCTGCGTGGTCGATGCCACCAACCTGCGCCTGCACCTGCGCTTTGCCCTGGAGCTGCGCGCGCTGGGCAAGCCGATGGTGCTGGCCCTGAACATGGTCGATGCGGCGCGCAAGCGTGGCATTGCCATTGACGTGCCGGCTCTGCAGGCGGCCATCGGCGTGCCGGTGATCGAGACGGTGGCGGTGAACAAGAACGGTGCGCGTGAGCTGGTGGCGTGGATTGATGGCCATGCCGGCCATGCCGCCGCCCCGGTGCAGGCCGAGGGCGCTGCCGATGTGCATGCCCAGGTGCGCGACATCCTGGATGCGGCGGTGGTCATGCCCACCCGCACGGCGAAGATCGACGACGCCCTGGACCGCTGGCTGCTGCACCCGGTGTTCGGCCTGCTGGCACTGGCCGTGACCATGTTCCTGATCTTCCAGGCGGTGTATGCCTGGGCCACGCCGTTGATGGACCTGATCGATGCAGGCACCGGCGCGCTGGGCGAGTGGGCCTCGGCCACCCTGCCCGAAGGGCCGCTGGCCAGCCTGGTCAGCGATGGCATCATTGCCGGCCTGGGCGGGGTGATCATCTTCCTGCCGCAGATCCTGATCCTGTTCGCCTTCATCCTGGCGCTGGAGGAATCGGGCTACCTGCCGCGTGCGGCCTTCCTGCTGGACCGCATGATGGCCGCCGCCGGCCTGTCCGGGCGTTCGTTCATCCCGCTGCTGTCCAGCTTTGCCTGCGCGGTGCCGGGGATCATGTCCACCCGTTCCATCCAGGACCCGCGTGATCGCCTGGCCACCATTCTGGTGGCGCCGCTGATGACCTGTTCGGCCCGTTTGCCGGTGTATGCGCTGCTGATCGCTGCGTTCATCCCGGCCCGTGATGTGGGCCTGTTCAACCTGCAGGGCCTGGTCCTGTTCGGTCTGTATGCCGCCGGCATTGCCTCGGCGCTGCTGGTGAGCTGGGTGATGAAGAAGTGGCGCCGCGACAAGCGCGAGCATCCGCTGCTGCTGGAACTGCCGTCCTACCGCATCCCGCACCCGCGTGATCTGCTGGTCGGCCTTTACGAGCGCGGCATGATCTTCCTCAAGCGCGTGGGCGGCATCATCCTGGCCCTGACCATCCTGTTGTGGGTGCTGCTGACCTTCCCCGGTGCGCCGGAGAACGCCACCATGCCGGCCATCGACTACAGCTTTGCCGGCCAGATCGGCCATGCCATGGCCGTGCTCTTTGCCCCGTTGGGTTTCAACTGGCAGATCTGCATCGCCCTGATCCCGGGCATGGGTGCGCGCGAAGTGGCGGTGTCCTCGCTGGCCACCATCTACGCCTTGTCGGCTGCCGATGACGATGCCGCCATCGATGCGCTGACCCCGGTGATTGCCGATGGCTGGTCGCTGGCCACCGGCCTGTCGCTGCTGGTGTGGTTCATCTATGCGCCGATGTGTGTGTCCACCCTGGCCACGATCAAGCGTGAGACCAACAGCTGGAAGCAGACCGCCATTGCCACCGGCTACCTGTTCGGCCTGGCCTACGGCATGGCCCTGCTGACCTACCAGGGCGCCCGCGCGCTGGGCTGGGGCTGAGCATGGACGCCTCGCTGGCCTGGCAGTACGCCATCATTGCCGCCGCTGCGCTGATCAGCCTGGTGGTGGTGGTGCGCAAGCGTGCGCCGGGGCTGGAGCGGCGCCTGCGCGGTGCACTGGCCTTGTGGCTGGTGCGCGATGGCCGGGCACCGGCGCTGCAGCGGCTGGGCCGGGCCATTGCCCCGCCCGCCGCCGGGCAGGGCGGGGCCTGTGGCGGCTGTGACAGCTGCGGGCCGTCCACGCCCAAGCAGCATTGAGGCAAACCAGAAACCGGCCGCATGGCCGGTTTTCTGTTCCGGGCACGGCGCCGGCCGGCCGCAAGCGGGGTGCGCGCTGGCCGGCATCATGTTGTTGCGCCGGTCTTGCCGTGTCTTGGGCCGGCAGGGCGGGCGCCGGCTGCGACAGCGCAAGCGCCGCCATGCAGGTGTCGATGGGTGCCTGCCGGCGTTCGCCGGCCGCGGCAATCGGGCTACCATGAGGGCATGACTACCCATGCCCCCCTGAACATCGTCATCCATGGTGCGTCTGGCCGGATGGGCCAGGCCCTGCTGCGTCTGGCCGCCGAAGCGCCTGATCTGAACGTGGTGGCCGCCGTGGCCCGACGCGCACCGACACAACGGGTGATCGAGGGCGTGCCGCACTTTGCCGCCAGCGAACTGGCCGGGCTGCCGCCATTCGATGTGGCCATCGATTTTTCCCTGCCCGAAGGGGTGGCTGCGCTGGCGCAGCTGTGCGCCGAGCGCGGTGCGGCACTGGTCTGCGGCACCACCGGCCTGGATGCCGACGGCGAGGTTGCGCTGGCCGCCCTGGCCCAGCGTGCACCACTGGTCTGGGCGTCCAATTATTCGCTGGGTGTGGCCGTGCTGACCGATCTGGTTGCCCGCGCCGCCGCGCTGCTGCAGGGCTGGGACTGCGACATCGTCGAATCGCACCATGTGCACAAGAAGGATGCGCCGTCCGGTACCGCGCTGACCCTGGGCCAGGCCGCGGCCGGGCAAGGGGCACAGCCGCATTACGCCAGCCTGCGTGCCGGCGACATCGTCGGTGAGCACACCGTGCAGTTGGCCGGCCTGGGCGAGCGCATCGAGCTGGTGCACCGGGCCACCAACCGCGACATCTTTGCCCGTGGCGCCCTGCACGCGGCGCGCAGGCTGGCCGGGCGCGGGCCCGGGCGCTACACCGTGGCCGACCTGCTGACGGCCTGAATGGCAACGGGGCGGGCGGCTTTTGGCCCGTCCCTTCACTCAGGCAGTTCAATCGCAACTGATGAATGCATAGAAAATGTGTGCCGACGCTGGCGCCTGTGGGGCACAGGCGCTACAATTCCGGCTCGCCGAAACACGTCAGCCGGACCGGTACTGCACCGAACGTCCGCGCTTTTTTGCAACCGGTTTTCCGTGATTGACAGGCGTGGGTTCGGCTTCCCCAGGTAGCCAGAGTGAGATTTCCGTGACCCAGCCCGCAATCCTCGTTCTCGAAGACGGCACCGTATTCGAGGGCGAATCCGTAGGCGCGCCCGGCCTGTCCGTCGGTGAGGTGGTGTTCAACACCGCCCTGACCGGCTATCAGGAAGTGCTGACCGATCCGTCCTACGCCCGTCAGATGGTCACGCTGACCTACCCGCATATCGGCAACACCGGTATGACCGACAAGGATGATGAAGCGGCCAAGGTGTGGTCGGCCGGGCTGATCGTGCGCGATGTGCCGCGCCGCCCGAGCAACTGGCGCAGCCAGGTGTCGCTGCAGGATTGGCTCAATGCGCGTGGCGTGGTTGCCATCGCCGGCATCGATACCCGTAAGCTGACCCGCATCCTGCGTGAGCGCGGCGCCCAGAATGGCGCGCTGATGGCTGGCGAGATCGACGTGGAAAAGGCGCTGGAAGCCGCCCGCAAGTTCCCGGGCCTGAAGAACATGGACCTGGCCCAGGTGGTCACCACCGAAGCGGCCTATGCCTGGAATGAAGGGTCGCTGGACCTGAACGCCGATGCCTTCGTCACCCCGGCCAAGACCTGGAAGGTCACCGCCTACGACTTCGGTGTGAAGACCAACATCCTGCGCATGCTGGCCGATCGCGGCGTCGAGCTGACCGTGGTGCCGGCCAAGACCCCGATTGCCCAGGTGCTGGCGACCAACCCGGATGGCGTGTTCCTGTCCAACGGCCCGGGCGACCCGGCACCGTGTGATTACGCCATCGAGGCGATCAAGGTGCTGATCGAGAAGAAGGTGCCGACCTTCGGCATCTGCCTGGGCCACCAGCTGCTCGGCCTGGCTGCCGGTGCGCAGACCCTGAAGATGGCCCACGGCCACCATGGCGCCAACCACCCGGTGCAGGACGTGGACAGCAAGCAGGTCATGATCACCTCGCAGAACCATGGCTTTGCCGTTGACGAGGCCAGCCTGCCGGCCAACGTGCGCGTCACCCACCGCTCGTTGTTTGACCAGACCATCCAGGGCATCGCACTGACCGACGCGCCGGCGTTCTCCTTCCAGGGGCACCCGGAAGCCTCGCCCGGTCCGCATGACGTGGCGCCGCTGTTCGACCGTTTCATCGAACTGATGGCCGCCGCCCGCGCCTGATGCCTGCCAGGCCCGCCGGAGTGATCCGGTGGGCCTTCGGTTGCTGGCGCCCTGCGCGCCGCACCGGACACCGCCTACCTGCGGATCGCCGCACACACATTCGAGTACGAAGATGCCAAAGCGCACTGACCTCAAAACCATCCTCATCATCGGCGCCGGCCCGATCGTCATCGGCCAGGCCTGCGAGTTCGACTACTCCGGCGCCCAGGCCTGCAAGGCCCTGCGAGACGAGGGTTACCGCGTGGTGCTGGTCAACTCCAACCCGGCCACCATCATGACCGACCCGGAGATGGCCGACGCCGTCTACATCGAGCCGATCAACTGGCAGACGGTCGAGAAGATCATCGCCAAGGAAAAGCCGGACGCGCTGCTGCCGACCATGGGTGGCCAGACCGCGCTGAACTGCGCCCTGGATCTGGCCGACAACGGTGTGCTGGAGAAGTACAACGTCGAGCTGATCGGTGCCAAGCGCGAAGCCATCCGCATGGCCGAAGACCGCGAGCTGTTCCGCGTGGCGATGAGCGAGATCGGCCTGGAGTGCCCGCGCGCTGCCGTGGCCCACACCCTGGAAGAAGCGCTGGAGATCCAGACCCGCGTTGGCTACCCGACCATCATCCGTCCGTCCTTCACCCTGGGTGGCAGCGGCGGCGGTATTGCCTACAACCGCGAAGAGCTGATCGAGATCGTCGGCCGCGGCCTGGAACTGTCGCCGACCACCGAAGTGCTGGTGGAAGAGTCGGTGCTGGGCTGGAAGGAATTCGAGATGGAGGTGGTGCGTGACACCGCCGACAACTGCATCATCGTCTGCTCGATCGAAAACCTCGATCCGATGGGCGTGCACACCGGTGACTCGATCACCGTGGCTCCGGCCCAGACCCTGACCGACAAGGAATACCAGCGTCTGCGCAATGCCTCGCTGGCCGTGCTGCGCAAGATCGGCGTGGACACCGGCGGTTCCAACGTGCAGTTCGGCATCAACCCGCGCGATGGCCGCGTGGTGGTGATCGAAATGAACCCGCGCGTGTCGCGTTCCTCGGCCCTGGCCTCCAAGGCCACCGGCTTCCCGATCGCCAAGGTCGCCGCCAAGCTGGCCGTGGGTTACACCCTGGACGAACTGAAGAACGAAATCACCGGCGGCCTGACCCCGGCTTCGTTCGAGCCGTCGATCGACTACGTGGTGACCAAGATCCCGCGTTTTGCCTTCGAGAAGTTCCCGGCCGCCGATGCGCGCCTGACCACCCAGATGAAGTCGGTCGGTGAAGTGATGGCCATGGGCCGTACCTTCAGCGAATCGATGCAGAAGGCCCTGCGTGGCCTGGAAACCGGCAAGGTCGGCTTTGACCCGACCGGTCTGGACCTGTCCAGCGCCGATGACATCGCCACCCTGAAGCGCGAGCTGCAGGCCCCGGGCCCGGAGCGTCTGTTCTACGTTGGCGACGCCTTCCGCGCCGGCCTGAGCGTGGAAGACATCTTCGCCCTGTCGCACATCGACCCGTGGTTCCTGGACCAGATCGAAGAGATCATCGCCCTGGAAGCCAAGGTGGCCAGCGTTGGTCTGGATGGCCTGGACAAGGATTTCCTGCGCACCCTCAAGCGCGCCGGTTTCTCCGATGCCCGCCTGGCCCAGCTGGCCAACACCACCGAATCGGCCGTACGCGCCCTGCGCCGCGCCCTGAAGGTGCGTCCGGTGTACAAGCGCGTGGACTCCTGCGCCGCCGAGTTCGCCACCTCCACCGCCTACCTGTACTCGACCTACGAGGACGAGTGCGAAGCGGCGCCGACCGATCGCAACAAGATCATGATCCTGGGTGGTGGCCCGAACCGCATCGGCCAGGGCATCGAGTTCGACTACTGCTGCGTGCACGCAGCGCTTGCCCTGCGCGAGGATGGTTTTGAAACCATCATGGTCAACTGCAACCCGGAGACCGTGTCCACCGACTACGACACCTCCGACCGTCTGTATTTCGAGCCGCTGACCCTGGAAGACGTGCTGGAAATCGTCGAGCTGGAACAGCCCAAGGGCGTGATCGTGCAGTACGGCGGGCAGACCCCGCTGAAGCTGGCCCGTGCCCTGGAAGCCAATGGCGTGCCGGTGATCGGCACCTCGCCGGACTCCATCGACCTGGCCGAAGACCGCGAGCGCTTCCAGAAGCTGGTCAATGACCTGGGTCTGCGTCAGCCGCCCAACCGCATTGCCCGCACTGAAGCCGAGGCCATGAGTCAGGCGCGCGAAATCGGCTTCCCGCTGGTGGTGCGCCCGTCCTACGTGCTGGGCGGCCGTGCGATGGAAATCGTCTACGGCGAGGCCGACCTGGCCCGTTACATGCGCGAAGCGGTGAAGGTCTCCAATGACTCGCCGGTGCTGCTGGACCACTTCCTGGATGCGGCCGTTGAAGCGGACGTGGACATCATCTGCGACAAGGACGGCAACGTCCTGATCGGCGGCGTGATGGAACACATCGAAGAAGCCGGCGTGCACTCCGGTGACTCCTCCTGCTCGCTGCCGCCGTACTCGCTGTCGCCGGCCACCCAGGCCGAACTGCGTCGCCAGGTCACCGAGCTGGCCAAGGCACTGAAGGTCGTCGGCCTGATGAACACCCAGTTCGCCATCCAGACCGATGCCGATGGCAACGATGTGGTCTTCCTGCTGGAAGTGAACCCGCGTGCCTCGCGTACCGTGCCGTTCGTGTCCAAGGCCATCGGCAAGCCGCTGGCCAAGATTGCCGCCCGTTGCATGGCCGGCAAGACCCTGGCCGAGCAGGACGCCACCACCGAAATCATCCCGTCCTACTACTCGGTCAAGGAAGCGATCTTCCCGTTCGCCAAGTTCCAGGGCGTGGACCCGATCCTCGGGCCGGAAATGCGCTCCACCGGTGAGGTGATGGGCGTGGGCCGCAGCTTCAGCGCTGCCTTCGCGCGTGCCCAGGAAGCGGCTTCGATCAAGCAGCCGCCGGTGGGCAAGGTGTTCATCTCGGTGCGTGATGGCGACAAGCCGCGCGTGCTGCCGGCCGTGCAGGGCCTGGTCGCCGCCGGTTACAGCATCGTGGCCACCCGTGGCACCGCTGCCTGGCTGGCCGAGCGTGGCATTGCCAGCGATGTGGTCAACAAGGTCGTGGAAGGCCGTCCGCACATCGTGGACATGATCAAGAACGGTGAGATCAGCTACATCGTCAACACCACCGAAGGCCGTGCGGCGATCACCGACTCGTTCTCGATCCGTCGCGAAGCGCTGCAGAACCGCATCACCTATTCCACCACCGTGGCCGGCGCCAAGGCCCTGGTACAGTCGCTGGAACATCGTGGCACCGGTCCGGTATGGTCGCTGCAGGAACTGCACAAGGAGCTGGAAGCATGAGGGCACCGATCACCCTGAAGGGCGCCCAGCGCCTGCGCGAGGAGCTGGAGCACCTGAAGTCGGTCAAGCGTCCGGAGATCATCACGGCCATCGCCGAAGCGCGTGAGCATGGTGACCTGAAGGAAAACGCCGAGTACCACGCCGCACGCGAGATGCAGGGCTTCATCGAAGGCCGCATCCAGCAGCTGGAAGGCGAGCTGTCCAACGCCGAGATCATCGACGTGGCCAAGCTCAACGTCGGCAACAAGGTGGTGTTCGGCGCCACCGTGGTGCTGGCTGACGTGGATACCGACGAGGAAAAGAAGTACCAGATCGTTGGTGACCTGGAAGCGGACATCAAGCTGGGCCTGATCGCCATCTCCTCGCCGGTGGCGCGCGCCATGATCGGCAAGCTGGAAGGCGACACCATCGTGATCGACGCCCCGGCCGGGCAGCGCGAGTACGAGATCGTCTCCGTCGCCTACCTGGACTGAGGCGCATGACCACGGCAACGTTGCTGCTGCCCGCCAGCGGGCGGTTCGAAGGCGCGGCGTTGCCGCCGGTCCTGGCCCGGGCCCTGGCCCGGGCGGACCTGCAGTTGCCCGGCGGCGATGGCCGCCGGCAGCTGCAGCGTCATTTTCCCGAAGCACTGGCTGCCGGCAGCGATTGGCCGGTGGCCGCACTGACCCGCCAGCTCGATGCCGCCGATGCGGCCGATGGCCTGTGGCTGCGCGCCGACCCGGCCCACGTGGCGGCCGACATGCAAGGTGTGCGCATGCTGGCCCATGGCCCGGCACTGGCCCTGGACGCAGACCAGGCGCAGCAGCTGGCCCAGGACCTGGTGCCGGTGTTTGCCGGACACGGCATGCAGCTGTCCACCCCGTCGCCGGAACGCTGGTACCTGCGCCTGCCGGCCGGGCTGGCATTGCCTGACTTCGTCGATATCGACCAGGTGCTTGGCGATGACCTGTTCGACCACCTGCCCGAGGGCGAGCCGGGGCGCGTGTGGCGCAGCCTGCTCAGCGATACCCAGGTGCTGTTGCATCAGCACCCGGTCAACGGCCAGCGTGCTGCCCAGGGCAAGGCCGCGGTCAATTCCTTGTGGTTCTGGGGCCTGGGCCGGATGCCGGCCGGCGTGGCCTGCCGTTTCGGCCAGGTGCGCAGCCCGGACCCGCTGCTGCAGGCCATTGCGGCGCAGACCGCTGGCGGTGACGCTGCCGCCCAACTGGTGGACCTGCGCCATCTGCGCAGCGCCCAGGTGGTGATGGAGCAGGCCTTGCTGCCGCTGCTGGCAGCCCTGGACAAGGGCGAGCTGGACGGCCTGGAACTGGATTTTGCCGACGGCCTGGTCTATCGCCTGCGCCGTGGCCAACGCTGGCGCCTGTGGCGCCGTGCGCAGGCCGGCGTGGTGCGCTGATGGCGCGCATGCAGATCGTGCGGCGTGCCCCGGCGGCAGCCGGGCAGTGGCCGGCACAGGTGCCGGCCTTGCTGCAGCGTGTGTATGAAGCCCGCGGTGCGCTGGATCTGGACAGCGCCCAGCCGCGTCTGGCGCAGTTGCTGGAGCCTGCCCGGCTGCAGGGCATGGACGCGGCGGTACAGCTGCTGGCCACTGCCATTGCCCAGCACAAGCGCATCCTGGTGGTGGGCGACTTCGACTGTGACGGTGCCACCGCTACTGCCCTGGCCGTACGTGGCCTGCGCATGCTCGGTGCCGGCAATGTGGTGCATGCCGTGCCCAACCGGATCGAACACGGTTACGGGCTGTCGGTAGGCCTGGTGGCCGAGCTGGCCGCATTGCAGCCGGACCTGTTGGTTACCGTGGATCACGGCATCGCCTGCCTGCCCGGGGTCACTGCGGCCAAGGCGCTGGGCTGGCAGGTGCTGGTCACCGACCACCATCTGGCCGGGGCGCAACTGCCGCCGGCCGATGCCATCGTCAATCCGAACCAGCCCGGCTGTGGCTTCCCGAGCAAGGTGTTGGCCGGGGTCGGGGTGATGTTCTACGTGTTGCTGGCCCTGCGTGCGCACCTGCGCGCGGCCGGTGCCTTTGCCGATGGCAAGGGGCCGGACCTGGGCGTGCTGCTGGACCTGGTGGCGGTGGGTACGGTGGCCGATCTGGTGCCGCTGGATGCCAACAACCGCGCCCTGGTGGCCGCCGGCCTGCGCCGGCTGCGGGCCGGGCAGGGCTGTGTCGGCCTGCAGGCGCTGATTGCGACCAGCCGGCGCGAGGCGCACAAGCTCTCTGCCAGTGACATCGGCTTTGCCCTGGGCCCGCGCATCAATGCGGCCGGGCGGCTGGAAGACATGGCGCTGGGCATCGAGCTGCTGCTCAGCGACGATCCACGCCAGGCGCAGGACATCGCGCAGACGCTGGAAGAGATCAACAGCGAACGCCGGGCCGTGCAGCAACAGATGACCGACGAGGCCGAGAGCGCGGTTGCCAAGGCGCAGCTGGGCACCGCCGAGGTGCCGATGGCGGCCTGCCTGTTCGATGCCGACTGGCATCCGGGCGTGGTCGGCCTGGTGGCCTCGAAGATGAAGGACCGGTTGTACCGGCCGGTGATCGCCTTTGCCCCGGCCGAGCCCGGCAGCACCATGCTGCGCGGTTCGGCCCGTTCGATTGCCGGCTTCCATATCCGTGATGCGCTGGCCGCGGTCAATGCGGCCCAGCCGCGGCTGATGGAAAAATTCGGTGGTCATGCCATGGCGGCCGGCCTGAGCCTGCCGCTGGAGCACCTGGCCGCGTTCACCGCCGCCTTCCAGGCCGAGGCGGCGCGGACCCTGCAGCCGCACCAGTTGCAGGCCCAGCTGCTCAGTGACGGTGAGCTGGCAGAGGGCGAGTACAGCGCCGGCCATGCGCGTGCCCTGCGTGCGGCCGGGCCGTGGGGGCAGGGCTTCGAGGAGCCGCTGTTTGATGGCTGTTTTGTCGTGGCGCAGTGGAAGGTGCTCAAGGAGCGCCACCTGAAGCTGGTCCTGCGCACGCCGGGTGGGGCAAGCTTGAATGCGATCTGGTTCGGTGGCTGGCAGGGCAATGCACCGTCCGAACGCATGCGTATTGCCTATCGTCTGGCCGAGGATGATTTCCGCGGTGGCGATGCCATCCAGCTGATGGTCGAGTACGCCGAACCAGCCTGATTGTGCTGTGCAGCACGGTTTCGGCCCGCTCGGACCTGCGTTGCAGCCTGTCGGTGCTTGGGCCTTGCAATCGATATGGTCAATAATGGCGCGTGGATGGGCCAGTACGGCCTGTCATCAGCAAGGGATTGTCCTATGAGCAAGAACCTGGGTACCTGGGCCGTCGGTCTGGGCGTATTGCTGGCCGTGCAGCCGGCCCTGGCCAACCGTCCGTTGTCGCTGGCCATTGGCCAGCAGGTGCGAGGCGAGATCACCAGCGCCAGCCCGGTCAATGTCAGTGATGGCACGCGCAGCCAGCAGTACCAGCTGGAACTGGGCGCCAACCAGGCCGTGCGTTTCGAGGTCGGTGGTGCATTGGATGCCACTGTCACCGTGCTGCGCGATGGCGAGCTGGTGGCGCGCAGCGGCGAGCGCGGCAACGGCAATGTGCTGACCGTGCGCGCGGCCGACAAGGGCCGTTACCTGGTGGCGGTCAGCGGCAAGGATGCCCGTTCCTTCGGTCCTTTCACCCTCAATTCCAGCGAGATCCAGGCCTACAACGGTGGTCCGTTGCGGGTGGGTGACAGCATCAGCGACGTCACCGACAAGGCGCGTGAGCTGACCCTGCAGGTCGAGCAGGCCGGGCTGTATGTGATCCGCATGGCTTCCACCGACTTTGACACCGTGCTGTCACTGCAGGGCGAGGGCGTGGATGCCAGCAACGACGACAGCAATGGCACCGATTCGATGATCACCAGCTATCTGCAGCCGGGCCAGTACCAGCTGCGTGCCGATGGCTTCAGTGGCCAGATGGGTGGCCAGTACACCCTGGATGTGGCCAGCCGTCCGGTGCCGGCAGGCGTCGAGGTGGCCACCGGCGGTGCGCTGGCCGTGGGCCAGGAGCAGCGCCTGCTCTATACCGGCCAGCCGGTGAACTACCAGATCGACGTGCCGGCCGGGCAGATGCTGCGCGTGGACATGGGCAGCAGCGAGTTCGACAGCCTGTTGCAGCTGACCGGCAATGGCGTGGACATCACCGATGATGATGGTGGTGACCGCCTCAATGCCCGCCTGAGTGCGGTGGTTCCGGCCGGTCAGTACCAGTTGCAGGCCCGCTCGGCCGACAACGGCACCGGTGTGTTCACCCTGAAGGCCGAACTGGGTGCGGTGCCGGCCGATGCCGGTGGTGGCCGCCTGAGCGTGGGTCAGACCCGCAGCGCCCGTTCCTACGGTGGTGTGGATGAGTACCAGGTGCAGATCGATCGCGCCGGCACCTATGTCATCGACATGCGTTCGGAGGACATGGACAGTGGCCTGGAGCTGCTGCACCAGGGCGCCAGCCTGGCCGAGGATGATGACGGCGGTGATGGCCTGAACTCGCGCATCACCGAGCAGCTGCAGCCGGGTGCGTACACCATCCGGGCCAAGGCCATGTACGGCAATGGCAGCGGCCGCTACCAGATCTCGGTCAACCGCCGCTGATACCGGCATTGGCTGAAACAACAACGGGGCGCCTTGGCGCCCCGTTGTTGTTTGCTGCGGTAGCCGGCAGGGCTCAGTCTGCCGATGCGGCAGCCGCCTCGATGGCATCGGCCGCGGTGGAGCGGTTGAGGTTGCCATTGGCCGCGCTGGCCTGCAGGGTGAAGCTGCCGCTGTTGCCGCCCAGGCTGCGCACATCCACGGTGTAGGTACCCGGGGCCAGGTTCAGGTCCAGACGCGAGTTGGTGCCGTTGCCGCCGTCATCGTCCTCGGCATTGACGCCGTTGCCGGACACTTCCAGCACGGTGTCAAAGTCGCTGGAGCGGGCATCGAAGCTGACCCGGCTGTGCTGGCTCAGGACCAGGTTGAAGCTGCGGCTGCCGCCGCTGCCGAGCAGGCCGTTGACGCGCTGGTTCAGCGGCAGCTCGGTGCCATCGCGCACCACGGTGCCGGCTTCCAGGGTGGAGTTGGCAATGGCCAGCTTGAACGAGCCTCGGGTGTCGGCCAGCGAACGCACGTTGGCGGTGTATTCGCCCGGCTCCAGATACATCTGCAGGCGCGAATTCAGGCCGTTGCCGCCGTCATCGTTTTCCTCTTCCACGCCGTTGCCGCTGACCTTGAGCACGGTGTCGAAGTTGGCCGATTCGGCGGTGATCACGTACAGGCCGGCGTTGGCGATGGTGAACTTGTAGTCCTGCGACTCGCTGATCAGCCAGTCGATGGCATTGCCACCCGGGGTCAGCGGCTTGCCGTCATAGGCCACGATGGGCTTGGCGGTCAGCACATAGGGGCCGTAGGCGCTGGCCTGGGCGCCGTTGACGGCTACCGTGTACTCGCCCGCTTCGGTGCTGCGGAAGGCCAGGCTGGTGGCGCTGGCCTGGCTGCCGTCCTCGCCCATGCCCTGGGTGTTGGCGGTGCTGGCTACCAGCAACGGGCCCTTGTACACGGCCAGGCTGCCGTTGAGCGCGCCGCCCAATTGCAGCTCGATGGCCTGGTTGGCTTCCAGGCGCAGGGTGTAGATCTGGTGGCGGCTGCCGTCGTTGTAGTTGACGCCACTGCTGGAGGTCAGTTCGCCACGGGCCTCCTTGTCCAGTTTCAGGCTGTTGCCGCCACCGCCGGTGGCCTGCTTGATGCCCGGCAAGGGCAGTTTGTCGCAGCCGGACAGGGCCAGGGTGGCAATCACGGCGAGGGACAGGGTGGAGGATCGGATATTCAAGGGTGCTTCCTTCACATTGATGAAAAAATCCGGACGACGTCGCCCGGTACTGGCGAGCAGATCATCTGAGGCGAAGCGTAACCGCTGCGTGGTGGTTTGGATATCGGCACAACGGGGCAGGGCGCAACTTGGTAGAATCGCGGGATTGACCAACCAATTGGCCGGACATGATCGAACTGAATCCGATCCGCCAGCGAATCACCGATCTGACCGATCGTGTGGTCTCGCTGAGGGGGTATCTTTGACTACGATGTCAAGAAAGAACGCCTGGAAGAAGTAACCCGCGAGCTGGAAAGCCCGGATATCTGGAACAACCCCGAATACGCACAGCAGCTGGGCCGTGAGCGCTCGATGCTGGAAAAGACCGTGGGCGGCATTGCCAACGTGCTTGATGGCCTGGAAGCGGCCACCGAGCTGCTGGAACTGGCCGACATGGAGGACGACGAGGAAATCGCGCTGGCCGTGGCTGCCGACCTCGACGGCTACCAGTCCCACGTGGAGAAGCTGGAATTCCAGCGCATGTTCTCCGGCAAGATGGACACCTGCAACGCCTTCGTCGACATCCAGGCCGGCGCCGGTGGCACCGAAGCCCAGGACTGGGCCGAAATCATGCTGCGCATGTACCTGCGCTGGTGCGAAAGCCGCGGTTGGAAGACCGAGCTGATGGAAGCGTCCGGTGGCGATGTGGCCGGCATCAAGTCGGCCACCCTGCGCGTGGAAGGTGACTTTGCCTATGGCTGGCTGAAGACCGAGACCGGTGTGCACCGCCTGGTGCGCAAGAGCCCGTTCGACTCGGACAACCGCCGCCACACCAGCTTCACCTCGGTGTTCGTGTCCCCGGAAGTGGATGACAACATCGAGGTCAACATCAACCCGGCCGACCTGCGCACCGACGTGTACCGCTCTTCCGGTGCCGGTGGTCAGCACGTCAACAAGACCGAGTCGGCGGTGCGTATCACCCACATCCCGACCAATATCGTGGTTGCCTGCCAGACCGGCCGCAGCCAGCACCAGAACCGCGACAACGCGATGAAGATGCTGGCCGCCAAGCTGTACGAGCTGGAGATCCAGAAGCGCAACGCCGAGCGTGATGCGGTGGAAGCGACCAAGTCGGACATCGGCTGGGGCTCCCAGATCCGCAACTACGTGCTGGACCAGAGCCGGATCAAGGACCTGCGCACCGGCATTGAACGTTCGGACACCCAGAAGGTGCTGGACGGTGACCTGGACGAGTTCGTCGAGGCCAGCCTGAAGGCCGGTCTGGAAGTCGGCGCCAAGCGTTCCGATGCCTGACCACAGGGCAGGGCCACCGGCAACGGTGGCCTTGCCACTTGCGGCGCTCACCGCCGCCCCCACCGCGCCAGCGGTGCAACATCCCCACACTACCTGTACGACAACGCCATGACTGACCAAACCCCTGCGCCTGCCCCCACCGTCGACGAGAACAGCCTCATCGCCGAGCGCCGCGGCAAACTCAAAGCGTTGCGCGAACAGGGCATTGCCTACCCCAATGATTTCCGCCGCGAGCAGCTGGCCGGCGCCCTGCAGGCCGAGTACGCCGATGCGGAAAGCTTCAGTGCCGAGGCCCTGGAGGCCACCGGGCGCAGCGTGCGCATGGCCGGCCGCCTGATGGCCAAGCGGGTCATGGGCAAGGCCAGCTTTGCCCAGATCCAGGACGAATCCGGCCGCATCCAGCTGTTTTTGCAGTCCAACACGCTGGGCGACAGCTACGCCGCGTTCAAGGGCTGGGACATCGGCGACATCATCGCCGTGGAAGGTGGCCTGACCCGCACCAAGACCGGTGAGCTGTCGGTCAAGGCCGCCAGCATCCGCCTGCTGGTCAAGTCGCTGCGCCCGCTCCCCGACAAGTTCCACGGCCTGGCCGATGTGGAACAGCGCTACCGCCAGCGCTATGTCGACCTGATCGTGACCCCGGAATCGCGCGATGTGTTCATCAAGCGCTCCAAGATCATCCGCGCCATGCGCGCCTGGCTGGACAACCGCGACTTCCTGGAAGTCGAGACCCCGATGATGCATTACATCCCGGGCGGCGCCACGGCCAAGCCGTTCACCACCCACCACAATGCGCTGGACCTGGACCTGTACCTGCGCGTGGCTCCGGAGCTGTACCTCAAGCGCCTGGTCGTTGGTGGCCTGGAGCGGGTGTATGAAATCAACCGCAACTTCCGCAACGAAGGTGTGTCCACCCGCCACAACCCGGAATTCACCATGATGGAGCTGTACGAGGCCTATGCCACGTACACCGAAGTGATGGACCTGACCGAAGGCGTGATCCGTGACGTGGCTGCCCAGGTCATGGGCACCACCACCGTGGAATGGGACGGTGCCACCATCGACCTGGCCCCGGCCTTCCGCCGCTGGCGCATGGACGAGGCGGTGCGTCACTACAACCCGGAAATCTCGGCCGAAGACTGCACCAACCGTGATGCCCTGCTGGCCCACTGCGAGCGCCTGAAGATCCGCGTCAAGCCGGGTTACGGCTGGGGCAAGCTGCTGCTGGAAATCTTCGAGGCCACCGTGGAAGCCAAGCTGATCCAGCCGACCTTCATCACTGCCCACCCGGTGGAAGTCTCGCCGCTGGCACGTGGCAGCGACAACGATCCGGGCTATACCGACCGTTTCGAGCTGTTCGTCAACGGCAAGGAACTGGCCAACGGCTTCTCCGAGTTGAACGACCCGGAAGACCAGGCCGCGCGCTTTGCTGCCCAGGTCGCAGCCAAGGACAGCGGCGACGACGAGGCGATGCACTTTGACGCCGACTACATCCGCGCCCTGGAATACGGCATGGCCCCGACCGGTGGCCTGGGCATCGGCATCGACCGCCTGGTGATGCTGCTGACCGGCCGCAGCTCGATCCGTGACGTGCTGCTGTTCCCGTACATGCGCCCGGAAGCCTGATTCCAGGCCTGATGTGAGCTGACGAAAACCGGACGTGGCCAACACGTCCGGTTTTTTTATGGGCGCGGCATGGGGCTGCCCCGATTTCACGGACACTTACAAGAAGGCCGATTCAGGCCATGAGGAGAGTTCGTGTCAAAGCGTCGCAAGTTCTGCGCTGAGTTCAAGCGTGGTGCAGTGAAACAAGCCAGTCGGCCAGGTGTCAGCTGCGCCCAGGTGGCCCGTGAGCTAGGCATCCGTGACAGCTTGCTGACCCGCTGGAAGCGGGAGGCGGAGACGACTGGGAAAGCAGCCTTTGGTGGCACCGGGAGCCCGCGTGACGGGGAGGTTGCCCGGATCAAGCGCGAGTTGGCCCGGCTCACCAAGGAGCGGGATTCTTTGCGTGAAGCGGCGACGTTCTTTGCCAAGGGATCATCCTGAGGTATCAGGTGATCGAGCATTGCCGCGATAAGTTTCCGATTCGTCTGATGTGCCGCTGCCTGCGGGTGTCGACCAGCGGCTACTACGAATGGAGCAAGCGTTTGCCCAGTGCTCGACAGCGCGACAACGAGCACTTGCTGGGTCGTATCCATGCGCTGCATCAGGACAGCAGGGGTACGCTGGGTGCCGGCCGCATGCACGAAGATCTGGTCGAGGAAGGGCTGATGGTCTGCCCAAATCGGGTTGCTCGATTGAGGGCTGTCGCCGGCCTGCAAGGCTGGCCTAGCCCGAAACGGCGTGGTCATCGCGCACAACCGGTACTGACACCGCCGGGCGTTCGCAATACCGAGATCAAGACCCAGCAGGCCAAGCTGTATTTGTACGTCGTGCTGGACCTGTTTGATCAGCGCATTGTGGGCTGGTCGATGCATCATCGGCAGGACCGGCAGATGGTGATCAGAGCAGTGCAGATGGCGGTTTGGCAACGGCAGGAGCGGCATCCACTGATCCTGCACTCGGACCGCGGCAGCCAATTTCGTAGCGGTGACTACCAGGATTACCTGGCCGCCAATGACCTGCTCTGCTCGATGAGTGCGGTGGGTCACTGCGGCGACAACGCCGCCTGCGAGGGGGTCTTTGGCCTGCTCAAACGCGAACGGATCTACCGCACAACGTATCCCACACTCGATGCCGCCAGGTCCGATGTATTCGAATACATCGCGCGCTGCCACAATCCCTGGGTGCGACGGCGCCGGGTCAAGCAGGACCAGAAGTTTTCAGCTCTTTTCAAACAGTCCGTGATTTCGGGGGTAGAACCCGTATCCGGAATTTAGTGTGGGAAGCAGTTAGCAATGGGCTGGAGCCTTGGCACTTGCCTATGTGGAGCCGCCTGAGTTGGAAGCTACTGCCTGATGTGGAATCTCATCAGCCCATGCTGATGCTTCGGGCCTGCCCCTGAACACGCTCCTGTTCCTGCTGCTGGGCTTGGGCCAACTGCTGCTGGCACTCCTGGTTCTGCGAATCATTGACGGAAACTGATTGCATCAGCGACGGAACAGGCGCCGTGACGTCGGCCGAACCGCGAAAGCCGGGAATGGTGCCGGTGACATGCAGGCTATTGCCGAACATTGCCACGCTATCGATGCGGCTGGCGTCATGGATGCCGTTGCTCTTGGCCTCGGTCATCGCGTGTGCCACGGTGTCGTCTCCGATATGCGCGGGGGTTTTGCCGCGAATGGCGCTGAACATGGCTTGGTCGGCAAGGTTGAGTTTGGACAGTGCGAGCCACTGTTCTTCGGTACGGACCACAGCCGGTTGATCGACGCTATAGTGCGGGCTACGCGCATCCAGCCAGCGCGCCGAGCTCTGTGCCATGCTCTGGCTCATGGCTTCGCTGGCATTGACACTGAAGCATCGCCCTTCGTCGAAGGCGTAGTGCCGCTCGATGACCTTGATCTGGCCGTCATGCCCCATCTCGACGTGGGTGATGCCCTGCTTGCGCTCGGCGGCTTCCGCGGTGAGCCGCGCAGCGAGAATTTCGGTGTGCTCGCCGGAAGCGATGCCTTGCTTTGCTTCCATCTGCCTCACGGCATCCAATGCATTGGCATAGGCCGCATGCCCGGGTTGGTCGGGATCGCGGAGGTCATGCTTGATGCGTAGTGCAGGCGCGAAGCCTACTGGAAGCGCGGACGGTGTACTGCTGACATGCCGATAACCTTGTTGCTGGATCGCCGAAGGCTCCGGCATGGGTGTCTGTGGTGTTACCTCACCTGGTGGCGTGGTGGCTGGCGATCCCAGGGCAGGCGCATCGATCGGCACATGCTGATTTTTGTTTGGTCCATCGTAAGTGTGATCGAACCGACTAACAGTGGACGGTGTTGTGCTGGTATCGTGGTAAACCTGCGACGCGGTCGACCCGGAGGAAATGTAGATACCGTTTTCTTCCAGCAGTGTTTCATTTACGCCCAGGCGCTGCAGATTGAGATGCATCTGCGAAGAATTCCCATGCTTTGGTATGCCTATGTTGCGCTCAGCCCAGATGGCGCGGCCTACGATCTCTGCACCATAAAAGTTGGCATAGTCTGAATGTCCGTAAGGACCAAGATTAGCAGTATCCTGCGCCGGGATCCCTGGGGTCCCTGCCGGTGGCTGATCGAAGTAATACCGCCCCATGGTAGCGACGTTGGCAGGTGTCGACGACAAGGTGCCATCTGTATTGAATGAGATTCCAGGCTTGGCCACAGCATTGTTGCCGGGGTCCAGCCCGAGGAAATCGACGACACGGCCGCGGCTCGCGTTATTCCACATCTCCTGCAGGCCTGCATTCGGGTTACCGCTACGCTGTCTCTCGTAGCTCAGCATCGCATTCCATCCCGCTATATGCGCCTCGGCTTCATTATCACGATGAACTTGCATCATCCTGACACTCGGCGTCGTGTAGTCATTAACTGGATTGCTATCGGATGCGATTGCTCTCACCTGCGCATCGAAGGCTGTTCTCGCCTGTTCTACCCCCGCGCGATTGAATCCATGCTCCATCTCATGACCTAGAACGAAGCTCATGTTGTATTGATCGAAAGTGCCTGGCGTGAGTGAAGCAGGAACTAGATTCATGGCTCGTGTTGTGGGGTTGTAGCTACCTCCGGCAACTCCTTGCGTATGCAAATCGAAGCTTCTCAGGTGTCGCGCATTTGTTTGGTCGCTGCGCACTGCGTCCTTGAACTGATCGACCAGCGCGGGAGAATCATTGATCGTTCGCTGAAGATTGTCGTGCATAACTGGCGTGACACCCGGGAGTTGCGAGAAGCGCAGGCTCATATCCTGGAGTCGGAGAGTAGCTCGCATATCGGAATTGGCAGACGTACCGCCGGTGAAAACGTCTGGCGGAAGAATCATTGTTCCGGTCGTTACGTCATACCGTCCGATGGATGGGGTTCCAGGCGGTGCGAGACTGAATCCTTTGAGATACCCCTGAGAGGCATCTGCATTCAAATTGCTTAGAATGGAGGGGTTTCCGACAATCGCCGCACGAAGCTCGGCGACTTGTTGTGGCGTGACGCCGGGTTCATTAGCGAATTGGTTCAGAGCAGCCCGTAGCTGCGGATTGGGTGCTGCCATGACCGCTCACTTTTATCTGTGGTGACTAGATTGATCGGATTTCAATCTTCAGGATGCAAGCGTCTTGGGGGCCATCAGTCGGCGCGACGGCGCGCTGAGAAAGGATGTCCACCACAACATTGCTACGAGTGAATGTGTGGCTAAGCGCGCCATGTCGCTCGTACTCGCGGCCGTCAGGCATTGACGGGCCCTCTTCGAACCCCATGGCCATCAGCTCTGACCGATAACTTCCAAAGTTCATGCTGCAGATGGGCGTCAGATCCGCACTCAATGCATCGGAATGCAGGTGGTGATGGTCAAGCCAGTACTCGATTACGTTTTTTCCAGGTGCGGGACTTGAGAAGCTTAGCGACTGCGTCCAGTCCGTTCCAGGGACGACTTCCGTCAATTCCATTT
This sequence comes from Stenotrophomonas ginsengisoli, assembly GCF_001431485.1. Lineage (GTDB taxonomy): Bacteria > Pseudomonadota > Gammaproteobacteria > Xanthomonadales > Xanthomonadaceae > Stenotrophomonas > Stenotrophomonas ginsengisoli. The sequence goes on along the minus strand of NZ_LDJM01000007.1, from coordinate 152,406 downwards.
CATCATCGGCAACACCTTGATCATTCAAGGAAAACAATTTTATCAACTGCTCAACTGCAAGCTTCCCCGGCGGCTTGGCCTCATCTAGCACCTTCAAAATTTGCTTCTCGACGATCTCTGGTCGAGGAAGGGTGGTTTCTATGGTTTCAGACATGGCAACCTCAGGCTGTGTTGAATTTTCTCTCGGGGCTGCGCGGTGAGATTTCGACGCGGCACATGCGCAGAAAAACAAGAGAAACAGGGATATGACTACTCGATAACCAGTAATGACCATCTTGACCCCTTTGTACTCCTTCTAACCATTCCAGGCGGCCATTGCCATATATCCCTTCTAATATTCAAGCGAGGCATGACGGCTCGGTGGTCCAACCCGCCGTACAAGAAGGGAAGAAAAAACGCCCGTCCTCGGGAGAGCGGCGCCGCGCCAATAGAGTGGCTTGGTTATTTCCATCGTAAATTTCATTTAACTTTGTATGTGGGTGACTTCCTTCGAAAAAGTGGGGCGCCTGTTGGTTGGGCGTATGCACGCTCAAGCTGGACGCGTCACTGGTAGTTCAGTGCCGAGTGTAGGCGTTGGTGGTTGTGAAAATCCACATAGCTACGCACCGCGGCACACAGTTCTTGGTCGGTATCAAACGCATACCGGTGGTAGAGGTCTGATTTCATTATTTTGTTCCAGGATTCCATGTGCGCGTTGTCGGTCATCCTCTGGGGGGCGATTGGCCGATTGCACAAGGCCAGCATGCCGTAAGCGGAACTTGAAATCGTCACCGATGAACTCGATGCCGCGATCGCTATGGAAGACGGTTTTTACCCCGAGGCGACGAGTGCGCAACGCCGCCGCCAGAGCCTTGCGGGTCAGCGACGTTGTCCTTTTCTTGCCCAATGCCCACCCCAGCAGGCGAGGTGAGCAGCGATCCATCACTGTTGCCACGTAGCGCCAGCTCCCGGCCACCTTCAGGTAGGTGACATCGGCTACCCACACCTTGTTCGGGCGGTCATTCTCGACCAAGTGTGCGCGACTTGGCACGCTGGCCAGGAAGCGTTTCAAGCCCGGGCGCTGGCGATACAGACGTGCCGACCAGGTCCGTACCTGGTGTTGACGCATCAGGCGCTCCACGCGACGCCGGCCGGCTTTCTCGCCCTGCTACTTCAGCGCCGCATGCACAGGTGGGCTGCCATCGGTCTGTCGACTCTGTGCATGCGCACGGCAGATGCGTTCCAGCAATCCGGCATCATCCTTGGAACGCTGGCTCGGCGGCCGCTTCTGCCAGGCGTACAGGCCGTAGGGCTTACCCCGAACAGGCGGCACATCGCCCAGCGCGGCAATCATCTTCCGATCCAGCATGACATCACCCTTGCGCCCTGAAATCAGGCCTCAAGCGTAAGTGCAACCGGGAAAAGCTCCGCGCTGATCTGCGATGAAGCAAACAAAAACCCCTTCCTCGCGGAAGGGGTTTTTGGTGCAACAACCGCTCAAATGCAATCAGGCCGCAGGCTTGTCACGCAGCTCGCGGCGCAGGATCTTGCCGACGTTGGTCTTGGGCAGTTCGTCGCGGAACTCGACGATGCGCGGGTGCTTGTAACCGGTCAGGTTGGCACGGGCGAAGTCCTTGACCTGCTCGGCGGTGAGGTTGGGGTCCTTCTTGACGATGACCACCTTGACCGCTTCACCGGACTTCTCGCTGGGCACACCCACCGCGGCCACTTCCAGCACGCCGGGCATCATCGCGATCACGTCCTCGATCTCGTTGGGATACACGTTGAAGCCGGAGACCAGGATCATGTCCTTCTTGCGGTCCACGATGTAGAACAGGCCCTTGTCGTCCATGCGCGCCATGTCGCCGGTGTGCAGCCAGCCATCGGCATCGATGGTCTTGGCAGTGTCCTCGTCACGGCGCCAGTAGCCGCGCATCACCTGCGGGCCACGCACGCACAACTCGCCCACTTCGCCCATGGCCAGGATCGCACCGTCCTCGCCCTTGACGCAGCAGTCGGTGGAGGACAGCGGCTGGCCGATCGCACCGCTGTATTCCGGTGCCTTGATCGGGTTGACGCAGACCACCGGCGAGGTTTCGGTCAGGCCGTAACCTTCGATCAGGGTGTTGTTGGTGACCTGGTGCCAGCGTTCGGCCACGGCGCGCTGTACCGCCATGCCGCCGCCGATGGACAGCTTCAGGGCGGAGAAGTCGACACCTTCAAAGCCCTTGGTGTTGAGCAGGCCGTTGAACAGGGTGTTGACGCCGGTGATGATGCTGATCTTCTTGTCGCCGATTTCCTTGATGAAACCGGCCATGTCACGCGGGTTGGTGATCAGGATGCTCTTGACCCCGAGCTTGGTGAACACCAGGCCGTTAACGGTCAGCGAGAAGATGTGGTACAGCGGCAGCGCGGTGACGCCGATCTCCTTGCCCGGCACCAGGCCGGCCGGGGTGATCCAGGCGCTGATCTGCTGCATGTTGGCAATCAGGTTGCGGTGGGTCAGCACCGCGCCCTTGGCCACGCCGGTGGTGCCACCGGTGTACTGCAGGAAGGCGATGTCCTCGTGGTCGCACTGCACGGCCGGGCGCTGGTGGCGTGCACCGAGCTTGAGCGCGGCCTTGAAGCGCACCGCACCGGGCAGGCGGTAATCGGGCACCATCTTCTTGACGTACTTGAGCACGAAATTGACGATGCAGCCCTTGGTGCCGAGCATGTCGCCCAGGCCGGTGGTGATGATGTGCTTGACCGGCAGCTCGTGGATGACCTGCTGCACGGTATCGCCGAAGTTGTCGATCACCAGCAAAGCGGTGGCATCGGCGTCGCACAGCTGGTGCTTGAGCTCGCGTGCGGTGTACAGCGGGTTGACGTTGACCACGGTCAGGCCGGCGCGCAGCGCGGCGAAAATGGCGATCGGGTACTGGATGCAGTTGGGCATCATCACCGCCAGGCGGTCACCCTTCTTCAGCTTCAGCTCGCACTGCAGGTAGGCGGCAAACTGCTCGACCAGGGTATCCAGCTGGCCGAAGCTGATTTCCTTGCCGAAGCTGGACAGGGCCGGGCGATCGGCAAACTGCTTGACCGAGGTGTCGAACACGTCGGAGATGGAAGCGTACTGTTCCAGGTCGATTTCGGCCGGAACGCCAGCCGGATAGTTGTCCAGCCAGGTGCGTTGATGGGTCATTTCCCCCTCCAGAGAAATTTGCGGATGATCGGGGGCCGGGCATGGGTGGTTCCGGCACAAGCTGTCAGGATAACGTTACGAACGGATAAAGGAGAAGGGGGCAAATGCGGCCAATTCCTGTCAACTGGACGCTTGGTGCTGTGTTGTTGCTGGTTTTGGCTGCTTGCAGCCGCAGCACGCCGGAGCAGGCACTGCGCACACGGATCACCCAGATGCAGCAGGGGGTGGAGCAGCGTGAGCCGGCCCGGGTGATTACGCCGCTGGCCGGGGATTTCCTCGGCAACGGTGGCATGGACCGGCAGGCGCTGGAGCGCCTGCTGCGTGCGCAACTGCTGCTCAACCAGCGCATCGAGGTGGTGTTGGGCCCGCTGGATGTGCGCATTGATGGACAGAGCGCCCAGGCAGATTTCACTGTGGTGCTGGCCGGTGGCAATGGCCGCCTGTTCGAGCGCGGCCGCATCCATCAGGTCAGCACCCACTGGCGCGAGCAGGACGGGCAGTGGCAGCTCTACCGCGCGCAATGGGGTGATGGCCAGCAGCCTTGAGCGGTAATGGCTGCGGGGGCTGGTGAGGGCTGATCTTCCTGACCAGGCTGCCACCGCCGGCTGGCGCAGCGACAATGGCAGCAGGTCAATCGGGAGGAAGGGCGGGGCGCGTGTCCGGCATCGCCTAGCGCCCCGCCGAATGCCCCGCATGATGCCCCACGTGCGAGCGCGGGGCCGGGCTTGCGCCTGCATCCGGTAGCCGAGGGCGTCAGTCGCGTGCGGCCAACTGGCGCAGCAAGTACTGCAGCAGGCCACCGTGGTGGGTGAGGCAGGGCGATTGCGAGGCATGCCTCGCGCCCTGCCGAACGCCCCGCGTGCGTGCGCGGGGCTGGGCTTGCGCCTGCATCCGGTAGCCGAGGAGTCAGTCGCGTGCGGCCAACTGGCGCAGCACGTACTGCAGCAGGCCACCGTGGCGGAAGTACTCCACTTCCTTGGGGGTCAACAGCAGCACATCGACCTGGAAATGCTGCTGGCTGCCGTCACTGCGGGTGGCGGTGACCGTGGCCTGGCGGGCATTGCCGTTGTCCAGCCCGGTGATGCTGAAACGCTCGCTGCCATCCAGGCCGAGGCTGGCAATGCCCTGGCCATCAACAAAGCGCAGCGGCAGCACGCCCATGCCGACCAGGTTGGAACGGTGGATGCGCTCGAAACTGCTGGCGATCACCGCCTTGACCCCGAGCAGGTTGGTGCCCTTGGCCGCCCAATCGCGCGAGGAACCAGTGCCGTACTCGGCGCCGGCCAGGACCACCAGCGGCACACCATCGTCCTTGTAGCGCAGCGCGGCATCGTAGATGGCCAGCTTCTCCGGTGCCGCATTGCCGGGCCCGTAGTACAGCGTGTTGCCGCCTTCCTCACCGCCGAGCATCAGGTTCTTGATGCGGATGTTGGCGAAGGTGCCACGCACCATCACATCGTCATTGCCGCGCCGGCTGCCGTAGGAGTTGAACTGCAGCGGGGCCACCCCGCGTGATTGCAGGAAACGGCCGGCCGGTGAATCGGCCTTGATGTTGCCGGCCGGGGAGATGTGGTCGGTGGTGATCGAGTCGCCGAACAGGCCGAGCACGCGGGCATCGTGGATGTCCTCGACCCGGCCCACGTCCATGGTCATGCCCTGGAAGTAGGGCGGGTTCTTGATGTAGGTGGAGGCGCTGTCCCAGACAAAGCGCTGGCTGGTGGGCGCGGCAATGGCATTCCAGCGCGCATCGCCGGCGAACACGTCGGCGTAGTTGCGGGCGAACATTTCCGGGCTCAGGGTGCTGGCGATCAGGTCGCCGATCTCCTGGTTGGAGGGCCAGATGTCGCGCAGGTAGACCGGTTCGCCATCGCTGCCGGTGCCCAGCGGGTCATTGCTCAGGTCCACTTCCAGCGAGCCGGCGATGGCATAGGCCACCACCAGCGGCGGGCTGGCCAGGTAGTTGAGCTTGACCTCCGGATGGATGCGGCCTTCGAAGTTGCGGTTGCCCGACAGCACCGAGGCCACCACCAGGTCGTCATGGCGGATGGCTGCGCTGACATCGTCCGGCAGCGGGCCGGAGTTGCCGATGCAGGTGGTGCAGCCGTAGCCCACTACATTGAAGCCGAGCTGCTCGAGCGGCTCGAGCAGGTTGGCCCGCTCCAGGTAATCGGTGACCACGCGCGAGCCCGGGCCCAGCGAGGTCTTCACCCATGGCGCACTGGTCAGGCCGCGGGCCACCGCGTTGCGCGCCAGCAGGCCGGCGCCGAGCATCACCGCCGGGTTGGAGGTGTTGGTGCAGGAGGTGATCGCGGCGATCACCACCGCACCGTCATGCAGCTGCCAGGCGGCACCGGAATCGGGCGAGGATTCGCGCGCCGCTTCGCGAGCGCCGACCGCAGCGCCGCCGCCGCCCTCATCCTTGAGCCGCTCGGTTTCCTCGACCAAGGGGATGCGCTTGCGCCGGGCCAGCGAGAACGGTTCCAGCGCGCTGTGGTAGTTGGCCCGCACCTGACCGAGCAGGACGCGGTCCTGCGGGCGCTTGGGCCCGGCCAGTGACGGCACCACCGTGGCCATGTCCAGCTGCAGCACCGAAGAGTAGCTGGCCTCGGCCGCGCCCGGCTCGTGCCACAGGCCCTGGGCACGGGCATAGGCCTGGACCAGGGCAATCTGCGCCTCGCTGCGCCCGGACAGACGCAGGTAGTTCAGTGCTTCGGCATCGATGGGGAAGATGCCGCAGGTGGCGCCGTATTCCGGGGCCATGTTGCCGATGGTGGCGCGGTCGGCCAGCGGCAGGTGCTGCAGGCCGTCGCCGAAGAACTCGACAAACTTGCCCACCACGCCATGGGCGCGCAGCATCTGGGTCACGGTGAGCACCAGGTCGGTGGCGGTGGTGCCTTCGGGCAGCTTGCCGGTCAGGCGGAAACCCACCACCTGCGGGATCAGCATCGAGGAGGGCTGGCCGAGCATGGCCGCCTCGGCCTCGATCCCGCCCACGCCCCAGCCGAGTACACCGATGCCATTGATCATGGTGGTGTGCGAATCGGTGCCGAACACGGTATCCGGATACAGCAGGGCCTGGCCGTCGCGTTCGGCGGCCATCACCACCCGGGCCAGATGCTCCAGGTTGACCTGGTGGACGATGCCGGTGTTGGGCGGCACCACCTTGAAGTTGTCAAAGGCGTTCTGGCCCCAGCGCAGGAAGCTGTAACGCTCGCCGTTGCGTTCGAACTCGATGCGGCCATTGATGTCCAGCGCATCCTCGCTGCCGAATTCATCCACCTGTACCGAGTGGTCGATCACCAGTTCGGAAGGGATCAGCGGGTTGATCTGCTCCGGCCGGCCGCCCAGGGCAACCACCGCATCGCGCATCGCGGCCAGGTCGACCACGCAGGGCACGCCGGTGAAGTCCTGCAGCACCACGCGGGCGGGCATGAAGGCAATTTCCACCGACGGTTCGGCGGCTGGATCCCACTGGGTCAGGGCCTTGATGTGGCCGGCGTCCACCGTCTGCCCGCCATCTTCATGGCGCAGCAGGTTTTCCAGCAGGATCTTCAGGCTGTAGGGCAGGTGGTCGATCGGGTGTTGGGCTGCCAGCCGTGGCAGGGAGTAATAGATGTAGTCCTGGCCGTTGACCGACAGGGTGTCACGGGTGGAGAAACTGTCATGCATGGCTGGCATCCTGGATGGCGAAGGCTCCGGCCACTGTAGAAAGGCGGATGTAAGGGCAGCGTGGTCACAAGCCTGAACGGATCACGCAATGGCAACCGTCATTTGCTCGGCAGTAGTCCTGGATCGGGCAGCGGGGGTAGGGGTATGCAGCTCTGGGTATGTATAATCTGTGCATACTTTGAGTCTCTGACCGACCAGGAGCGCCCATGGAAGCCACTGTTGCCGAACGCGGACAGATCACCCTGCCCAAGGCGGTGCGCGATGCGCTGGGCCTGAGCAAGGGCACCTTGCTCAAGGTCGAGCTGGAAGGCAGCCGGATCATCCTGCGCAAGAGCGTGGATGACGCCATCTCGCGGGCCCGCGGCAAGTTCGCCCTGGACGGCTTTGACTCGGCCGAAGCCGCCGTGGCCGTGGTCCGCGACGAGGGTTGAGCATGATCGCCGTTGATTCCCCGGTCCTGATCGAGCTGCTCAGCAACGGTGAGCGTGCCGATGCGGTGGAAGCCTGCCTGCGCCAGGCCTTGGTCAGCGGCCGCGTGGTGGTCTGCGGTACCACCCTGGCCGAGATCTGCGCGTCCCTGCGCGGCGGTGCCGAGGTGCTGGAGGCGCTGGAGGAAATGGGCGTGCTGTTCTCCGCGCTGGAGGCCAAGTCGGCCCTGCGCGCCGGCGAGATGCACCGCCGCCACCGCCAGCGTGCCGGCGACAGCCGCCGGATCGACGACTTCATGGTCGGCGCCCATGCACTGCTGCAGTGCGACGGCCTGATCACCTGGAACGACAAATTTTTTCGCGACTACTTCAAGGGCCTGAAGCTGATCGTGCCGCAAGCCTGAGCCCACCTTATTTCTTTATCCGTACCCTTCGGGAGTTGTCCATGTTGGAAGCCTACCGCCACCACGTCGCCGAGCGCGCTGCTCTCGGCATCCCGCCGCTGCCGCTGTCTGCCCAGCAGACCGCTGATGTCATCGAACTGCTGAAGAACCCGCCGGCTGGCGAGGCCGAGTTCCTGGTCGACCTGATCACCAACCGCGTGCCGGCCGGTGTCGATGATGCCGCCAAGGTCAAGGCCTCTTACCTGGCCGCCATTGCCTTTGGCAGCGAAAAGAACGAACTGATCAGCCGCGAGCGCGCCACCGAACTGCTGGGCACCATGCTCGGCGGTTACAACGTCGCCCCGCTGATCGAGCTGCTGGACGACGCCGTTGTCGGCACCATTGCCGCTGATGGCCTGAAGAAGACCCTGCTCGTGTTTGATGCCTTCCACGACGTGGAAGCCAAGGCCAAGGGTGGCAACGCCAATGCCCAGGCCGTGATGCAGAGCTGGGCCGATGCCGAGTGGTTCACCTCCAACCCGGAAGTACCGTCCAGCCTGACCGTCACCGTGTTCAAGGTGCCGGGCGAAACCAACACCGACGACCTGTCGCCGGCACCGGACGCCACCACCCGCCCGGACATCCCGATGCACGCCCTGGCGATGCTGAAGAACAAGCGTCCGGACGCACCGTTCACCCCGGAAGAAGACGGCAAGCGCGGCCCGATCCAGCAGATCCTGGACCTGAAGGACAAGGGCAACCTGGTCGCCTACGTCGGTGACGTGGTCGGTACCGGTTCCTCGCGCAAGTCGGCCACCAACTCCGTGCTGTGGTGGACTGGCGATGACATCCCGTTCATCCCGAACAAGCGCGCCGGCGGCGTCTGCCTGGGCGGCAAGATCGCTCCGATCTTCTACAACACCATGGAAGATGCCGGCGCCCTGCCGATCGAGCTGGACGTGTCGCAGATGAACCACGGCGACGTGGTCGAGCTGCGCCCGTACGAAGGCAAGGCCATCAAGAACGGCGAAGTCATCGCCGAATTCGCGGTCAAGAGCGATGTGCTGTTTGACGAAGTGCGCGCCGGCGGCCGCATCCCGCTGATCATCGGCCGTGGCCTGACCGCCAAGGCCCGTGAGTCGCTGGGCCTGCCGGCCACCGACCTGTTCCGCCTGCCGGTGCAGCCGGCCGACAACGGCCGTGGCTTCTCGCTGGCACAGAAGATGGTCGGCCGCGCCTGCGGTCTGCCGGAAGGCAAGGGCATGCGCCCGGGCACCTACTGCGAACCGAAGATGACCTCGGTCGGCTCGCAGGACACCACCGGCCCGATGACCCGTGACGAGCTGAAGGACCTGGCCTGCCTGGGCTTCTCGGCCGACCTGGTGATGCAATCGTTCTGCCACACCGCTGCCTACCCGAAGCCGGTGGACGTCAAGACCCACCACACCCTGCCGGAATTCATCTCCACCCGTGGCGGTGTTTCCCTGCGTCCGGGCGACGGCGTGATCCACTCCTGGCTCAACCGCATGCTGCTGCCGGACACCGTCGGTACCGGTGGTGACTCGCACACCCGTTTCCCGGTGGGCATCTCCTTCCCGGCCGGTTCGGGCCTGGTCGCCTTCGCTGCTGCCACCGGCGTCATGCCGCTGGACATGCCGGAGTCGGTGCTGGTGCGCTTCAAGGGCGAAATGCAGCCGGGCGTCACCCTGCGTGACCTGGTCAACGCCATCCCGCTGTACGCCATCAAGTCGGGTCTGCTGACCGTGGCCAAGGCTGGCAAGAAGAACATCTTCTCCGGCCGCATCCTGGAAATCGAAGGTCTGCCGAACCTGAAGGTCGAGCAGGCGTTCGAACTGTCCGATGCCTCGGCCGAGCGTTCGGCTGCCGGCTGCTCGGTGCGCCTGAACAAGGAGCCGATCATCGAGTACCTGACCAGCAACATCACCCTGCTGAAGTGGATGATTGCCGAAGGTTACGCCGATGCCCGCACCCTGGCCCGTCGTATCGAGAAGATGGAAGCCTGGCTGGCCAAGCCGGAGCTGCTGGAGCCGGATGCCGACGCCGAATACGCTGCCGTCATCGAAATCGACCTGGCCGACATCCACGAGCCGATCGTGGCCTGCCCGAACGACCCGGACGACGTGAAGACCCTGTCGGATGTGGCCGGTGCCCAGATCGATGAAGTGTTCATCGGTTCGTGCATGACCAACATCGGTCACTTCCGCGCCGCTGCCAAGCTGCTGGAAGGCAAGCGCGACATCCCGACCCGTCTGTGGGTGGCCCCGCCGACCAAGATGGATGCCTCCGAGCTGACCAAGGAAGGCCACTACTCGACCCTGGGTGGTGCAGGCGCACGCATGGAAATGCCGGGCTGCTCGCTGTGCATGGGCAACCAGGCACAGATCCGCGAAGGCTCCACCGCGATGTCGACCTCGACCCGCAACTTCCCCAACCGTCTGGGCCGCAACACCAACGTGTACCTGGGTTCGGCCGAACTGGCCGCCATCTGTGCACGTCTGGGCCGCATCCCGACCAAGGCCGAGTACATGGAAGCGGCTGGCGTACTGGCCGGTGCCGGTGAGTCGATCTACCGCTACATGAACTTCGACCAGATTGCTGATTACCAGGACGTGGCCGCTACGGTCTGATCCTGATACCGCAAGGTTGAGGTGACAAAAAACCCCCGGCGCAAGCCGGGGGTTTTTATTTGGGCATCAGTGGCTGGGAACGTGTCGCGCAGGGATAGCCTCGCGCGGCCATCAGGTCACTTGTTGGCCGGGTCCTGGTCACGCAGTTCGCGGCGCAGGATCTTGCCGACGTTGGTCTTGGGCAGTTCGTTGCGGAACTCGACAAAGCGCGGCAGCTTGTAGCCGGTGAGCTGGGTGCGGGCGTAGTCCTTGACCTGGGCTTCGGTCAACGACGGGTCCTTGCGCACGATCACCACCTTGACCGCTTCGCCGGACTTGTCGTCGGCCACGCCGTAGGCGGCCACTTCCAGCACGCCGGGCATGGCGGCAAGCACGTCCTCGATCTCGTTGGGATACACGTTGAAGCCGGAGACCAGGATCATGTCCTTCTTGCGGTCCACGATGTAGACAAAGCCGTTGGCGTCCATCCGGGCCATGTCGCCGGTGGCCAGCCAGCCATCGGCGTCGATGGCCTTGGCCGTTTCCTCCGGGCGCTTCCAGTAGCCGGCCATCACCTGCGGGCCACGGATGCACAGCTCGCCGACCTCGTCGATGCCCAGCACCTGGCCTTCCTCGCCGCGGATCATCGCATCGGTGGAGGGTACCGGCAGGCCGATGGAGCCGTTGTAGGCGGCCAGGTCCATCGGGTTGATGCAGGCGGCCGGGCTGGTTTCGGTCAGGCCGTAGGCCTCGACCAGGGTGACCCCGGTGACCTGCTTCCAGCGCTCGGCCACGGCGCGCTGCACCGCCATGCCGCCACCGAGGGTGAGCTTGAGGCGGGAGAAATCGAGCTGGTCAAAGCCAGGTGTGTTGAGCAGGCCGTTGAACAGGGTGTTGACCCCGGTGATGGCGGTGAACGGCACCTTGCCCAGTTCCTTGACGAAGCCGGGCATGTCGCGCGGGTTGGTGATCAGGTGGTTGCGCGCGCCGAACTTCATGAAGACCAGGCAGTTCGCGGTCAAGGCGAAGATGTGGTACAGCGGCAGCGCGGTGATGATCACCTCGTGGCCGTGGTTGACGTTGGTGCCGACCCAGGCGGCGGCCTGCTGCATGTTGGCCACCATGTTGCGGTGGGTGAGCATGGCGCCCTTGGCCACCCCGGTGGTGCCGCCGGTGTACTGCAGGAAGGCGATGTCATCCAGGCCGATGTCCACCGCCGGCAGGCTGTGCCCGGCGCCCTGCTTGAGGACGTGGTTGAAGCGCACCGCGCCGGTGATGTGGTAGTCGGGCACCATCTTCTTGACGTGCTTGAGCACGAAGTTGATCAGCATGCCCTTGGCCCCGCCGAGCATGTCGCCCAGGCCGGTGGTGATGACGTGGCGCAGCTGGGTCTGGGCGATCACTTCCTGGACCACCGCACCGAAGTTGTCCAGCACCAGCATGGCCACTGCGCCCGAATCCACCAGCTGGTGGCGCAGCTCGCGCGGGGTGTACATCGGGTTGGTGTTGACCACGGTCAGGCCGGCACGCAGGGCACCGAACACCGCCACCGGGTACTGCAGGCAGTTGGGCATCATGATCGCGATGCGGTCACCCTTCTTCAGCTTGAGCTCGCCCAGCAGGTAGGCGGCAAACTGCTGGCTCAGGGTGTCCAGGCGGGCGTAGTCCAGCTCGCGCCCCATGTGGGTGAAGGCCGGGCGGTCGCGGTACTTGCCCACACTTTCCTGCATGACGGAAATTATCGAGGTGTACGGCGCCAGGTCGATCTGGTGCGGTACGCCGGCAGGATAGTGGGCCAGCCACGGGCGCTCGAGCATGGTGTTTCTCCCTGAAGATAAATTGAAGCTGAATTCACAGGGATTGGAACACGCCTGCGTACGCAGGCGCATGCTGCATTGCAGCGTGCCGCTCAGGCGCTGGCGCGGGCCAGGCTGAGCAGGCGTTCGGCGATGCGCTGCAGGGGCAGCACTTCTTCGGCCGCACCGAGCTTGTGGGCCGCGCCCGGCATGCCCCAGACCACGCTGGAAGCCTCGTCCTGGATCAGGGTGCGGGCACCGGCCTGGCGCATGGCCAGCAGGCCGCGGGCGCCGTCATCACCCATGCCGGTGAGGATCGCGCCGATCGCATTGGCTCCCACGGTCTGCGCCACCGAGTGGAACAGCACGTCCACCGCCGGCTTGTGGCGGTTGACCGGCGGGCCGTCGTCGAGCTTGCAACGCCAGCGCGCACCGTCACCGACCACGCGCAGGTGCAGGCCGCCCTTGGGAATGTAGGCATGGCCGGGCAGGATGGCCTCGCCATCGCTGGCCTCGCGCACGGCTATGGCCGAGTGGCGGTCCAGGCGCTCGGCAAAGGCGGCACTGAAGCTGCCCGGCAGGTGCTGGGTGATGACCACGGCCGGGGCGTCGGCCGGCATGGCTTCCAGCACCACGCGCAGCGCTTCGGTGCCACCGGCCGAAGCGCCCAGGGCGATCAGGCGGTCGGTGGTGCGGAAGCGGGCGCGGCTGGCCAAGGCGGCCATGGTCCCAGCGCTGCCGGCCGGCGCATTGACGCTGGGCGGTGCGCTGACCGGCGGTCGATCAGGTACCCGGACCCGGGCCCGGGCGGCCATCTTGACCTTGGCGGTGATCTCTTCGGCGAAGGCGCGCAGGCCGCGCTGCACATCCAGGGTCGGCTTGCTGACAAAATCCACCGCGCCCAGGGCCAGGGCCTGCAGCGTGGTATCGGCACCGCGCTGGGTCAGCGAGGAGATCATCACCACCGGGATCGGGTGCAGGCGCATCAGGTTGTGCAGGAACATCAACCCGTCCATGCGCGGCATTTCCACGTCCAGGGTGAGCACGTCCGGGTTCAGGCGCTTGATCTTCTCGCGTGCCAGATAGGGGTCGGCGGCGGTGCCGACCACCTCGATGTCCGGGTCGCCATCCAGGATCTCGGTCAACAACTGGCGCACCACGGCCGAGTCGTCGACGATCAGCACCTTGCAGGCACGTTGCAGGCTCATCAGAACAACTCCACGCCGCCGGTGACCGGGGCTCGGGACAGGCGGGCACGCACGGCCGATTCGGCGGCCGCCACTTCGGCCTGGTGCGCGTGCGGGAGGCGGTTGACCATCACCTTGCCCGTGTTGGGGAAAAACCAGACCCGGCGCGGATGGATGCCGCACAGGTCCTCGGCCAGGATCGGGATCTGCTCGCTGGCCAGGTAGCTGCGCACGAACTCGGCATTGCGCGTGCCCACCGGGTTGGAGGTGAAGCCCTTGAGCACGTTGGCGCCGCCGAACACCTTGGCTTCCAGCCGTTTGCGGCTGGCACCGCGCTTGAGCAGGTCGTTGATCAGCAGCTCCATCGCATAGCTGCCGTAGCGCGCCGGCGCACCATCACCGCTGTGGCCGTCGGGCAACAGGAAATGGTTCATGCCACCGATGCCCAGCAGCGGGTCGCGGATGCAGGCGGCCACGCAGCTGCCCAGGGTGGTGGTCAGGGCGGTGTCGTCATCCACCACCAGGTATTGGGTGGGCAGCAGTTTGGCGGTCAGGGTGCCGAAGCGCGCATCGTGGTAGCGCATCACCTCATCGGCGGCCAGGGTGGCTGCGCTCATGCGCCCACCTTGCCGGTGCGCCGGTACAGCGTGCGCCCGCAGGGGGTGATCAGGTCAGCGGCGTGCAGGTAGTTTTCCGAGTGCCCGGTGTAGAGCAGGCTGTCGGCATCCATGTGGGTGACCAGACGGCCGAGGATGTCGCGCTGGGTCGGCTTGTCGAAGTAGATCATCACGTTGCGGCAGAACAGGCCGTGGAACGGGCCGCCCACGTCATAGCGGCTGTTGAGCAGGTTCAACTGCTGGAACTGGACCAGCTTGCGCAGTGCCGGCAGGACCCGGCACTTGCCGGCATTGGGCCCGGTGCCGCGCTGGAAATAGCGCTTCTTGATCTGCTCGTCGAGCCCGGCGATGCGGTCCAGCCCGTACACGCCACGGGAGGCGGTGGCCAGCACCTGGGTGTCCACGTCGGTGGCGATGATCTGCACCGGCGGGGTCAGGCTGCCATAGGCCTCGCAGGCGGTGATGGCCATCGAATAGGGCTCCTCGCCGGTGGAGGCCGCACACGACCACAACTGCACCGTGCCGCCACGCACACGCTGCTGCTTGAGCTCCTCGGCCAGGCGCTGGAAATGGTGCGGCTCGCGGAAGAAGGCGGTCAGGTTGGTGGTCAGGGCATTGGTGAAGGCCTGCCATTCCTCGCCATCCTGGTTTTCCAGCAGGTCCAGGTACTGCTGGAAGCTGCTCAGGCCCAGCGCCCGCAGGCGGCGCGAGAGGCGGCCATAGACCATGTCGCGCTTGGCCGGAGCCAGGGCGATGCCGGCGCGCTGGTGGATCAATTCGCAGACGCGGCGGAAGTCACGGTCGGCAAACTCGAATTCGCGGGTTTCGGTGAAGGCGGAGGCGGCGGCAGACATGGCAGTTGGATCCGGGACGTCAGTAAGGTTATCGGCCGCTGTGATGCGGAATTGATGGTGCGCCCGGTCTGGACGCACCATCGTGCCGGCTGGGGTTCAGAACTCGTGCCAGTCATCGGCCGAACCGGCCTGGATGGCTTCACTGACGAAGGCGGGCAGGACGTTGCCGGCAGCGTGCTCGCGGCCACGGGCCGGCTTGCCGGCCACCCGCGATGCTGACTTGTCGCTGTGGCGGGCAGGGCTGCTGGCAGCCAGCGGCTGTGCGGCCAGACGGAAGGCGGACACAGCCTGGGCCAGCTGCATGGCCTGTTCCTCCATGCTGCGCGCCGCGGCGGTGGTCTCCTCCACCAAGGCGGCATTTTGCTGGGTGGTCTGGTCCATCTGGGTCACGGTCTGGCTGACCTGCTCGATGCCGCTGCTCTGCTCCTGCGAGGCGGCACTGATCTCGGCCACGATGTCCGACACCCGCTGCACGCTGCCGACAATCTCGGCCATGGTCGAGCCGGCCTGGTTGACCAGGGCCGAACCGTCGGCCACGCGTGCCACCGAGTCATCGATCAGGCTCTTGATGTCCTTGGCCGCATCGGCCGAGCGCTGGGCCAGGGTGCGCACCTCGCTGGCAACCACGGCAAAACCGCGGCCCTGTTCGCCGGCCCGCGCCGCTTCCACCGCCGCGTTCAAGGCCAGGATGTTGGTCTGGAAAGCCAGCGAGTCGATCACCGAGATGATGTCGGCAATGCGCCGCGAGGACTGCTCGATCGCGCCCATCGTGGTGATCACCTTTTCCACCACCTGGCCGCCTTCGGTGGCCACGCCGGCCGCGCCGATGGTGAGCTGGTTGGCCTGGCGGGCATGGTCGGCGTTCTGGCGCACGGTGGAGGTCAGTTCCTCCATCGAGGCCGCGGTTTCCTCCAGGTTGGCCGCCTGCTGCTCGGTGCGCTGGGACAGGTCGGCATTGCCGTTGGCGATCTCGCTGGCCGCGGTGGTGATGCTGCTGCTGGCCTGCTGGATGCGGCCGACGATGGAGGTCAGGTTGGCCACCGTGGTGTTGGCGTCATCGCGCATCTGCGCAAACACGCCGTTGAACTGGCCCTGCATGGTCTGGGTGAGGTCGCCGCCGGCAATGGCGCGCAGCAGCTGCGACAGCTGGCCCAGGTTGCCTTCGCAGGTGGCCATCAGCTGGTTCAGGCTGATCACCATCTGGCGGAAGTCGTGCTCGTAGCGGTCCTGCTCGCCGCGCTGGCTGAAATCACCGGCAGCGGCGGCGGCGGCCAGGCGCTTGATCTCCTGGTTGATCGCCGACAGGCTGGCCTTGGTCGCATCCATGGCCTGGGTGATCACCACCTTCTCGCCGGGCAGGCGGTCCATGTCCACCGACAGGTCGCCGATGGCGTAGCGGCGCATCACTTCCACCACCCGCATCTTGACCCCGATGTGCTGGGCCACGCAGGCATTGACCACCTCGGCCATGGTGCGGAACTGGCCGGGGAAGGCGGCCTCGTCGATGCGGTGGCTGATGGTGCCGATATCGTGCTGGTGGGCCAGTTCCTGCTGCGAGGCAATCACCGCGCGCAGCTGCAGCTGCATCTGCGCCATGCTGCGCAGCAACTGGCCACTCTCATCGGCCGCGGTGCTGTGGATGGCGTCATCCAGCCTGCCCTGGGCGATGTTGTGGGCCACCGCATTGGCCTGCTGCAGCGGGCCGGCGATGCTGCGGGAAATGGCCAAGGCCAGGCCGATGGCCGCCAGCATCAGCACCGCCAGCGCCACCAGCATCGTGTTGCGGGTGGCGTGGTAGCTGTTGCTGGTGGCCTGGACCTGCTCACCGAGGTTGCGCACGTTGTAGTCCACCAGGTCCTTGACGCTGACAAACAGCTCGGAGCGGGCACTGCGCGAATCGGTCTCGCTGATCTTCCAGGCGCTGTCCACGTCTCCGGCGGCCAGGGCTGACTCGATCCGGCGGTGAGCGTCGAAGTACACCTTGTAGCCTTCGGTGACACGGGCATACAGGGCCTTCTGGTGGTCGGACATCTCCCCGGGCAGGGCGTTGTAGGCCGCTTCGGCGGCGGTGATGGCGGCCTGGGCCTGGGCCAGCTGCGGCAACAGGGCATCGGCAGCGGCCGGATCGCCGGCCAGCTTGAGCCGGGTCATCTCGAAGATGCGGTACTCGCCCAGCATCGAGCGCATCTCGCCCAGCTGCTGTACCGCCGGGACCCAGGTCGAGCCGATCTGCTCGAGCTGCTTGTTGATCGATGACAGCCGGGTCAGGGCAAGGGCGCCCAGGGCCACTGACATCAGGGTGGTGATGATGAAGGCAACCGCCAACTTGCGGGCGATCGGTAGATCGGTAAACCACTGCATGACGAACTCCTTGGGGCGATCGTGGACGGCGTGGCGTGTTGCTGCCTGTTCCGTGATAGCGGCCACATTCGCGCCCGGCTTGATAGCGAAGTTGTCGTCAGTTTGTGAAGATTACCTGTTGAATCAATGTGTTAAAACGGTGTGATGCGACGCTTGCAGCCGCGGGCGGGCGCCGGCCGCAGCGGTGCCGAAGCTGCCCTGCGGTGCTGCCACAACGCACAACGCCCGGCAGGGCCGGGCGTTGTGCGCAGTGCTTGATGTTGCGATGGCCTCAGTGGCTGGCCAGACGGAAGGCGGCCACTGCCGCCAGCAGATCGCGTGACTGGCCCTGCATGGCATGGGCTGCGGCACTGGCTTCCTCGACCATGGCCGCGTTCTGCTGGGTGCCCTGGTCCATCTGCATGATGGTCTGGCTGACCTGGGCGATGCCGCTGCCCTGTTCGCTGGAGGCCTGGCTGATCTGGGTCATCAGGCCATTGACCTCCTGCACGCTGTCCACTACCCGGGTCATGGTCTGGCCAGCACGGTTGACCTGTTCCACGCCCAGGTCGACCTGCTGTACCGAATCATCGATCAGCCCCTTGATCTCGCGCGCGGCGGTGGCGCTGCGCTGGGCCAGGGTGCGCACCTCGCCGGCGACCACGGCAAAACCGCGCCCCTGTTCGCCGGCACGGGCCGCTTCCACGGCGGCATTGAGGGCCAGGATGTTGGTCTGGAAGGCGATGCCGTCGATCACCGAGATGATCTCGGCAATCCGGCGCGAGGCCTGGGCGATCTGGGACATGGTGTGCACGGCCTGACCGACCTGCTGCCCGGCCTCGGCGGCCACCCCGGCGGCCTGGCCGGCCAGACGGTCGGCCTGCTGGGCATGGCCGGCATTGAGCTGCACGGTGGCGGTGAGCTCTTCCATCGAGGCCGCGGTTTCCTCCAGATTGGCCGCCTGCTGCTCGGTGCGGCGCGACAGTTCGCTGTTGCCGCCGGAGATCTCGTTGGCGGCCTGCTCGATGTGCACGCTGGCCTGGTGGATGCGGCCGACGATGCCGGCCAGGTTGTCCACGGTCAGGTTGGCATCGGCCTGCATGCGGGCGAACACGCCATTGAAGCGCCCGGCCATGGTCTGGGTCAGGTCGCCGTCGGCAATGGCGCGCAGCAGCTGCGACAGGGCGGCCAGGCCCTGGTCGGTGGTGACCATCAGGGTGTTGAGGCGATCAACCATGTCGGCAAAGCCCCAGGCAAAGCGGCTGCTGTCCTGGCGCACGCTGAAATCACCGGCCACTGCTGCGCTGGACAGGCTGGTGATCGCTTCGCTGATGGCCAGCAGGTTGCTCTTGACCGCGGCCATGGCCTGGCTCAGTGCCGCCTGCTCGCCGGGCAGGGCCGGCATGTCCTGGCGCAGGTCACCTTGCGCATAGGCCTGGGCCAGCACGGCCAGGGTCTGTGCGGTGTGCACATGGTGGGCGACCAGGGCATTGACCTCATCGGCCATCAACGCGTATTCGCCCGGCAGCACACTGCTGTCGATGCGCTGGCTGACCATGCCCTGCTGGTGCTGGCCGGCCAACTGGCGGGTGGCCTGGATCACGCCATGCAGCTGCTCCTGCATCCGGCCCATGCTGGTCAGCAGCTGGCCGGTCTCGTCGCGCGCACCGGTGCGGGTGTCATTGTCCAGCTGGCCACCGGCGATGTTGTTGGCCACCCGGGTGGCCCGCTGCAGCGGCACGATGATGCTGTTGCCGATGAACCAGGACAGGGCCAGTACGATCAGCACCAGGGCGCCGCCGGCCACGGTCATCACCGCGGTGAAGGCCAGTGCCTGCTGTTGCACGTCATTGACGTAGGCACCGGTGCTCACCGCCCAGTGCCAGGGGGCGAAGGGGATGGCATGGGCAACGCGCTGCACCGGGGCCTTGTCGGCGGACTGGCGCGACAGGTAGGTGACCTGCCCGCCGCCCTCGCGTGCGGCCTGGGACAGCAGGCTGTTGTAGGCCACGCCGGCTTCGTCGGTGTAATCGGCCAGTGCGGTGCCGGCCCGTTCGCGCCGGAACGGGTGCATCACGATGGTGTCGCTGCGGGTGTCCAGCAGGGTGTAGTACATCCCGCTGGATTCGGCCCGCATGCTGGCCAGGGTCTCGATGGCCTGTGCCTGGGCCTGCTCGAGGCTGAGCTGGCCACTGTCGGCCAGGCCTGCGTAATGGGCCAGCACGCTGTTGCCGGCTTCGGTATGGGCATGCACGGTCGCCAGGCGGGTGGCATACAGATCCAGGTACTGGATGCGTGCGGCCACCACCGACAGGCTGATCACGCCCAGCGCGATCAATACGGTGAGCAGGTTGAGCTTGCGGCGTACTGAAATGCCGGTGATGTAGTTGGACCAGATACGTTTGATGTTCATGGTGCGCCGGTGTCCGGGAGCATGGTGCGGCCGTCACCGGCAGCGCAGCAGGCTGCGTACCGGGCGGCAGGAAGGCGAGGGCCCCGGTCAGACCGGGGCCCGGGCAGGATCAGAATTCCTGCCAGTCATCGTCATTGGCAAAGGCCGGCTCGCGCACGCTGGCCGCTGCCACTGGTTTGGCCTTGGCTTTGGCCGTGGCGCGCTTGCCTGCTGCCGGTGCCGCTGCGGCCACGCTGGCTGCCGCTTGCGCGGTCTGGCGGGCGGGCGGGGCTGCCACAGCCACGCTGGCGGCCGGGTGCTGGTCCAGCTTGAACATGGCCACGGCCTGGCTGAGCTGGGTTGCCTGCTCCTCCATCGCGCGCGCCGCCGCGGTGGCTTCCTCCACCAGGGCAGCGTTCTGCTGGGTGGTCTGGTCCATCTGGGCCACGGTCTGACCGACCTGCTCGATACCGGCGCTCTGCTCCTGCGAGGCGGCGCTGATCTCGGCCATGATGTCGGTCACGCGTTGCACCGAGGTGACGATGTCGGTCATCGTTGCGCCGGCCTGGGAAACCAGGGCCGAGCCATCGGCCACCTTGCCCACCGAGTCGTCGATCAGGGTCTTGATCTCCTTGGCTGCCGCCGCGCTGCGCTGGGCCAGGGTACGCACTTCGGCGGCGACCACGGCAAAGCCACGGCCCTGTTCGCCGGCACGTGCCGCTTCCACCGCCGCATTGAGGGCCAGGATGTTGGTCTGGAAGGCGATGCCGTCGATCACACTGATGATGTCGCCGATCTTGCGCGAGGACTGCTCGATCCCGCTCATGGTGCTGACCATGGACTGGGTCACCTGGCCGCCCTTGGCCGCCACATCGGCCGCGCCCACGGCCAGCTGGTTGGCCTGGCGGGCATGCTCGGCGTTCTGGCGCACGGTGGAGGTCAGTTCCTCCATCGAGGCGGCGGTCTCTTCCAGGTTGGCCGCCTGCTGCTCGGTACGCTGGGACAGGTCCTGGTTGCCGCTGGCGATCTCGCTGGCGGCCAGGGTGATCTGGCCGGCGGCATGCTGGATGCGGCCGACGATGTCGGCCAGCTGGCTGGCAGTGGCGTTGGCGTTGTCACGCATCTGCGCGAACACACCGTGGAACTGGCCTTCCATGCGTGCGGTGAGGTCGCCTTCGGCCAGCGCCACCAGCAAGGTGGACAGCTCGCCGATGGCCAGTGCGTTGGCATCCAGCAGGCGGTTCATGTTCACCGCCATGGTCAGGTGGAAGCCGTCCTTGCCATCGGTGGCAATGCGGCGGTCCAGGCGGCCTTCGGCTGCTGCGGAGATCACATCGCCGAGCTCGTCTTCCACCTGCACGTCGTCGGTGCGGTCATTCCATTCGACAAAGAAGCCCAGCAGTGCGCCACCGGCGTCGGTGATCGAGCTGATGTTCTGGCTGATGTGGCAGACGCTGCCATCGTTGCCCGGGAAGCTGAGCTGGCGCTGCACGAAACCGCTGCGAGTCAGCTGCGCGACTACCTGCTGGTCCACGGTCTGGCCCGGTTCGAGCAGGGCCACATTCTGGCCGAGCAGCTGTTCCACCTCGCTGCCTGCCGGCAGTTGCTTGTGGAAGAACGCATGGCGCTGGCCCAGCAGCTTGCTCAGGGCCGGGTTGCAGAACACGATCTGCAGGTCGGCATTGGCCAGGTACACCGGCGTGCTGGAGGCTTCCAGCGCGTTGCGGATGCGCAGGTTTTCCGCAGCGATGCGCGCGTCGTTGTCGATGCGCTCGCGCAGGTCGTTCTGCATCCGGGCCATGCTGCGCAGCAGCTCGGCCACTTCGTCCTGGCCTTCGGCGCGGATGTTGCCGTTGAGGTTGCCGTTGGCCACATCGGTGGTGATCTGCAGCGCATAGCGCATGCGTGCCACCAGCGAGCGCACGAACAGCAGCACCAGCACCGAGCCCAGAGCCAGACTCAGCAGCAGCGACACGCCCAGACCGATCAGGGAGCGGTTGTAGGCGCTCTGCGCATCCGCCTGTGCTTGCAAGGCATTGCTGGCTTCCAGCGCTGCCAGTTCTTCCAGGGTGTCGCGTGCGGTCACATGCTTCAGGCGGGTATCGGTGACAAAGACATCGATGGCGTCATCGCCCAGGTCCAGATCGACCAGCTCGCGCACGTCCTGATAGGACTTGCGGGCCTCCTGCCATTGGACGACGAACTGTTTGAACTTGGCTTCCTCATTGCTGCCAGCCATCTGCTTGGCCAGCAATGCGGTGTTGTCTTCCACGGCCTTGGCACGGCGCAATGCGAACTGCGTGCCTGCCTGCTTGATCTCGTCACTAGCCCGGACCAGGGTCTGGTAGACGTTGCTGCGGTACTCGCTCAGGTCGGCACGCATCGCACCGATGAGCTGCATACGGACCATGTTCTTTTCGGCCAGATTGGTGCTGGCCTGGTTGATGCGGGCCATGCCGTTCCAGGAAATGGCGGCCTGGACCAGCATCAGGGCAATGATGATGGCGAAGGTCAGCAGCAGGCGTGGGCCGAGCTTGAGCGTGTTGAACCACTGCATCGGGTGTCTCCGAAGGGATCAATGAAAGGCTGCCCCGATCAGCAGACCGGGGCAGCAGGGGGCTTACTTGATGGTGGCCAGCTTGATGGCCGACGGCGAACGCACTTCGATTTCGGCGCGCGAGGCGTCACGTGCGATCCGGCCGCTGACGCAGATGGTCTTGCCCTGCAGCGATTCGGGAGCGAAATCGAAGCTGCCGCGGGCACTGCCCGGGATGCGGGCGGAGAAGGTGTGGCGGGGGAAGGCACCGCCCATGTGCAGGAAGGTCGGCTGACCTTCCGAGCCTTCGGCATAACGGCCGCGTTCGACCAGGCCGCAGACCAGACCGTCCTTGCCGACATGGCGGACAGCGGTTTCCGGGGGGATCATTTCCGAGGCGGAGGCCGGCAGTACAGCCAGCAGGCCGGCAAGGCCTGCGGTCTTCAACAGCGGATGCATCATGGCGTTTGGGTCCGATAGGGATGTGGTCAGGGGCGGTGGGAGCGCCCCTGCATTTCTATCGGCCTGGTGAAGGCCATCTTTACATCGCTAAATCAATTTTTACGCCGCGTCTACACGGCGGGTGTCAACCAGCTCGGCGGTATCGAGCAGGGTTTCGATGTCCAGCAGGATCAGCATGCGCTCGTCCTGGGTACCGATGCCGTTGATGAATCGGGTATCCACCGCCGCACCGAATTCCGGGGTCGGCCGGATCTGCTCGGCATTCAGGGCAATCACGTCGGACACGCTGTCCACCACGATGCCGACCACGCGCTGCTCCACGTTGAGCACGATCATCACGGTGAAGGCGTCATAACGGGCGTTTTCCAGGCGCAGTTTCAGGCGCAGGTCGATCACCGGCACGATGGTGCCGCGCAGGTTGATCACGCCCTTGATGTAATCCGGTGCGTCCGGCACCCGGGTCACCTGGTCATAGCCACGGATTTCCTGCACCTTGAGGATATCCACGCCGTACTGCTCGTTGCCCAGGGTAAAGGAGAGGTATTCACCGGCATTGGCGGTGCTGGGGCTGCTCTGGCTCATGTCGTTCTCGTGGTGTGGCCGATGCCCGGATATCGGCAGGGCTGGGGCAAAGCTTTAGGTGTTGCCCTGGCGGCGCGCGTTGCGCATCCGGTCCAGCGCAAAGATGTAGCGCGACAGGTGGTTCTGGGTGCTGTGGGCCAGGTTGTCGAAGGCAACCCCGGTACGGCGCAGGGTGCGGCCGTCATTGCCGGTGATGGGCCGGTCGTTGCAGATGCGGATGTCGATGCTCAGCGTCGGCCCGTCCGGCAGCTGCAGCAGGCACTGCTGCAGGTTCTGGCCGATGCCCAGGTGCTGGGGTGCCAGGTCGTGGATCAGGGCCATGCCGCCGGGGCCGATGTCGGCCACACGCAGGCTGACCTGGCGTTCGCCCTCGTCGGCCAGGGTGATCCGGCATTCGGGCCAGCGGCTGAGCGGGGTGCTCAGGCGGTACAGCTCGCGTCGCTGCATGTGCAGCAAGCGGGCCGGGAAGGCCGCACTGAAGCTGTTGTCCTGGTCCAGACGCGAGGCATCCAGGCCGGACAGGATGAAGCGCACATCGACCTTGTCCAGCTGCGCATGCACGTGCACGGCCATGCCGCGCGCCAGGCAGGCATTGACGGCCTGGGCGGCACTGGCATCCAGTTGCAGCCGTTGCGTGGGCAGGTCCACCGCCAGCACGGTGCTGGCGCTGTACAGGTCACTGTTGTCCAGACGCAGGCTGATCGGCACCTGCCGCCGGCACAGCTCCTGCAGCAGGCTGCCGATCTGTTCCGGTTCGGTGAGGTGGCAGTGGTCGAGCTGTTGGAGGTTGTCCACGTGGTCGGCGTACATGCGGGCAGGTGGGAGGTGGGAGTCAGGCAGCCTGGGGCAGGCGCTGACGGCGGACCAGGCCGCCGATGTCGACAATCAGCGCAACCCGGCCATCGCCCAGGATGGTAGCGCCGGACACGCCATCGATACGACGGTAGTTGTGCTCGATGTTCTTGACCACCACCTGCTGCTGGCCGACCAGTTCGTCCACTTCCAGGGCCAGCTTCTGGCCATCGGATTCGACCACCACCACCAGCGGCTTGTTGTGTGCCGCCTGCTGCTGGTCAAAGCCATAGATCTCGCGCAGCGAGATCACCGGCAGGTATTCACCGCGCACCCGCAGCACCCGGCCATCGCCGGCCACGGTGTTGATGTCGGCATCCTGCGGCTGCAGTGCCTCGATCACGTAGGCCAGCGGCAGGATCAGGGTCTGGTCGGCGCTGGCCACGGTCATGCCGTCCAGGATGGCCAGGGTCAACGGCAGCCGGATCAGGGTACGGGTGCCGCGGCCGGCATGGCTGTCGATCTGCACCTCGCCACCCAGTGACTGGATGTTGCGGCGGACCACGTCCATGCCCACGCCGCGCCCGGACAGGTCGGTCACCGCATCGGCGGTGGAAAAGCCGGGCTGGAAGATCAGGTCCCAGACCTGGCTGTCGGTGGGCGCGTCGGGCACGGCCAGGCCACGCTCACGGGCCTTGGCCAGGATGCGCTCGCGGTCCAGGCCGCGGCCGTCATCGCTGACCTCGATCACGATGTGCCCGCCCTGGTGCGATGCAGCCAGGGTCAGGGTGCCGGCGGCGGACTTGCCGGCGGCAGTGCGTACCTCGGGCAGCTCCAGGCCGTGGTCGATGGAGTTGCGCACCAGGTGCACCAAGGGATCGGCGATCTTCTCGATCAGGCCCTTGTCCAGTTCGGTGCCTTCGCCCAGGGTGCGCAGGGTGACCTGCTTGCCCAGGCGGCTGGACAGGTCACGCACCAGACGCGGGAAGCGGCGGAACACCGCATCCACCGGCAGCATGCGCACGCTGATCACTGCTTCCTGCAGGTCACGGGTGTTGCGCTCGAGCAGGTCCAGCCCGGCCAGCAGCTTCTCGGCATGCACCGCATCGATGCTGGTGGAGACCTGCTTGATCATGGCCTGGGTGATGACCAGCTCGCCGACCAGGTTGATCAGGGCATCGACCTTGTCGGTGCTGACCCGGATCGAGCTTTCCGCTTCGGCATGGGCCGCGGCCGGGGCGGCAGCGGCGGCGACTGGCGCTGGCGTGGCCGCAGCTGCCATCGGCGCGTTGGCGGCAGCAGGCGCCGGCGTGCCGGCGTCGTTGGCAGGGGCGGCGGTCTGCTGGCGTGGGCTGATGCGCAGGTCGCACTCGTCCTCCACCCAGGAGAACACTTCGGCCACGGCAGCCTGCGGGCAGGCGGCATCCAGCTGGATGTCCCAGCCGATATGGGCGTTGAGCGGGTCCAGCCCGGCCAGCGGCGGCAGCGTGTCCAGGCGGGCGCTGACCTGCAGCGGGCCCAGCTCGGCCAGCTCGCGCAGGATGCGCAGCGGGTCATTGCCGCTCAGGAACAGGCCGGGCCCGGGCTGGAAGTGGATGTCCCAGCCACTGGCGCTGGCCTGGGCCGTTGCCGTCGTGGTCGCAGTGCACGCGTTGCCATGGTCAAGCACCGCGCGCAGGCGGCCGAGGATGGCCTGCACCTGGGCCGGGTCGGCAGCCAGGCCATGTTCGGCCTCGCCGAGCAGGGCGCGCAGCACGTCCACCGAGCCGAGCATGGCTTCGGTGGCATCGGCGCTGAGGGCGCGCTGGCCGGCACGCAGTTCGTCCAGCAGGGTTTCCAGTACATGGGTGACATCGGCGATGGTCTGGAAGCCGAAGGTGGCCGCACCGCCCTTGATCGAGTGGGCGGCACGGAACACCGAGTGGATGGTCTCGCCATCCTGGCGCCCGGCTTCCAGGGCCAGCAGCCCGTCTTCCATCGCATCCAGCCCCTCACGGCTCTCGGCGAAGAAGGTGGCATGGAAACGCTGCATGTCGATATTCATCGTGGCCTCGGATCGGCTGGGCGTGGGGCGGGCAATCAGCCCAGGACTTTCTGCACGGTGGCCACCAGCTGTTCGGGATTGAACGGCTTGACCAGCCAGCCGGTGGCACCGGCGGCCTTGCCTTCGGCCTTCTTGTCGGCCGCCGATTCGGTGGTCAGCATCAACAGCGGGGTGAAGCGGTAGTCGGCCAGGCCGCGCAGTTCGCGGATCAGGCTGATGCCGTCCATATTGGGCATGTTGACGTCGGTGACCACGGCGTTGAAGCGGCTGCCGCGGGCCTTGTCCAGGGCAACCTGGCCGTCTTCGGCCTCGGTTACGGCGAAGCCGGCGCTGGACAGGGCAAAGGCGACCATCTGTCGCATCGAGGCCGAATCATCAACAACAAGAATATGAGCGCTCATCTGGGTTTCTCAATCAATGCACGGAGGTGGTTGTCGCATCGTCCAGCAGCGCATCCAGGCCGAGCAGGCCCAGGGCCTGGGTCAGTGTCTGGCTGGCGGTGATACGGGTCGGGCGGTTGCCCTGGCTGCGCGCCATCACGAAGGCGGCCAGCAATTGCAGGCTGGCGCAGTGCAGGCGGCTGACGGCCAGGCCATCAAGCTGGACCTCGGCATCAACGTGGACGGCAGGCAGCAGCAGTTGCTTCAGGTCAGTGGCAGATTCAATGCCCAGGTCGGCGGGCAGCGCAACGATGGTCATGGCGGCAGATTCAAGCGGGTCTGCAAGCGATAGCGGCCGCAAATGCGGCCGCTTTAGGGTCAGTTGAGCAGGGCATTGGCATCGAGCAGGATGATCGGTGGCCCGGACAGGCGTGCCACCCCGCGGAACAGGTGGTTGCTGAAACGGCACAGGCGTGCGGTATCGGGCGGTTCGATCTGCGATTCGCTCAGGCTGGCCACATCATCCACCGCGCTGACGCGCAGGCCCAGGCTCTGGCCCTCGCTTTCCAGTACCACGATGCGGGTGGCCGCGCTGGTCTGCACCGCTTCGCTGCCCAGGTACAGGCCCAGGTCCATGACCGGGACCACCTGGCCGCGCAGGTTCATGATGCCCAGCATGTGCGGTGCGGTGCCGCGCAGCGAGAGCAGGGGTGCCAGCAGCACCACTTCCTGCACCTTGAGCAGCTCCAGGGCATAGGGTTGCTGGCCGCAGCGCAGGCGCAGCCAACGGCTGCTGCGCTCGCTGGCACGGCGGCGCTGGCCCGGCACCTGTGGCGCCGGGGCGGCGGCGCCGGCGGCCTGCCATACCGGCTGTGCGGTACTGGTGTTCATGGCCAGCACCGGCGGGCCCGACGGTGCCGGTGGGATGCGGCCACGGGCCGGCGCGGCGGCCGGCCGCACCTGCTGGCTCTGTTCGTACTGGCCACGGGCCTGGTCAAAGGCGGCATCCAGCTCGGCCAGCAGGGCATCGCCACTGTCGGCAGCCGGGGCACTGGCCTGGGCCTGTTCGTACTGGCCACGGGCCTGGTCGAAGGCGGCATCCAGCTCGGCCAGCAGGGCATCGCCACTGTCGGCGGCCGGGGCGATGGACTGGGCCTGTTCGTACTGGCCACGGGCCTGGTCAAAGGCGGCATCCAGCTCGGCCAGCAGGGCATCGCCGCTGTCGGCGGCCGGGGCGCTGGCCTGGGCCTGTTCGTACTGGCCACGGGCCTGGTCAAAAGCCGCATCCAGCTCAGCCAGCAGGGCATCGCCGCTGTCGGCGGCCGGAGCACTGGTCTGGGCCTGTTCGTACTGGCCACGGGCCTGGTCAAAGGCCGCATCCAGCTCGGCCAGCAGGGCATCGCCGCTGTCGGCGGCCGGGGCGCTGGCCTGGGCCTGTTCGTACTGGCCACGGGCCTGGTCAAAGGCCGCATCCAGCTCGGCCAGCAGGGCATCGCCGGGTTGGCCGGGCAGGGCCGTCTGTGCGGGCGGCGTGCTGGCCGATGCCGCGGCCACATCGCCCGGCACTGCCGTTTCGGTGGCCTGGCCGATCAGGGCCTGCAGGTAATCGTCGATGGGGTCATCGGTCATGGCAGGGCACCGCAATGTTCGAACTCACTGGCCAGGATCCACTCCAGCACCCGACGGTAGGCCGACAGGCCGCGTCCGGGATAGGCATCGGAACTGGCCGGCTGGGTCAGCAGGGCCGGGCTGCTGAGCTTGGTATCCAGGGCCACGGCGTCTTCCCAGACCAGGGCGCCATGGCGCTTCTGCATGGTGTGCAGGCTTTCCATGCCGGCACGGGTGCGGCGGTCATGCAGTGTCGGCACGATGGACACCGGCAGCGGGCGGCTGCGTGATTTCTCCACCATGGCCGCGGTGCGCACCATCCCTTCCAGGCCGTGCAGGGCCAGCGGCTCGGTCTGGGTCGGGATCACCACGCGGTCGGCCGCGGCCAGGGCATTGATCATCAGCAGGCCCAGCTGCGGGGCACAGTCCATCAGCACGTGGTCATAGCCCAGGGCCGGGTCCTTGAGCGCCTTCTGCAGGGCCAGGCCCAGGCCCGGCGCGCTGGCACTGCGGCGTTCCAGGGTGGCCAGTGCCGGCTGCGCACAGACGTAGTGCAGGCCGGGCAGCTGGCTGTGGCGGGCCAGGGCATGCAGGGCGGCCGGGGTGTCGGCAAACAGCTCCATCACCCCGCTCGGTGGCGGGAATTCATCCACACCGAAGGCGCGGGTCAGCGAGGCGTGCGGATCCAGGTCGATCAGCAGCACCCGCTTGTTGCGCAGGCACAGTGCCCGGCCCAGGGCCAGGGTGGTGGTGGTCTTGCCGACGCCACCTTTCTGGTTGGCCACTGCCCAGATCTGCATCACAGTGCTCCCAGCTTGCCCAGGCTGACCGGTTGGGCCTGGCGGGTGGAAGGGTCATGGCCCAGCGCCGGCATGACGTGGGCGTTGTCGTGCCGGGCCGCCAGTGCTGCGGCATCGTCCTGCGCGGCTGCTTCTGCCGGTAGCGGTGCGGGCGTCTGCTGGCTGAGCAACTGCTCGCCCAGTGCATCGATCGGGCTCTGCGAGTCGGCCAGGATCACCACCATCACCCGACGGTTGCGGTTGCGCCCGTCACTGTCGGTGTTGTCCTCGCGTGGGCGGAACTCGCCATAGCCAACCATGGCCAGACGGGTCGGGGCGATGCCCTGGCGCGCGAACAGATGGACCACGCTGGCCGCACGTGCGGCCGACAGTTCCCAGTTGGAGGGGAACTGCGCGGTGGCAATGGGCATGGAATCGGTATGGCCTTCCACGCGCAAGCCGTTGGGTACATCGGCCAGCACATCGGCCAGGGTGCCCAGGGTGTCCTGGGCGACAGGATCCAGGCGCGCCGATGCCGGCGGGAACAGGATGTCCGAGTTGATCTCCACCTCGATCCACAGCTCGGTGCGGCGCACGGTGATCATGCCCTTGTCGATCAGCGGTGCCAGGGCACGGTTGATGCGCTCGGAAATGGTCTGCAGCTGACGCGCGGCCGATTCCAGGCTGGCGGTATCGCGGAAGGAGATGGGCTGGCGCATGGCCGACAGCTGGGCCGTGTCCTTGGCGCGGTTGCCGGCCACGGTCGGTGCGGTGATGGCCGAGGCGTTGTCACTGGCCGCGCCCTGCAGCTGGGTGTTGCCCACCTGGACCTGGGTGATGGTGCGCGGGGTGCCGCCGAAGGCGGTCACCATCGCATCGGCCATGACCCGGTACTTGCCGGCATCGCGGGAGGAAATGGCATACATGACCACAAAGAAGGCCAGCAGCAGCGTCAGCAAATCGGCATAGGGGATGGCCCATGCTTCATGGTTGGCGTGTTCTTCGTGTTTCTTCTTGCGGCCCATCAGCACTCAATCCAGGTAGCCGGACAGTTGGGTTTCGATGTTGCGCGGGTTCTCGCCCTGGGCGATGGCGATCAGGCCTTCGATCAGCATTTCGCGGTCACGGCTGTTCTGGCCGATCACGCTCTTGAGCTTGTTGGCCATCGGCAGCAGCACCAGGTTGGCCGCGCCGATGCCATAGATGGTGGCGGTGAAGGCAGCCGAGATGCCGTGGCCGAGCTTGGACGGGTCATCCAGGTTCTTCATCACCGCGATCAGGCCGAGCACCGCGCCGACAATGCCCATGGTCGGCGAATAAATGCCCATGCCCTCGTAGACCTTGGCTGCCGCCAGGTCACGGTCTTCCTGGCCGCTCAGGTCGATTTCCAGCATGTGGCGGATGCTGTCCGGCTCCACGCCGTCGACCAGCAGTTGCAGGCCCTTGCGTGCAAACGGATCGCTCTGCTGGTCCACCATGGTCTCCAGGCCGAGCAGGCCGGAGCGGCGGGCCAGGTTGGACCATTCCACGATCTCTTCCAGCAGCTGCTGGCGGTTGGAGACCGGCGGGTGGATCACCCAGCTGGCAATCTTCAGCGCGCGCTTGAACACCGCCGGTGCGGTGTGCACCAGGATGCAGGCGGCAGTGCCGACGAAGACGATGACGAAGGCGGCCGGCGACCACAGGGCGGCAAGGCCGGCACCCTTGAGGATGCTGCCACCCACCAGCGAGGCCAGGGCGAGGAAAAGTCCAATGATGCTGAGTCTGTCCATGGGGCTGGTATCGGCACGAATGAGGGGTTTCTTGAGGGTTTCAGGCCGCGCTGCTGCGCATGCCGTCCACATCCAGGATCAGGGCCATGCGCCCATCACCGATCAGGGTGGCGCCGGCATAGCCGGGCAGGCCGCGCAGGACCTTGGGCAGGGGCTTGATCACCACTTCCTCGCGGCCGATCACCTGGTCCACGACCAGGCCGAAGCGCGCCTCGCCGGCCTGCAGCAGGACCACGGTGAGCAGGGCGCCATCCTCGGGCGTGATGCCCAGCCAGCGGCGCAGGTCCACCAGCGGCAGGGTGGTGTGGCGGCGGTCCAGGATCAGGCGGCCATCGAACCAGCGCAGGGTCGCTGCCGGGGCATGCAGCACCTCCACCACGCGGGCCAGCGGCAGGGCGTACACATCCTCGCCGGCGGCAATCAGCAGGGTCGGCAGGATGGCCAGGGTCAGCGGTACGCGGATCAAGAAGCGGCTGCCACGGCCCAGTTCGCTCTGGATCTGGATCTGTCCGGACAGCTCGCGGATGCGCGACTGGACCACGTCCATGCCCACGCCGCGGCCGGAAATGTCGGTGACTGCCTGCTTGGTCGAAAAGCCGGGCAGGAAGATCAGCTGCAGGCATTCCTCGCTGCTCAGGCGGGCAGCGGCCTCGGCCTCGATCAGGCCCTTCTCGCGGGCCTTGGTGCGCAGCCGTTCCGGGTCGATGCCGGCCCCGTCGTCATTGACTTCGATGCTGACAAAGTCGCCTTCCTGCTGTGCCGACAGGCGCACGTTGCCACTGCGCGGCTTGCCGGTGGCTTCGCGCAGCTCGGGGGTTTCCACCCCGTGGTCGATGGCATTGCGCACCAGGTGCACCAGCGGGTCGGCCAGGGCCTCGACCAGGTTGCGGTCCAGTTCGGTGTCGGCACCGATGATCTCCAGCTCCACTTCCTTGGACAGCGAGCGGGCCACATCGCGGGCCAGCTTGTTGAAGCGCGAGAACACCTTGCCCACCGGCTGCATGCGGGTGCGCATCACCGCGCTTTGCAGGCGGGCGGTGGCCAGGTCCAGGCTGGACACGGCGCGCTCGAATTCTTCGTCCTTCAGCCGCGTGCGCAGGTTCTTCAGGCGGTTGCGGGCCAGCACCAGCTCGCCGGTCAGGTTGACGATGGCATCCAGGCGCTTGGTGTCCACGCGCACGGTGTGCTCGGCCTCGCTGTTGTTGCGTGGCGCGGCCGCCTTGGGGCTGGCGGCCGGTGCCGGGCTGGCCGGCACGGCGCTGCTGGCCGCAGCCGGCGTGCTGTTGCCTGCCTGCGGTGCAGGCGTTGCCGGCGGCGCCACGGCAGCCGGTGCGGCGGCCGGCGGCGCATCGCTCATGTCAAAGCGGGCGATCAGCTCCGGCGGTGCGGGCTGGGCCGGCTGGCCGGCCGAGACCGCGTCGAGCATGGCCTGCAGCCAGTCCAGCGATTGCTGGGCCGCATCGAAGTGACGCGCCTGCAGGCTGGCCTGGCCGGAACGGGCCAGACCCAGCGCTTCTTCGGCCGCGTGGCACAGCTCGACCATGGCGGTGATGGCCAGAAAACCAGCACCGCCCTTGAGGGTGTGGAAGCCGCGGAACACGGCATTGAGTTGTTCGGTGTTCGCCGGTGCCTGTTCCAGGTCAACCAGCTGCTCACCGAGGCGGTCCAGGATTTCCTGTGCCTCGATGATGAAATCGGCGGCGATATCGTCGTTGACCATGCTCACAGGCCCAGGTCGGAAAGAAGGTCGTCAGCATCGACCTGGCTGACGGCGTGGTTGTCCAGCCCGGCCAGGGCCGGGCCGGCCAGCGCATCGGCGGCCGGGGCAGGGGCCTGGGCCGGCAGCAGGTCCAGTTCGGCCAGACCCTCGTGCACGCTGCGCACGATGCCGGCGACACGGCGGATGATCTGCCCGGTGATGTCCTGGTAGCTCTGGGTCAGGGCAATTTCGGTGAGGTTGTGGCGGATCACATCCAGCACATCGCTCTGGCTGTCCACCAGGCCGGAGGACTGCATGCCGCTGACCAGGCCGCGGCACTGCTCGGCCAGGTCCAGGGTGCGGTGGGTGGCCTGTTCGGTCATCTCCACCACGTGGTCCAGACGCGCGCAGGCATCATCCAGCTCGCCGGCCTGGCTGGGCACGGTGGGCAGTTCGCCCAGGGCCTGGCCCAGTTCGCGGGCCAGGCGGGACAGGCTCTGCAGCAGTGCCCCGTTGTGTTCCTGACTGACCGCCTGCAGGTGCTGCCTGCAGTGCGCCTCATCGCCGGCTTCCAGGGCAGCCAGCGCTTCACTGAGGTGGGCGATGAGTTCGCTGCGATCCATCACGGCCTCCTCAGGCGCTCGTGGCCAGACGTTCGAAGATCTTGCCCAGCTTCTCTTCCAGGGTCTGTGCGGTGAACGGCTTGATGATGTAGCCGTTGACCCCGCTCTGGGCGGCCTCGATGATCTGCTCGCGCTTGGCTTCGGCAGTGACCATCAGCACCGGCAGGTGCTTGAGCTTGTCATCGGCACGGATCGCCTTGAGCAGCTCGATGCCGGTCATCACCGGCATGTTCCAGTCGGTGACCACGAAGTCGAAGGCCTCGTTGCGCAGCATGTTCAACGCACCGCTGCCATCTTCGGCCTCGGCGGTGTTGGTGAACCCGAGGTCGGCCAGCAGGTTCTTGACGATGCGGCGCATCGTCGAGAAATCATCGACGATCAGGATTCGGATGTTCTTGTCCACGTAGGTGTTCCTCGAAAATTACGTCAGTTTTCCAAGCCGGCGTCAGCCGCTTCGAAGGTCTTCAGGCGGCCGCGCAGGCGGACCACGGCCTGGCCATGGATCTGGCACACGCGTGATTCGCTGACGCCCAGCACAGCGCCAATTTCTTTCAGGTTCATTTCCTGCTCGTAGTACAGCGAGAGCACCAGCTGCTCGCGCTCGGGCAGGCCACTGATGGCACGCGCCAGCTCGCGGCCGAACTCGCCGCGCTCGAACACCTGCACCGGGGTCGGCCCGCCGTTGACCGGCGTATCCAGCTCGCCCTGGTCCTCGATGCGCGACTCCAGGCTCAGTACCTGGCCACGGGCGGCGTCTTCCATCACCCGCAGGTAGTCGGTCAGCGGCATGTCCATGGCCGCGGCCACTTCGGTGGCGCTGGCCGCCCGGCCACTGCCCTGTTCCAGTTTGCGGATGATGCCGGCGGCCTCGCGGGCACGGCGGTGGACCGAGCGCGGCACCCAGTCACCACGGCGGATCTCGTCGATCATCGAGCCGCGGATGCGGATGGAGGCATAGGTCTCGAACGAGGCGCCCTGGTCGGCGTCGTAGCTGCGCGAGGCCTCGATCAGCCCCATCATCCCGGCCTGGACCAGGTCATCGACCTCGACGCTGGCCGGCAGGCGTGCGGCCAGGTGATGGGCAATGCGCCGGACCAGGTCGGCATGGGTGGTAACGCACTCAGCAGCAGACGGGCGTTGCACCTGACGATACTGCGCGACGGCGTTCATGCAGGCACCCCCCGGGTGAGCAGACGTTCAAAGAAGAATTCGACCCCGCCACGGCCGGCGATGGGGGCCTGCCAGCGCGCGGTCTGGGCGGCGATCTCGCTGATCGCACGTGCCGACGGGCTGGCCGGATAGGCCTTGACCACCGGTTGCTGGCGCTGCACGGCCAGGCGCAGCCAGTCATCGTGCGGAATCGAGCCGAGGTGGTTGAGCGAGATGTCGGCCAAAAAGCGCTCGCACACCCGCACCAGCTTGTTGTACAGGCTGCGGCCTTCGTTGCCGTCGCGCACCATGTTGGCCACCACGTGCACGCGGGCCACGCCGCGTTCGCGCGCCAGCACCTTGATCAGGGCATAGGCATCGGTGATCGAGGCCGGCTCGTCGCACACCACCAGCACCACTTCCTGGCTGGCCTGGCAGAAGGTCAGCACGCTGTCATTCAAGCCGGCGGCGGTGTCCACCACCAGCACGTCCAGCGCGTTCTCCAGCGAGGACACCACGTTGACCAGGCCGATGTGTTCGGCGGTGCTCAGCTGGGCCATGCTGCGCCGGCCCGAGGCGGCAGGTACCACCAGGATGCCGTCGGGGCCTTCGATCAGGATGTCCTCGATGCCACAACGGCCGGCAATCAGTTCGGCCAGGGTGGCGCGCGGCTGCAGGCCGAGCAGCACATCCACATTGGCCAGGCCCAGGTCGGCGTCCAGCAGCAGGGTGCGCTGGCCCAGCCCGCCCAGGGCCACGGCCAGGTTCACCGCCAGGGTGGACTTGCCCACGCCGCCCTTGCCACCGGTGATGGCAATGGTGCGCACCGGGCCCGGACGTGCTGCCGGCATGCGCGCAGGCGCAGGCGTACGCGCAGCGGGTTTGTAGGGATCACGCAATGGCATGTTCGGGCTCCTGGGCAGGGGGCATATCGGCCGCGCGGCGCAGATCTTCAAGGCGCAGCACCAGGTTGGCGGCGCTGGCGCGCTGCAGGTCGCAGGGCACTTCCTGGCCATCGGCCACCCAGGTGATCGGCAGCTGGTGATCCACCGCCACCGACAGGGCGGCACCGAAGCGGCCGGTTTCATCCAGCTTGGTCAGCACCAGGCCTTCCGGACGCGCCGGGGCGAAGCGGCGCACCACCTCGTCCATGTCCTGGAAGCCCAGGTTGGCCGGCAGGGTGAGCAGGGTGCGGATCTGTCCGGCCGCGCGCAGCCACTGCAACTGGGCCACCAGGCCACGGTCGCGCTGGCCCAGGCCGGCGGTGTCGATCAGCACCAGCTTGTAATCGGACAGGCGCTGCAGCAGCTGGCTCAGGTCCGAACCGTTCTCGGCCTCGTGCACGGCGATGCCGAGCTGGCGGCCGAAGCCGTACAGCTGTTCGCGCGCGCCGATGCGGCGGGTGTCGGTGGTGACCAGGGCGATGTCACGCGCGGCGTGCTCGCTGGCAAAGCGGGCGGCCAGCTTGGCGATGGTGGTGGTCTTGCCGGCGCCGGTGGGGCCGACCAGGGCAATCACCCCGCCATTGCGGATCGGGTCTTCGGTGGCGATCGGCAGCTTGCGCGAGATCAGCCCCAGCATCAGCCCACGCGCACGCGCCGGATCGGTATCGCCGGGAATCTGGCTGGCCACATCGCGGGCCAGGCCGGCATCCAGGCCGTATTCGTCCATCAGGTCCAGAGCCTTGGCCCGGACCGGGTTGCCACGCAGGCGTTCATCGGTGAAGCGGGCCATCTCGCGTTCGATCAGCAGGCGCATGCCGGCCATCTCCTCGCGCAGGGCACTGAGCTGAGGGGTGTCGGCGGCAACACCGCCTTCCACCAGGCTCAGGCTCGGGGTGGTCGATGCCGGCGTGGCGGCCACGCTGGCCACCGCAGCCGGTGCGGCCACGGTCATGACCTCGTCGCTGATGGCGGCCTGTGCGGCTGCACGGGCGGGTGCGAAGGCCACCTCCGGGGCCGGCGCCGGGTCGCTCCAGGTCACCGGCTGGGCCGGGCTGAAGCCACGCATCGGCAGGGTTTCGTCCTCGCTCAGCGGCGGGTCGATACGGAACTGGGCACGCGCCACCGGGGCCGGGCGCGGGGTGGCCGTTACGGCCGGCGCGCTGACCGGCATGGCCGGATCGACCACTACCGGAGCGTTGTGCAGGAAGGCCGGCATGGCCGCTTCCGGGATGCTCGGCGGCGGCAGGTCGCGGCCGCTGGCACCGACTGCCGCACGTGCAATGGCGGCCACGCTGGAGGTGGTCATCGGCACTTCCGGCTTGGCCGCTTCCGGCTTGCGGCGGCGGGTGATCGCGGCGATCACCGCTTCGGCGGCGCTGCGCGGCTTGCTCGGCGCGGCCGGCTGGCTGGCCTGCAGCGCCTGCTGCACGGCCGATTCGTCGTAGTTGGCGGCGGCAACGATCTCCACCCCGTTCTCGACGCGGCGGTTGGAAAGGATGACCGCTTCCGGACCATGCTCCCGGCGCACCAGGTTCATGGCGCTGCGCATATCCGCTGCGACGAAACGTTTGATCTTCATGTCTAGGTACCAGGATGGATGTGGAGGGGTGTCAGGTTTCCGACGCACCGCGCCGGTGGGGTGTCACATCAGCTGATCGAACCGACCAGCTTCAGGCGTTTGTCTTCGGGTACTTCGTTGTAGGCCAGCACGGAAAGCTGCGGCACGCTGTGGCGGACCATGCGGGCCAGGGCCTGGCGTACCGGTGCCGGTACCAGCAGTACCGACGGCTCGTTGCGCGCTTCCTGCTTGGCCACTGCATCGGCCAGGCTCTGGTGCAGACGCTCTGCCAGGCCGGGTTCCAGCGCAGCGCCGTTGCCCTGCATGGAGTCCTGCAAGACGCGTTCCAATTGCGGGTTGAGCGTGTAGACCGGCAGCTCCGGCGTATTGCCGGCGATTTCCTGCACGATGAAACGGCCCAGTGCGGTGCGCACGGCGGCGGTGAGCAGGGCCGGGTCCTGGGTGTGCGGGGCGTTTTCCACCAGCGATTCGACGATCTTGCGCAGCTGGCGCAGGGCGATGCGTTCGCCCAGCAGGTTCTGCAGCACGCGCGCCACCACCGGCAGGGACAGCGACTTGGGGGTGAGGTCTTCCACCAGCTTGGGCGCGGACTTGGCCAGGGTGGCCAGCAGCTGCTGCACTTCCTCGTGGCCGAGCAGTTCCGGGGCGTGTTCGGCGATCAGGTGCGACAGGTGGGTGGCCACTACGGTGGCCGGATCGACCACGGTGTAGCCCAACGCTTCGGCCTGGGCGCGGGCGCCGGGCAGGATCCAGGTGGCATCCAGGCCGAAGGCCGGGTCCTTGCCGGCCAGGCCGTCGATCGGGCCCAGCGCGCCGCCCGGATCCAGGGCCAGTTCGCGGTCCGGATGGATGTCGGCACCGGCCACGGCCACGCCGTGGACCAGCAGACGGTAGGCGTTGGGGGCCAGCTCCAGGTTGTCGCGGATGTGCACCGGCGGCACCAGGAAACCCAGGTCCTGGGTCAGCTTGCGGCGCACGCCCTTGATGCGGGCCATCAGCTCGCCGCTCTGGTTCTTGTCCACCAGCGGGATCAGGCGGTAGCCCACTTCCAGGCCGAGCGGATCGACCGGGCGCAGCTCGTCCCAGCTCAGTTCGGCCGTGGGCGAGGGGCGGCCGTCATTTTCCAGCAGTGCGCTCGGGCTGCCGCCGGCCACGCCGACATCGCCGATGTGGTGGTCACCGCCCTGCGCCGTTTCCAGGCTGCGCTTGTACATCAGCCAGGCCAGGCCGCCGAGGATGGCGGCAATGGTCAAAAAGGCCAGGTTGGGCATGCCCGGGATCAGGCCGACCAGGCCCATGATGCCGGCCGCCACGGCCAGGGCGCGGTGCTGGCCGAAGACCTGGCCGACCATCGACTTGCCCATGTCCTGGGCACGCGAGGCACGGGTGACCAGCATGGCCACTGCGGCGGAGACCAGCAGCGCCGGCAGCTGGCTGACCAGACCGTCACCGATGGTCAGCAGGGTGTAGGTGGCGGCGGCCTGGCCGACCGGCATGCCGTGCACCATCACGCCGATGGCCAGGCCACCGACCAGGTTGATGAACAGGATCAGGATGGCGGCGATGGCGTCGCCGCGGATGAACTTGTTGGCACCGTCCATCGCACCGTAGAAGTCGGCTTCCTCGCGCACTTCCTCGCGCCGGGCCTTGGCTTCCTCGCGGGTCAGCAGGCCGGCATTGAGGTCGGCATCGATGGCCATCTGCTTGCCGGGCATCGCATCGAGGATGAAGCGTGCCGACACTTCGGAGACGCGGCCGGCACCCTTGGTGATGACCACGAAGTTGATGATGGTCAGGATCGCGAACACCACGATGCCCACCGCGTAGTCGCCGCCGATGACGAACTCGCCGAAGGCGGCGATCACCTTGCCGGCGGCCTCGTGGCCGTCCTGGCCGTTCATCAGGATCACGCGGGTGGAGGCCACGTTCAGGGCCAGGCGCAGCATCGTGGTGATCAGCAGCACGATCGGGAAGATGGTGAAGTCCAGCGGACGTTTGACGTTGACCACGGCCAGCAGGACCATCAGCGAGATGGCGATGTTGAAGGTGAAAAGGGCATCGAGCACCGGTGCCGGCAGCGGCACCACCACCATCGCCAGCAGGGCCAGCACGATCAGCGGTGCGCCAAGGCCATGGCGCAGCAGGTCGAAAACCCGACGCGCGGCCGGCGGCATGGTCATGGCGGTCATGCCTTGGCCTCCGGGTCGAATTCGGCTACCTGCAGGGCCGGCAACACCGGCGCGGGGCCTTGGCGCCAGTCATTGAGCTGGTAGACGTAGGACAGCACCTGGGCAACGGCCGAATACAGTCTCACGGGTATTTCCTTTCCGAGTTGCCCTTCCCGATACAAGGCGCGTGCCAAAGGCGGTGCGGCGACCACCGCAACCCGGTGCTGCTGGGCCAGGGCGCGGATGCGCAGGGCCACTTCGTCCACCCCGCGCGCCACCACCACCGGGGCATTCATCTTTTCGCCCTGGTACTTCAGGGCCACCGCGTAGTGGGTGGGGTTGACCACGATGACGTCGGCGGTCGGCACGTCCTGCATCATCCGGCGCTGGCTTGCCTGCATCTGCATCTGCCGGATGCGGCCCTTGACCTCGGGGTTGCCCTCGCTTTCCTTCATTTCCCGCTTCAGCTCCTCGCGGGTCATCTTCAACTTGCGCAGCCAGTTCCAGCGCTGGTAGGGCGCATCCAGCGCGGCGAGCAGGAAGAAGGCCATCGCCGTGGCCAGCATCAGGCGCAGGGCAAAGCCCAGGCCATCGGCCATCGCCGTCTCCAGCGGTTTGTGCAGCAGGCCGCGCAGCAGGGGCATCGAACTGGCCATCATCAGCCCGCCGGCGACGCCGACAAACAGCACCCGCAGCAGCGACTTGGCGAATTCGGCCACGGCTTCGGGCCCGTACAGGCGCTTGATCCCGGCAATCGGGTTCATGCGGTCGAACTTGGGCATCAGGCTCTTGTTGGTCCACTGCAGGCCGCCCATCAGCACCGGGCTGATGAACGAGGCCAGCAGTCCCACGGCCAGCAACGGGCTGATCACCAGCATGCCGGCCAGCAGCAGGCTGCCGACATGGCCGAATATTTCCTGGGGATGCTGCAGCAGGCGCAGGTCAGGTTGCAGGGCCTGCTTCATCCACTGCATGCCGCCACGGGCGAGCAGGCCGGAAAAGGCCATCATCGCCACCACGCACGCGCCGTACACCGCCGCGGTGGACAGCTCGCGCGAGCGCGGGATGTTGCCGTCCTGGCGGGCGTCGTTGAGCCGTTTCGGGGTGGGCTGTTCGGTCTTCTCGCCGGATTGGTCGTTCTCGCTCATTGTCACGGATCAGGCGGGTAGTGCCTGACCAGTGCAATTAACGTGCCAGCGTTGCGCAGGCGGTGTTGCCGCGCCCGGCCACAGCGGGCCGGGGCTGGCCTCAGGAAGTGGCGGGCGGCAGGTTGCGTGCGCCGGTCATGCTGTCGCCGTCCAGGCTGCTCAGGCGCCGTGGTGCGTGCAGCTGCTCGAAGCGGGCCGGGGCCACGGCCACCCCGATCAGGTGGCCGAGCAGGTAATCACAGCCCATGCGTTCCAGGCGCAGGCGCTGCTCGCGGGTGGTGATGCCATTGGCCACCACCGCCATGTCCAGACCGTGGCCCAGGGCGATCAGGGCGGCCAGGATGGTCACCCCGTTGCTGCCCGGTTCCAGCTCCTGGATGAAGCTGGGCCCGAGTTTGAGCTCGGTGGCGGTGAGCTGCTTGAGGTTGAGCAGGCTGGCATGGCCGCTGCCGAAATCATTGATGGCAATGCCCACCCCCAGCGCCGACAGCGAGTTGAGCAGGGCCAGGGCGGCCTGGGCGTCGCGCATCACCGTGGTCTCGGTGATCTCCAGGATCAACTGGCGTGCCGGCAGCTGGTGCCGGGCCAGGCAGTCCTGCACATGGGCCAGCAGATGTGGATCCTGCAGCTGCAACGGTGACAGGGTCACCGACATGCTCCAGTCGCGGTAACCGGCCCGGTGCCATTGCTGCAGCTGGGCGCAGGTCTGGTCGAGCACCCAGTTGCCCAGCTGCTGGCACAGCCCACCGCGTTCGGCCAGGCGGGTGACGCGCTCGCTGGGGATGCTGCCCAGTTGCGGATGGTCCCAGCGCAGCAGGGCCACTGCTCCGGCGATGCTGCCATCCAGCGCGCGCACCTTGGGTTGGTAGTGCAGGCTGATCTGCTCACTGCCGATGGCCTGGCGCAGGTCGGCCAGCAGGCGGAACTGTTCCTGGCTGCTCTGGCTCATCCAGGCCGAATACAACTGCCATTTGTTGCGTCCATCCAGCTTGGCCTGCTGCATCGCGGCCACCGCATGGGACATCAGTTCTTCTTCGCTGCCGGCATGGTCCGGGGTAATGGCCACGCCCAGGTTGGTGCCCAGGGTCATCGGCAGGCCGTCGACCAGCACCTCGCTGGACAGGCTGTCGATGATCCGCCCGGCCAGCTGCTCGATATCATCGCCATCCTCAAGGCGGGTCAGCAGCACATATTCATCGCCACTGGTGCGGGCCAGGGTGTCGTTGCTGCGAGCCAGCTCGCGCAGGCGCTCGGCCACGGCCACCAGCAGCTGGTCACCGGTGCGGTGGCCGTAGGCATCGTTGATGTTGCCGAAGCTGTCGATGTCCATCACCAGCAGGGCGTGGCGCTGCCCGGCGCCGGCGCTGGCGGCAATGGCGTCGGCCAGCCGGGTGTTGAGGAGGTGGCGGTTGGCCAGGCGGGTCAGCGGGTCACGCAGGCCGGCCTGGGACAGTTCGCTGGTGGCTTCCTCCAGAGACAGGCTGAGCATGGCATTGCGCATGCGCAGCATGCGCGCCTCCATGCGCTTGTCCATCATGCTCATCAACAGCACGATGGCCAGCACCCCCAGGGTGAGCAGGGTGACCAGCACGGCCATCTGCCCGGGCTTGAACTGCAGGCCGCCGCGCAGGGCGCCGCATACCGCGCCCTCGGCGACCCGGGTGGCGGCCATGCCGGTGTAGTGCATGCCGACCACGGCCACGCCCAGCAGCACGCTGGCGGCCAGGCGCAGTGACCAGCGGCTGTTCTCGCGCATGGCAAAGAACACGCGCAGGGCGGTCCAGCTGGCGGCAATGGCCAGCAGGATGGACAGCACGAACCACAACGGGTCGTAGCTCAGGGCCGGGCGCATCTGCATCGCCTCCATGCCCAGGTAGTGCATGGCGGCAATGCCGCAGCCCATCAGCACGCCACCGGGCAGCACCCGCCAGTTGGGCAGGGTGGACTGGCTGGCCAGCCACAGGGCAAAAGTGGAGGAGGCGATCGCCGCGCTCAGCGACAGCAGGGTGATCAGCAGGTCATAACCGACCGGGATGGGCAGGTTGAAGGCCAGCATGCCGATGAAATGCATCGACCAGATGCCGATGCCCATCGAAAAACCGCCGGCCAGCAGCCATCCGATGGCCACGTTGCGCCGGGACTTGTTGACCCGGTCCACCATGTCCAGCGCCGTCCACGACGCCAGAATGGCCACCAGCAGTGATGTTGCGACCAGAACGAAATTGTAGTTGCCCTGCACGATGCCACTCCCCTGTGCCTTTGTTCCGACTGATCGATGCCAGCG
The DNA here is from genome assembly GCF_001431485.1 of Stenotrophomonas ginsengisoli. GTDB lineage: Bacteria > Pseudomonadota > Gammaproteobacteria > Xanthomonadales > Xanthomonadaceae > Stenotrophomonas > Stenotrophomonas ginsengisoli. The sequence continues at coordinate 110,401 of NZ_LDJM01000007.1, read as the reverse complement.
CAGTACCCGCGGCTGGCAAGCCAACCCCCCTTGGCACAGGGCAGAGTGCAGAGAATGGCGTGAAATTTGTGTTCAGATAAGCGGAATACGGTCACAAAGTGAGGCTGCGTGCCGCATCAAAGGCGTGATCGAACAACTGCTGCACCGGCGGGGCCATCTGAGCGGAGAGCACGGTCAGCAACAGCAGGCCCAGCAGCAGGGCCACCGGCAGGCCGAGCTGGATCGGATTGAGGGCCGGGGCGGCCCGGGCCAGCGCACCGAACACCAGGTTGATGGCCAGCATCGCCACCACCAGCGGCAGGGCCAGCGACAACCCGCCGCGGAACACCTGCAGCATCAGGGTCGGCAACACGGCGATGAAGGCCGATGGATCGGGCAGGGCGGTGCCGATGGGCAGGGCGCGGTAGCTGTCCACCAACAGGGCGATCATGGCCAGGTGGCCGTTGCTGGTGAAAAACAGCAGGCCGAACAGCAGGTAGAACCACTGCCCGACCACGCCGGAGGTGCCGCCGCGCAGCGGGTCGGTCATCTGCGCAAAGGACAGGCCGGTACCCAGGGCGATCAACTCGCCAGCCAGGGCGCCGGCCTCGAAGATCAGGCGCAGGCACAGGCCGATGGCCACGCCGATGGCCACCTCGCGGAAGATCGACAGCACCGTGTTGGCATCAAAGCCCTGCCACACCGGCACCGGCGGCAGCATCGGGGCCAGCGCCATGGCCAGGGCCAGGCTGGCCATGACCTTGACCCGGGCCGGCAGGGCGGCACTGCCGAGCATGGGCATGGCCGTGACCACGGCGCCGATGCGCAGCATCGTCCACAGCACGGTGGCGATGATGGCAAAGGCCTGTTGGCCATCAATGGCCATGCGGGTGACCGAATCCATCTGTGCTAACCGATCAGGTGCGGAATGCGCTGGTACAACAGGATGGTGAATTCCACGATGTGGCCCAGCAGCAGGTTGCCCAGCGCAAACAGGGCCACGGTCAACGCGGCGGCCTTGGCGATGAAGGCAATGGTGGGCTCGTTGAGCTGGGTGGCGGCCTGGATGATGCCCACCAGCACACCCACCACCAGCACCACCAGCAGCAGCGGGCCGGCGATCCAGAGCACGGCGACCAGGCCGCCGCGCAGTTCAGTCAAGGCAAGTTCCGGACTCATGGCGGTTCTCCGGATCAGGCCGCGTTGAAGCTGGCGGCCAGGGTGCCCACCACCAGGACCCAGCCGTCCACCAGCACGAACAGCAGGATCTTGAACGGGGCCGAGACCAGCATCGGGGAGAGCATCATCATGCCCATGGACATCAGCACCGAGGCCACCACCAGGTCGATGATCACAAACGGGATGAAGATCAGAAAGCCGATCTCGAAGGCGGTCTTCAGCTCGGAGGTGATGAACGAGGCGGTCAGCACCGGGAACGGAATGTCGGCGGTGCTGGCATAGGTGCCGTGGCCGGCAATGCCGGCGAAGGTCATCAGGTCGGTTTCGCGGATCTGGGCCAGCATGAAGGCGCGGATCGGATCGGTGGTCAGGGTCCAGGCGGTCTGGAAATCAATCTCGCCATTGAGGTAGGGCGCCATGCCGCTGCCCCAGGCCTTGTCCCAGACCGGCAGCATCACCATCGCGGTCAGGAACAGGGCCAGACCGAGCAGGACCTGGTTGGACGGGGTGTTGCCGGTGCCCATGGCCTGGCGCAGCAGGCCCAGCACGATGATGATGCGGGTGAAGGCGGTGAGCATCAGCAGCATCGACGGCAGCAGGGTGATGGCCGTCATCAGCAGCAGGGTCTGCAGCGGCAGGCTCACCGGCGCGCCACCGACGCGGCCCACGGTCACATCCGGCAGGGCCGGCAGGGTCGGCCCGGCCGGGGTGGCGGCCAGGGCCAGGCCGGGCAGCAGCAACAGCAGCAGCATGCCGGCCATGGCCAGCAGGCGGCGGTCAACGCGAGGCATCAGGTGCATCGGTCTTGTCCTTGCGCAGGTGCCGGGTCAGCAACTGGGCGAAAGCGGGGAGAGGGGGCGTGCCCGGGGCCAGGCCGGCGGCCGGTTCGGGCAGGGGTTCGGTCAGGGTGTGCAGGGTCTGGATGCCCTGGGCGGTGACGCCCAGCAGCAGTTGCTGCTGGCCGACCTGGACCACCACCAGGCGCTCGCGCTGGCCCACGGCCAGCGAGGTCAGCACGCGCAGCTGGTCGTTGCTGCGCAGGCCGCTGCCGGGCAGGCGCTTGAGCAGCCAGGCCAGGCCGACGATCAGGGCCAGCACCGCCACCAGGGCCAGCACGGTCCCGCCCAGGCCGGGCGATTGGGCCGCGTGCTGGCCGATGGCCGGGGAGCTGGCAGCGGCGAGGATCAACGCAGTCTCCGGATCCGCTCGCGCGGGCTGACCACATCGGTCAGGCGCACGCCGAAGCGGTCGTTGATGGTCACCACCTCGCCATGGGCGATCAGGGTGCCGTTGACGTAGACATCCAGAGATTCACCGGCGCCGCGTTCCAGTTCCACCACCGAGCCCTGGTTGAGCTGGAGCAGGTTGCGGATCGGCAGGCGCGCGCGGCCCACTTCCAGGGACAGGGTCACCGGCACATCGAGGATGACGTCCAGGTCCAGTTCGTTGGTCGGGTCGTTGTCTGCGGTCAGCTCGTTGAACTGGGTCGGTTCGACCTGCGGGGTTTCGAGGGTCTGGGTCATTTCTGGTCTTCCTGGAGAACGGGGGGGCGGGCGCGGGCGATGCTGCCGGGCGGACGGTTGGCGAGGATCTTGACGGCGTTGCGTTCGTTGCTGGTGCCGAACTGGCCGGTGAACACCGGGATGCCTTCCACACACAGCGGGATCTGGCTGGGCAGGTCGATGGGCAGGATGTCGCCGACCTTCAGCCGGGCCAGCTCACGCAGGTTCATGCGCTTGCTGGCCAGCACGCTGGACAGCTCGACCTCGGCGCTGTTGAGCTGTTCGCGGACCATGCTCGACCAGCTGCCGTCATCGTCGTTGCGGTCGGACTGGATGCCGGCATCGAGCAGTTCACGGATCGGCTCGAGCATGGCGTAGGGCAGGGTCACATGGATGTCGCCACCACCGCCGTCCAGTTCGATGTGGAAGCGCGAGACCACCACGTATTCGCGCGGGCTGACGATGTTGGCGAAGTGCGGGTTGATTTCCGAGTTGATGTAGTCGAAGTCGACATTCATCACCGGGCCCCAGGCTTCCTTGAGATCGGCAAACAGCTGCTTGAGCATCAGCTGGATCACGCGCATCTCGGTGGCGGTGAACTCGCGGCCTTCGATGCGGGTCGGGTAACGGCCGTCGCCACCGAAGAAGTTGTCGACCACGGCAAACACCAGGGTCGGCTCGAACACCACCAGGCCGGTACCGCGCAGCGGCTTGAAGCGGATCAGGTTGAGATTGGTCGGCACGTACAGCGAGTGCAGGTAGTCGCCGAACTTGACCAGCTCGATGCCGCGCACCGACAGCTCGGCCGAACGCCGGATCAGGTTGAACAGGCCGATGCGCCAGAGCCGGGCAAAGCGCTCGTTGACCATCTCCAGGGTCGGCATGCGGCCACGGATGATGCGGTCCTGGCTGGCAAAGTCATACGGCTTGACCTGGTCAGGGTCCTCCGGCGCGGAAGGGGTGGTATCCACCGCCCCGTCATCCACGCCGTGCAGCAGGGCGTCGATCTCATCCTGGCTGAGCAGGTCATTGATGCTCATGTCAGTGCGCTCACTGGGTCACGAAGCTGGTGAACAGCAGGGCCTCGGCGCTGTTGCTGCCGGTTTCGCTCTTCAGCAGCTCCTGCACTTCGCCCAGGGCGTCGTTCTGCAGGGTCTGCATGCCGCTGCGGTCATTGACCAGGGCCGGATCGATCTGGGCGAAGAACATCAGCAGGCGCGCACGGATGGCCGGCAGGTTGGCGCGGATCTTTTCCAGTGCCAGCGGGTCGCGGGTCATCAGCTGGACCTCGACCTGCAGGTAGCGCGGGCCGTCATAGCTGACCGGCAGGTTGACCACGAAGGCCGGATCCAGGGCCACGTACAGCGCCGGGGCCGGCAGCTGCGGTGACTGCTGGGCGGCGGGAGTGGCGTGCTGCTGGGTGTAGTACCAGACCCCGGCGCCGGCGGCACCGGCGGCAATCAGGCCGACCAGCAGGATCGGCAGCAGGGAGTTGCGGCGCTTGCCGGTGGCAGCGGGGGCATCGTTGGTCTTGCGGTTGGTGTCTGCGGCGGTGGCCACGGTGTGCTCCTGGGAACGTCCATGTCCACTGATGCAATCACCGTGCCGGAACCGGCTGCCGGTTTTTTGTCGCCGCCGTTGGCTCAGGCATAGGTGTCGAGCAGGCGGTTGTGGCGCCACACCTGCGGTGCTGCCGCAGCCGGCGACGGTTCTGTGTCAGTGGCGCCGTGGCCCATGGCGGTGGCCGGCCTCTGGCCGTCACGGCCGTCAGTGCCCGGCCCGTTGCTGCCCTGGCCGACCGCCGCCTGGCCCATCTGCAGGCCATTGGCATCAAGCAGTTCGCGCAGGCGCGGCAGGCTGTCGTGCAGGGCCTGGCGCACATCGGCATGGGCACTGCTGAAGTTGGCATGCACGCGGTCACCGTCCAGGCGCAGTTCGACCTCGATCATGCCCAGCTGTTGGGGGCTGATGCGGATGCGGGCGGACTGCAGCTTGTGCTCGACCATGTACTCGACGCCCTGGGCCACATCGGCATCGAAATGCTCGCCGCCCATGTCGGCGCGGGTGGGCAGCACGCTGGCCTGGGTGTCATTGGCCGGCAAGGGGTTGGCCACCGCGCTGGCGCTCAGCCCGGCCAGGGCGACCACGCCGCTGCTGTCCAGCGCCGGGCTGGCGGAGGTGGTGGTGCCTGCCAGGCTGCCGATGGCCTGGGCGAGCGCCTCGTCGGCTCCGTTGCCGGCTGGCGTCTGGGCGCTGGCCGGCAGGCCTTCGGCCAGATCCGGATGGCTGCTGCTGGCTGCCTGGGCCAGTGCCGGCATGGTCGTGGGTGCGGTGCGGGTATTGGCCAGGGTGGCGGCCAGTGTCGTGTCCTTGACGCTGCCCATAGCAGCCGGGTTGCTGGCTGCGGGGGGCTGGCTGGCCGGCGGTGCCGGCATGGTCGTGGCGGCCGCCAGGCAGGCGGCAGTAGTGGCCGGCGTTGCAGCTGTCGTGGTGGGGGCGAGCAGGGTTTCCAGGCCCGGTGGCGGCCACGGCGCATCGGCCGGGGTCTGGCTGGCCTCGTCCTGCAGATCCTGCGCATCCGCATCGGCCGCGATGCTGCCATCGTCGGCCGGCAGGGGCTGATCACTGCCGGCCGGGCTGCTGCTGTCCAGCAGCTGCGAGAACCGGGCCGGGTCCTGCTGGCCGGCCTGGGCGCTGCTGGTACCGCTCTGGCCCTGCGCGGGCGTGGACGGTGCGGCCGGGGCGGTGAACAGGACGGGCGTCAGGGCGGCTGTGCTCATGTCGGGCTTTCCGGTGTATTGGGGCGGTTGCGGCTGATACGCGCACCCAGGTCATCGAGCACGCGTTGGTCGCGGCGATCGGCCTGGTGCTGTTCCTGGGCCTGGTAGCGCTGCTGCAGCTGTTCCAGGACCTTGCGCTCGCGGCTGGCGGCGAGCAGGCGCTTGCGCTCGGCATCCACGTGCAGTTGGTTGCGCTCCACCGTCTGTGCCTGCAGCTTGACCGCCGTGTCCAGGCGGTCCAGGAAGGCACGGCGGTTGAGCAGCTGCGAGACCGAGGTGGCCGGCAGCGGGTTGTTGAGGTAGTCGTCGGCGTACTGGCGCAGGTCCTCCAGGCGCTGGGCATGGGTGTCCAGCGCCTTCTGCCGTTCGGCCAGCTGGCGCGCCACCGCGTCCTGCTTGTCCTGGGCGCGGCGCAGCAGCGGCACCATGCGGCGGGTGCTGCTCATCGGCCGATCGCTCCGACCAGCTCGGCCAGGGCCTGGCCGCTGGCTTCCAGGCTGGCGGCCTGGTGCACATCCTGGGACAGGAATTCGGTGATCTGCGGCCACAGGGCCAGGGCCTGGTCGGTGGCCGGGTCACCGCCGCGCTGGTAGGCGCCGATGGCGATCAGGTCACGGTTGGCCGAGTAGGCGGCCACCAATTGCTTGAGCTGGCGGATGCGGCCGCGCCAGGCGTCATCGGCAATGTCCTGGACCACACGGCTGACCGAGGATTCCACGTCGATGGCCGGGTACAGGCCCGAATCGGCGACCTTGCGCGAGAGCAGGATGTGGCCGTCCAGGATGGCCCGCGCGGCATCGGCAATCGGGTCCTGCGGGTCATCGCCTTCGGTCAGCACGGTATAGAAAGCGGTGATCGAGCCGCGTCCCTTGGCCCCGTTGCCGGCGCGTTCGACCAGGGCGGGCAGCTTGGCAAACACACTGGGCGGATAGCCACGGGTGGTCGGCGGCTCGCCCACCGACAGGCCGATCTCGCGCTGGGCCTGGGCAAAGCGGGTCAGCGAATCCATCAGCAGCAGCACGTTCAGGCCCTGGTCGCGGAACCATTCGGCCACCGCGGTGGCCCGGTAGGCGCCGTGCAGGCGGGCCAGCGGCGGACGGTCGGCCGGGGCGGCAATCACCACCGCACGGCGCAGGCCTTCCTCGCCCAGGGTGGATTCGACGAAATCGCGCACTTCGCGGCCACGTTCGCCGATCAGGCCGACCACGATGACATCGGCATTGGTGAAACGGGTCATCATCCCCAGCAGGGTGGACTTGCCCACGCCGGAGCCGGCGAACAGGCCCACACGCTGGCCACGGCCGATCGGCAGCAGGGCATTGATGGTGCGCACGCCCACATCCAGCGGCTGGGTGATCGGCTCGCGGGCCAGCGGGTTGATCGACACCCCGGCCATCGGCGCGCTGCCTTCATGCACGATCGGGCCCTTGCCATCCAGGGGCACGCCGTCGCTGTCGATGACCCGGCCCAGCAGGCCTTCGCCGACCTCGATGCCGCCACCGGCACCGGCCGGCACCACCCGGGCATTGGGCAGCAGGCCATGCAGTTCGGCGCTGGGCATCAGGTAGGTGCGCTCGCCGGCAAAGCCGACCACTTCGGCATCGATCCAGCCGCCATCGGCCACTTCGATGCGGCAGTTCGAACCCATCGGGGCCTGGCAGCCGGAGGCTTCCAGGGTCAGGCCGATGGCCCGGCGCAGCACGCCCTCGCGGACCAGGCCGGCATCGGCCTGCGGGCGTTGGTACAAACCATCCAGCCGGTGGGCCAGACGCAGGTTGCGGGCCGCGCGCCAGTGCGCCGGATCGATGACGGTGTCTTTGTTCATGGCCGTGTGCTGCCTTGCCCGATGGTCTGCAGGGCGGCCTGCAGGCGGGCGCCCAGGCTGCCGTCGATGCGCACTGCCTCGGCATGCACGCGCAGGTCGCCGCGGCCCAGTGCCGGGTCCGGGCTCAGGCTGCAGTCGGCCGGCAGGCTGAGCAGGGGAGTGAGGCTGGCGATGTCTTCCGGGTGCAGGCGCACCTGCAGCGGCCGCTGGTGCGCGGCAACGCTGGCCACAGCCTGTTCCACCAGCTGCGCCAGCAGGGCCGGGTCGGCCTGGTAGGCACGGCCGACCAAAGCCCCGGCAATGCGCACGGCCAGATCGCCCAGGGCCTGCACCACCTCGTCCTCGAGCCGGGCCAGGGGCCGGCTGAAGTTGTCCAGGATGCCCTCGATCTGTGCGCTGAGGCGGCGGATCTCGGCCTGGCCACTGGCCAGACCCTCGGCATGGCCTTCTTCGCGTCCCTGGGCCAGGCCTTCGGCATGACCGGTCTGCAGGCCATGGGCATGGCCCTCGTCGTGGGCCTGCTGTTCGATCAGGGCGATCTGTTCCAGCGTCGGCAGGCCGGGCCCGACGGGTGTGTCGGTGCCGATCTCCTCGCTGTAGCCGTCCTGGTCCAGGGCCTGCATCTCGTCGAGCAGGGTCTGGTCGACCTCGGCCAGGTTCAGGTCAGGGGCTACCCAGCGCTGTATCTGTGCGCTCACAGCATGTCCTCACCGGCGCCACCCAGGCTGATGGTGCCTTCGTCGGCCATGCGCTTGACGATGGCCAGGATCTCGCGCTGGGCGGTTTCCACATCCGACAGGCGCACCGGGCCACGCGCTTCCATGTCCTCGAGCAGGATTTCGGCCGCACGCGAGGACATGTTGCGGGTGATCTTTTCCTTGACCTTGTTGTCGGCCCCGCGCAGGGCCAGGCCCAGACGCTCGCCGGAGACCTCGCGCAACACCAGCTGCATCTCGCGGTCGTCCAGGTCCACCAGGTCGTCGAACACGAACATCAGGTCCTGGATACGGGTACCCAGCGGATTGTCGATGTCGCCGATCTGCTTGAGGATCACCTGGTCCTGGCCGCCATCCATGTAGTTGAGGATGTTGGCCGCGCTCTGCACGCCGCCGACATTGGAGGACTTCAGGTTCTGGTTGCCGGCGAACTGGCGCTCCATGATCTCGTTGAGCTCGTTGAGCGCATTGGGCGGAATGCCGTCCAGGGTGGCGATGCGCAGGACCACGTCCACGCGGGTGCGCTCGGGCAGCAGCTTCAGGGCCTGGGCGGCCTGGTCCGGCTCCAGGTGGCTCATCACGATGGCGATGATCTGCGGATGCTCGTTGCGCACCAGATCGGCCACCGCACGCGGGTCCATCCACTTCAGTGCGTCCAGGCCGGTGGTGTTGCGGCCCAGCAGGATGCGGTCGACCAGGTTGCCGGCCTTGTCCTTGCCCAGGGCCTGCTCGAGCATGTTCTTGATGTACTCGTCCGAGCCCACGCCCAGCGAGGTGGTGTTGCCCAGTTCGGCGCTGAACTGGTCAATGACCATCTGCACCTTCTCGCGGCTGACATCGGTCATGGTGGCCATGGTGATGCCGATCTTCTGCACCTCCTTGGGCTCCATGTGCTTGAGCACTTCGGCAGCGTCGGATTCGCCCAGCGACAGCAGCAGCACAGCCGCGCGCTGGACGCCGGTCATCGCGGTTTCAGTCATTTCAGTCATTGGCCACCCAGCCCTTCACAACCTGTGCCACGCGCTTGGAATCGGCGCGGACGGCTTCGCGCGCCATGCGCAGTCGTTCTTCGTAGTTGTCCACCGGTGCGGCGAGCACGGCCGTCGGCGACAGTTGCACCTGGTCGTTGGCCAGTGCCGGCAGCGGCTGGCCGTTGATGTCCACCAGTTCCACGTCGGCACTGGGCGGCACATCGGCGGCCGGCTCGGCCTTCTTGCCGGCGCCGGTGATCTGGCGCAGGGTCGGGCGCAGCACGCCGAACACCAGGGCCAGCACGATCAGGGCGCCAAGGATCAGGCGCAGCGCGTTCTGCGCCATCGGCTGCTCCCACACCGGTGCAGCGGCGACCGGGGTGGTCTCGCGCACGAACGGGGCATTCATCACCGAGACGCTGTCACCGCGTTCGGCATTGAAGCCGACCGCCTGCTTGACCAGGGCCTCGACCCGGGCCAGCTCGGCATCGGACAGCGGCTGCGGCACGAGCTTGCCTTCGGCATTGGCGCGCGGGACGTGGTCCACCAGCACCGCGGTGGTGACCCGGGCAATGCGGCCACCGCTCTGGCGGGTGTGCTGCAGGGTGCGGTCCAGCTCGTAGTTGCGGGTGGCGTTGCGGGTGGACTGGGTGTTGCCGGCGGTGGCGGCCACCGCTTCCGGGCCCGGCGGCATGTTGCTGGCCGCACCGGGCACGCCCTGCGGGCCGGGCTCACTGTTGCTGGTTTCGTTGATCTGCTCGCTGCGTACCTTCTGCGGCTCGCCGTTGTAGACCTCACGGGCCTCCTCGACGGTGGCAAAATCCATTTCCACGGCCACTTCCGGCTGCACCCGGCCCACGCCGGTCATCGGCTCGAGCAGGTCGCGGATGCGCTGGTTGAACGAGGTTTCCTGGCGCCGCACCTGCTCGAACTGCTGGGCGTTGAGCTCATCGGCGGTGTTGCCGTTGTTGCCCGACAGCAGACGGCCGTTCTGGTCGACCACGGTGACCCGGTCCGGGGCCAGGTCGGGAATGGAGGAGGCGACCATGTGCACGATCGCATCGACCTGGTTGCGCTCCAGGGTCGAGCCGCCACGCAGGGTCAGCACCACCGAGGCGCTGGACAGCTCGCGCTGGCGGGTGAAGGCGCTGGGCTTGGGGATGGCCAGGTGCACGCGTGCATCCTGCACCGGGCGCAGGGTGGTGATGGTGCGTACCAGCTCGGTTTCAAGGGCGTGCTGGTAGCGGGCATTTTCCACAAACTGGCTGACGCCGAAGCCCGGGTCGCGCTCGATCAGCTCGAAGCCCAGGCGGCCGTTGTCGGTGGCACCGGCGCCGGCCAGCTTCAGGCGGGCATCGTGCAGGCGGTCCGGGGCCACGGTGATCGCACCGGTGGCCGGGTCCAGCTTGAACGGGATCTGCGCGGCCCGCAGCAGGTCGGTGGCCTCGGCGGTGGCCTTGGCATCGGTGCCGGTGTACAGGGCCACCATTTCCTGTTCCTGGGACCAGAAGAACACGGCCAGGCCCACCGCCACCGAGGCGGCGATCATGGTCATCATCCCGAGCTTGCGGGTGATCTGCATGCCCTGGACCTTCTCGAACAGCGCCGCCGCCTTCTCGGTGCGGTCCGGCTTGTCGTGGGGCAGGGGTTCGTTGGGGAGCGCGATTGCCATCGTCCGGTCTTCCTTACAGCGGCATGTTCATCACGTCCTGGTAGGCCTGGACGAGACGGTTGCGGATTTCCACAGTGGCCTTGAAGGCAATCTGCGAATGCTGGGCAGCGACCATGACCTTGGCCAGGTCGGCACTGGGGTCGCCCATTTCAAAAGCGCGTGCCAGCTGGCCGGATTCGTGCTGGGACTGGTTCACCGCGCCCAAGGCGCCGCGCAGGGTCTCGGTGAAGCTGGGCTGCTGCGGTGCCGGCTCGCTCAGCCCGGCGGTCAGCGCCGGGGAAACCGGGGCATCGGCGGTGGCATCCACCGACAGGTTGCTGACCTGGGTCTGGTAGCTGCGGATCTGGCTGAGAACGGAGTTGACGGAGTAGGACATCGGGCGATTTCCGGGCGCGGGAACGTATGTCGGTACTCATGCAAAAGGTGTGCCTGAATGCGGTGACGGCTTTCTGCCATGGTCCCTGCGCGCCGTGCTGTGCGGGCACTGGCCCGCCGCACCGTGGATGCGCGCCGCTGCTTGGCGCCGGTGCAAGAAAAAGGCCACCGCATGCGGTGGCCTTGGTCGGTGACAGGCGATGGACAGGCGTCAGCCGGCCATTTCGGCCTGCTCGCGGTCGATGCCGTACTTGCGCAGCTTCTCCACCAGGGTGGTGCGACGCAGGCCGAGCAGCGCGGCGGCATGGGCGACCACCCCCTGGGTGCGTTCCAGTGCCTCGCTGATCAGCTTCAGCTCGATGCGTGCCATGTGGTCCTTCAGGTCCAGGCCGTCATCGGGCAGGGCGTTGTCGGCGCTGGCCGGTTCTTCCTCGCTGCTGACCGCGGCGGCCACCGGCACCTTCTCGGCCACGGCCGGCAAGGCCGAAGGCAGGTTGTGGATGGCCAGGCGCAGCTCGTTGCGTTCCTCCGCTTCGCCCACCGGCATGATCGGGTAGTCACCGCGGTAACGCGCCGGCAGGTCCTGCACCCGGACCAGGCCGCCGGGATGGAGCACGGCCAGGCGCTCGACCAGGTTGGTCAGTTCGCGCACGTTGCCCGGCCAGCGGTAACCGGCCAGGGCCTGCTGGGCCTCGCTGGAAAAACGCACTTCGCCGCGACCGGTACGCGCCAGCTGGCTGGCGATGGTGTCCACCAGTGCCGGAATGTCGGCGCTGCGCTCGCGCAGGGCCGGCACGTCGATCGGGAACACGTTCAGACGGTAGAACAGGTCCTCGCGGAACTTGCCTTCGGCGATGCGCGTTTCCAGGTCGCGGTGGGTGGCGGCAATCACCCGCACGTTGCAACGGATGGTCTGGTTGCCGCCGACGCGTTCGAAGCTGCGCTCCTGCAGCACGCGCAGCAGCTTGACCTGCATCGGCAGGGACATGTCGCCGATTTCATCCAGCAGCAGGGTGCCGCCTTCGGCCATCTCAAAGCGGCCCTTGCGTGCGTTCAGTGCGCCGGTGAAGGCGCCCTTCTCATGGCCGAACAGTTCGCTTTCCAGCAGCTCGGCCGGGATGGCGCCACAGTTGATGGCCACGAACGGACCGTCACGGCGTGGCGAGTTGGCGTGGATGGCACGGCTGACCACCTCCTTGCCGGTACCCGATTCGCCCAGCACCAGTACGGTGGTGTCGAAATTGGCGACCTGCTCGATCAAGCGGCGCAGTTCGGACACCGCCGGGCTGCTGCCGGTCGGGCCACTGTCACTGGGCGCGCTGACCTGGTGCTCGGCATCCAGGCGCTTGAGCGAGGCGCGGCGCAGCAGGCCTTCCAGCTGGGCGTGGCGCAGCGGCCATTCCAGCGGCCACAGGTTGGCCTCGTGAATGCCGGCCTCCTCGGCCTGGGCGGTGATGGCTGGGTCCAGCACCATCAACGGCGGCGGCAGCGCGCTGCGTCCGAGCCAGCTGAAGAACTGGCCGCTGGCCGCATCGGCGGCCACTTCGCCGACAACCACCGCCATCCAGTCGTTGGGGCGGTTGCGGCCCAGGTCCAGGTCGGCCGGTTCGGCCACCCAGCGCGGGTTGAAATCCATGAACTGGAGCAGGGCGATGGTGCGTTCAGCGCGGACAGCATCGCTGTCCAGCACCAGGATGCGTGACTCACTCATGGGTGGTTTCCCCCTGCAGATGACGCTCCAGGATCGGCATCACATCCTGGATGTAGGACAGTTTGCTGACAAAGCCGTCGGCACCGGCACGCTGGGCATGCTCGCGGTGTTCGGCATCATCGAAGTGGCTGGCGATGACGATGTAGGGTGCATCGTCCTGGGTCTTGATCAGGCGGGTGGCCTGCAGGCCGCCCATCTCCGGCATGGCCAGGTCCATCAGCACCACCTGCGGGCGCAGGGCCTCGGAGCGCTCGATGGCTTCCAGGCCGTTGGCCGCAGTGCCCACCACGTCCAGCCAGGTGAAACGGCGGAAATGACGCAGGGCGGCGTTGATGAAGCCCTCATGGTCATCCACCAGCAGCACGGTGACTTTGCTCATCGTTGTCATCTCCTCAGCTGGCCCGGGCCAGCGATGCGGTTTGGTTGCGGCGGCGCTCGCGGGCCGGGGCGATATCCAGTTGTTCGCGGTACTTGGCCACGGTGCGGCGTGCCACCTGGATGCCCTGGCGCGACAGCAGCCCGGCGATGGCTTCATCGGCCAGGGGCCTGCCGGCCGGCTCGTTGTCAATCAAGCGTCGGACCATGGCCTTGACCGCGGCGCCGGACACGCTTGCCCCTTCCAGTTTGACAGCAAAGAAGCGTTTGAGCTCGAAAGTGCCACGCGGGGTCTGCAGGTATTTGCCGGTGGTGATGCGCGAAATGGTCGATTCGTGCATGCCGATGGCCTCGGCCACCTGCTTCAGGGTCAGTGGGGCCATGGCTTCCTCGCCGCGGCTGAGGAAGCCGGCCTGGTGGGCAACGATGACCTGGGTGGTGCGCAGCAGGGTGTCGTTGCGGATGCTCAGGCCACGGGTCAGCCAGCGGGCCTGGTTGAGCTGTTCGCGCATGGCCGGGGACAGCTCGTCAGCGCAGCTGGCCAGGGCCTGTTCGTAATGGGCCGGCACGCCCACGCGCTGGGTGCTGCGCCGGTTCAGTGCCACCCGCCAGCTGGCGTCGGCAAACCAGCACACCACGTCCGGCACGATGGCCGGATCGGCGTCCTCCAGCAGCGACTGGGCCGGGTAGGCATCAAGCTGGCGCAGCAGGGCGCGTGCCTCGGCCACATCGGCCGGCTCGCGCTGCAGGGCCTGGGCCAGCACATCGGTGCAACCGGTCAGCAAGACTTCCCGATCCAGCTGCAGCAACTGCCGGGCCAGCGGCCGCGCCGCAACCGTGCCGGGCAGGGCATCGAGCTGGGCCCGCAATGCCTCGCGTGCATCTACCGCGCACATGCCGGCCGGCTCGCCGTGCAGCAGGCGCTGGCGGATCCATTCCATCTGCCCGGCATCGCAGCCCAGTTCGCTGGCCGCCAGGGCCTGCAGTGCCGGCAGGCTGTCATCCAGATAGCCGGCCTCATCGATGTGCTGCAGCCAGAACGCGGCAATGGCCAGGTCCTGGCCCTTGAGCTCCAGCGACAGGCCCTGCAGCAGCTGCCAGCCCGGATCGGAGGACGCACCGGCGGCGATGTTGGCCATGCGGTCGGTGTCACCCTCGCTCCAGCTGGCGGCCGGGATGTCCCACATCTGTGATTCGGGCAGCTCGTCAAAGGCGGCCGTGTCCAGCTGTGGATCCTCGCTGACCTGGCGCTGTTCCGGCTCACTGTCCTCGATGCGTTCAAGCAGGGGATTGCTCTCCAGCGCCTGGGCCACTTCCAGTTCCAGTTCCAGCCCGGTCAGCTGCAGCAGCCGGATGGACTGCAGCAGGGCGGGAGTGAGATGGAGCTGTTGTCCAAGTTGTGCCGAGAGTGAAGCTTTCATGCCGATCCCCTGATCTGCGCCAGCGCCAAAGGGTCGGCGCGATGGCAGGCATGATCGGCCTGTGCCGCCATGAAAATAATCGGGAGGTACCTGACCGTATGCGGGCAGGGCCTGACAGAGTGTCAGGAATACCCTTACATTCACTGCCTGTTGACATGGAAGTGATTGTTTGCCGTAGACAATTGCGTCAGGAGTCCGGCGTTTGCCTGCACATCGGGGGGCAAGGCAAGCGCGGCATGGCGAATTTGTGACGCTTACTGCAGTTTTTCGCCCAGACGTACGGCCAGCACCAGCAGGTCATTGGCGCGACGGCAGCCCAGCGCTTCCATCATGCGTGCGCGGTGGGTCTCCACCGTCTTGACGCTGATTTCCAGGTCCGCTGCAATTTCCTTGTTGCTCAGGCCCTGGCCGATCAGGCGCAGGATCTGGCGTTGGCGCGGCGGCAGGGCGGCCACACCGCTGGGCTTGTCGCGGCTGAGCAGGTTGCCCATCAACTTGCCGGAAATCTGCGGGCTGAGGAACAACTGGCCGTTGTACGCGGCGCGCAGGGCCAGTTCCAGTTCCATCGGTGCGGCATCCTTGACGATGAAGCCGCTGGCGCCACGATCCAGGGCATCACGCACGTGATCGGCGTCATCGTGCATGGACATCATCACCACGGTGGACTTGTTGCCCAGCGCCTTGATCATGTCCAGGGCATCCAGGCCGCTGCGTCCGGGCAGGGACAGATCCATCAGCACCAGATCGGGCAGGGTCTGTTTGTACTGCTGCAGTGCCTCGTCGGCCGAGCTGGCCTCGGCGACCACGTCCACACCGGCAAATCCCTGCAGCAGGCGGGTCAGTCCAGCGCGTACAAGCGTATGGTCGTCAACGATAAGGACGCGCACGGACACATCGTGAAGAAGGGAAGCCTGCACCATACCGAAGCCGGTGCAGGGCGGCAATCGCAAGCGTCAGCGCTGGCGACGGTGGTGGGCCACCTGGCGGCGGTGCAGACGGAACACATGCCGTTCCAGTGCGGTCTGCAGCCCGTCGCCGAGGGCGTCAAAGGCCAGCCACAGGCGGGTGGCACCATCGATGCGTTGGCTGGCCAGCAGCACCACCGGCAGGCTGATCGGATCGGGCAGCCAGTCGGCGGCCTGCAGGGTGATCGAGGTGGGCTGGGCGAGGGGAGTGGCGTCATCGGGCCAGTCAACGCGCAGGCCGCGGGCCGACCAGCGCACCGGCATCTGGCGCAGGGCCGGGCGCTGCTGGGCGACCAGGCTGGCGCACAGGGCCAGGACCAGGTCCAGTTTGGCTTCCAGACGGTGCAGGGCCGGGTTGCCCTCGCCACGCTCCTCGCCTTCGTCGCTGCGGCTGTCCTCGACCAGGGCAATGGCGCGCAGGCGCAGCTCGCTGCCGGTCAAGGCCACGCTGGCGGCGGCATCGAGCATCAACGGCAACGGCAGATCGTTGTACAGGGTGTCATCAAACAGCTGCTGCTCGGCGATGCTCGGGTCCATTACAGCTCCTGTGCGTGTTGGTAGGCCGATGCGGCGTTGCGGGCCTGGCGCTGGCCGCGCAGGTGGGCGGCGGCACGGTCGCGCCGCTGCAGCATCTCCCGGCTCAGGCTGTGCTGCAGGGCCAGCAGCTCGCGCAGGCTGTCCATGTCGGCGTGGGCGCCGCGCTGGTCGATGTATTGGCGCAGGTGGCGGTCGTGGCTGTGCATGATCTGCTGGGCCAGGGTGTTGTCATCGGCCTGCAGGGCATCGTGCAGGGCGGCCAGGTCGGCATGCAGCAGGGAGGCATCGCAGTGGTCGGCGTACATCTCAGCCATTCCTCGCATTGGCGGCGATGGCACTCCAGCCGGCCTCGATCTGGGTCAGCAGGTCCAGGGCTTCCTGCAGGGCGGCACGGTCATTGTGCAGGTTGCCTTCGGTCAGCTTGAGCAGGATGTAGTCATACAGTGCCGACAGGTTCTGGGCGATCTCGCCACCGCGCTCGTGTTCCAGGGTCGCGGCCAGGTGGCTGACGATGTCGCAGGTGCGGCTGATCGCCTTGCCCTTGGCGGCCTGGTCGCCACGCTCCAGGTGGGCCATGGCCAGACGCAAGCGGCTGCAGGCACCTTCCAGCAGCAGCTGGACCAACTTGTGCGGGTCAGCCTCCAGGATGGAACTGGTGGCGCCGACCTTGCGGTATTGCTCGGCAAACTGACGGCTGGACGCGTACATGGATGCATTTACTCCTGGCTGCCCGCCCCGCTGGGGACGGGTCAAAAGTGGCCGAATGCGGCCGACGGATTATTTCTTGGAGGAAGACGAGGACAGGTTGGCCAGCTGGGTGGTCAGGTAGTTGGAGGTGTTCTGCATCTGCGCCACCAGGGTGTCCATGGCGGTGAACTGCTTGGTGTAGCGCTCGTAGTTCTTCTCCATGCGCACATCCAGGTCATCCAGATCCTTTTCCAGCTTGCTGATCTGCTTGTTCAAGGAGTTGGTGCGCTGGACCAGCACACCGGTGCCCGTGTCCAGGTTGGACTTGAGCAGGCTGTCCAGGCTGGAGGCGATGCTGCCGTCCTTGCCCAGCACCCGGGCGGCCATGGCGGGCTGTTCGGCCATGCCCTTTTCGAAGCTGGAAGCATCAAAGCTGAGCGTGCCGTCCTTGCCCACGCTCACGCCCAGCGCCTTCAGGTCACTGACGTTGTTGTTGCCCATGATGCTGCGCAGCTGGTTCTGCAGGCCGCGCACCATCGAGTCACCGGTCAGGGCCGACGCGGTCTTGGTATCGGCGTTGTAGCTGCTGGCCGACTTCAGCGCGTTGAGGGTGGCGTTGTAGACGCTGACGAAGGCCTGCATGCTGGTCTTGGCGCCGCTGTTGTCGGCGGCGATGGACAGGTTGCCGGTGGTGCCGACGGTGGTCTTGGTCAGGGTGATGGTGGCGCCTTCGACCAGATCGGTGAAGGTGTTGCTGGTGTTGGTGCGCAACTGGCCATCGATACGCACCTGGGCGTCGCTGGCGGCGATGTTTTCGGTCATCCCGCCGGTACTGCCGTCCCAGCTCAGTTCAGCCAACCGGCCATTGCCGCTGCTGCTCAGGGTGACCGCACCGTTGCTGCCGGTGCCCACGGCATTGAGGACCAGGTGCTGGCCGGTATCGGAGGTGATGACCGAGGCGGTCACGCCCTTGCCGCCGGCGACACGGTTGATTTCACGCGCCAGCGAGGACAGGGTCATGTCGGCCGCAACGGTAACTTCCAGGTGGCTGTCGCCAAAGCTCAGCTGCAGGCTGCCGCTGCCCACCAGCTCGTCGCTGGCAAAAGCGGAGGAGGTCAGTTTGTTGCCCTTGGCCAGGCTGATGACCTCGATGTCGTAACTGCCGGCAGCCGCACTGCTGGTGGTACTGGCAGTGAAACCGGCATCACTGGCCACCGTGGGCTTGAATGCAGGCGTGGTCAGGGCAGTGCTCAGGCCGGACAGGCTGGACTGCAGGTTGCTCATCGCACTCTTGATCGTGCCCAGCGCGGACAGTTGCGCGGTGGCTGCCTTGCCCTGGGTATTGATGCGGTTTTCCGCTGGCGTACGGTCAGCAGTGACCAGCTGGGACACCAGGGTAGGAATGTCCAGGCCCGAACCAACGGCATAAAGAGACGACATGACAACTCCCAGGTCAGGGGATGAATCCAGGTTACAGCCTCACTATCGGCCGGATTGGCGACGGCTTTAGTGCGGCGGCGTGATCCCCGGGTGAGGCAAGAAGCATGCCAGCGCAAGTGACAAACCCCTGACAGCAAAAAGGCCCCGCAATGCGGGGCCTTTCCAGCGTGCTGCCCATCACCACAACGGCCGTGACGGGCAAGACGCGCTGTCGCGCCAGTCAGTGATCAGCCCAGCAGGCTGAGCACGTTCTGGGTCGAGCTGTTGGCCTGGGCCAGCATCGAGGTGCCTGCCTGCTGCAGGATCTGGGTGCGGGTCAGCTCGGCGGTTTCCTTGGCGTAATCGGTGTCGCGGATGCGCGAGCGCGATGCCGACAGGTTTTCGCTGGTGGTGGACAGGTTGGCGATGGTGGAGGAGAAACGGTTCTGGATCGCACCCATGTCGGCACGGGCCGAGTTGACTGCGCTCAGGGCCTTGTCGGCGATGGACAGTGCCTGCTGCGAACCAACCACCGAGCTGATGTCCAGACCGGAGACGAAGGTCTTGGTGGTCGGGGCGGTGGTGGCAGCGGCCTTGTCGGCCACGGTGGAGGCGCCGCCTTCCAGGCTGATGGCGTTGAAGGTGCCGTTATCGGCGATGCTGCTCTTGATCGCGGTCAGCTTGACGGTGCCGTCGGTGTTGGCCTCGGCGTACACGCCGGTCTGGTCCATCTTGCCGTTGATGGCGTTGGCCAGGGCCTTGCCGGCCTCTTCGGCGGTTGCACCGGCCTTGAGGGTGTAGCTGTCCAGGGTCACTTCCTTGCCATCGGTGCCGGTGATCTTGGCATCGTCCACGGTGACGTCGGCGGTGGTGGTGTTGCCACCGGCGGCAGCGGTGGTCACGCTTTCAAACACGACGCCGCCCAGGGCACCGGTATTGGCGTTGATGATCGAGTTGATGCCGATGGTCTGGCCGGCGTCGGCGCCGATCTGGAACAGGGCGCCGGAGAAGGAGCCGTCCAGCAGGTTGGTGCCGTTGAAGTTGGTCTGGCGCGAGACGCGGTCAATTTCGCTGACCAGCTGGTCCACTTCGGCCTGCAGGGCGTCACGGTCGGACTGCGAGTTGGTGGCGTTGGCCGACTGCACCGACAGCTCGCGCACGCGCTGCAGGTTGTTGGAGATTTCCACCATCGCGCCTTCGGCGGTCTGGGCCAGCGAGATGCCGTCATTGGCATTGCGGGTGGCCACGTCCAGGCCGCGGATCTGGGTGGTGAAACGCTCGGAGATGGCCAGGCCGGCGGCATCGTCCTTGGCGCTGTTGATGCGCAGGCCCGAGGACAGGCGCTGGATCGAGGTCGACAGGCTGGCCGAAGAGGTGTTCAGGTTGCGCTGGGCATTCAGCGACATGACATTGGTGTTGATGACTTGCGACATGAGGTCAATCCTGGTCGATAAGGGCCGGTGGGCCGGCGCAGAGTGCCGATCACATCTGCTTCCCCTTAGTTATCGACGCCGTGCTCACCGGCTTTAGAACATTTCTTCACTGGGTTTGATCTGGATCAAAAAACGCCACTCCCGCTGGGCCGGGGTGGCGTTGTCATCGGTGCCGCCCGGGTGAGGGCTTACTGCAGCAGGCTGAGCACGTTGGAGGTGGAACTGTTGGCCTGGGACAGCATGGCCGTGCCGGCCTGCTGCAAGATCTGGGTACGGGTCAGCTCGGCGGTTTCCTTGGCGTAATCGGTGTCGCGGATGCGGCTGCGCGAGGCCGACAGGTTTTCCGAGGTGGTGGACAGGTTGGCGATGGTGGAGGCGAAGCGGTTCTGGATCGCACCCATGTCCGCGCGTGCCGAGCTGACCGCGGTCAGGGCCTTGTCCACGATCTGCAGGGCCTGCTGGGAGCCGGCAAAACTGCTGATGTCCAGGTCCTTGGCAAACTTGGCGTTTGCAGCCGTCAAGGCGGTACTGGTCAGTGCGCCCACGCCAGCGGCCAGGCCGGTCTGGGTGATGGTGGCGCCTACCGCGCCTTCCTTCCACGAGGCCAGGCTGACATCACCGGTGGCCGAGACCGTGGCGGTCAGGCCGTTGTCGCCGGTCTTGGCGTTGATCGCGGCGGCCAGGGCATTGCCAACGGCCAGCTTGCCGGCAGCCTGGGCGTCGGCAGCCGTGGCGTAGGTCTGGGCCGAGGCGGGCACGTCGATCGCATCCAGGGCCACGCCGGCAATGGTGATGGTGCCGGCCGCAATGGTGGTGGCGGCATGGCCATTGGCCGAGCCGCTGCCGGTGGCGGCGGGGTTGGCCACGGCGATGGTGCCACTGGTGAACATGGCACCGCCCAGTTTGTCGGCGCGTGCATTGGTGATCGCGTTGATGCCGATGGTCTGCCCGGCATCGGCGCCGACCTGGAACAGCGCGCCACTGAAGCTGCCATCCAGCAGGGTGGTGCCGTTGAAATTGGTCTGCCGTGCCACGCGGTCGATTTCGGCGGTCAGCTGGGTGACTTCTGCCTGCAGTGCCTTGCGGTCGGAGGCCGAGTTGGTGGCGTTGGCCGACTGCACCGCCAGTTCGCGGATGCGCTGCAGGTTGTTGGAGATTTCCACCATCGCGCCTTCGGCGGTCTGGGCCAGCGAGATGCCGTCATTGGCATTGCGGGTGGCCACATCCAGGCCGCGGATCTGGGTGGTGAAACGCTCGGAAATGGCCAGGCCGGCGGCATCGTCCTTGGCGCTGTTGATGCGCATGCCCGAGGACAGGCGCTGGATGCTGGTGGCCAGACTGGTGCCACTGCTGTTGAGGTTGCGCTGCGCGTTGAGCGACATCACGTTGGTGTTGATGACCTGTGCCATTGCCGTGTCTTCCTGTGTCAGTTGACGAGGTGCGGCAGCACGATCGGGGTGCGCCGCTGTGTTGTCGGTGTTGGTGCAGGGGGCCGGAAACCGGCCCCCGCCTCGGGTCCCGGGGGAGGGGGATAACGGTTACTGCAGCAGGCTCAGTACATTGGAGGTCGAGCTGTTGGCCTGGGACAGCATCGCGGTGCCGGCCTGCTGCAGGATCTGGGTGCGGGTCAGCTCGGCGGTTTCCTTGGCGTAATCGGTATCGCGGATGCGGCTGCGCGATGCCGACAGGTTTTCGCTGGTGGTGGACAGGTTGGCGATGGTGGAGGAGAAGCGGTTCTGGATCGCACCCATGTCCGCGCGCGAGGAGTTCACCGCGGTCAGGGCCTTGTCCACGATGCTCAGTGCCTGCTGCGAGCCCACCACGTTGGTGATGTCCAGCTGGCTGACGAACTTGCCGGCCAGGCTGGCACCGGCCGCGGCGGTGGTGGCGGTCGGCGCCGTGGGCAGGGTGATGCCAACGGCCGTTCCCATGGTGACGGTGATGGCATTGAAGGTGCCGGTTGCGCTGACGCTGTCCTTGACCGAGGTCAGGTTGATCTTGCCGGCGGTGGTGCTGTCCACCTCGGCATACACCCCGGTCTGGTCCATCTTGGCGTTGTAGGCATTGACCACGGCCTGGGTCACGGCCTTCTGGGTGGCGGCCGCATCGCTGCCCGGCGCCACCTTGATGTTGTCCAGGGTGTAGGCCACACCGTCGGCGCCCTTGACCGTCATGCCGGTGATGGTCACATCGGTGGTCGGGTTGGTGCCCGGGGCGGCAATGGTGAAGGTGGCGGTATCGAACTTGGTGCCGCCCAGGTTGGTGGTACGGGCATTGGTGATCGAGTTGATGCCGATGGTCTGGCCGGCGTCTGCGCCGACCTGGAACAGGGCGCCGGAGAAGGAACCGTCCAGCAGGGCGGTGCCGTTGAAGTTGGTCTGGCGGGCGACACGGTCGATCTCGGCGGTCAGCTGCTTGACCTCGGCATCAAGCGCCTTGCGGTCCGAATCCGAATTGGTGGCATTGGCCGACTGCACCGCCAGCTCGCGGATGCGCTGCAGGTTGTTGGAGATTTCCACCATCGCGCCTTCGGCGGTCTGGGCCAGCGAGATGCCGTCATTGGCATTGCGGGTGGCCACGTCCAGGCCGCGGATCTGGGTGGTGAAGCGCTCGGAGATGGCCAGGCCGGCGGCATCGTCCTTGGCGCTGTTGATGCGCATGCCCGAAGACAGGCGCTGGATGCTGGTGGCCAGGCTGGTGCCGCTGCTGTTCAGATTGCGCTGAGCATTGAGCGACATCACGTTGGTATTGATCACTTGTGCCATGGAACGTTCCTCACAGTGGCAGACAGGCCGTTGGGCCGGTGGTGCGGATGGATGACAACCGCTTCAGCCGGGGTATCGACGCGGACGCGCTGTGACTTGAGAGGAACTTTGCTGAATCTGGCTTTTTGCGACGAGCGGTCAAAAAAGCCCCGCAATGCGGGGCCTTTTCGGCGTGCCGTCCATCACCCGAAGCGGTGTGATGGGCAAGACGCGCTGTCGCGCCAGGCAGCGATCAGCCCAGCAGGCTGAGCACGTTCTGGGTGGAGCTGTTGGCCTGGGCCAGCATCGAGGTGCCTGCCTGCTGCAGGATCTGGGTGCGGGTCAGCTCGGCGGTTTCCTTGGCGTAATCGGTGTCGCGGATGCGCGAGCGAGATGCCGACAGGTTTTCGCTGGTGGTGGACAGGTTGGCGATGGTGGAGGAGAAGCGGTTCTGGATCGCACCCATGTCGGCGCGGGCCGAGTTGACGCTGCTCAGGGCCTTGTCGGCGATGGACAGGGCCTGCTGCGAACCGACCACCGAGCTGATGTCCAGGTCCGAGACGAAGGACTTGGCCGGTGCGGCGGCGGCAGCGGTGGCGGTGTAGGCGCCCATGCCCGAGGTGGCGCTGGCCGTCATTGCCTTGAACACGCCGGCGTCGGTTTCGCTGGCCTTGATCGAGGTCAGCTTGATCTCGCCGGTTGCACCGACTTCGGCATACACGCCGGTCTGGTCCATCTTGTCGTTGATGGCCAGGATGGTCTTGCTGATCAGGCTGGTCTGGGTGTCGGCAGCGGTGGTGCCCGAAGCGTCGACCTTGATGTCGCCAATGGTGACATCGTTGATCTTCAGGCCCTTGATCTCGCCAGCGGTGTTGGCATCGGCCGGGGCGGTGATGGCCAGCTTGTTGCTGTCAAAGCGTGCGCCGCCGAGCGAGGCGGCATTGGCGTCCAGGATGGAGTTGATGCCGATGGTCTGGCCGGCGTCAGCGCCGATCTGGAACAGGGCGCCGGAGAACGAACCGTCCAGCAGGTTGGTGCCGTTGAAGTTGGTCTGGCGGGCCACGCGGTCGATTTCGCTGACCAGCTGGTCCACTTCGGCCTGCAGGGCGTCACGGTCGGACTGCGAGTTGGTGGCGTTGGCCGACTGCACCGACAGCTCGCGCACGCGCTGCAGGTTGTTGGAGATTTCCACCATCGCGCCTTCGGCGGTCTGGGCCAGGGAGATGCCGTCATTGGCATTGCGGGTGGCCACGTCCAGGCCGCGGATCTGGGTGGTGAAACGCTCGGAGATGGCCAGGCCGGCGGCATCGTCCTTGGCGCTGTTGATGCGCAGGCCCGAGGACAGGCGCTGGATCGAGGTCGACAGGCTGGCGCTGGAGGTGTTCAGGTTGCGCTGGGCATTCAGCGACATGACGTTGGTATTGATGACCTGGGACATGGTTCTTCTTCTCGTGCAATGGTTCCCGCGCCACCGTGGCCGGGTCTGATCGCAGTGCCTGACATCACGTCCTGCCGCTGCTCAGAGTCAATAACGGCGCCTTCACGCCGGTCTTTACACCGTTTTCACGAAAATTTTGTCCCTCCCCCGGCCAGGGCGGCCGGGGGACGGTGGCAGACCTTACTGCTGCAGCAGGGTCATCACGCTCTGCGGCGCGCTGTTGGCCTGGGCCAGCATGGCGGTGCCTGCCTGCTGCAGGATCTGGGTGCGGGTCAGCTCGGCGGTTTCCTTGGCGTAATCGGTGTCGCGGATGCGCGAGCGCGAGGCCGACAGGTTTTCGGAGGTGGTGGACAGGTTGGCGATGGTGGAGGAGAAGCGGTTCTGGATCGCACCCATGTCCGCACGCGAGGAGTTGACCTCGGTCAGGGCGTTGTCGATCACGCTCAGCACCTGCTGCGAGCCCAGGAAGGAGGACACGTCCAGGCCGGCGACATACTCGGTGGTGGTGGCGGCGGTGACCGCAGCGGCGGTCGGTGCGGCCACGGTGCCACCGGCAGAAGCCGTCCAGGTGCCGTCGGTCACGGCGATCGAGTTGGTGGTGTTGTCGCGGATGGAGGCCAGCTCGATGCCGGTGCCGGCGGTGTTGACCTTGGCGTAGACGCCGGTCATGTCCATCTTGTCGTTGATCGTCACGGCCAGGGCGGCGGTGGCTGCCTTCTGCGTGTCCGCATCGCTGGCACCTGCCGGCACCTCGACATCGGCGATGGTGATGGCGTTGCCGTCGTTGCCGGTGATGGTCATGCCGCTGACCTTCAGGCCTTCGCCGGCGGCAGCGGCCGGAACGTTGACCGTGCCGGTATCGAACTTGGCACCGCCCAGGGCGTCCTTGCGCGCATTGGCGATGTTGTTCACGGCAATGGTCTGGCCGGCATCGGCGCCGACCTGGAACAGGGCACCGGAGAAGGAGCCATCCAGCAGCGAGGTGCCGTTGAAGTTGGTCTGGCGGGCGACGCGGTCGATTTCGTTGACCAGCTGGTCCACTTCGGCCTGCAGGGCCTTGCGGTCAGAGTCCGAATTGGTGGCGTTGGAGGCCTGCACGGCCAGTTCGCGGATGCGCTGCAGGTTGTTGGAGACCTCGACCATGGCGCCTTCGGCGGTCTGGGCCAGGGAGATGCCGTCATTGGCGTTGCGCACGGCCACGTCCAGGCCGCGGATCTGGGTGGTGAAGCGCTCGGAGATGGCCAGGCCGGCAGCATCGTCCTTGGCGCTGTTGATGCGCAGGCCCGAGGACAGGCGCTGGATCGAGGTCGACAGGCTGGCGCTGGAGGTGTTCAGGTTGCGCTGGGCGTTGAGCGACATCACGTTGGTGTTGATGACCTGGGCCATGGGTTTTCTCCGTCTGCGTAAATGAAATTGAAAGGGGAACTGATGGGAAAAACGGCGGTGAGAGGGGCTCAGCGCAGGGCGTTGAACAGACTCATCGACTGCATCTGGGTGAACACGGTCTGCGCCGCCTGCAGGGCGGTGCTTTCCAGCGTGTAGCGGCTGACGGCCTCGGCGTAGTCGAGGTCGCGCAGGTTGGAAAGGGTGGTTTCGATGGTGACCTGGTCGGCATCGCGCAGGCTGCCGGCACTGTCCAGTGCGGCCAGCTGGGCGCCACCGGCGGCGCGTGCATCGATGCTGACTTCGCGGGCGCGGGCCACATCACGCATGCCGGCCTGCAAGGCGTTGCTGCGTGCGGCGACCTGTGCCTCCGTGCTGGCACCGGTCTCCAACACCGTGGCCAGGGCGTCCAGGGTGGCGAACACGTCGCGGCTGGGCGCCGGTTGGACCTGGATGCTGTCACCGGCGGCCGGGGTGCCCAGCAACTGCACCCGCAGGCCGGCGAAGTGGATGTCATCGCCGGCGGTATAGGTGCCGGTGGCAATGGCGGTATTGCTGCTGTCGCGGATTTCGTAATCGGTGGCGCTGGAAAAGTGCAGGCTGTAGGCGGTGCCGTCCCAGCCGCCGTTGGCGTCGGTGGCGTAGTCGTTGATCACCAGGGTGCCGCTGTTGCCGGCAGCCGGCTGGGCGCTGAGGGTGCCGTTGCCGGTGGGGATGCGCATGAAGACCTCGCTGCCGGCCAGGGCATCGCTGACGAAGGTGTCCGGCGCCACCTCGACCCGGCGCTGGGTCTGGTCGCCGTTGTAGGTGACGGTGTTGCCGGTGCGCGAGAACGGCGCGCTGCCATCGCTGGTGCCGCCGAACAGGTAACGTCCGGCACCATCGGTGCTGTTGGCCACGGCCAGCAGCTGGTCGCCGATGGCACGCAGCTGGCTGGCAATGGATTTCAGGTCGGCGTCGGAGAGCACCGGATTGTTGGCCTGGATGGTCAGGTCGTTGACCTGGGCCATCAGTTCGCCGAACTCGGTCATCGCGTTTTCCTGCAGACCGAGGCGGTTCTCGACCCGGTCGGCATTGGCCGCGTACTGGCTCAGGGCCGACAGCGAGCGGTCCAGCTTGACCGCGGTGCCGGCCGCGACCGGGTCGTCCTTGGCGCTGACCAGCTTCTGCCCGGTGGCCATCTGCTGCTGCAGCTTGTTCAGGCTGGCCTGCTTGCCCAGCATCGAATGCAGCGAGGCGTTGTAGACCATGTTGGTGGAGATGCGGGTGCTCATCGCGATACGGCTCCCAGGATGGTTTGGAACATGGTGTCGGCGGTGGAGACCATCTGCGAGGCCGCCTGGTAGGCCTGCTGCAGCTTGAGCATCTGCGCCGCTTCCTCGTCCAGGTTGACCCCGGAAATCGAATCACGCGCACTCTGTGCCTGCTGCTGCAGCACGGTGGCTGCCTCCAGCGAATACTCCGCGCCACGGGCGGCCGAGCCGACCCGGGTGGTCAGGCCGGCCATCACGTCGGTCAGGCTCTGGGTGCCGTTGGCAAACAGGCGCAGGTCCTCGGTGGCGGCCAGCAGGTTGGCATTGCCGTTGTCGCTGGAGCCGGCGCCGGTGGGGCTGACGTTGAAGCTGTCACCCGGGTTGGGCGCACCGTCCAGGCTGAACTGCCAGCCGTTGGCACTGATGGTGCTGCCCGGGGTGTAGGGGTAGGGGCCGGCACCATCGATGGTGTACTGGCTGGCGCTGGTGAAGCTGATCACCGAGGCGTTGGTCAGGTTGGGCTGGCTGGCATCGATCACCTGGACCGCGTTCATCCGGCCCGAGCCGGTATTGGCCAGGCTGGCGCTGCCCTGCACGGCGCTGGCCGCAGCGATGCGTGCCGGGTCGGAGATGGCCACCTGCAGCGAGCCGGCCAGGCCGGCGGCCGGCTTGAGCAGGAAGCTGTCATTGGCGGCGGCAGCACCGCTTAGCTGAACGCTCATGCCATTGACCACGAACGGATCGGCGGCGGTGCCGCTGCCGGTCATGGCCACTGCCTCGCCGTTGGACAGCTTGGTCGCCTGCCAGGCGGTGCCGTTGAAGGTCAGCTTGATGTTGCTGCCATCCAGCTTGGCCAGATCCAGACTGTCGATCTGCACACTGGCGCTGCCGCTGTTGCTGCCGGCCGCCAGTACCTGCGGGCTGCCGATGGTGAACAGGTCCTGGCCGCGCTCGCCGTACAGGTCCACACCGGCGGCCTGCTGGGCATTGAGCGACTGGGCCAGGCCCAGGGCAATGCGGCCCAGTTCGGCCTGGGCCGGATCAAGTACATCGCGACGGAAGTCGAGCAGGCCACCGACACTGCCACCCAGGCCACTGTTGCTCAGGTCCACGGTCAGGTTGCTGCTGACCAGGGCCAGCTGCAGGCGCTCGGGCTGGAAGCTGTCAGCGATGACCTCCACCCGTGCGGCGGTCGGGCCGACCACCAGGGCGGTGCCACCGGCGGTGAAGACATTCATCACCCCGCCGTCCTGCAGGTTGATGCTGCCCCCGGTATAGGACACCAGCTGGTTGGCCAGGGTGTCACGGCGGTCGAGCAGGTCCGGCGAGGCCTTGGCCGGGTTGGCGCCGATCTGGCGGTTGAGCTGGGCGATCTCGCCGGACAGGCGGTTGATCTCGCTGGCCGCGGCGATCAGGCCGTTGTTCACTTCCTGGTTGAGCGCATCCATCTGGCCGTTGAGGCGGCCGAAGCGCCCGGCCAGGGCGGTGGCCTCGTCCAGGGTGTTTTGCCGCTGGGCGGTGGAGGCCGACTCGCTGGACAGGCCGCTCAGTGCGTTGTAGAACGCCGACCAACGCCCTTCCAGGTTGGTGGTGCTGTCCGACATCAGGCTGTCCACGCGGTCAGACAGGCCGGACAGCGTCTGCAAGTGGGCGACCTCGGCATTGCTGCCGATCAGGCGGGTGATGGCCAGCTGGTCGGCCACCCGGCGCACATCGGCCACCGTGGTGCCGTTGCCCAGATAGCCGAAGCCGTATTTCTGCGGCGTGGCCGAGGAAAGCTCGGTGCTCTGCCGGCTGTAGCCCTCGGTATTGATGTTGGCCACGTTGTGGCTGACCGTGCTCAGTGCTCGCTGGAAGGCGAGCAGGGCACTGGAGCTGGTGTTCAGGACGCTGGTCATGGCAATGGAGGGCTCAGCGGTTCATGGCCAGCGAACTGGCCGGATTCAATTGCATCTGGGCGCGGTCAATGGCGGCCAGGGCGCGGGTCACGGTGCTGCCATCGGCAATGGCGGCGATCTTGTTGGCGTACTGCGGGTCGGTGGCATAACCGCCGCGCTGCAGGCCCCGTGCAAACCCTGCAACATCCGTGCCGGCCGCCAGGGCGCCGGCATAGCGGTCGTTGTTCTTGAGCAGGCGCACGTAGTCGTTGAAGCTCTCGCCGATCGAGTCATAGGCGCGGAAGGCAGCCGTCTCGTTGCGGCGCACACCGGCCACGTACTCATGGGTGCCGGTGCTGACCGAGCGGCCCTTCCAGCCGCTGGCCTTGATCCCGAACAGGTTGTTGGCGCTGCTGCCATCGCCATGGCTGGGCATGCGCTTGCCCCAGGCCGTTTCCAGCGCGGCCTGGGCGACCAGGGCGCGCGGGTCCACGCCCAGGGCGTCAGCGGCCTGACGCGCATGCGGCCAGATTTTGGCGACGAAGGCTTCCGGGCTGTTGCTGCCGAACTGGCTGGCGGCCTGGCGCGCGGCCAGGGCGTCACTGGCATTGACGCTGCCGGGCTGCGGGGCCCAGCGGTCATTGCTGCGCGCCCAGTCGCCGCCAGCGCGGGCAATCAGGTCCAGCGGGTTGTCGTTGAGCGGTGCACTCTCCAGGCGCTGGTGCAGGGCGCCGGTCTCGCGCCCGTCCATCGCATCAATGGCCATCGACAGCGGTGCCAGCAGGGCGGCCTGGGCATCGACCGGGTCGATGCGCGGGCTGGCCGGCAGTTGTGACTGGTAGGCGCGCAGGGCCTGTTGGCGCTGCAACGGGGAGGGCTGCACGGGCTGGCTGTTGAGCGCCTCGGCGCCTTCGCTGCCGCCGGCCTGGCCGCCGAGTTGACGGGCAATGCTGGCCTGCAGGCCCAGCCCGCGGCCCTGGGTCAGGGTCTGGGCCAGACGCTCGTCATACATGTCGCGGAACAGCTGGTTTTCGCCGGGAAACAGCGAGTCACCGAAGCTGGCATCGCGCATGGACTTGATCATCAGCCGGGCAAACTGCGATTCCAGCTGGCGTGCGGCATGTTCGATGCGGTCCGGGCTGCTGGCCGTGTTGTTGCTGGCCAGCGACAGGGCTTGCGGGCGGATGTCCATCAGATCACCTCCAGCTCGGCACGCAGGGCGCCGGCCTGGCGCAGGGCTTCCAGGATCGCGATCAGATCGCCCGGGGCAGCGCCGACGGCGTTGACCGCGCGCACGATCTCATCCAGCGTGGTGCCGCCGCCGAACTTGAACATGTGGTGGCCGTCCTGCTGCACGCTGATGTCCGACTGCGGGGTGACCACGGTGCTGCCGCCGCCAAAGGCGCCGGGCTGGCTGACATTGAGGTTCTCGCTGATCGACACGGTCAGCGCGCCATGGCTGATGGCCGCCGCGCCCACGGTGACCTGCGAGCCGATGATCACCGTGCCGGTACGGGCATTGACCACCACCTTGGCCGGGGCGCTGCCGGCGGTCAGCTCGATGTTTTCCAGCTCGGCCAGCAGGGCGATGCGCGCACCGCTGTCCAGCGGGCTGCGTACGGCCACGCTGCCACCATCCACCGCACGCGCCATGCCGTCGCCGAAGCGCGCATTGATCGCGGCGACCATGCGCGAGACGGTGGTGAAATCGTTGTTGTGCAGGTTCACGGTCAATTCGTTGGCACCGGCAAATACGTCCGGCAGGGCGCGTTCGACGGTGGCGCCATTGGGAATGCGCCCCACGCTGGGAATGTTGACCGAGACCCGCGAACCGTCGCGACCTTCGGCGCCGAAACCACCGACCACCAGGTTGCCCTGGGCAATGGCATAGACCTGGCCGTCGGCGCCCTTGAGCGGGGCCATCAGCAGTGAGCCGCCACGCAGGGAGACCGCATTGCCGACCGAAGAGACGGTGATGTCGATGGTCTGGCCGGGTTTGGCAAACGGCGGCAGCTCGGCATGGATGGCCACGGCGGCCACGTTCTTCAGCTGCGGGTTGACCCCGGCCGGAATGTTCACGCCCAGTTCGCCGAGCATGTTCTTCAGGCTCTGCACGGTGAACTGGGCCTGGCTGGTGCGGTCACCACTGTTGTCCAGGCCCACCACCAGCCCATAGCCGACCAGGGCGTTGCCACGCACGCCACCGATCGAAGCCAGGTCCTTGATGCGTTCGGCACTGGCGCCGGGTACGGCGCAGGCCAGGCCGAGCAGGACGGCGGTGGTGAGCAGGCGCAAACGGGAGAGAGTCATCGTCATGTCCTTCAGAACGGGGCGAAGGCCGAGTTGAAGAAGCGGCCCAGCCAGCTCATCGCGTTGGATTGGGCCACCGCGCCGCGGCCGCCGTAGGCGATGCGGGCTTCGGCCACCTTGGACGAGGCAATGGTGTTGTCCGGGCTGATGTCGGCCGGGCGCACGATGCCCTGCACCTGGACCAGTTCGTCGCCCTGGTTCAGGCGGATGTTCTTCTGCCCGGAGACCACCAGATTGCCGTTGGGCAGGCGCTGCACCACCTGCACGGTGAGGTTGCCGGCCAGGCGGTTGGACTGGGCGGTGTTGCCACTGCCGGAGAAGTCACGCGAACCGTTGGCCGAGGCCGACAGGATGTCCTTGCCGCCCAGGGTCACCGGGGCGCCGAACAGGTTGGGGCTGCCGATGGACAGGTCCGATTCCTTGCTCACCGAGGTGGTGGCATTGGCCTGGGCGGTGGTGTTTTCCAGCAGCACGATGGTGAGCAGGTCACCGACCTCGCGCGCCCGGCGGTCGCCATACAGCTGCAGGCCACCGGTATTGCCGCCGGCGGCATAGATGGCGCCGGCACTGGCCACCGGGGCCGGCGCGATCACCGGCTGCACCGGTGCCAGCTCCGGGTAGGCGCGCACGTCGCCGGCCAGGGTGCAGGCGGCCAGCGGCAGCAGGGCCACGGCGCTCAACAGGGTGCGGGAGAGGGTCAGGTTCATGGGGCTCACCGGTCAGGATCAGACGTTCTGGTTGAGGTAACCGAGCATCTGGTCGGTGGTGGAGATCGCCTTGGCGTTCATTTCGTAGGCGCGCTGGGTCTCGATCATCGACACCAGTTCTTCCACGGTGTTGACGTTGGATCCCTCCAGCGCGCCCTGGACCACATTGCCCAGGCCGTTCAGGCCGGGCGTGCCGTTCTGGGCCGGGCCGGAGGCGGTGGTTTCCACGTACAGGTTCTCGCCCTTGGCCTGCAGGCCTGCCGGGTTGATGAAGTCGGTCAGGGTGAGCATGCCCACTTCCATCGAGGCCACCTCGCCGGACATCTGCACGCTGACCGTGCCGTCGTTGCCGATGGTCACCGTCTGCGCGCCTTCGGGAATCTGGATGCCCGGCTGCACCGGGTAGCCGGAATTGGTCACCAGCTCGCCCTGGGCATTGATCTGCAGGCTGCCGTCGCGGGTATAGGCGCTGGTGCCGTCGGGCATCATCACTTCGAAGAAGCCGCGGCCGTTGACCATCACGTCCAGGGCGCGGCCGGTCTGCTGCTGGCTGCCCTGGTCAAAATGCTTGGAGGTGGCGACCACGCGCACACCGGTGCCCAGTTGCAGGCCGGTCGGCAGCTGGGTCTGTGCCGAAGTGGCACCGCCGGGCTGGCGCACCTGTTGGTAGAGCAGGTCTTCAAAAGCCGCGCGGTCGCGCTTGAAACCGGTGGTGTTGGCGTTGGCCAGGTTGTTGGAGACCACCGACATGCGCGTCTGCTGGGCGTCCAGGCCGGTCTTGGCGACCCACAATGCGTGATTCATCGTCTGCTTCCTCTACAGGGGGGCCGCATGGCAGCCCTACATCCGGAGCAATGCATGCGGCGTGCCAAAAAAAACCGACGCTTGCGCGTCGGTTTTCTGTTGCCGGCAGGCGCGGTGACGGTTATCCGTTCAAGCGCAACAGACTATTGGCGGACTGCGCGTTCTCATCGCCGTGCTTGATCACCTTGACCTGCATTTCGTACTGGCGCTGCAGGTTGATCATCTGCACCAGGGCGCCGGTGGCATCGACGTTGGAGCCTTCCAGCACACCGGTGTGCAGGGCGGTGCCGCTGGCCTGGGCAAACGGCTGGGTCGGGGTGGTGTTGCGCATCAGCCCGTCCAGGCCGCGCACCAGGCGGGCGTTGTCGGCAGACACCACGCGCAGCTGGGCCACTTCGGCCAGGGTCTGCGGGCCTTCGCCCTGGGGGATGATGGACAGGGTGCCGTCAGCGCCGATCTCGATGGCCTGGAACGGGGGCACGGCCACCGGTTGGCCGCGCACATCCAGCACCGGATGGCCGTCGCTGGTGACCAGCTGGCCATTGGGGGTCAGCTGCATCGAGCCGTTGCGCGAATAGGCTTCCTTGCCGTCACTGCCCTGCACGGCCAGCCAGTTGCCGGCGCCCATCGACACATCCAGCGCGTTGCCGGTCACCTGCTGGGAACCGGCACGCGGGTTGAAGCCACTGTCGTGGAAGATCGTGTCCACTCGCGAGTTCCAGCCTTCACCGGTGATCGGGAAGGGGCTGGTGTTGGCCAGCACCTGCTTGAAGCCGGCGGTGTTGGCATTGGCCAGGTTGTGGCTGACCGTGGCCTGGGCCTGCAGCGAGGCGCGGGCGCCGGTCATTGCAACGTAGAGGGACTTGTCCATGGGGTGATCTCCGCGTCAGTGGCTGCTGGGCCATCAACGCATGTTGATGATGGTCTGGGTGGCCTGGTCCATGGTCGAGATCATCTGCGCCGAGGCCTGGAAGTTGCGCTGGGCCACGATCATGTTGACCAGCTGTTCGGTCAGGTCCACGGTGGAGCCTTCCAGGGCGCCGGACTGCAGCTGGCCGAAATCCGAGGTGCCCGGGGCACCGACACGCGCGGTGCCGGAGGTGAACGACTCGGCCCAGGCGTTGTCACCGGACGGGGTCAGGCCCTGGGCGTTGTTGAAGTTGGCCAGGGCCAGCTGGCCCAACGGCAGGTCGGCGCCGTTGGAATAACGGGCCACCACCACACCGGTTTCCGATACCGAGATCTCGTCCAGCTTGCCGGCCGCATAGCCGTCCTGGGCGGTGTTGCGCAGGGCAAACGATTCGCCGTACTGGGTCGAGCCGGTGACGTCCAGTGACATGGCCAGCACGCCGGCACCGCTGGTCGGGGTGTACGGGTCCAGGGTGATCAGGCCGTCGGTCGGGCTGGTCAGGGCGCCGGTGTTGGAGAACTGCAGGGTGGTCGGAGCACCCACGGCCACGCCATCGACGTAGTTGTGCACGCTCCACTCGTTGGGGTTGGCGGTCTTGACGAAGTAGGAGGTCTGGGTGTGGCTCACGCCCAGCGAGTCATACACGGTGACCCCGCCGCTGGTCATGTTGTAGGAGTTGGTATTGGCCGGGTCGAACGGGGTCGAGATCGGCTGCTGGGCCTGCGCCGGCAGGGTGAAGGCCAGTTCGACCTTGCTGGTTTCCTTGGGCGGGCCATCGCTGCCGGTCAGCTTCAGGTCCACGATCGAGCCGACATCAAAACCGTTGCCATTGGTATTGGGGGCGAACACCTGCAGGCGCGCGCCCTGGGCATTGACCACAAAGCCCTGGGCATCGGTCTGGAAGTTGCCGGCGCGCGAATACACGCGCGAGCCGTTCATGTTCAGGGTGAAGAAACCCTCACCGGAAATGGCCATGTCCAGCGAGCGGCCGGTGGTGTTGATCGAGCCCTGGCTGAACTGCTGGGCCACCTGGGAGGTCTTCACGCCAACGCCGACGGCATTGCGCGACAGGCCGTAGCTGGAGGCCTGGAACATGTTGGCAAACTCGGCCCGCGACTCCTTGAAGCCGGTGGTGTTGACGTTGGCGATGTTGTTGGCGGTGACGCTCAGGTCGGTGCTGGCGGCGTTGATGCCGGACAGCGAGATGTTGAAGCTCATGACTGCACTCCGCGAAGGATGGGGCGGTGAGATGGATCAGCTGACACGCAGCACCTGCTCCAGCGGAGCAGCGCCAAGGTTTTTCAGGTTCAGGTAAAGGCCGTCGCTGCCGATGGTCACGCTTTCCACCGGCGCCTGGATGTAGGTCTGGATGTCACTGGCCGTGCCGTTGCTGGGGGTGAAGCGGGCCGACAGGGTGTATTTGCCTGCCGCCATGACCTGGCCCTGGTCATTGTTGCCATCCCAGTTGAAGGCCAGTTCGCCGGCGCTGCTGGTCTGGCTGTTGAGGGTGCGCACCACATCGCCGTTGGCATCGGTGATGGTCACCTCCAGGCTGCCGGCCTGCGGCGCGGCGACCAGGCCACTGGCACCCGTGCCGTCGCTATCCAGCGCCCATTGGTTGGAGGGCACCAGCACGCTGTGGCCGACCAGGGCGGTACCCTTGAGAATCTGGTCGTTGGTCAGGGAGTTGGAAAAGCCGTTGACCGTGGTGTTGAGGGTCTCGATGCCTTGCACGGTGGACATCTGTGCCAGCTGGGACACCATCTGGGCGTTGTCCATCGGCTTGAGCGGGTCCTGGTTCTGCAGCTGGGTGGTCATCAGCAGCAGGAAGTCGGCCTGGCCCAGCGAATCACTCTTGCTCTTCTCCACCGCGCTGCCGGCGGCCGCGCCCAGGCCCAGGGCGTTGTAGTAATCGGCATTGGTATTGATCGTGCTCATGCTCAGCGGCCCATGTTCAAGGTGGCCAGGGTCAGGTCCTTGGCGGTGTTGAGTACTTCCACGCCGGCCTGGTAATTGCGCGAGGTGGAGATCAGGTTGACCATCTGCGCGACCGGGTCGATGTCCGGGGCATAGACATAGCCATTGCCGTCAGCCATCGGATGATCCGGCTCGTAGCGCTGGATCGGCGGGGCCTGGCTCTGCTGGATCTGCTTGACCTGGACGGTGGTGACGTTGCGGTCGGTCGGGCTGGTCACGGCCTGGAACACCGGTTCCAGTGCCTTGTAGGCACCTTCGGCGGTGCCGGAGATCGAATCGGCATTGGCCAGGTTGGAGGCGATGGTGCTCATGCGCACCGATTGCGCCGACAGGGCCGAACCGGCGATATCGAAAATGGGCAGGTTGCTCATGGCTTATTGCCCCGTGATCGCGGTGAGCATGCCGCGCACCTTGGATTCGACAAAGCTCATCGAGGCGCGGTATTCCAGCGCCGCGCGGCCATAGGCGGCGCGTTCGACGTCACCGTCCACGGTATTGCCGTCCAGGTTGGGCTGCAGGCCGGCGCGTACCACCTGGAACGGATTCAGGCCGTCATTGCCGGTGGGGAAGTGCACGGCATTGGTGGTGTCCAGCGGATTGCTCTGCTGGCCCTGGGCGTGGCGCAGGGCAGAGTCAAAGTCCAGATCCACGGCCTTGTAGCCGGGCGTGTCGGCATTGCTCAGGTTGCTGGCGATCAGCTTCAGGCGCTGCTCGCGCAGCGGCAGGGCCTGGGCATGCAGGCCAAGGTGGTTCTTGATCAGGTCAGGCATCACGGCCGCTTCCGATGGGTGTTGTCACCGGAAAGGCAAGATGTGTGCCAGTGCCTGATTGCTGCCGGGCGTCAGAAGCCCGGCGGGAGTTGCCGGCCCGGGCTCAGGCCTCGGCCATCAGGGCGTGGGCCACTTCATTCAGGCGCAGCAGCAGGTGTTCGGCCAGTTCGTGCGGGCTGTACTTGGCCACGAAGGCATTGGCGCCGACGCGTTCGATCATGGCGTTGTTGAACACGCCCGACAGCGAGGTGTGCAGCAGTACGTACAGGCTGGACAGGGCCGGGTGGCGGCGGATTTCCGTCGTCAGGGTGTAACCGTCCATGGCCGGCATCTCGATGTCGGAAATCACCATCGCATAGCGCTGGCCCGGGTCCTCGCCACTGGCGTGGATCTGCAGCAGGTGGTCCAGCGCCTGGCGGCCATCGGAGAGCAGGGTGGTCTGCACCCCGAGCTGGTCCAGTACCGAGCGGATCTGCTGGCGGGCCACGCGCGAATCATCCACCACCAGCACATGCAGGGGCGGGCAGCCTTCGGGCAGGCTCAAGGCCGGGTCCAGGGTGGTGTCGGTGCGCAGCTGGGCGATGTCGGCCAGCACGCTTTCCACGTCGATCACCTGGATCAGCTCGTCGGCAAAGCGGGTCACTGCGGTCAGGTGGCTGGACTCGCTGCCGGTTTCCGGTGGCGGATGGATGTCCTCCACGGCGATGTTGACGATGCGCTCCACGCCACTGACCAGAAAGCCCTGCAGGGAGCGGTTGAATTCGGTCACCACCAGGTAGCCGGGCGCATTGGCGTCGTTTTCCAGGCGCTCGGGATGGCCGATGGCCATGCCCAGGTCCAGTACCGGGATCGAGCGCCCGCGTACATCGGCCACGCCGGAAAACTGGCTGGGCAGGCCCGGCACCTGGAACAGGGTGGGGCGGCGCAAAACTTCCTGCACCTTGAACACGTTGACGCCAAACAACTGGCGCCCGCCCAGGCGGAACAGCAGCAGGGCCAGCCGGTTGTG
Source organism: Stenotrophomonas ginsengisoli (assembly GCF_001431485.1). Taxonomy (GTDB): domain Bacteria; phylum Pseudomonadota; class Gammaproteobacteria; order Xanthomonadales; family Xanthomonadaceae; genus Stenotrophomonas; species Stenotrophomonas ginsengisoli. The sequence goes on along the minus strand of NZ_LDJM01000007.1, from coordinate 73,672 downwards.
GCCGGCCAGGCGGGTGCGTTGGTCAATGCGGTTGAGCAGGTCGTGTGTCATGTGGGGGCTATCGGCCGCAATGGCGTGCACTTGAGTGCCATCGCTGGCATGTGCCTTGCATCGGATGTGCCATGAACCTGCGCATCCTTTCCCTGCTGTTGTTGCTGCTGGCCACTGGCCTGCCGGCTGCGTCGACGGCGACCGATTTCGAGCCGGTGCCGCGGATTGCCGCAGCCGCGGTGGCCGCACTGGACCTGGGCCAGGGCGGGCAGGCCACGGTGGACCCGAACCTGCGCCTGGCCCGCTGCGCACAGCCCCTGCAGGCCGAGGTCACGGCCGCGGCCACGGTCAAGGTCAGCTGCGCGTCGGCAGGCTGGCGTGTGTTCGTGCCGGTGGTGGCGGCCAACACACGCACGGTGCTGGTCCTGGCCCGCGCGGTGCAGGCCGGGCAGGCCGTGTCTGCCGATGACCTGGCCAGTATCTCGCGGCAGACTGCCGGTGCGGCCCAGGCCCTGTTGGTGACCCCGGAGCAGGCCATTGGCCGCATCGCCCGCCGACACCTGCAGGCCGGCAGCTTGCTGGCCCACAACGACCTGCATGCGCAGCAGCTGGTGCGCCGTGGCCAGAACGTGGAACTGCTGACCCGGCGTGGTAGTGTGGAGATCCGTGTGGCGGCACGCGCGCTGCGCGACGGCGCCCTGGGTGACTCGGTCGCGGTGGAGAACCTGTCCACCCGCCGCACCGTCACCGGCACGGTCCAGGCCGATGGCACGGTGATGGTGCGCTGACCCTAAAGTCGTACCGATTGCCGCCGATATCCCGGTCAACACTCAAGTCAGGAACCCCCGATGAGCCACAAGATCGATGGAGGCCTGCCGGTTACCCCGCTGTTGCGCACCGCTGCTGCAGCCACCCGGTCCCCGGTCAGTTCCAGCGCGCCAACCGAGTCCGTACCTGCCATGGATAGTCTGCGCCTGACCGGTGAAGCCACCAGTCTGCTCAACCTGCAACGCCAGATCAGCGACAGCCCCGCCTTCGACGAAGGCAAGGTCGCTGCGGTACGCCGCGCGCTGGAAGACGGCAGCTACCGTATCGATGCCGGCAACATCGCCAATGCGATGCTGGAATTTGACCGCCAACTGGCAGGATGATCGATCATGACCACAGAGCCCCTGCACCGTCTGGCTGCCGCGCTTGAAGGCGAACGCCATGCGCTGGTGCACAACGATGTGACTGCCCTGGTGCAGGCCACCCGCGACAAGCTGGCGGCCCTGCGCGAGCTGGAACAGGCGCCGCCGCTGGAGCATGCCGAGCGCCTGCGCGAGCTGGCCCAGCGCAACCTGGCCAATGGCCGCCTGCTGGCCCGGCGCCGGCGCGAGGTCAACCTGGCCCTGCGCCAGCTGGGCCGCAGCGAGGTGGCACCGGCCTACGGGGCCAATGGCCATACCGGCCATGTGATCCGGCCGCGTTCGCTGGCGGTGGCCTGATCTACTGTGACCTCGGTCAAGCCGGGTATCATGGCGGCACTGTTTTTATCGACATTGCCGGCCCATGCTCAAGCTTGACCTGAATTCACGTATCGACATGCCGCCGCTGCCGGTGCTCAAGGCACTGGCCGAACAGAACAGCGATGGCGTGGTCCTGTTCCGTGATGACGGTGCGGTGGCGGTGGCCAGTGCGCACATGCTGCAGCTGCTGCAGCCCGGCGACGGCAACCTGCTCGGCGTGGACAAGCAGATGCTCGAGTTGGCCCGCAGCACGGGCAGCTGGAATGGTTCCTTGCCGGTGGGCGAGCGCGTGGTCAATGCGCATCTGACCCATCACGCCCATGCCGGCCGCTCCTGGTACCTGGGCCTGGTCCATGAGATCGAAGGCCACGAGGATTACCAGAGCCAGTTGCTGCAGCGCCATGCCGAGCTGCGCCAGGCCTATCTGCGTTTGAACGGCACCCAGGAAAAGCTGCTGCAGTCCGAGAAGATGGCCTCCATCGGCCAGCTGGCTGCCGGCGTGGCGCACGAGATCAACAACCCGATCGGTTACGTGCATTCCAACCTGGGCAGCCTGCAGGAATACCTGCGCAGCCTGTTCACCGTGATCGAGGCCTACGAGCGTGCCCTGCATGCGCCGGATCCGAAGCAGATGCTGCCGGAAATCGAAGAGATCCGTGGCCGCCTGGACATCGACTTCATCACCCGGGACCTGCCGCAGCTGCTGGCCGAGTCGCGCGAAGGCATCGAGCGGGTGACCCGCATCGTGCGCGACCTGAAGGATTTCTCCTATTCCGGGCGCGGCGATTCGATGCGCCGGGTCGACCTGCATGCAGGTCTGGAATCGACCATCAACATCATCTGGAACGAGCTCAAGTACAAGGTCACCCTGGAGCGCCGCTATGCCGAGCTGCCGTTGATCGAATGCCTGCCGTCCGAACTCAACCAGGTATGGATGAACCTGCTGCTCAATGCCGGCCATGCGATCGGCGAGCGCGGCAGCATCGTGGTCTCCACCGGCCAGGACGGTGACATGGTCTGGGTCCAGTTCCGCGACAGCGGCAGCGGCATTGCCGCCGACGTGCTCAAGCGCGTGTTCGATCCGTTCTTCACCACCAAGCCGGTGGGCAGTGGTACCGGCCTGGGCCTGTCGATCTCCTACTCGATCATCAACAAGCACCATGGCCGCATCGACGTGGAGAGCACGGTCGGTGAGGGTTCCACCTTCCGCGTCTGGCTGCCGGTGAACCAGCCGGCCAGCACCACCGGCGCGGCCTGATCCCGGCCTGAGGGCGCGCAGCCGGCAGCACCTCAGCTGCTGGCGCGGCGCTGCTCCTCGTGGGTGCGGAAGGCCTGGCGGATGTGCTCGCGCAGTTCGTCATCGTTCCACGGCTTGGTCAGGAAGCGGTAGATCGCGCCGCGGTTGATCGCCTCGGTGACGGTATTCAGGTCGGTGTAGCCGGACAGCACCAGGCGGATGGTGCCCGGATAGAGCATCTTCACCCGGCCCAGGAACTCGGTGCCTGACATGTCGCTCATGCGCTGGTCGGACAGGATCACCTGCACATCGTTGACCGCCAGCAGGTCGAAGGCATCGCGCACGTTGCCCGCGGCCAGGATGCGGTAGCCGTCGCGGCGGAACAGGCGCACCAGCGAACGCAGCACGTTCTCCTCGTCATCGAGCAGCAGCAGGGTGCGGTCGGGGCGGTTTTCGGCAAACGCATCCGGGCGCAGGTAGCGCCGGCGCAGGGTCATGCCGGCGGCATCGGCGCTCATCGGCTCGCCGAACATGTAGCCCTGGAACACATCGCAGTCATTGCGGCGCAAAAAGCCGAGCTGGGCCTGGCTTTCCACCCCGTTGGCAATCACCGTCATGCCCAGCTGGTGGCCCATGGCGATGATGGTGCGGCTGATCGCCGCCTCGCGGTTGCCCACCGGGGCGGTCTTGATGAAGCTGCGATCGATCTTGAGCTTGTCCACCGGATAGCGGACCAGGGCGCTGAGGCTGGAGTCGCCGGTGCCGAAGTTGTCCAGGCTCAGGCTGATGCCTTCGGCGCGCAGCTTGGTCAGTGTTTCGTGGACGAAGGCCACGTTGTTGGTCAGCGCGCTTTCGTTGATTTCCAGGGTCAGGGTCTGCGGCGGCACCCCGGCCAGCTGCAGGGCGCTGATCACCTCGTTGTAGAAACTGGGGCGCAGCAGCTGCAGGGTGGAGACGTTGACCGCAATGGTGAAGTCATCAAAGCCCTGGTTGCGCCACTGGCGGGCCTGGTGCAGGGCGCCGTCGATGACCCAGGCGCCGATCTGGATGATCACCCCCAGGCGCTCGGCGGTGCGCATGAAACGCTCGGGCACCATCATGCCCAGAGTCGGTGACTGCCAGCGCAGCAGTGCCTCCATGCCGATCACCCGGCCATCGTGGGCACTGACCAGCGGCTGGTAACGCAGGCGCAGCTCGTTGTTGGGGATGGCGTCGATGATCTGGCGGGCAATGGTGTTTTCCAGGTGCGCGCCACTGCTGCCGTGGTCGTTGTACAGGTGCACGATGTTGCCGCCTTCGCGCGCGGCCACCATCAGGGCCGACTCGGCCATGTCCAGCAGGGTGGAGGTGTTGCGGGCATGCTCCGGGCACAGGGCCACGCCGATCTTGCCGGACAGGAACAGGGTGTAGGGCAGCACCGGCAGGGGCAGCTCCAGCTGCAGGCGCAGCTCCTCGGCCAGCACCATCGGTGCCGGGGTGGTCGGCGTGCGCGGGATGGCGATGATCATCTCGTCGCTGCCGTGGCGCCAGACCTGGCCGCGGTGGCCCAGATGGTTGCGCAGGCGCTGGGCGATCAGGGCCAGGGCCATGTCGCCGATGGCGTCGCTCATGTTCTCGTTGACCGAGGCGAAATGGTCGATGTCCAGATGCAGCAGCATCAGCGGCGTGCCGCCCTGGCAGGCATCGTTGACCAGGGCGCGAAGGGCGGGATTGTCCGCGCCCAGGCGCTCGACCTGTTCGGTGGCGGTGAGCAGGGAGGCGTTGTTCATGCGGCAGGATGACCTGGCTGGCTGGCGGTTGCCGGCTGGAAGGGAAGGTGGCAGGTGATGCGGGTGCCGGCACCCGGTGCGGTGTCGATGTGCAGGTGGCCGCCGACGCCGTGGGCGCGCTCGCGCATGACCGCCAGGCCCAGACCACGCGGGCCGTCGGGTTCGAAGCCGTCGCCATCATCGCTGATGTACAGGCGCATGCTGGCATCGGGCAGCTCCTCAAGGCTCAGGCTGACGCTGCCGGCATGGGCGTGGCGCACGATGTTGGTCAGGCTTTCCTGGGCGATGCGGAAGCAGGTCTGCTCGCACAGCGCTGCCGGCCGCTGCGACAGCGGCGGAACATCGACCTGGTAATCGATCTGGCGGTTGCGCAGGATGGTGCGCACCTGCCAGCTCAGTGCGGCTTCCAGGCCCAGTGCATCCAGCTGCGGCGGACGCAGCAGGGTGGACAGGTCGCGCAGGCGGCCCACCGTCTGGTCGGCCATTTCCAGCAGCAGGCCCAGGTCCTCGTTGCGGCGTTGCAGGTCAGGCTCGTCGATGGCGGCATGGGCGGCCAGCTTCATCGCGGTGATGGCCTGGCCGATGTCATCGTGCAGGTCGCGCGAGATGGCCCGGCGCTCGTCCTCCTGCACGCTGAAAAGCCGCTGCGTCATGGCCTGCAGTTCCTGGTTGCTGGCCTGCAGCTGGCGTCGGGTGCGCTCGGTCTGGGTGATGTCGCGGATCAGGATCAGATGGCTGGGCTCGCCCTCGTGCACGAACGGGGCCACGGTGACCAGGGCGTGGCTGGCACTGCCACTGGCGTTGTCCAGCTGCACGCGCAGGCTGTGGGCCTGCGCTGGTGGCGGATTCTGCAGTTGGGGCAGGAGCTGGTGCAGCGGCTGGCCATCGCCCGGGTCCGGCCCGAGCAGTTGGGCGGCGGCCGGGTTGCGGTAGGCGATCACACCGTCGTGCACGATCAGCAGGGCATCGGGCAGGGTGTGGGCCAGCGCATTGATATCGCGCTGGTACTGGGCCAGAGTGGCCTGTGCCTGTTCGGCTGTGCTGACGTCCTGGATCGCGCCACTGCGCCGCAAGGCCGGCTTGGCCTGTGCGGGGCTGCGCAGTTGCAGCGTGCGCAGGCGGCCGTCCGCGCCGCTCAGACGCAGCTTGATGTCCACTGCCTCGGGCGACAGCAGCGCGTCATGCAACTGCCGGCGTTGATCGCTGTCATCGGGCAGCAGCTGTTGCAGTGTCCAGCGGGCCGAGGCCGTGCTGCCCATCCAGTGGCGGGCCAGCGTGCCGACATGCAGGCGTTGCCGGCGGGCGTCGTAGTGGAAGTGATCCAGCTGCATGCAGGCCATCGCATCGGCCTGCTGCTGCCGGCGTGCATCAAGCCAGGCCAGGCCGATCACTGCCAGGGCCATTGCTGCAGCGAGGACGCTGCCACGCAGCGAGGGCGCGGCGATGGACAGCAGGGCAACCAGTGCTGCGGCCAGCAACAGGCCGGCAAGCGTGGCCAGGCTGGCCCGCAGGGAGGTGGAAAGACGTGGGCGCGGTGGCGAGGCGGGATGGCTCGGCATGGGCGTGATGATGATGGGCCCGGGCATCATAACGCGACGGCCCGCCACGCATTTGCGTGGCGGGCCGTTTGGATGGCTTCAGCAACACGCCGCTTGGCTTTAGAACAGCTCGACCGTTCCGCTGCCCATGTCCTTCTGCGCCACCGGCTTGTGCGGCGGGCGCGCCCAGTCGCTTCGCATCTCGCGCAGACGCTGGCTGGTGCGTTGCAGGTTGCCCAGCAGCTCGCTGTCGCCGGCCTGGCTGTTGGCCAGCAGGGCCTGCAGCTCGGAGGCTTCCTGGTTGATGGTCTGCAGGCGGTCCAGGTGGGTATGGGCACTGCCCAGGGCCTGGGTGGCAATGTCCTCGAACTGCAGTGAGCGCACGGCCTCGCTGACGCTGCCGTCAATGGCGCGGCCGCAATCGGCGATCTCGCGCATGCCATCGCCCAGGGCGTTGTTGATTGCGGCCACGCTGTCGAGCATGGCGGCCGCTTCGTGGCGGGCTTCGCGTGAGCGGTCCATGTCACGCGAGGCCATCTGGGTGACCGTCTCGCGCACCTTGGAAATGGCGTCCTTGGAGCTGTGGGCGAGCTTGCGGATCTGTTCGTTGAAGGTGGTCGAACGCTCGGACAGGTTGCGCACCTCGTCGGCGACCACGGCGAAGCCGCGGCCCGCCTCACCGGCACGCGCCGCTTCGATGGCAGCGTTCAGGGCCAGCAGGTTGGTCTGGTCGGCGATGGACTTCACGTCTTCCAGCAGGGCAAAGATGCCGTCCAGGTGCTGGGCCATCTGGTCGATGTGGGCCACGGTGACATTGCTCTGGCCGCTGACCTGTTCCAGTGCCTCCACCAGCTGTTCCATGCGCTGGCTGGCATGCTGGGCGAAGCGGGCCACGTCCACGCCGTTGCTGCCATCCTCGCCGGCACGGTCGACGATGCGGCTGACCGCCTGGCTCTGCTGGCGTGACTTGCGGTTCATCGCATCAAAGCTGCTGCCCAAGCCGGCCACGGCCTGGCGGATCAGCTCGCGGGCACGTTCGACTTCGGCGCGGGTACCCTCGACTTCGCTGCCGATATAGCCGCGCAGTTCACTCAGGAGCTGTTCCTGCTCACGCAGTACGCGACTGCCATCCTTGTTCTGGCGGGGGCTGCTGGCGCGTTGCTGCAACTGCCACCAGGCAAAGGCGGTCCAGCTGGCGATCTGGGTCAGCAGCAAGGCCCATTGCAGTGGTGCGGGCAAATCCAGCGCCAGGGCCAGGACCAACAGCAGCGAAAAGGCCAGCGGGGCAGCGAGTAGCATCAGGGGACGAGGGGTCATGTCCGTTCTCGGGAGAGTCACTACTCCCATATCGGCGCCTGCGTCCCCGCCTTTAGCCCACTTTGTCTACTGGCTGGAAAATCAGCGCAGGGCGCGCTCCACCGCGGCGATCATGCGGGCGCGGAAGAACAGGAAATCCCAGTAATTGCCGCCGGCCTGACGCCACAGCATGGCCGAGCGAACGGCCGCCAGCAGCAGGGCGCGGATCTCGGCCACCACGCCGGCCTGGGCCAGGTAGTGCGGGTTGCCTTGCACCATCACCCGCGGCCGCAGCTGGCTCAGGGTGTCGGCATACAGGGCGCCGACAGCGGCCATCACATCCGGATGGGCGGCATCGCCCAGACGCTCGGCCTGCTGGGCAATCGGGGCGATGCCCTTGGCGACGGCCTGCATGCAGGCCGGGGTGGCGGCAAAGCGGCGCTCCACCTGCAATACGGCCAGGGCCAGCTTGCCCAGGGCCTTGTCCTGGTTCTGCCCGCTGAACTGGTTGTGCAGCAGGCGCAGGCCCGGGGCCACTGCCTGGCGTTCGCCGTAGACCGCCTCCACGCTGGGCGCATCGATGCGCAGCACGCTGTTGATGGCGGTGGCCACCACGCGGCTGTCGGACTGGCCGGTATCGGCGATGCGGCGTACCTGCTGCAATGCCTGGGCCATGCCGGCAAGGGCGAGGATGCGGTCGTCGATGGTCAAGCTCATGGTGTCAGATCTCGTCTAGGGTGGTGCCGGCCAGGCGGCGTTCCATCGGGGCATCGGTGGCGGCAATCACCGCACCACCCAGGCACACCGGGCCGTCGTAGAGCACCAGCGACTGGCCGGGAGTAACGGCGCGTTGCGGGCGGTCGAACAATACATCCAGGCTGCCATCATCGCGCACGCTGACCTGGCAGGCCTCGTCGGGCTGGCGGTAGCGTGTCTGTGCGGTGCAGGTGAACACCCGGGCCGGGGCATTGCCGCTGATCCAGTGCATGGTCTCGCTGCGCAGGCGTCGCGAGAGCATCCACGGGCTGTTGCTGTCCTGCTCCACGTACAGGGTATTGCTGGCCACATCCTTGCCGACCACAAACCACGGGGCCTGGGCACGGCCGCGTACGCCACCGATGTTCAGGCCTTCGCGCTGGCCGATGGTGAAGTAGAACACGCCCGGATGCTCGGCGATGACCACGCCGTCGGCGTCGCGGATCTTGCCCTGGCGAGCGGGCAGGTACTGCGACAGGAACTGGCGGAAGTCGCGTTCGCCGATGAAGCAGATGCCGGTGGAATCCTTCTTGGTCGCCGTGCCCAGCCCGGCTTCGGCGGCCAGGGCGCGCAGGGCGGGCTTTTCCAGCTCGCCGATCGGGAACAGGGTGCGGGCCAGCTGGGCCTGGCCAAGCTGGTGCAGGAAATAGCTCTGGTCCTTGCCGCGGTCCGCGCCACGCAGCAGTCGCCAACTGCCCTGGTGCTGGTCCACCCGGGCGTAGTGGCCGGTGGCGATGCGCTCGGCGCCCAGGGCCTGGGCCGCATCCAGGAAGTGCTTGAACTTGACCTCGCGGTTGCACAGCACATCCGGGTTGGGGGTGCGCCCGGCGGCGTATTCGGCCAGGAAGTGCTCGAACACCCCGGCCCAGTATTCGGCGGAGAAGTCGCGGAAGTGGAAGGGAATGCCGAGCTTGCCGCACACCGCCACGGCATCGCGGCGGTCTTCCTCGGCGCGGCAATGGCCGCTGCCATCATCGGCCCAGTTCTGCATGAACAGGCCGGCCACCGGCTCACCGGCCTGGACCAGACGCAAGGCGGCGACAGAGGAGTCCACGCCGCCGGAGACGCCGACGACAATGCGGGGGGTGGTCATGACACAACTTCCAGTACAGACAAGGGGTAAAGCGCGCCGGCCTGCCACTGTGCAACACAGTGGGCCACCAGCGGGCTACGCAGGCCGGAATGGCCGGCCAGTAGCTCCGGTGCCAGCCACAAGGCCTGCTCGATGGCCGCATCCAGCGGGCCGTCATGGCGTTGTTGCAGCGGCCGCGCGGCAAAGGTGAAGCGCTGGAAGGCACTGCCGTCCGGCGCGGTCCATTGGTAGATCCCGACCAGGCCGGTCAGTTCGACCTCCCAACCGGTTTCTTCCAGGGTCTCGCGCAGGGCAGCCTGCTGCAGCGACTCACCCGGTTCCAGGTGGCCGGCGGGCTGGTTCAGGACCGTCCGCCCGGCGATGTTCTCGCTCACCAGCAACACCTGGTTGCCGTTGCTGACAATGGTGGCCACCGTGACATGGGGTGCCCAGCGGCCATCTGCAATGGGCATGTCAGAACTCGTCTGCGCCCAGGGTCAGCTCCTGTTCCAGCTTGTCGGCGGTCTTGATCGCCGCGTCGATGGCATCGGAAAGCTGGTCGGCACTGGCATTGGCGTCGATCTTGACCACGTACATGGCCATGTCGCCCTGGCGCACCCAGCTGCCGATCTTGGCGCTGTTGGAGTCCAGCAGCAGGCGGTTGGCGATCACTGCCGGAAACTCGCCTTGCTTGATGCGGAAGCCCGGCGACCAGATCTCGCGCACGCTCAGGCTGCCGTAGTTCTCGATGGCCGAACGCACGTAGACCAGCTGGGTACGTTCGTCGTCCAGGTCAAAGACCATCTGGTAGTCGCCGTCGGCATCGATTTCGTAGTTGTAGTCCAGCGTGTCCAGCTGGCGGCCGATGGCCGCATCCGAAGCCGGTCCCTTCTGGGCCAGGGCGGTGCCAGGGGCACAGGCCAACAGGGCCACGCCAAGCCAGGTAAGCATCTTCATCAGGTTTGCCCCGGTAGTGGTTTGCACCGGGCATTTTGCCGCCCCCGGCGCGGAGCGTCCATTGCCAGCGTACCGGCCCGGCTATAATTGGACGCATGACCGCGCAATTTGAACACGAGCACGAAAACGACCTGGCCGTTGCCCCGGGCCGGCCGCAGCTGCAGCCCCCCGGACGCTGGCAGGTGCTGCTGCTCAATGATGACTACACCCCGATGGACTTCGTCATCGAGGTGCTGCAGCACCACTTCTCCATGGATATCGAACAGGCCACCCAGGTCATGCTGCACGTGCATACCCGTGGCAAGGGCGTGTGCGGCGAGTACAGCCGCGAGGTGGCCGAGACCAAGGTGGCCCAGGTCAACGATTTCGCCCGCCTCAACCAGCATCCCCTGCTGTGCACGATGCAGGCCGTCTGACCTGCCAGCGCGTCATTGCCCTAACGCCGCATGTACACGCTGATCCGATAGGGTGGTGAAAACCGCCACCGGCACCCCCATAGTGTCAACTCAGCCGTCGGAGTCGCCCATGTTCAGCAAAGATCTCGAACAGACCATTGGCCAGTGCTACAAGCGTGCCCGCGAGGCCCGCCATGAGTTCATGACCGTCGAGCACCTGTTGCTCTCCCTGCTCGACAACCCCTCCGCCCAGGCGGTGCTCAAGGCCTGTGGCGTGGACGAACTGCGCCTGGCCGCCGACCTGGAAGGGGCGATCCAGTCCGCGGTGCAGACCCTGCCCGAGGACGATGGCCGCGACACCCAGCCCACCCTGGGTTTCCAGCGCGTGCTGCAGCGTGCCGTCTATCACGTGCAGTCTTCCGGTCGCAAGGAAGTCACCGGGGCCAATGTGCTGGTGGCCATCTTCGGCGAGAAGGACTCCCACGCGGTGTATTTCCTGTCCCAGCAGGACATCCATCGCCTGGACGTGGTCAATTACATTTCCCACGGCGTGGCACGCAGCAGCGAGGAGGGCGAGGTGCCTCCGGCGGCCGATGCCGATGCCCGCAGTGACGGCGATGCCGAATCGCGCAGCGACGTGCTGGGCGAGTTCACCGACAACCTCAACGAGCTGGCCCGTGCCGGCCGCATCGACCCGCTGGTCGGGCGGGTGGAGGAGGTCGAGCGCACCATCCAGGTCCTGTGCCGCCGGCGCAAGAACAATCCGCTGTACGTGGGCGAGGCCGGTGTCGGCAAGACCGCCATCGCCGAAGGCCTGGCCAAGCGCATCGTCGATGGCGAAGTGCCCGAGGTGCTGGCCGATGCGGTGATCTATTCCCTGGACCTGGGCGCCCTGGTGGCCGGGACCAAGTACCGCGGTGATTTCGAAAAGCGCTTGAAGAGCGTGCTGGCGGCGATGCGCAAGCACCCGCAGGCGATCCTGTTCATTGACGAGATCCACACCATCATCGGTGCCGGTTCAGCCTCCGGCGGCACCATGGATGCGTCCAACCTGATCAAGCCTGCGTTGTCATCCGGGGAGTTGCGCTGCATTGGCTCGACCACCTTCCAGGAATACCGCGGCATCTTCGAAAAGGACCGTGCCCTGGCCCGTCGCTTCCAGAAGATCGACATCGTCGAGCCCAGTGTGGGCGAGGCGGTGCAGATCCTGCTCGGGCTCAAGCCCAAGTACGAGCAGCATCACGGCGTGACCTATGACGAGGAAGCGATCAAGGCGGCGGTGGACCTTTCGGTCAAGCACATTGGTGACCGCCTGTTGCCGGACAAGGCGATCGATGTGATCGACGAGGCCGGTGCACGCCAGCGCCTGCTGCCGGTGGACGAGCGCAAGACCCGGATCGACGTGGCCGAGATCGAGTCGATCGTGGCCAAGATCGCGCGCATCCCGGCCAAGCAGGTCACGGTCAGCGACAAGGACACCCTGCGCCACCTGGAGCGCAACCTGAAAATGGTGATCTTCGGCCAGGACCCGGCGATCGAGACGCTGGCCTCGGCGATCAAGATGGCCCGTTCCGGCCTGGGTGGCGCGGACAAGCCGATCGGCAGCTTCCTGTTTGCCGGCCCCACCGGCGTGGGCAAGACCGAGGTCACCCGCCAGCTGGCCATGCAGCTGGGCATCGAGCTGGTGCGCTTTGACATGAGCGAATACATGGAGCCGCATTCGGTCAGCCGCCTGATCGGCGCGCCTCCGGGCTATGTCGGCTTCGACCAGGGCGGCCTGCTGACCGAGAAGATCGTCAAAACCCCGCATTGCGTACTGCTGCTGGACGAGATCGAAAAGGCCCACCCGGACATCTTCAACCTGCTGCTGCAGGTGATGGACCGCGGCGTGCTCACCGATACCAACGGGCGCGAGGCCAACTTCCGCAACGTGGTGCTGGTGATGACCACCAATGCCGGCGCCAGCCAGGCGACACGGCGCTCGATCGGCTTCACCCGCCAGAACCACACCACCGATGCGATGGAAGTGATCCGCAAGAGCTTCAGCCCGGAGTTCCGCAACCGCCTGGATGCCATCGTGCAGTTCCAGGGCCTGGGCGAGGACCACGTGCTGCGCGTGGTGGACAAGTTCCTGATCGAGCTGGAAGCGCTGCTGCTGGACAAGCATGTGGCGCTGTCGGTCACCGGCCAGGCGCGGACCTGGCTGGCCGAGCACGGCTTCGACCCGGAAATGGGCGCGCGGCCGATGACCCGGGTCATCCAGGACCGGATCAAGCGCAAGCTGGCCGACGAACTGCTGTTCGGCGCGCTGGTGGACGGTGGCCGGGCCCAGGTGGATGTGCGCAACGGCGAGCTGGTGGTGGATGTGCTGTCGCCGGCATCGGCGGCTTACAGCAAGGCACTGCCGGCCTGACGAGGCGCACCCAAGCGATGCTCTGCCTTGCCGGCAGGGCATCGCGCCGGCGGTGCAGGGCCTGGCCGGCAGGAGCGGGGGGATATTCCACGCACGCAAAAAAGCCAGCGCGAGCTGGCTTTTTTGTTGGATCAACCAACCGCTTACTTCATGCGGTAGGTGATGCGTCCCTTGGTCAGGTCGTACGGGGTCATTTCAACCTTGACCCGGTCGCCGGTCAGGATGCGGATGTAGTTCTTGCGCATGCGGCCGGAAATATGGGCAATGATCTCATGGCCATTTTCAAGGCGGACGCGGAAGGTGGTGTTCGGCAGGGTCTCGCTGACGGTACCTTCGAACTCAATGGAGTCGTCTTTCGACATGTAATCCTGTGTCGTTCTGTGCGGCCAACGGGCCGGGTAAGCCGAGGATTTTACCCGCTCCGCGCCGGTGGTGCAAAGTCTGCTGTTTTTTTGTTCAGTTCAACAGGCTGGCAGCATCGATGATGCCGGCGCGCTGCTGCCAGTTGCCGACCATGCCCGGCTGCCCGCACAGCCCGGTGATCGCGTGCAGGAAATCGCGCCGTGGCAGGCTGCCGGCACCTAGCAGGGCCAGGTGCGGGTTGTGCACCTGGGCGTCCAGCAGCGGCATCTGCCAGCGCGCCAGCCAATGGCAGGCGCCAGCCAGGGCCAGTTTGGAGGCGCCGGGCAGCGCGCTGAACATGCTTTCGGCAAAGAACATCCGGCCCACGGACACGCCATACAGGCCGCCGACCAGCTGGCCATCTGCGCCATGGACCTGGAAGCTGTGGGCGTGGCCCAGGCGGTGCAGCTGGCGGTAGGCGGCGAGCATGTCGGCATCGATCCAGGTGCCGCGCTGGCCCGGGCGGGCGATATGCGCGCACTGGCCGATGACCGCATCAAAGGCGCTGTCCACCTGCAGGTGCCAGGCGTGGCGGCGCAGTTGACGCCGGTTGCTGCGCGAGAGGCAAAAAGCCGCGGTATCGAACACGGTGCGTGGGTCCGGTGACCACCACAGCAGCGGTTCGCCCGGCGATGACCACGGGAAGATGCCGCCGGCATAGGCGCGCAGCAGGCGTTCGGGCTGCAGGTCGCCGCCGATGGCCAGCAGGCCATCGGGTTCGCGCAGGGCGGTGTCAGCCGGCGGAAAAGGTGCGGCCGGGTCGCTGTCCAGTTGCCAGGGGACGCGGATGCTCATCGCACAAGGGCCGGGGTACTGTCAGGCGCCCCGGCCTAGGGGCCTTACTTGGTGGCCTGGGCGTCGAGCCAGCGCTCGGCATCCAGTGCGGCCATGCAGCCGAAGCCGGCCGAGGTGATGGCCTGGCGGTAGTGCTGGTCGGTGACATCGCCGGCGGCGAACACACCTTCCACCGAGGTGGCGGTGGCATTGCCGCTGATGCCCGAGGCGATCTTCAGGTAGCCGTTGTCCATCTCCAGCTGGCCGGTGAACAGGCCGGTGTTGGGCTGGTGGCCGATGGCCACGAAGAAGCCATGGGCATCGATGTCACGGGTGCTGCCGTCCAGGGTGGACTTGACGCGCACGCCGGTCACGCCCATCTCGTTGCCCAGCACTTCGTCGACCTCGTGGTGCCATACGGTTTCGATCTTGCCGGCGGCAACCTTGGCAAACAGTTTGTCCTGCATGATCTTTTCCGCACGCAGGGTGTCGCGGCGGTGGACCAGGTAGACCTTGCGCGCGATGTTGGACAGGTACAGGGCCTCTTCCACGGCGGTGTTGCCGCCGCCGACCACGATCACGTCCTGGTCGCGGTAGAAGAAACCGTCACAGGTGGCGCAGGCCGACACGCCGCGGCCCTTGAAGGCTTCTTCGGAGGGGATGCCCAGGTACTTGGCGGTGGCGCCGGTGGCCAGGATCAGCGCATCGCAGGTATAGGTGCCGTTGTCGCCGGTCAGGGTGAACGGACGCTTGGACAGGTCGGCGCTGTGGATCTGGTCGAAGATCACTTCGGTGTCGAAGCGTTCGGCATGGGCCTGCATGCGTGCCATCAGGTCCGGGCCCATCAGGCCGTGCGCATCGCCGGGCCAGTTGTCCACTTCGGTGGTGGTCATCAGCTGGCCGCCCTGCTGCAGGCCGGTGATCACCACCGGCTTGAGGTTGGCGCGGGCGGCATAGACAGCGGCGGTCCAGCCGGCGGGGCCGGAACCCAGGATCAACAGGCGGATATGCTTCGGAGTGCTCATAAAGGCTCGCAGAATCGTTGAACAGGCGCACAGGCGCCAACAGACCATAGCGTGGCGTGAGAGCGGCCTGCGATCAAGCCGGGCGTGTGCAACAGCGTGATCCGGCCATGCGCCCGCGGACTGGGCCCGGTTACCCGTGCCGGCACAGCGCCGGTGCGCGCCATCGTTTACCATCAACAAGTAACGTGACTTTTCTCAAGGATCGGGCGCAAGTGGCCAAGCGGATCAGTGACAACGGCAAGACGGCAGGCAAGGCAGGCGCGGCGCCCCGGTCCAGTGGGCCGGCGCTGGCGGCAGGCCTGCAGCGGTTCTGGCGCGACCTGAGCCTGATTGCCATCGCCCCGGCCCTGCTGTACCTGGTGGCCTGTCTGTTCACCTATTCGGCCGAAGACCCGGGCTGGTCGCGCACCGGCGCCGTGGTCGGCCCGCTGCACAATGTGGGTGGGCTGTTCGGTGCGTGGACGGCTGACGTGCTGATGCAGCTGCTTGGCTACCTGGCCTTCCTGTTGCCGCTGATCCTCGGCGTGGCGGCGTGGTATGCGCTGTTCGGCGCCCGTCGCAGCCAGCCACGCGAAGAGGGCGAGCTGGAGCCGGCCCTGCGCCTGATTGGCCTGGTCGGTTTCATCGTGGCTGGTGCCGGCTTTCTGCACCTGCGCCTGTTCAATGGCGATGTGGCCCAGGCCGGTGGCATCCTCGGCCGCCTGGTCAGCAATTCGCTCAGCGCCGCCTTCGGCCCGCTGGGCAGCAACCTGTTCGTGATCATGCTGCTGCTGGCCTCGATCACCCTGGCCACCGGCTTGAGCTGGCTGGCACTGATGGAGCGCATCGGCAAGTGGGTGCTGGCCCTGGGGCCGATGCTGGAGCGCGGCCAGAAGCAGGCGGTGGAGATCAAGCAGGCCCGTGCCGCACGCGAGGAGCGCGAGGTGGTGCGCAAGGTCGATGCCGAGGTGCGGGCCAAGCGCGAGCCGGTACGCATCGAGCCGCCGGCCGCGCCGGTGGTGGAAAAGAGCGAGCGGGCCAAGCGCGAGACCCAGATCCCGATGTTCTCCGGCGTGCGCACCGAGGCCAGTGGCGAGTTGCCGTCGCTGTCGCTGCTCGATGACCCCAAGCCGCAGCCGGCCGGGTATGACGCGCAGACCCTGGAAACCCTGTCGCGCCAGATCGAGTTCAAGCTCAAGGATTTCCGCATCGAGGCCCAGGTGGTCGGTGCCTATCCGGGCCCGGTGATCACCCGTTTCGAGATCGAGCCGGCACCGGGGGTCAAGGTCAGCCAGATCTCCTCGCTGGACAAGGACATCGCCCGCGGCCTGAGCGTGAAGTCGGTGCGCGTGGTCGACGTGATCCCGGGCAAGTCGGTGGTGGGTCTGGAGATTCCCAACGTCAGCCGCGAGATGATCTTCCTGTCCGAGCTGCTGCGCTCCAAGGAATATGACAAGTCGGCCAGTGTGCTGACCTTGGCCCTGGGCAAGGACATCGGCGGCCGCCCGACCGTGGCCGACCTGGCCCGCATGCCGCACCTGCTGGTGGCCGGTACCACCGGTTCGGGCAAGTCGGTGGCGGTCAATGCGATGGTGCTCAGCCTGCTGTTCAAGGCCAGCCCGAAAGACCTGCGCATGCTGATGATCGACCCGAAGATGCTCGAGCTGAGTGTCTACGAGGGCATTCCGCACCTGCTGGCGCCGGTGGTCACCGACATGAAGGAGGCCGCCAACGGCCTGCGCTGGTGCGTGGCCGAAATGGAGCGCCGCTACAAGCTGATGAGCGCGGTGGGCGTGCGCAACCTGGCCGGCTTCAACAAGAAGGTGCGCGAGGCCGCAGAGGCCGGGCAGCCGCTGATGGACCCGCTGTTCAAGCCCAATCCGGAAGCCGGCGAGATGCCGCGCGAGCTGGAGCCGATGCCCTACATCGTGATCTTCATCGACGAATTTGCCGACATGATGATGATCGTCGGCAAGAAGGTCGAAGAGCTGATTGCGCGCTTGGCACAGAAGGCACGTGCGGCCGGCATGCACCTGATCCTGGCCACCCAGCGCCCGTCGGTGGACGTGATCACCGGCCTGATCAAGGCCAACATCCCGACCCGCATCGGCTTCCAGGTGTCCTCCAAGATCGACTCGCGCACCATCCTGGACCAGAGCGGCGCCGAGGCCCTGCTCGGCAACGGTGACATGCTCTACCTGCCGCCGGGTACCGCCTTGCCCGAGCGAGTGCATGGCGCCTTTGTTTCTGATGAGGAAGTGCACCGCGTGGTCGAGGACCTGAAGGCGTCCGGGCCGGTGGTGTATGTGGATGGCGTGCTCGACGAGGTGCAGACCATGGGCGATGGCACCGTGGTCGGCGCTACCGGCCTGCCGGAGAGCGGTGGCGGTGGTGGTGATGAGTCCGACCCGCTGTACGACGATGCCGTGCGCATCGTCACCGAGTCGCGCCGGGCCTCGATTTCCGGGGTGCAGCGCCGGCTCAAGATCGGCTACAACCGCGCCGCGCGTTTGATCGAGGCGATGGAGTCGGCCGGGATCGTGTCCGCGCCCGAACACAATGGCGACCGCAAGGTCATCGCACCGCCGCCGCCGTCCAACTGACCGCGGAGGCCGGTCTGTCAGTTGCTGTACTGGCGGTTGGCTGCGGGTCCGTATGACCTGCGGCCGCACGCCTGTTATCTCAGCCGGCAATCTGTATACGCGCATTCAGGTTGCTGCGCACACACTGCAACCATCCCACATCACAGGTGTCCCATGCAGCTGACGATCCGTACTCTTGTTGCTGCTGTCGCATTGTCCAGCGCCGCCCTGATTGCCCTGCCGGCCCAGGCCGGTGGACGTGCTGACCTGACCCGTTTCACTACCGGCCTGCAGGGCCTGGATGGCCAGTTCAGCCAGCAGGTCACCGACAGCCGTGGCCGGGTCAAGGAGCGTTCCAGTGGTCGTGTGGCCGTCTCGGCCCCGCGCCAGCTGCGTTGGGAATATGTCAGCCCGCATGCGCAGCTGATCATCGCCGATGGCCGCCGGGTCTGGGCCTACGAGCCGGACCTGGAGCAGGTCACCGTGCGTGCGCAGGGCGAGGAAGAGCGCAACAGTCCGCTGGCGGCGCTGGTCAACCCGGCCCTGCTCGAGCGCCAGTACGACCTCAGCGAAGAGGCCGCTCCGCGTGATGGCCTGAACTGGCTGGCGCTCAGCCCCAAGGCCGGGCAGGACGCCAACTTTGATTACGCCTCGCTGGGCTTCAATGCCCAGGGCCTGGCCCGCATGGAAATCCTGGACAGCCTGGGCCAGCGTACGGTGATCAACTTCAGCAACTGGAAGCGCAACCCGCGCTTTGCCGGTTCCACCTTCAGCTTCACCCCGCCGGCGGGCGTGGACGTGGTCGGCGAGCCGTAACCAGCAACCGTCTGTCACGGCGTAAACCAGCGGGCCACCGGGTACACTTGTCCGGTGGCCCGTTCGCATTCTTCCTTCCCGTCCGATCAGCCTGACCTGCTCAGCGGTGCCGGTCATGAACCTGCGCGTCCGCTGGCCGAACGCATGCGCCCGGCCAGCCTGGACGAGGTGGTTGGCCAACGCCGCCTGATGGCCGCCGACAGCGCCCTGCGCCGGGCGGTGGAATCGGGGCGGGTGCATTCGATGATCCTGTGGGGGCCGCCGGGTTGCGGCAAGACCACCCTGGCACTGCTGCTGGCCCGCTATGCCGATGCCGAATTCCGCGCCATCTCGGCGGTGCTGGCCGGCTTGCCGGAGGTGCGCCAGGTACTGGCCGAGGCCGCCAACCGCTTTGCCCAGGGGCGGCGCACGGTGCTGTTCGTGGACGAGGTGCACCGCTTCAACAAGAGCCAGCAGGATGCCTTCCTGCCGCATATCGAGCGCGGCACCATCATCTTTGTCGGTGCCACCACCGAAAATCCCTCCTTCGAATTGAACTCGGCACTGCTGTCGCGCTGCCGGGTGCATGTGCTGGAGGCGGTGTCACCGCAGGATGTGGTCATTGCCTTGCGCCGGGCGTTGCAGGACCCGCAGCGCGGGCTGGGCCAGCAGTCCATCAGCGTCACCGATGAGCTGCTGCTGCAGATCGCCAGTGCTGCCGATGGTGACGTGCGGCGCGCGTTGACCCTGCTGGAAATCGCCGCCGAACTGGCGGTCGATGAGGGCGGGGTGGTCACCGAGGCCACCCTGGTGCAGGTGCTGGCCGATCGCACCCGCCGTTTCGACAAGAGTGGCGAGCAGTTCTACGACCAGATCTCGGCGTTGCACAAATCGGTGCGCAGCTCCAACCCGGACGGGGCGATCTACTGGCTGGCACGCATGCTCGACGGTGGCTGTGATCCGTCCTACCTGCTGCGGCGGATGACCATCATGGCGGTGGAGGATATCGGCCTGGCCGACCCGCGGGCGCTGGAGATGGCCCTGAACGTCTGGAACGCCTACGAGCGCATCGGCCCGCCCGAGGCGCATATCGCCCTGTCCAACCTGGCCATCTACCTGGCCAGTACGGCCAAGTCCAATGCCAGCTACATGGCCCTGAAGGCGGCCCGGGCCGACGTCACCGCGCTGGGCAGCCTGCCGGTGCCGCTGCACCTGCGCAATGCGCCGACCAAGCTGATGACCCAGCTCGGCTACGGTGCCGGCTACCAGTACGACCATGACGTGGAGGGCGGGGTGGCCCTGGAGCAGACGGCCTTGCCGGATGCGTTGGATGAGAAGGTGTACTACCAGCCGGTGGCGCGCGGCATGGAAATCAAACTCAAGGAAAAGCTCGACCGCCTGCGTGAACAGCGCCAGCAGGCGCGCGCCCGGGCGGCACGTGATGGCGTGGGCGACAACGCGAAAGGCAAGCGCTGATGGCGTCCGGCAGCGGCCTGACCCTGCTCTGGGTGATGCTCGGCGGCGCCTTGGGTGCCGGCCTGCGCTGGTGGGTGGGCGCTGGCCTGCTGCGCCAACTGCAGGGCGGCTGGCCGTGGCCGACCTTGCTGGTCAATGTGGCCGGTGCATTCGCCGCGGGCTATCTGCTGGTGCGCCTGCACGACCACCCGCAGGCAGGCCTGTGGCGTGCCCTGCTGGTGGTGGGTTTTCTGGGTGGGCTGACCACCTTTTCCAGCCTGATGGTGGAGCTGCTGGTGATGGCACGTGATGCGCGCCCGGCCGGTGCCTTGCTGTATCTGGCCAGCAGCCTGGGAGGAGGGTTGCTGGCGGTCTGGCTGGGCGCGCAGCTGGCCGGCTCAGGCCTGCGCTGATTGCCGGGCTGGCTTGGCGTCAGCGGGCTTGGTCTCCACGTCCACATCCGCCGGCATGAACAGATGCAGGGCCTGGGCATGGCTCATGGTGTAGGGCGGGCGGACCCGCAGCCAGAGCTGGCTGGCCTGCACACCCGGATGCACGCCCAGATTGCTCAGCAGTGCATCGGTGGGATCCAGGCCCCAGATGGTGTCGGCCGACGGCGTGCAGGCCAGTTGTTCGCGGACCCGTTCCAGTTGCCCGGCATCGATCAGGAAGGTCTGCTCGGGCAGGCCGTCAAAGGCGGCCAGTACATCCAGTGGGTTGTCGCTGTCGCGGCCGGGCAGCAGGGTGACTGCTTGTGCACGTACTGGTGAGTAGCAGTACAGGGTCGCCATGATCAACGCCTGTCCTTGTCGATCACCGGATCATGCCGCGCAGGCCGTGGCGCGGATGTGCAGGCCCTGCTGCCTGCCAGCGGCAGGCAACAGGGGTGTGTGGCTCAACCTGCGGCAGTGAGTGGCGGCTGTGCGGCCAGCTGCGGCCAGCGCTTGAGGATGGCCGCACGGATGCCGGCCGCATCGATGCCGGCTTCGGCCAGCAGATCCTCGCGGCTGGCGTGATGCTGGTAGGCATCGGGCAGGCCCAGCTGCAGGATCGGACGCAGCACGCCTTCGGCATTGAGCAGCTCGGCCACGGCCGAACCGGCGCCGCCGGCCACCACGTTGTCTTCCACGGTGATGAAACCCTCGTGGCTGCTGGCCAGTTCCAGCAGCATCTGCCGGTCCAGGGGCTTGATGAAGCGCATGTTGACCACGCTCAGGCCCAGTTCGCGGCCAACGGTTTCAGCAAACGGCACGCAGGCACCAAAGGCCAGAATGGCCAGCTTGTGCCCACTCACGCGCAGCTGCGCCTTGCCGATGGGCAGGGTCGACAGATCCGTGCCGGCGGCAACGCCGGTGCCGCTGCCACGCGGATAGCGCACCGCTGCCGGGCCCTTGAAGGCCAGGCCGGTGGAGAGCATCTGCCGGCATTCGGCCTCGTCGGCCGGCGCCATCACCACCATGTTGGGCACGCAGCGCAGGTAGCTCAGGTCCAGGTTGCCGGCGTGGGTGGCGCCGTCCGGGCCGACCACGCCGGCACGGTCGATGGCAAACAGCACGTCCAGGTTCTGCGTGGCCACGTCATGTACCAGCTGGTCATAGGCGCGCTGCAGGAAGGTGGAGTAGATCGCCACCACCGGCTTGCTGCCCTGGGTCGCCATGCCGGCGGCCAGGGTCACGGCGTGCTGTTCGGCAATGGCCACATCGAAGTAGCGCTGCGGGTACTCGCGCGAGAAGCGCACCAGGCCCGAGCCCTCGCGCATGGCCGGGGTGATGCCCAGCAGCAGCGGTTCGGCCGCGGCGGCATCGCACAGCCAGTCGCTGAACACATCGGTATAGGTCGGCTTCTTCGGTGCGGCCTTGGTCGGCAGGCCCTTGGACGGGTCGAACGGACCCACCGCGTGGTAACCGATCTGGTCGCCCTCGGCCGGCTCGTAGCCCTTGCCCTTGGTGGTCATGATGTGCAGCAGCTGCGGGCCCTTGGCATCGCGCAGGTTGCGCAGGGTGGACAGCAGGCGCGGCAGGTCATGGCCGTCGATCGGGCCGGTGTAATGGAAGCCCATCTGTTCAAACGCGGTGGAGGGCACGAACATGCCCTTCCACTGTTCTTCCCAGCGCTTGACGAAGCGTGCCGGCGGGCTGTGGCGCTTGTCGCCGAGGATCTTCTTGCCGCCTTCGCGCAGCGCATTGAAGGTGCGGCTGGCAGTGGCGCGGCCAAGCATCTTGGTCAGTCCACCGACGGCCTCGGAGATGGACATGTTGTTGTCGTTGAGGATGACCAGCACGTTGGGTTCGTCATCCATGCCGCCGGCGTGGGCCAGGGCCTCGAAGGCCATGCCCGCGGTCATTGCGCCATCGCCGATCACGGCCACGGCGCGGCGCTTGTCGCCACGGGCCTGGTTGGCAATGGCCATGCCCAGGGCGGCGGAGATCGAGGTGGAGGAATGACCGACACCGAAGGTGTCGTACTCGCTTTCCTCGCGCTTGGGAAACGGCGCCACGCCGTCCTTCTGCTTGACCGTGTGGATGCTGTCGCGACGCCCGGTCAGGATCTTGTGCGGATAAGTCTGGTGGCCGACATCCCAGACCAGCTGGTCCACCGGGGTGTCATACAGGTAATGCAGGGCCACGGTCAGTTCGATCACGCCCAGGCCGGCGGCGAAATGGCCGCCGCTCTTGCCCACCGATTCGATCAGGTAGGCCCGCAGCTCTTCGGCCACGGCCACCAGCTGGTCCTCGTCGAAGCGACGCAGGTCGGCGGGCGTGGAAATGCGCGAAAGGCGCGGGTAGCGGGTCGGATCGATCATCTGTCTGCAGGCTCTGAAGCAACAGGTATTGTCACCGTGGCAGGCAAAGGCGGCAAGCAGACGATGGTGAACACTGGGCGGAGAACCGGCGTGGTTGTCGCCGGGTTCATCGAGCACCGCGGCGGCGACGTGGCAGCTGGGCAGTCAGGAAGGCCATCTGGTCGGCCAGGATGTGGCGGTTGGACAGGATCATGTGCTCCACCCAGCTCGGGCTGTAGGGCACGGCGAGCAGGGGCATGCGGGCCTGCGCCGGGGTGCGCGCTGCCTTGCGTGCATTGCAGTGGCCGCAGGCACTGACCACGTTTTCCCAGCTGTCCGCGCCGCCATGGGACAGCGGCACGACGTGGTCACGGGTCAACTGGCCACGCGCGAACTGCTGGCCGCAGTACAGGCACAGGAAGTGGTCGCGGGCAAACAGGGCGCCATTGCTCAGGTGCGGGGTGGGGTCGATGGCGCGGGTGCGGGCATGGCCACGTGCGGCAATGATCGGATGCAGGTCCAGATAGGTACGCAGGCCGCTGAGCCGGCTGGTGCCGCCATGCACACGCAGGCAGGGGTCGCCCAGGGTCCAGGCCACGGCATCGCGGCTGTACAGGCAGGTGGCCTGTTGCCAGGAAATCCATTCCAGCACGCGGCCGTGGGCATCCAGGGCCAGCAGGCGTACCGGGAGGGCGGGGGGCGACGTGTGTATCGGCAGGTCTGCCGCAACCGGGGCTGCGGTGTCGATCAGACGCTGCAGGGGGCTGTCTGTCTCCATCGCCTCTCAGGTTATACCCGTGCAGGTGACAGCCTGTCGACAACTGCCCCGGTGCCATGGCTTGAAAACAACAAGGCGGCCATGTGGCCGCCTTGCTGCTGCTACCGGGCTGCGCCTGGATCAGGCGTCGAAACGTGCCTGGTCCATGGCCATCAGGCTGTCGGCGCCGGCGGCAATGCCGGCGGCATGGCTCAGGGTGCGCGGCAGGATGCGGGCATAGTAGAAGCGTGCGGTTTCCAGTTTGGCCTGCTTGAACGCGTCGGTCTGGCTGGAATTGGCGGTGGCCGCCACGCTGCGTGCCCACCAGTAGGCCAGCACCACATAGCCGGAATAGAACAGGTAGTCGTTGGAGGCGGCACCCAGCTCTTCCGGGTTGCTGGCTGCGCGGGTGACCACATCGATGGTCAGCTTGCCCCATTCGTTGGCCTTGGCGCCGAGCACCGGCAGGAATTCGGCCAGCAGCGGGTTGCCGGCGTTGTCCTTGATGAACTGCTCCACCTCGGCCAGGAACAGCTTCAGGCCGGCGCCCTGGGTCATCGCGGTCTTGCGCCCGATCAGGTCCAGGGCCTGGATGCCGGTGGTGCCTTCATACAGGGTCAGGATGCGCGCATCACGGGCCAGCTGTTCCATGCCGTGCTCGGCAATGAAGCCATGGCCGCCGAAGGCCTGGATGCCGTTGTAGGTGGCTTCGATGCTCCACTCGGTGAGGCAGGCCTTGGTGATCGGGGTCAGGAAGCTGACCAGGGTATTGGCCTGCTCGCGTTCGGCCGGGTCCTTGGCATGCTGGGCGGCATCGAGCTGGGTATAGGCATGGATGGCCAGCAGGCGGCCGCCTTCGGTCAGTGCCTTGTTGGTCAGCAGCATGCGGCGCACGTCGGGCTGGGCGATGATCGGGTCGGCCGGCTTGTCCGGGTTGATTGCCCCCTTCGGCGCACGCGACTGCAGGCGTTCACGGGCATAGCGCAGGGCGCCCTGGGTGGCGCGTTCGGACTGCGACAGGCCCTGGATGCCCACGCCCAGGCGGGCGGAGTTCATCATCACGAACATCGCCTGCAGGCCCTTGTGCGGCTCGCCCACCAGCCAGCCCTGGGCGCCATCGAAGTTCATTACGCAGGTCGAGCTGCCATGGATGCCCATCTTGTGCTCCAGTGCACCGCAATGCAGGGCATTGCGCTCACCGACCACGCCATCCTGGCCAACCTTGAACTTGGGGGTCACGAACAGCGAGATGCCCTTCGGGCCGGCCGGGGCGTCAGGCAGCTTGGCCAGCACCAGATGCACGATGTTGTCGACCAGGTCGTGCTCGCCGGCGGTGATGAATATCTTGGTGCCGGTGATGGCGTAGGAACCATCGGCGTTGGGTTCGGCACGGGTCTTGAGCAGGCCCAGATCGGTGCCGGCGTGCGGCTCGGTCAGGCACATGGTGCCGGTCCAGGTGCCTTCCACCAGCGGCTTGAGGAACACTTCCTTCTGCCAGTCCTGGCCGTAGTGCTTGAGGGCCTCGACCGCGCCGTGGGACAGCAGCGGGAACAGGCTCCAGGCCAGGTTGCCGCCGGACACCATTTCGCTGGTGGCCATGCCCAAGGTCTCGGGCATACCCTGGCCGCCGTACTCCACCGCCGAGGTCAGGCCGGTCCAGCCGCCTTCCACGAACTGCTGGTAGGCCTGCTTGAAGCCCGGTGCCGTGGTCACCTCATGGCTGGTCTTGTCCAGCTTGCAGCCGTGCTGGTCGCCGACCGCGTTGAGCGGGGACAGCACGGTGTTGCTGAAGCGTGCGGCTTCTTCCAGGACGGCGTCGATCAGCTCGGCATTGGCGTCGTCAAAGCCCATCTTGGCAAACAGCGGTTCGACCTTGATCACGTCATGGAGGGCGAAGCGGATGTCGTTGAGCGGAGCGGTGTAGGTACTCATGGCGTCATGCCTCGTGCAGTGGGCGCACTGTGTGCAGTGCCCGGATGGGGGAGGGTGGGTGAGGGGTCAGCGCAGCACGCCGGGCAGGCCGGGTGCCGGATGCAGGGTGCTGCGGAAGGTGATCGGGTACTGGCGGCTGCGGCCATCCTCCGGGCCGGCATCCAGCTTGCCGCTGAGCTGGTAGGGCAGGCTGCGTGCATCGGCCAGGGCGGTGGCGGCCAACAGGCGGCCGTGGGCATTGGGCTGGATGTCCAGCCGGTAGACGTCGCCGGATTCGGCACCGACCACCAGGCCCGGACGGGCATCAAGATTGGCGATCAGCTCATCGCCGCTGCGCAGTTCCAGCTGCAGTGCCTCAAAGCGCATGCCCATGGTGCTGAAGTTCTGCAGGCGCAGGTCCAGCTGCCACTGGCCATCGGCCTTGACCGTGAGCTGGCTCAGGCTGGCCTGGGGCGGGGAGACGCGCTTGACCGGCCCGCTGCTGCAGGCAACAAGCAGACTGGCCAGCAGGGCCGAAACAATGACACGTGCGCGCATGACAACACCTCGCTGACGATACCGTCCAAGCATACTACTGCGTATGGGTTTTGGCAGTCAGGTATAGACCTGTGCCGGGCACATATTGTGCAGGAATCGTCGGCAGGTCTGGAATCGGACCAGCAATTGCGGGCAATAAAAAACCCGCCGATAGGCGGGTTTGATATGGTGGCCGAGGACGGAATCGAACCGCCGACACGGGGATTTTCAATCCCCTGCTCTACCAACTGAGCTACTCGGCCAGCAATCGCTGCATGTCGCTGCGATGTGGAAATAATACCCAGCGTGCACTGCACGTGCAAGCGTTTTGTGAAGAAATTTCACGCATGCTGCTTTTGGGTTGAAATCGGCAAGGCATTGGAAACGTAATACGCAATGCACGGATTTCGTTTTGATGCTGGTGCCGGCCGTAACCGGCTTGGTGATGGTGGAGCGGAGGAGGATCGAACTCCCGACCTTCGCATTGCGAACGCGACGCTCTCCCAGCTGAGCTACCGCCCCATGGGCAGTCAATCTACGCCCGCTGCCGGGGTGGATCAAGTGTCGTGGGCGAGTGTGGGGCGGTGCTGTCAGGGTTGCGGAAGCTGGCGCGGGCAATGGGTGGCCAGTCTGCGGGCACAAAAAAAGCGCCGTTGCGGGGCGCTTTTGATGATGGTGGCCGAGGACGGAATCGAACCGCCGACACGGGGATTTTCAATCCCCTGCTCTACCAACTGAGCTACTCGGCCAACAAGCTTCGCGTTCTGCGAAGAAGGCAAATCATACGCAGCGTTTTAACATTTGGCAAGCACTGTGAAGAGATTTTCTCAGGGCAGCAACGGAGTGAGCAGTGCGGTCAGTTCAGTGCGCCGCCAGGCGGTCAGCGTGGCCGGGGGATGGCGCTGTTCAAGCCACGCTTCCAATTGCTTGCGCGAGGCCAGTACGCCATCGGGCAGGCCCAGTTGCGCGGCATGCGTGGCCACGGCCTGCTGCAGGCGCTTGAGCGGGTTGCGGAAGCGGTCGCTGTTGTCCACGGCCAGCGGCATGTCGGTCTCGTCGCTGGCCGGGGTGGACAATGCCTGCCACAGGGCATCGGCCAGTTTGCGCGGGGCCTTGGGGTTACGCTCCAGGATGGCCTGCAGTGCCTGCGGGGTGGCCGGCGGGGCCTTGGCCAGGCTGCAGGCCAGTTCGTTGTCCAGGATCCAGCTGCGCGGCTTGTCGCTCTTGCGTGCCTGGATGTCGCGCCAGCGCAGCAGGCGCAGCAACACGCGTTGCGCCGGCGCATCCATGAACTGCGCCGCGCGCAGCGACAGGTGCGGCCACAGCTCGCCGTCGTCGTTGGCCACGCCGTCGACCAGACGGGCGGCATCTTCGTCCTGCCAGTGGCTGCGTTGCTGCTGCTCCAGGCGGGCCAGCAGGTGGTCATGCATGGCAAACAGGTGCACCACGTCCGCAGCGGCGTAATGCAGCTGCGAATCGCTCAGTGGGCGGCGCATCCAGTCCGAACGCTGCTCGCCCTTTTCCAGCTCCACCCCGGTGATGTGGGCCACCAGCTTCTGGTAGCCCATGCCGGCACCGATGCCGCTCAGGGCGGCGGCAATCTGGGTGTCGAACAGCGGTCGCGGGACGCAGCCGCAGGCATGCTGGAAGGCCACCAGGTCCTCGCTGGCGCTGTGCATGATCTTGGTGATCGAGGTGTCCTCCAGCCACGGGCGCAAGGCGTCAGTCATGCCCGGCTGCAGTGGGTCGATCAACAGGATGTGCTGCTCCACGGCCATCTGCACCAGGGCCAGCTGCGGCCAGTAGGTGCGCTCACGGATGAATTCGGTATCCAGGCCGATGCGGGTGGGGCGCAGCGCCAGATAGGCATCGAGCTGTTCGGGGGAGTTGATCCAGGTGGCCACGTGGGAATGTGTACTGCAATGTCGGGGGTGCGAGGATAGCCTATGTGCTGGCGATGGCTGGAAGGTGGATGTTGATGAGGGTGTGGCACAGGACCGCTACGCGGCATCGGGGGCTGTTGCTGGGGGCGTTGTTGGGTGGCGTGCTGTGCGCCGGCTGCGACGACCGCGTCGAGCCGGCCGCTGCCGGTGCCCCGAAGACCACCGTACACGCCCCGCAGCGTGAAGCCATTGCTCCGGTGATCGCTGCCCCGCAGACACAGCTGGACAACGAGCCTGCGGCCGTTGTCTGGGTCATGCCGCAGGCCGAAGTGGATCCGTCCCAATGGGCGCAGGCGCGTCGGGCGCTGCGTCAGGCCCTGGCCCAGGGGCGGCTGTACGAGGATGGGCAGTCGGCTGTGCCGTTGTTGCTGGCCATGCAGCAGTTGCGCCCGCAGGATCGGCAGCTGCTCAGCCAGCGCACCCAGCTGCGCAAACGCCTGCATGATCAGTTCATCGCATTGCTGGAACAGCCCGAGCGGCAGCGTGTGGCCCTGGCCCAGGCGGGATTGCGCCTGCAGGTATTGACCCGGCTGGAGCCCGATGCCGCTGATCTGGCCCAGATGCAGCAGGCGCTGGAACAGGCACGCCAGCGGGTGGCCCTGAACCGGCGCGGCGAAGCGGCTTTGCGTCGTGGCCAGCTCGGCCTGGATGGGGCCGGTGCGTTGGCCGATTTCGAACAGGTACTGGAGATCCGCGCGGATGATGTGCGGGCCCTGCAAGGGGTGGCGGCGGTGGAAAGTGCGCTGCTGCGCCAGGCCGAAGAGCAGGCGGCAGTGGCAGATTTTGCTGCTGCGCAGCGTCTGCTGGAGCGTGCCGCACGCCTGCGCGATCCGGTTGGTACGGTGGCCGAAGCGGGCCAGCGGATCGAGGCGATGCGCGATGTGCGTGTTGCCGGTTTGTTGCGGGCAGGGCTGCAGGATCTGCAGAGCGCGGCCGGGCTGCGTGCAGCCAGCCAGAAGCTGGCGTTCGGCCAGGATATCGCCCTTCCCGATGACCCGCGCATGCAGCAGCTGGCCTGGCGGATCGAGCTTGCAACCCGTTACGGCTTGTTCGCTCCCGGCCAGGTATTGCGTGACCGCCTGCGTGATGGCGGGTTCGCCCCGCAGATGGTGGTGGTGCCGCACGGCCATTTCCTGATGGGGGCGGCCGAGGACGAGGCCGGCGCGGTGGAGGCCGAGCAGCCACTGCATCCGGTTCGTTTCGAACGTGGCTTTGCCCTGGCGGCCACCGAGGTCACCGTGGCCCAGTTCGGCCAGTTCGTGCAATCTGCCGGTGCCCGCCCGCGTGCCACCCGGCGCGGTCATTCGGTGGTGTATGAGCCGCGCACCGGCAATTTCCTGCGCCGCAGCGGGGTGGACTGGCGCAACGATTACCTGGGTATGCCGGCACCGGGCGATGCGCCGGTGATGCATGTCAGCGTGCGCGATGCCGAAGCCTATGCGGCGTGGCTGTCCGAACAGACCGGGCATTACTACCGCCTGCCCAGCGAGGCCGAGTTCGAATATGCCCTGCGCGCCGGGCGTCAGGGGCGCTACCCGTGGGGCAATGCGTCCACGCCACCGGCACTGAGTGGCAACTTCACCGGTGATGGCGATGTATCGCCCACCGGGCGGCGCTGGGCCAATGCCTTCGCCGGTTATGCCGATGGCTGGTGGGGCGCGGCACCGGCCGGCAGTTTTGCTGCCAACCCGTTTGGCCTGTATGACATGGAAGGCAACCTGTCTGAATGGGTGGCCGATTGCTGGCATGCCAGCTACCGGCGGGCACCGGCCGATGGGGTGGCCTGGTACAACCCGGGGTGCCGGCGGCGGGTGGTGCGCGGTGCCAACTGGGCCAACTCCCCATTGCAGTCGCGTGCGGCCTGGCGCTGGCTGCAGGAGTCGGATGTGACCAATGCGCGGATCGGCTTCCGGGTGGTGCGCGGCCTGTGAGCCGGCACTGATGCCACAACGCCCTGCGCGGCAGTACCATCGGCCCAGGACAGAGCAGCGAGGCCGGCAGTCAATGAACAACTCCTTTGGCAACAACAATGGCCGCCAGCCCACGCAGGGGCGGCGGCGTGGCGGTGGCATCCGCTGGATCATCCTGCTTGGCTTCGCCGTCTACGGTGGCTGCTATTACTTCTCCAACCGGACGGTGGACCCGTATACCGGGGAGAAGGTGCTCATCGATGCCGGGCTGGATGCCAGCCAGGAAAAGGCGATGGGCCTGCAGGCCTACCAGGAAATCCTCAGCCAGGAGCGGCCGATCGACCCCAATACGCCGCAGGCCCAGCAGGTGCGGGCCATTGCCCAGCGCCTGATTGCCAAGGTGCCGGAGGTGGAAGCAGCGCTGGCCGCGGAAAATGGCCTGCAGGCCAGCAACTTCTCCCAGGATTTTGATTGGGAGGTCAATGTGATCGCCTCTGACCAGGCCAATGCGTTCTGCCTGCCGGGCGGCAAGATGGCCGTGTATACCGGCCTGCTGCCGGTGGCGCAGAGCGAGGATGCGCTGGCGGTGGTGATGGGCCATGAGATTGCCCACGCCCTGCTGCGTCACGGCGCCCAGCGCATGGCCCAGCAAAAGCTGACCCAGATCGGGCAGATGGCCGGGGCGGCCAGTGGCATGGACCCGCAACAGCAGCAGATGGTGATGGCGGCGATGGGCTACGGCTACCTGCTGCCGTATGCGCGCGAGCACGAGACCCAGGCCGACGAGGTCGGGCTGATGCTGGCCGCAGCAGCCTGCTATGACCCGGCGCAGGCGATGCCGTTGTGGGAGCGGATGAGCCAGTCCAGTGGTGGCCAGGCGCCGCCGGAGTTCTCCTCCACCCATCCCAACCCGGGTACCCGGATCCAGAACCTGACCGCCCTGCAGGCCAAGGCCATGGAGTACCGCCAGCGTTTCTGCACCAGCGCCCAGTAAGCAGGCAATCGATGACGGCCTGGCGGGGGATGCCCCGCCAGGCCGTTTTTGCTGGGGCCTTCAGTTGCTGCCGGTGTCGGCAGTGGGGGCAGCGGCGATCTCGGTGACCTGGGCCTGCAGGCGGCCATCGGCCAGCTGCAGGTTTACCTGCTGGCCGGGTTGGACCTGCTGGACCGATCGCAACAGCTGGCCCTGGGCATCGGTGGCCAGGGCATAGCCGCGGCCCACCGTGGCCAGCGGGCTGGCCAGGTGCAGTGAGCGGGCCAGGCTGGCCAGTTGCTGGCTGGCCTGTGCCAGCCGTTGCCGGGGATGTTGACCCGCCAGGCGCAGCTGCAAGGGCAGCAGTTGTTGCTGCTGCTCATCCAGGCGGGCCTGGATCGCGCGCTGCAGGCGTTGGCCCAGCACCTGCTGGCGCTGGATCAAGGCGTCCAGGTGCCGGGCCGGATGCAGCCACTGCAGGCGGGCCTGCAATTGATCGAGCTGACGCTGGCGCAGGTGCTGCTGGTGCTGCCACTGTGCCTGCAGGCGGCTGTGCAGGGTGGCCTGGCGTTGGCCGAGCAGGCGCAGGTGTTGCTGCGGGCTGTGCCGCTGCAGGCGCAGCCAGGCCTGGTCGGTACGTTGGCTGGCCTGCTCCATGCTGCGGCGCTGGGCTTGCCACAGGCCGCGGCCGAACTGGCGCAGGCGGGCGCGCAGGTCGGCCTGGTCCGGGGCCAGCAGTTCGGCGGCAGCAGAAGGGGTGGGCGCACGGAGGTCGGCGGCAAAGTCGGTCAGGGAAAAATCGGTCTCGTGGCCGATGGCCGAGATCACCGGGGTCTGGCAGGCGGCTACCGCCCGGGTCAGGGCCTCGTCATTGAAGGCCCACAAGTCCTCCAGCGAGCCGCCGCCGCGGGTGAGCACGATGATGCTGTATCGGCCCGATGCATCGGCCGCGCGCAGCAGGCGGGTGATCTGCGCAGCCGCGGTGTCACCCTGGACCAGGCTGGGCAGCAGGTCCACCTCCAGCAGCGGATAACGGCGGCCCAGCACACTGAGCACATCGCGCACGGCTGCACCGGTGGGCGAGGTGATCAGGGCGATGCGCTGTGGATGCCGCGGCAGTTCGCGCTTGCGCGCCGGATCGAACAGGCCCTCGGCCTGCAGGCGGGCCTTGAGCTGCTCGAAGGCGCGGCGCAGTGCGCCTTCGCCGGCTTCTTCCATGTGCTCGACCACCAGCTGGTAGTCGCCGCGCGGGGCATACAGGGTGAGCTTGCCGCGCAACAGCACGCGCAGGCCTTCGCGCGGGGCAAAGCGCAGGGTGGAGGCGCGCATCTTGAACATCGCCGCCCGTACCTGGGCGCCGGCATCCTTGAGGGTGAAGTACAGATGGCCCGAAGCGGGGCGGGTGACATTGCCCAGTTCGCCTTCCACCCACACGGCCGGGAAGCTGTCTTCCAGCAGGTTGCGGGCCAGGGTGTTGAGCTGGGTCGGGGTCAGTACGGCATCACGGCTGCTCATGGCCAATCGCTCGCTTGATGACGGTCCAGGGCCCAGCGCACGTGCTCGCGGACCACCACCGAAGGGTGGTCCAGACGCCGCTGCAGGGACTGCTGGTGAAGGGGGCTGGGGGTATTGCCCATGGCCACGGCGATGTTGCGCAGCCAGCGTTCATGGCCGGAGCGGCGGATCGCGCTGCCCTCGGTGCGGCGCAGGAACTCCTCCTCCTCCCAGGCGAACAGGTCGGCCAACGAGGCCGTATCGAGCTGGTTGCGGGCGCGGAAGTCCGGTTCGTCGGTGCGCTTGGCGAACTTGTTCCACGGGCAGACCAGCTGGCAGTCGTCGCAGCCGTAGATACGGTTGCCGATCAACGGGCGCAACTGCTCCTCGATGCTGCCCTCATGTTCGATGGTCAGGTAGGAAATGCAGCGTCGCGCATCCAGCCGGTGCGGGGCGATGATGGCGGCGGTGGGGCAGATGTCGATGCAGCGGGTGCAGCTGCCGCAATGCGCGCTGGCCGGGGCATCCACCGGCAGGGGCAGGTCGATGTAGATCTCGCCAAGGAAGAACCACGAGCCGCCGCGTTTGTCGATCAGGCAGGTGTGCTTGCCGATCCAGCCCAGGCCGGCATCACGGCCCAGGGCGCGCTCGAGCACCGGGGCCGAATCGACGAATACGCGAAAGCCCAGCGGGCCAAACTCCGCGGCCAGGGTGCTGGCCAGCTTTTGCAGGCGGTTGCGCATCAGCTTGTGATAGTCGCGGCCCAGGGCGTAGCGCGCGACATAGGCCTGCTGGCCATCGCCAAGGGTGTCCCAGGCCGCTTGCGGGTCCTGGCCGTAATCCATGCCCACACTGACCACCCGCACCGTGCCCGGCAGCAGGGCAACCGGATCGGCGCGCAGCTGCGTGTTGCGCGCCATCCAGTCCATGGTCCCGTACAGGCCCTGGCCCAGCCAGTCGGCCAGATGCGCGGCATCGGTCGACAAGTCCGGCACGCTGATGCCGCAACGGGCAAAGCCGGCCTGGGCGGCCAGTGCCAGCAGGCGTTGCCGAGCCTGTTGCAGCTGTTGTGGATCAAGGGTGGGCGGGGCCGACGTATGCATGGCACAAGTATAGAATCGATGCATGGCTGCCCCGAGCGAACCATGAGTGAACTGTTTGATAGCGCCTGCCTGCGCACAGTGGAAGCGGCGGCCATTGCCGCCAGTGGCGATGACGGCTGGTCCTTGATGCAACGCGCCGGCCAGGCGGCCTGGTCGAGCCTGCGCCGGCGCTGGCCTCAGGCCGGGCGTGTGCTGGTCCTGGCCGGGCCGGGCAACAACGGTGGCGATGGTTATGTACTGGCGCGTCTGGCCTTGCAGGACGGCTGCGTGGTGCAGGTGCTGGCCCTGGCCGATGCCGGCCCGGGTACCGCCCTGGCCCGGCGCGCCTGCGCCGATTACCTGGCCAGTGGCGGCCAGCTGTTGCCTTGGCGCGGGCAGCTGCCGGAGGCCGACGTGGTGGTGGACGCCCTGCTCGGGCTGGGCCTGTCGCGTGCCCCGCAAGGTGAACTGGCCGCCCTGATCGAGCAGCTCAATGCCAGCGCTGTGCCGGTGTTGTCCATCGACCTGCCCAGCGGGGTGATGGCCGATACCGGCGGCGTACCCGGAGTGGCGGTGCAGGCCACCCAGACCGTGGCCATGCTGCTGCCCAGTTTTGGCTTGTATACCGGCGCAGCGCTCAATCATGTCGGCGCTGTCGAGGTGGCCGGGCTGGAGCATGGCCTGACACGGGAACAACGCGGCAGCCCGTGTGCGTGGCGGGTGGGTGCCGGCGATCTGGCAGCGTTGCTGCCGCGTCGTCAGCGCGACTGGCACAAGGGCCGCAATGGCCATGTGTTGCTGCTGGGCGGCAACCATGGCATGGGCGGGGCGGTGTTGCTGGCCGCGCGTGCAGCCTTGCGCAGTGGTGCCGGGCTGGTCAGCGTGGCCACCTGTGGGGTGCATGTGCCGGCCCTGCTGGCCAGTTGTGCCGAATTGATGGGCTTTGATGCCGCCGCCGCTGACATGCTCAAGGCACGCCTGGGCGCGGCCGGTGTGCTGGCATTGGGCCCGGGGTTGGGCTGTGATGACTGGGCCCGCGCGCTGTATGCGCAGGTGCTGGCCAGTGACCTGCCGAAGGTGCTCGATGCCGATGCGCTGAACCTGCTGGCGGCCGCGCCACGGCCGTTGGCCGGCAGTGTGATCACCCCGCATCCGGGCGAGGCGGCGCGCCTGCTGGGCTGCCGTACCGCCGACATCCAGGCCGATCGTCTGGCTGCCCTGCACGCGCTGGTGCAGCGTTACGATTGTGCGGTGGTGCTCAAGGGCGCCGGCAGCCTGGTCGGTGCGCCGCAGGCATTGCCGTGGCTGGTGGATGCCGGCAACCCCGGGATGGCGGTCGGTGGCATGGGTGATGTGCTGACCGGGGTCATTGCTGCGCTGCTGGCGCAGGGGTTGAGCCCGCTGCAGGCGGCCCGTGGCGGGGCCTTGCTGCATGCCGCGGCGGGTGACCTGGCGGCCGGCCGCCACCCATATGGGATGATGCCCTCTGATTTGATGCCGCACCTGCGGGTGCTGGCCAACCCGGAAGATGTTTGATGATCCAGCTTCACCTGGCCGATGCGGCCGCCACCGATGACCTGGGCCAGCGCCTGGCCGCCCACCGCCCGGCACAGGCGGTAGTCCACCTGCATGGCGATCTGGGGGCAGGCAAGTCCACCCTGGCCCGGGCCCTGCTGCGCGCGCTGGGGGTCACCGGCACCATCCGTTCGCCGACCTACACCCTGGTCGAGCGCTACCCGCTGGCCGATGGCCGCGAGGCCTGGCACATGGACCTGTACCGCATCGGTGACCCGGGAGAGCTGGATTTCCTGGGCCTGGACGAGGGGGCGGCGAGCCTGTGGCTGGTGGAGTGGCCCCAGCGTGGCGGCGGTGTGTTGCCGGCGCCGGACCTGCGCATCGAACTGGCGATGGAAGGGGAAGGGCGCTCGGCCCGCCTGCTTGCCGATACCGACGCCGGCCAGGCCTGGCTGCAGGCACTCGGCCATCGCTGAGCCTGCCAGTTGCATCCGTTAGCTCTACGCTTACTGAAGGTAAGTGCTGCAGGCTGCGGATTGCTAAAGGAAAATCATTGCAATTGCACATCGGTGGTGGTTAGATCGCCGACATGCTTATGCGGACCGCCCGTGCTGCCGGTTTGTTTGCTGCCCTCGCCCTGGCGGCATCCTTTGGCGTGCAAGCAGCCCAGCTGCAGGCGGTGAGCCTGGAAAGCGGCGCTTCGGGCACCCGTGCCGAGATCGTGGTCGACAGCCAGGGCGCTTACCGGACGTTGTCGCTGAGCCAGCCTTACCGCCTGGTGGTGGATTTCGAGCAGTCCAGCGTGGCCAGCGGGCTCAAGCTGCCGCCGGCCTCGGGCATTGTCACGGCCGTGCGCACCGGCAACCCGACTCCGGGCACGGTACGCGTGGTCTTTGAACTCAGTGCTCCGGTCCAGGCCATGCCTGCGCAATGGGTAGTAGGGGCCAAGCCGACCCTGGTGCTGCAATGGCCGGGCAGTGCATCCTCGTCGACCCCGGCAACGACCGCGCCAGCCAACCCAGCGGCCAATACGTCTGCTGCGGGCAGCACGGCGCCTGTTGCCCCGGCTGTCAGTGCCGCGCAGACGCGCGCGGAGGCTGCACGTGCCACCGCCCTGCTTACCGCCGGTGCAACCCAGATCAACAACACCCCGTCGTCGGCACCGGCTGCGGCGGCCAGTGCCGGCAATCCGGCCAGCATCCTGCAGGGCGCGGTGGTCAATACGCCGCCGCCACCGCCCAGCACCGGTGCCACCGAAGCCACTGCTGCCCGGGTTGAACCGGCACCGGCTACCACGGCGGCAGCGACGCCTGCGCGGCGTCCGCCGGTGGCCATGCGCGCCGGCATGCGTGAGCTGGTGGTGGCCATTGATGCCGGCCACGGCGGGCAGGATCCGGGCGCGGTGGGGCCGACCGGCAAGCACGAAAAGAATGTCACCCTGGCCGTGGCCCGCGAACTGGCCCGGCAGGTGGATGCCACCCCGGGCCTGCGCGCCTTCCTGGTGCGCGACAGCGATGTGTTCATTCCGCTCAATGCGCGCGCTGCGCGGGCGCGTCAGGCCCGGGCGGACATCTTCATCTCCATCCATGCCGATGCGGCCGAGAACCGCAATGCGCGTGGCTCCTCGGTGTACGTGCTGTCCACCAAGGGGGCATCGTCGCAGCGTGCGCGCTGGCTGGCCGACAAGGAAAATGCGGCCGACCTGATCGGTGGTGTGGCCCTGCGCCAGGCCGAGGGCACCCTGGCCAACGTGTTGCTGGATCTGGCCCAGAGTGGCCAGCTCAAGGCCAGCGAGGAGGCTGCCGAGCAGGTGCTTTCCGGCCTCAAGCGGATTGGCAACAACCACAAGCCCAACATCGAGCGGGCCAACTTTGCCGTGCTGCGCACCTCGGACATGCCGGCCATGCTGGTGGAAACGGCCTTCATCTCCAACCCGGATGAAGAGCGTCGCCTGTTCCAGCCGGCCTTCCAGCGCCAGCTGGCCGCGGCCGTGCTTGATGGCGTGCACACCTATTTTTCGCGGCAGCCGCCGCCGGGCACGCTGTTTGCGGCCCAGGCCGAGGCAGAGAGTGCGCGCGGCAATACCGGCCGCGGCAGCCCCTGAGCCAATCTGCGGCGCGGTGCGGACGGGCCGGCGCGTTATCATTGCAGGCTGTCGGTTTCGAGCTGCTGCTGTGTCCATGCCCGTATCCCCCTGCCTGTTGGCTGTGCGCTGGACGATGCGCCGATGAGCATCCGTCCGCTGCCTGAAATCCTGATCAACCAGATTGCCGCCGGCGAGGTGGTCGAACGCCCGGCCTCGGTGGTCAAGGAGCTGGTTGAAAACGCCATTGATGCCGGTGCCAGCCGGGTCGACATCGATCTGGAGGAGGGCGGGGCCCGCCTGATCCGGATCCGCGACAACGGCTGCGGGATCATTGCCGACGAGCTGCCGCTGGCGATCAGCCGGCATGCCACCAGCAAGATTGCCAGCCTGGATGACCTGGAAGCGGTATCAACCCTGGGCTTCCGTGGCGAGGCGCTGCCCTCCATTGCCTCGGTCAGCCGCTTCACCCTGGCCAGCCGCCGCCACGATGCCGAGCACGGCGCCTCGCTGCAGGTCGATGGCGGCAGGGTCGGCGAGGTCAGCCCGCGCGCGCATGCTGCGGGCACCACGGTGGAAGTGCGTGACCTGTTCTACAACGTGCCGGCACGACGCAAGTTCATGCGCGCCGAGCGTACCGAGTTGGGCCACATCGAGGAATGGCTGCGCTCGCTGGCCCTGGCCCGGCCGGATGTGGAGCTGCGCATCTCCCACAACGGCAAGCCCTCGCGGCGCTACCAGCCCGGCGAGCTGTATTCGGAGCTGCGCCTGGAGCAGACCCTGGGCGAGGATTTCGCCGGCCAGTGCCTGCGTGTGGACCACACCGGTGCCGGCCTGCGCCTGCATGGCTGGATTGCCCTGCCACAGTATTCGCGTGCCTCCACCGACCAGCAGTATTTCTACGTCAATGGCCGGGCGGTGCGTGACCGCAGCGTGGCCCATGCGGTCAAGCTGGCCTATGCCGACGTGCTGTTCCATGGCCGCCACCCGGCCTATGTGCTGTTTCTGGAGCTGGACCCGACCCGGGTTGATGTCAACGTGCACCCGGCCAAGCACGAGGTGCGCTTCCGTGATGCCCGCCTGGTGCACGACTTTGTCTACCGCACGCTCAAGGACGCCCTGGCCCAGACCCGTGCCGGGCTCAGTGGCGAACAGGTCAGTGCCACGGTGTCTGGCCAGGTGCCGCACGATTCGACGTTGATCCCGCCATCGCCAGGCGCCGGTTTTTCCCTGTCACGGGGTTCGGCTGGCGGCACGCCCGCCGGCATGCCCGGCAATGCCGGCTGGGCACCACGGCAGAGCCCGCTCGGCCTGCAGGTGGCCGATGCCCCCAGCGCCTATGCCGCGCTGTACGCCAATCCCCCGGCGGCGGAAGTGGCTGCGATGCCGGTCGATTTCCAGGGCGGCCTGCCGCCGGCCGGTGCCGATGGCCAGGTGCCGCCGCTGGGCTATGCCATCGCCCAGCTGCATGGCATCTACATCCTGGCTGAAAGTGCCGAAGGCCTGATCGTGGTGGACATGCATGCGGCCCATGAGCGCATTGGCTATGAACGCCTGAAGGCGGCCCATGACAGCACCGGCCTGGTGGCCCAGCCCCTGCTGGTGCCGCTGGCCCTGGCGGTGGGCGAGCGCGAGGCCGAAACCGCCGAGCGTGAAGCGGCAGCGCTGGCCAGCCTGGGCTTCGAGTTGACCCGTACCGGCCCGGGCAGCCTGCTGGTGCGCTCGGTACCGGCGCTGCTGGCCCATGCCGAGCCGGCCAACCTGCTGCGCGATGTGATCGCCGACCTGCGCGAACACGGCCACAGCCAGCGGGTGGACAGTGCCCGCGACGAGCTGCTGGCCACCATGGCCTGCCACGGGGCGGTGCGCGCCAACCGGCGCTTGAGCGTGGTGGAAATGAATGCATTGCTGCGTGACATGGAGGCCACCGAGCGTTCGGGCCAGTGCAACCATGGCCGTCCGACCTGGGCGCGCTTCACGCTGGCACAGATTGATCGTTGGTTCTTGCGGGGACGTTGATGGACAACAACAAGAAGATGCTGGGCGTACTGCTCGGCGCATGCCTGGCCGTGCTGGCCGGTTGCGGTGGCAAGGACAAGCCCGAGGGCGGCGAGCAGGCCTCGGTATCGGCCGATGACCTGGCCTTCCTCAATGACAACCAGGCCTGGCGCATCGAGCGCCACAGCCATCTGGTGCAGCCTGATGGCTGGACCAGCCTGGTCGGCCTGCATTGGTTGACCCTGAAGGCGCATTACATCGGCAGTGGCGCCACCAGTGGTCTGCGCCTGGCCGTGGGCCCGGAAAAGATGGGCCTGATCCGGCGCGAGGATGGCAAGGTCTGGTTCACGCCCGAGGCCGGTGCGCAGCTGCGCATCAATGACCAGCCGGTGCGCGGGCGCATCCTCTGGCACAGCGACCAGGATGCCGAGCCGACGGTGATCACCTTTGATGAAGGCAAAGGCAGCATCAGCCTGCTGCAGCGGGGCAGCCATCAGGCGCTGCGCGTGCGTCATGCCGATGCGTCGACCCGCCAGCAGTTCGCCGGGCTGGATTACTGGCCGGCTGATCGCCGCTGGGCGGTGCCGGCACGCTTTGTCGCCCACACCCCGGCGCGGACCCTGCAGGTGGTGGACATGGTCGGCATGAACAACACCCTGGCCAATCCCGGGCGCCTGGAATTCGAGCGTGGTGGCCAGCGCTACAGCCTGGAGGCGGTGGGCAACCCGGACGGCAGCCTGCTGGTGATCATGGCTGATCGCACCAGTGGCCACGGCAGCTATGCCGCCGGGCGCTACATCGATGTGCCGGCGCCGGATGCGCAGGGGGCGGTGGTGCTGGATTTCAACCGCAGCTACAACCCGCCGTGTGCCTTCACCATCTATGCCACCTGCCCGTTGCCGCCGGCAGAAAACCGCCTGGACCTGCGCATCGAGGCCGGTGAAAAGGCCTACGCCCACAAGCCGCTGGCGCAGGAGGCCGGAGCATGAAGGCGATGATCAAGTGGCTGGCTGCCAGCGTACTGGCCTTGGGTCTGGCCCAGCCGGGCGCGGCCGCCGGCACCCTGGCGCGGCCAGCGGCGCTGACCGCCACAACCGCCACCGGTTGGGTCCCGATGTTGTGGGAAGTGCGTGGCCAGGGGGAGTCAAAAGTATTGCTGCTCGGCTCGATCCATCTGCTGCAGGAGCGTGATTACCCGCTGCCGGCCGATGTGCAGCAGGCCTATGCCCAGGCTGACCGTCTGGTGTTCGAGCTGGCTCCCGAGCAGATGCTTTCCCCGCAGCTGGGCCAGGCCATGCTGCGTTCGGGCGTGCGTCGCAGCGGCCGCCTGCAGGACGAGCTGCCGGCGGCGCAGTGGCAGCAGTTGAGTGGCTGGGCCAGCCAGCGCGGCATGCCGGCCGAGCGCCTGCAGATGCTCAAGCCGTGGTTTGCCGCGCTGACCATTTCCCTGCAGGAAATGGCCGCGGCCGGCATGCAGGCCGAGCTGGGCCTGGACCGCCACCTGATGGCGCGCGGCCAGGCTGATGGCAAGTCCATGCTGGGCCTGGAGGACGGCCTGGCCCAGATCGCCCTGTTCGATGCGATGGGCAGCCAGGAGCAGCAGCAGATGCTGGCCGAGGCGCTGGACGAGGCCGCCAGCAATGGCCGCCGCTTCCAGGCCTTGCTGGCCAGTTGGCGCAGTGGTGAAACCGCCGCTTTCTGGGCCCAGGCCGGGCAGCCGTTGAAGACGGCCTATCCGGCCCTGTACCAGGCCATCAACGTGCAGCGCAACCAGGCCTGGCTGGCACAGTTGCCGCAATGGCTGGCCGACGGCCACGGCACCACCCTGGTGGTGGTGGGCGGGCTGCATCTGGTCGGCAGTGATGGCCTGGTGGAGCAGTTGCAGGCCAGGGGGCATACGGTGGAGCGTATCTGCACCGTCGCGGCCTGCCCGAAACAACAACGCCGGCGTAGCCGGCGTTGAGGTGGATGTGCGCGTCGCTGGGGTTGCTCAGCGGCGCGTCGGGCCGCTGCGCGGCGTGGTGCGACGGCTGCTGCTGCCTTCTGCGCTGCTGCGGGTATCGTTCGGCTCGGGGGTATTGCCCGGGCGCGGCGGGGTGAAGCCGGTGCCCATGTTGCGCTGGAACTCCTGCCACAGCTCCATGTTGCGCTCGGTGAGCTGGTTCATCATCGCCCACGGGCCCTGGCCGAGCAGGTTGCCCATCTGCTGGCGGAACACCTGCTGCTGGTCCAGAAAGACCTGCATGCTGCGCTCCAGGTAGTTGCCCATGAAGCCCTGCAGTGAATCGCCATAGAAGCGGATCAGCTGGGACAGCATGCGGGTGGACAGCATCGGCTCGCCGTCCTGCTGCTCCTGGTCGGCAATGATCTGCAGCAGCACCGACCGGGTCAGGTCTTCGCCGCTCTTGGCGTCACGAACCTCGAACTGCTCGCCTTCCAGGATCAGCTGGCGCACATCCTCGATGGTGATGTAGCTGGAGATCTCGGTGTCGTAAAGCCGGCGGTTCGGATACTTCTTGATGATGCGGATTGCAGACATGAAGCGGTCGTCTCCCTCGTCGTAGGCGCAGCATGGCGCAGCGCAGCAGGGCTTGCAACAGGCAAAGGTACATGTTGACAGCCCGGCTGCCTGTCAGGCGTGGCGGTGGGCGTGTTTACCAGCCCATGTGGTGGCCGCCGTTGATGTCCAGGTTGGAGCCGGTGATCCAGGCCGCCTGCTCGGCGACCAGGAAGGACACTGCGTAGGCAATTTCCTCCGGCTTGCCGAGGCGGCCGGTGGGAATGTCGGCAATGATCTTGGCCCGCACTTCCTCGGGCACGGCCATGACCATGTCCGTGGCCACATAGCCCGGCGAGATGGTGTTGACGGTGATGCCGAAGGCGGCATTCTCGCGCGCAAGGGAAATGGTGAAGCCGTGCATGCCGGCCTTGGCCGCAGCGTAGTTGGCCTGGCCGTACTGGCCCTTCAGGCCATTGATCGAGCTGATCTGGATGACCCGGCCCCAGCCGCGCCGGCGCATGCCCTCGATCACCGGGCGGGTGACGTTGAACACCGAGTTGAGGTTGGTGTTGATCACCTCGTGCCACTGCTCGGCCTGCATGCGGTGGAAGGTGGTGTCGCGGGTGATGCCGGCATTGTTGACCAGGATCTCCACCGGGCCCAGGTCCTGCTCGATGGCGGCGATCAGCGCGGCAGACTGCGCGGTATCGGCGATATCCCCGGGAAACAGGGCGATCGTGTAGCCGGCCTGCTGCATGCTCTGCTGCCAGGCGCGGGCCTTGCCGGCATCGCGGTAATTGGTGGCCACGCGGTGGCCCTGGTCATGCAGTTGCTTGCAGATGGCGGTGCCGATACCGCCGGTGCCGCCGGTGACCAGTGCAACACGCGATGTCATGGGGTAGGCCTGCGCAGGAGGGGATCGGGCATTGTAGGGGAGGGCGGCAGCTGTTGTGGCAGGCGCTGCGGATCAAAGTGCGCCTGGGCCAGGCCCAGGCGGGCCGGCATGCTGTCAGCGCCATCCAGTGCGCCTTCGGCCTGGCCGAGCAGGTGCCAGATCCAGCGCAGCAGCTGCGGGGCATGGTCCGCATCCACCGGGCAGGCGGCCTGCGACTTGGACAGCTTGTGGCCTTGACCATCGGTGAGCAGGGGTAGGTGCAGGTAAGCGGGCGTGGCCAGGCCCAGGCGTTGCTGCAGCCAGATCTGGCGCGCGGTGGAGTCGAGCAGGTCCGCGCCGCGCACCACGTCGCTGATGCCCTGTTCGGCATCATCCACCACCACGGCCAGTTGATAGGCCCAGCAGCCATCGGCACGGTGCAGCACCACATCGCCGACCTCGCCGGCCAGATCCTGGGACTGGGGGCCCTGCAGGGCATCGTCGAAGCGGATCAATCCGCTGCCGGCCACCGACAGGCGCACGGCATTGCGGCCATCGGTGCGTGGCGGGGCGACGCAGTGCTGATGGATGCCGCCGCTGTGCGCCAGCTGGGCCCGGCTGCAGCCGCAGACAAAGGCATCGCCACTGGCCAGCAGGCGCTCAAGGGCGGCGCGGTACAGCCCGTCGCGCCGGCTTTGCCAGACCACCGGACCATCGGAGGTCATGCCGAACGCGGCCAGGGTGGCAATCTGGTGTTCGGCCGCCCCGGCGATGCAGCGATCGCGGTCCACATCCTCCACCCGCACCAGCCAGCGCCCGCCCGCATGCCGGGCCAGCAGCCAGCTGGCCACGGCGGTGAGCAGCGAGCCGGCGTGCAGGGGGCCGGTCGGGGAAGGTGCGAAGCGGCCGCAATAAGCTGTGTTTGACATGGATTACTGAATTTTCACTCAGGTTCAGTCTTGAATCAGGACGGTCGAAGCCGCACATTTCACCCTGCAGATTTTCCTACGGAGTGCGTCGAACATGTTTACCCGTATCGCCTTGTTTGTGGCGACCAACCTGGCCGTGCTGGTGCTGGCCGGCATTGTCATGTCCATCCTAGGGGTCAACTCCAGTTCCATGACCGGCCTGCTGGTGATGGCGGCCTGCTTTGGCTTCGGCGGTTCGATCATTTCCCTGTTGCTGTCCAAGTGGATGGCCAAGCGCTCCACCGGTGCGGTGGTGATCACCGAGCCGCGCAATGATACCGAGCGCTGGCTGCTCCAGACCGTGGCCCGCCAGGCCAAAGCGGCCGGCATCGGCATGCCGGAAGTGGCAGTGTACGAAGGCCCGGAAATCAATGCGTTTGCCACCGGTGCCAACCGCAACAACGCCCTGGTGGCGGTGTCCACCGGTCTGCTGCACAACATGACCGAGGACGAGGCCGAAGCGGTGCTGGGCCATGAAATCGCCCACGTGGCCAATGGCGACATGATCACCATGGCCCTGCTGCAGGGCGTGCTCAATACCTTTGTCATCGTGCTGGCACGCGTGGTTGGCGGCTTCATCGATTCGGCCCTGTCCGGCGATCGCGAGGGTGAGGGGCGTGGTTTTGCCTACTACATCATCGTGTTCGTGCTGGAGATGGTGTTCGGCATCTTCGCCAGCATGATCGCCATGTGGTTCTCGCGTCACCGCGAGTTCCGTGCCG
Source organism: Stenotrophomonas ginsengisoli (assembly GCF_001431485.1). GTDB lineage: Bacteria > Pseudomonadota > Gammaproteobacteria > Xanthomonadales > Xanthomonadaceae > Stenotrophomonas > Stenotrophomonas ginsengisoli. The sequence continues at coordinate 29,679 of NZ_LDJM01000007.1, read as the reverse complement.
ACGCCGGTGGTGCCTCGCTGGCTGGCCGGCAGAAGATGATTGCGGCGCTGGAGCGGCTGCAGATGAATCATGGCCAGAGCACTCTGCCGGCGCAGGTGGCGGCCTTCGGTATTGCCGGCTCCACAGCCAAGAAGCTGCTGATGAGCCATCCGCCGCTGGAAGAGCGTATCGCTGCCCTGCGCAACAGCACCGCGATGTAAGCCTGTTGGTGGTGCTGATTGAAACGCCCGGCTTCTGGCCGGGCGTTTTTGTTTGTGCGCGGCCCGATGCTGGTCCTGCTGTCGATGCGGCCGCCGCCGTCGTGGCCGGGCCGGCGGTAATGCGCTGTGGTGCAGGCAGGCAGGGCGGCAGGGCGGCAGGCAAAAAAATACGGCGCGGTTGCCCGCGCCGTGGTACCGACAATAAGCGTCGATGAAAGCAAAAACTTACTTGACGTCGAACTCGGCAGCGTAGCCGCTGTTGACCAGGACCGACTGCAGGGCGGCGCTGACCTTCAGGTTGCCGGCAACGATCTGCTGGGTTTCCGGGCCACGTTCGTCGACGCGGGCATACGGGGCGCCGCGGTAGTTGCAGACGCGGCCGCCGGCTTCGCGCACCAGCAGCAGGCCGGCAGCGATGTCCCAGGCCTTCACGCCGGCCTCGAAGTAGGCGTCGGTGCGGCCGCAGGCCACGTAGGCCAGGTCCAGGGCAGCCGAGCCGGTGCGGCGGATGTCCTCGGCCTGTACCAGCAGGGCGTCGATGGCCTTGAGCTGGGCGCCGGAGCGGTTGCGCTCGCGCGGGGCAAAACCGGTGTGGATCATCGCACCGTTGAGGTCCTTGCGGTCGGTGACGCGGATCTTGCGGTCATTGAATACCGCGCCGGTGCCCTTGGAGGCGGTGAACAGTTCGTTGCGCAACGGGTCGAAGATCACCGCGTCGATCGGCTCGCCGTTTTCCACCAGGGCGATGGACACGCAGTAGTGCGGGAAGCCGCGCAGGTAGTTGGAGGTGCCGTCAAGCGGATCAATCACCCACATGTAGCGGCCCGGGTTCTGGCAACCGCTTTCCTCACCGAGGAAGCCGTAGTCAGGGTAGGCGCGCTTGAGTTCCTTGATGATGACCTTTTCGGCATCGGCATCGACTTCGCTGGCGAAATCCATGCGGCCCTTCTGCACCACGTTCAGCGCCTCGAGCTTGTTGATGTTGCGCAACAGGACGTTGCCGGCGAGGCGGGCGGCCTTGACCATGACGGTGACGGCGGGTTTCTGCATGGCGATAGGCTCCCGTAAAGGCGATTGGCAGAGGATGGCGGGGGAAAAGAACAGTCCGGCCCTTTGGCCGTGCCGGACAGTTTACCATCTACGCCTGTCTGGCTCCTTAGTTTTTTTGTTTATGTCCGCATCTACCCGCATTCGTTTCGTCCTGGTCGGCACCCAGCATCCCGGCAACATCGGCGCCGCCGCACGCGCCATGAAGACCATGGGCCTGGCCCGTCTGGTGCTGGTGGCGCCGGAGAAGGGGGTGGACGAGGAGGCGATGCGCCGCGCCGCCGGTGCCGATGACCTGCTGGTCGATGCGCCGGTGCATGCGACCCTGGCCGAGGCCGTGGCCGACTGCCAGCTGGTGCTGGGCTGCACCGCCCGCTCGCGCCGCGTGGCGCTGGAAGAGCTGCTGCCGGCCGTGGGCGCGCAGCAGGCGGTGGAGGCGGCCGCTGCCGGCCAGGAAGTGGCGGTGGTGTTCGGCCGCGAGCGCACCGGGCTGACCAATGACGAGCTGGAGCTGTGCCAGCGTGCCATCCACATCCCGTCCGATCCTGCCTTCAGCTCGCTCAACCTGGGCGCCGCGGTGCAGGTGCTGGCCTATGCGGTGCGCATGGCGGTACTGGGCGAGACTGCGGCCGCCGCCGACGAGCCGGGTTTCCGTGAGCAACCGGCGACCCATGACCAGGTCGAGGGCTTCTATGGGCAGCTTGGGCAAACCCTGGATGCGATCGATTTCCACAAGGGCCGCAGCCCGGATTCGGCCATGCGCAAGTTGCGCCGGCTGTTCGGCAAGGCGGCCCTGACCGAGCAGGAAGTGCGCCTGCTGCGCGGCATTCTGGCCGATGCCCAGCGCATGGCGCGGCTGGCCGGTCCCGATAATGGCCAGGGCTGACCCCGGCCGCTGCCAAACGGTTAAGGGATCAGTTAGGATTGACAGGGTTTTCACGGGCCAGTCTCCCGCATGGTGTCATCGCAACGCTTGAGGTGTGTGGTGCAGGGATTGTCGGGCCGGCTGCTGCTGGCCCTGCTGCTCTGTGTCTACCCGTGGCAGGCCTGCCTGGCCCAGCAGCGTGATGACCAGCATGTGCTGGTACTGGGCAGGATCAGTGATGACCCGCGCCAGCATCATGGCCAGCTCAAACCACTGCTGGATTACGTGGTACAGCGGATGGCCGATGTGGGTATCACCGAAGGGCGCATCCTGATGGCCCGCGATGCCCAGCAGATGGCCAGCTACCTGCGTCGTGGCCGGGTGGACTGGGTCAGCGAGACGTCCGGCGGTGCGGTGCTGCTGGCAGAACGCAGCGGTGCCGAGCCCCTGCTGCTGACCGAGCGCAATGGCGTGGCGCAATACCACTCGGTGTTCTTTGTGCGTCGTGACAGCACCCTGTCGGGCCTGGCCCAGCTGCGTGGCAAGCGCCTGGCGGTGCAGGGGGCCATGTCCACCAGTGCCTACATGGTGCCGCTGACCACCTTGTTGGCCAATGGCGTGCAGCCGGAAATCCTGATGGGCCCCGATGATGTGCCGGCCGCAGACCGGGTGGGCTACGTCTATGCCCGCAGCGAGCGCAATATCGCCACCTGGGTGCAGCGCGGGCTGGTTGATGTCGGGGTGTTCAGCAATATCGACTGGGACAACCAGGAGGCCTTGCCACCGGGGATCCGTCGCGATCTGCGCATCATCCACCGCACCGAAAGCTTTCCCCGGGCACTGGAACTGGTCCGCGCCGACCTGCCGGTGGCCGTGCGCGAGCGCCTGCGTGAAGTACTGCTGGAAGCCAGCAAGGATCCGGCCGCGGCGCCGGCGTTGCGGCAATTTTTTGGAACATCGGCCTTTGCCCGGGTTGACCGTGGTTCGCAGGCGCGGCTGGACGAGCTGCGCAGCGGGCTGCGGCGGGTCAGGATGGAAGTTGAATGAGAAAGATGCGTTTTGGTTTGCAGGCCCGCGCCATTGCGGTGATGGGCGTGTCGCTGTTGATTGCTGCAATCATGGTGATCCTGTGGATGGCCCGGCTGGGCGCCTTCCAGACCGAGGTGCGCACCTTGGGTGGAGAGCTGATCGGCTCGTTGTATGAGCAGGAGGCGCAGCGTCGCGGGATCAGTTTTGCCGGGGATCTGGCCCTGGCCCTGGTCAACCCGATGTATTACAGCGACAGCGAGCAGGTGGCCAAACTGGTCAATGCACTGGAAGCGCAGCCGCTGGTGAGCTATGTGCGCGTCTTCGACGCCCGGGGCAACCTGGTCCATGACGGCAGCGAGACCGTGGCCGATTTCGGCCGGCGCATGGATGATCCGTTGGCCGACAAGGCCCTGGCCGCCACCCAGATGCTGCTGCAGCGTACCGAGCACGTGCTGGAAGTGACCATGCCGGTGTTGCTGGGGGAGCAGCGCCTGGGCGGGGTGCGCATAGGCATCGACCTGGACGGGGTGCGCGCCCAGCAGGCCGCTGCCGGGGAGCGGCTGGATTCGGGCATCGAGGCGGTCGGGCGTCGCCATCTGATCACCGGTCTGGTGCTGCTGGTCACCCTGCTGCTGCTGACGGTGGTGGTCTCCTTGTATGTGCAGCGCACCCTGGTGCAGCCGGTACGCTCGCTGGTTACCGCGGCGCGGCGCATGGAGCAGGGCGACTACGAGGTCGAACTGCCCGATGCCGGCAGCAATGACGAGATCGGCGAGCTGGTGCGCAGCTTCTCGACCATGAGCCAGGCCATCGCCCGGCATGACCGTGAAGTGCGCAAGCTGGCCTATACCGATGCCCTGACCGGCCTGTCCAACCGTCTGGCCTTCCGTCAGGCGCTGGAGTCGCGCATGGTCTCGGCCAGCGCCGCCGGCCAGCGCCTGGCCCTGCTGTTTGTGGATGTGGATGATTTCAAGCGGGTCAACGACACCCTCGGCCACGAGGCCGGCGATGACGTGCTGCTGCGTTTTGTCGAACGCATCAATGCGGCCGTCACCAGCCACGGTGGCAGCCAGTCGCTGCTGGCCCGCTTCGGTGGCGATGAGTTCGTGATCCTGCTCGGCGAGGGCGATACCGCCGCCAATGCCCTGCGCCTGGCCGAGGTGCTGGTGGCCGAGCTGTCCAAGCCGCTGTCCCTGTCCGGGCGCGATGTGTTTCTGGGCAGCTCGATCGGCATCACCCTGTTCCCGGATGATGCGGCCGATGCCACCGGCCTGCTCAAGAACGGCGATATCGCCATGTACCAGGCCAAGCTGGCCGGCAAGAACTGCTACCGCTACTACAGCCGGGCCATGGACCATGCGGTGGAGCGCCGCGTGCACATGGAGCAGGAATTGCGCGGGGCCTGGGAGCGCGGCGAGTTGCACCTGGTCTACCAGCCGATCTACCGCACCCGTGACCGGCGTCTGGTCGGGGTGGAGGTGCTGCTGCGCTGGCAGCACCCGCAGCTGGGGGCCATTCCGCCGTCTGTATTCATTCAGGTGGCCGAACAAAGTGGCTTGATCGAGCAGCTCGGGCCCAAGGTCCTGCGTGCGGCCTGCATGGAGGCGCGGCGCTGGGAAGCGGTGGCCGGTGGTGAACAGTTGTTCGTCTCGGTCAACGTGTCGCCGCGCCAGCTGCGCAACGGTGACCTTTCCGACGTGGTGGTGGCCTGCCTGGCCGAGTCGGGCCTGCCGGCTTCCCGCCTGCATATCGAGCTGACCGAAACGGCGGTGATCGGTGACGAGATGCTCGCCGCCTCGCTGCTGGACAAGCTGCACCGGCACGGGGTCAAGGTCTGGCTGGATGATTTCGGTACCGGCTTCTCCGGCCTGAGCCACCTGCGCCAGGTGCCGGTGGACGGGGTCAAGATCGACAAGAGCTTCGTGGCCGACATGCAGCGCGACCCGGACGACCTGGCCCTGACCACCGCGATCATCGCCATGTGCCATGCGCTGGGGATCACCGTGGTGGCCGAGGGCATCGAGCAGGAAGCCCAGTTCGACCTGCTGGCCCAGCGCAGCTGCGACCTGGTGCAGGGCTATTGGCTGGGCCGGCCGCTGTCCTCGACCCAGCTGGTGCAGTTGCTCAAGACCTCGCCATGAGCGAGGTCTGACAACCCTCAGAGCGGGCGCTTGCTCGCTTCGCCGGCGATCTCGCGGGCCAGGCGTGGCACCAGGTAGCCGGACAGGCGTGCGCGTACCCCGGCAATCAGTTGCGCGGCGCGCTCGTCGCTGACCTCGAAATGGGCCGTGCCCTGGACCCGGTCCAGCTGGAACAGGTAGTAGGGCAGCACCCCGGCGGCGAAGCTGGTCTCGCTCAACGCGCACAACGCATCCACCGAATCATTGACCCCGGCCAGCAACACCGCCTCGTTGAGCAGGGTGATACCGGTGCTGCGCAGGGCGTTCATCGCCTCGAACACGGAGGCGTCAAATTCATTGGCATGGTTGGCGTGGATGACCAGGGACACCGGCCAGGGCAGGGCGCGCAGCCAGTCCAGCAGTTCGGCATCCACACGCTCGGGCAGCACCACCGGCAGGCGGGTATGGATGCGCAGGCGGCGGATGTGCGGAATCTGTGCCAGCAGATCGGTCAGTTCGGCCAGCTTGGAGGTCAGCAGTGACAGCGGATCGCCGCCGGACAGGATGACCTCGTCGATGCTGGGGTCATTGGCAATGGAGGCCACCGCCTCGGCCCAGTTGCCGCGGGCCGCGTTCTCGCCGGCATAGTCGAAGTGGCGGCGGAAGCAGTAGCGGCAATGCACCGCGCAGCTGCCGGTGGTCACCAGCAGGGCCCGGCCCTGGTACTTCTGGATCACCCCGGTGGCCTTGCGGGCAGCGCCATCGCCAACCGCATCCAGGCTGAAGCCGGGTACCACGGCCAGCTCGTCGGTGACCGGCAGCACCTGGCGCAGCAGGGGGTCGTTCAGGTCGCCGCGGCGCATGCGGTTGATGAAACCCTGCGGCACGCGGGTGATGAACTGCGCGGCGGCCTCCTCGGAGAGCCTTGCGGCGGCCTCGTCCAGGCCCAGACGGGCCAGCAGGCGGCGAGGGTCACGCTCGGCCTGGCGCCACAGTTGCTGCCACACGGCGGCGGGGCGGGCGGGCGAGTCTGCGTTGTGCTTTTGCGCGGCGGGGGCTACAGGTATCATGTGCGGTCATGGAAAAACGAACGCCCGCCGCAGTTGGTGGGCGCCCCCATTCTAACGGCCGGCGGCCATTGCTGCCGGGTGCAACATTCAGGAGACATACGCATGGCCACTTACGGCATGAACGACGTCAAGAACGGGATGAAGATCCTGGTCAACAACGAACCGGCAGTCATCTTCGAAACCGACTACGTCAAGCCGGGCAAGGGCCAGGCCTTCACCCGCGTGCGCTACCGCCAGATCCGTTCCGGCCGTGTGCAGGAAATCACCATGAAGTCGACCGACTCGGTGGAAGCGGCTGACGTTGTCGATACCGACATGCAGTACCTGTACGCCGATGGCGAGTACTGGCACTTCATGCAGGCCGAGACCTTCGAGCAGGTCCAGGCCGACAAGAACGGCATGGGCGGTGCTGAAAAGTGGCTCAAGGGTGAAGAGCAGTGCGTGGTGACCCTGTTCAACGGCACCCCGATCATGGTGACTCCGCCGAACTTCGTCGAACTGAAGATCGTGGAAACCGATCCGGGCGTGAAGGGTGACACAGCCGGTACCGGCGGCAAGCCGGCCACCCTGGAAACCGGCGCCGTGGTGCGTGTGCCGCTGTTCGTTCCCAACGAAGAAATCATCAAGGTCGACACCCGTACGGGTGAATACGTCGGCCGCGTCAAGTAAGGCGCGCTGATGACGGCGCCGGTGCGCATGCTGGAGACCTTCCAGCCTGGGCGCCGGCGCCGAGTCGTATCTGCAGTGGCACAAACCACTGTGGCCCAGCTGCCGGCAGGGCAGCCCGTATTACCCGTCTCCAGGAGTGCCATTCATGTCAGAACACCTTCCCCAACCCTGTGACCTGTTGATCGAGGCCGGGCATGTGGTGCCGGTGCAGCCCCATGCGCTGGTGCTCCAGGACACCGCCGTGGCAGTGCGCGACGGGGTGATCGTGGGCATCGGCCCGCGGCAGGACATGCGCGTCCGCTGGCAGGCCGCGCGGGTGGTCAGCCGCCCCGATGCGGTGCTGATGCCCGGCCTGGTCAATGCGCATACCCACAATCCGATGACCCTGTTGCGCGGGGTGGCCGATGACCTGCCGCTGATGACCTGGCTGCAGGAGCACATCTGGCCGGTGGAGGGCGCGGTGATCGGTGAGCAGTTCGTCGCCGATGGCACCCGTCTGGCCATTGCCGAGATGCTGCGCGGTGGCACCACCTGTGCCAACGAAAACTATTTCTTCCCCGATGTGCAGGCGCGTACCTACGCCGAGCACGGCTTCCGTGCCCTGGTCGGTGCGGTGGTCATCGATTTCCCCACCGCCTGGGCCAAGGACAGCGACGAGTACTTTGCCAAGGCTGAAAGCGTGCGGGCGCAGTGGCAGGGGCATGGCCTGATCGATGTCGCCCTGGCGCCGCATGCACCGTACACGGTGAGCGACGCCAACTTCGAGCGGGTGGCGGCGATGAGTGCGCAGCACAACCTGCGCGTGCACCTGCATACCCATGAGACCGCGCAGGAAATCAGCGATTCGATCCGTGACCATGGCGTGCGCCCGTTGGCCCGCCTGCAGCGTCTGGGCCTGGTCAACGAGCGCCTGATTGCCGTGCACATGACCCAGCTCACCGACGACGAGATCGGGCTGTGCGCCGAGCACGGCGTGCATGTGGTGCATTGCCCGGAATCCAACCTCAAGCTGGCCTCGGGCTTCTGTCCGGCCTGCGCCCTGGCCCGGGCCGGGGTCAACCTGGCCATCGGCACCGATGGCTGCGCCTCCAACAACGACCTGGACATGTTCAGCGAGAACCGCACCGCGGCGATCCTGGCCAAGGCCGTGGCCAATGACGCCACCGCGCTGGATGCGGCCAGCACCCTGCGTGCGGCCACCCTGGGCGGGGCCACGGCACTGGGTTTTGCCGACCGCATCGGGTCGATCGAGCTGGGCAAGCAGGCCGACCTGGTCTGCGTGGACATGGGCGCGCTGGAAACCCAGCCGCTGCACAACGTGATCTCCCAGCTGGTGTACGCCACCGGCCGGCAGCAGGTCAGCGATGTCTGGATTGCCGGTGTGTCCAAGCTGGAAAACCGGGTGCTGGTGGACATGGACATCGATGGCATCATCGCCAATGCGCGCCAGTGGCGTGACCGCATTGCCACCATTCGTGGCTGACAGGACGGAGTGACTCAATGAGCAAGGTGCAGGCATCGCCTGAAGGCAATTTCGACCCGGCCGAGCTGGAAAAGTTCGCCGCCCTGGCCGACCAGTGGTGGGATGCTGACGGCCCGCAGAAACCGCTGCATGCGCTCAACCCGGTGCGTCTGCAGTACGTGGCCAGCCGCTGTGCGCTGTCGGGCAAGCGAGTGCTGGACATCGGTTGCGGTGGCGGCCTGTTGTCCGAGGCCCTAGCCGGCACCGGTGCCCAGGTGACCGCGATCGACCTGGGGGCCGAGCTGATTGCCGTGGCTGGCGAGCACGCGCGCCAGTCCGGTGTGAGTGTGGATTACCGCCTGATCAGTGCCGAGGACCTGGCCGCGCAGCAGCCGGGCAGTTTTGATGTGATCACCTGCATGGAAATGCTCGAGCACGTGCCCGATCCGTCCTCGATCCTGGCCGCCTGCCGGGCCCTGCTCAAGCCCGGTGGCCAGCTGTTTTTGTCCACCATCAACCGCACTCCGGCCGCTTTCGCGGTGGCCATTGTCGGGGCCGAATACATTGCCCGCCTGCTGCCGCCCGGTACCCACAGCTACCAGGAGTTCATCACTCCGGCCGAGCTGGGGCGCTGGGTGCGTGAGCAGGGCCTGGATGTTGAAGACGTGTCGGGCATGACCTACGAGCCCTGGGCCGGGCGTGCGCGTCTTGCCCGCAGCACGGCGGTCAACTATCTGATGGCCGCGCGCCTGCCGCTGACGGGAGCCTGAGATGGATCCCCGTTTCCCCCCGGCCGTGCTGTTTGACCTGGATGGCACCCTGCTGGACAGTGCGCCGGATTTCGTCGCCACTCTGGCCTTGATGGCCCAGCGCCACGGCTTGCCGGTTGCTAGTGCGCAGGTGGTCCGCCCGGTGGTGTCCAAGGGTTCGCGGGCGATGCTGGCCGTGGCTTTTCCGCAGCTGCAGACCGAGGCGCGTGAAGCCCTGGTGCCCGAGTTCCTGGATACCTACCAGGGCTTGATCGGCCAGCATGCGCAGCTGTTCGACGGTGTGGCAGGCATGCTCGATGCACTGGATGCCGCCGGCTGCGTGTGGGGCATCGTCACCAACAAGCCGGAGTATCTGGCCCGGGACATCCTGCCCCAGCACGGCTGGCAAGACCGCTGTGCGGTCCTGGTCGGCGGCGACACCCTGGCGCAGAAAAAACCGCATCCGCTGCCCTTGCTGCATGCTGCCGCCGCCATCGACATGGCCCCCGCGCAGTGCGTGTATGTGGGCGATGACCAGCGCGACATCCTGGCCGCGCAGGCGGCAGCGATGCCCTCGGTGGGCGCCCTGTGGGGCTACCGCCTGGCCGATGACCAGCCGTTGCAGTGGGGCGCTGATTGCCTGCACGACACCGCTGCGGCACTGAGCCAGCCTGCCGGCTGGCCGCAAGTCCCTTGATGAGTTGGAACCTATGAGCAGTTATTCGGCCCTGGACAGTTTCCTGGGCAAGTGGCACCAGCGTTGGCCGGAATGGTCGCTGGTGGAGCCCTTCATCGAGGCCGGCCAGCGCCAGCGTTGCGTGGCCTGGTTTGCGTTGTTGCAGGAATTTGACGACATCCTCGCCGCCGATGGCGACACCACCGCCCAGGATGCCAAGCTGGCCTGGTGGGGCGAGGAGCTGCGCAGCTGGCAGGAGCAGCGCTCGCGCCATCCGCTGGGACGGGTGCTTGATCCGCTGCGTGCCCCGTGGATTGGCCTGGCTGACAGCCTGCCCGACCTGCTGGCCGCGCGTGCGGCGCTGGGCAGCGCCGAGCTGGCGCGTGGCGCCCTGGCCGGTTTTGCCCAGGCGGTCGCTGCGGTCGAGGCAGTGGTGTTCAATGCGCCGTTGCAGGCCGGAGCGGCGCAGACCGTTGTACGTCACACCCTGGCCCAGCGTCTGGAGCGCCGCGGCCAGCAGGCGGTGCCGGCCAGCATCGGCGGTGATACGGCCACCATGGCCGTGTCGGCCTGGGCGCAGCAGTTGTTGCAGGGCTGGGGGCTGCGCGTGCCCGGCGCGCGCCCGCGCCGGGTCCTGTCGGTTCTGGCCCGTCTGCGCCTGCAGGGGTTGGCCAGTGACAAGGGCATTGCCCCGCACCAGGCGATGGTGCTGCTCAAGGCCTGGTGGGCCGCCCGCGGCCGATAAGCCAGCAGTGTGTGCCGGGCAGTGAGCAAAAGAGCGCTTTTTCTGCCACTGCCGCTCTGTTGCTCAAACCGCGCCAGGGAGTGGTTTGCGGACAAGCAGCTGCCCGAACGCGCCGCCGCGCGCCCGGGCAGTACCGTCCTCAGGGCTTGCGTTCCAGCACCAGCAGCGGGTCGATGCGCACATCAGACCGCGCCAGGGAGTGCTTTGCGGCCAGGCAGCTGCCCGAACGCGCCGCCGCGCGCCCGGGCAGTGCCGTTGTCAGGGCTTGCGTTCCAGCACCAGCAGCGGGTCGATGCGCACATCGAACCGCGCCAGGGAGTGCTTTGCGGCCAGGCAGCTGCCCGAACGCGCCGCCGCGCGCCCGGGCACTGCCGTTCTCAGGGCTTGCGTTCCAGCACCAGCAGCGGATCGATGCGCACGTCGAACCAGTTCATCCCCCAATGCAGGTGCGGCCCGGTCGATCGCCCGGTGGAGCCTACTGCCGCAATCACCTGGCCCTGTTCGACCCGCTGCCCGACCTTCACGTCAACCCGTGACAGGTGCAGGAAGTTGGAGCTGATGCCAAAGCCGTGGTCGACGATGAGCGTGCCGCCGGTGACGTACAGGTCGTCATTGGCGAAGGTCACGATGCCGGCAGCCGGGGCCTTGACCGGGGTGCCGGTGGGTGCGGCGATGTCCATCCCCGAATGGCCGGCGCCGGGCTGGCCATTGTAGACGCGGGCATTGCCGAAGCGGCCGCTGATGCGCCCCTCCACCGGCCAGATGAAGGCGCTGGCGAAATCGGTGCGGTTGTCATCGCGGGTGCGTGCGGCGGTGACCGCGGCCTGCTCGCGGGCAATGCGCTCGGCCACCGCCGGCGGCGGATTGACCGTACGCGGCGGCACGCCGTCGACCCGCTGCAGCGGCCAGTCGCGCCGGCTTACCGCCACTTCGGCGTCCACCCGGCTGCCGTCGGGGCGGGTCACGGTCAGCTGCAGCGGGCCGCGCTCATCGCGGCTGGCACCCAGCACCACGGTGCCGTAGCTGCTGACCCGCAAGTTGCGCTCGCCATAGCGGACCGTGCTGCCCGGTGGCACCTTGCCCACCACCATCGCGCCTTGCTGCACGCTGCCGGGGAACACCACCCGCTGTGCATCCTGGGCGCCGGCAGGTGCCGCGCCCAGCAGGGCGGCGCCGAGCAGGGCGCCGGCGATACGCCGGTGCAGGGCCATCAACGGTCAAATTCCAGACGCAGGCCGGCCGGTTCGCCGAGCAGCTTCTCGCCGTCCCAGACCTGCTGGCCGTTGACCCAGGTCGCGGCCACGCGCGAGCCGAAGGTGGTGCCTTCAAACGGCGACCAGCCACACTTGGACAGCACGTCCTCGCGCTTGACCGTGAACGGCACGTCCTCCACCAGCACCAGGTCGGCGAAGTAACCCTCGCGCAGGAAGCCGCGCTGGGACACGTCAAACAGCTGGGCCGGGGCATGGGCAAACTTCTGCACCACCTGCTCACGGGTCAGCTTGCCTTCGTGCACGCGCTCCAGCGCGGCGACCAGGGCGTACTGCACCAGCGGCAGGCCGGACGGAGCCTGGGCATAGGGCTTCTGTTTCTCTTCCCAGGTGTGCGGGGCGTGGTCGGTGGCCAGTACGTCGATCACGTCATTGGCCAGGGCGGCGGTGATCGCCTCGCGGTCGGCCACGTCCTTGATCGCCGGGTTGCACTTGATCAGGTTGCCCTTTTCGGCGTAATCCGGACGGGCGAAGTGCAGGAAGTGCACGCAGGTTTCGGCGGTGATCTGCTTGCGGCTGCCATCGGCACGGATCAACGGGCCCTGTTCAAACAGCTTGAGCTCGTCGGCGGTGGAAATGTGCAGCACGTGCAGGCGGGTGCCGTGCTTTTTGGCCAGCGACACGGCCAGCTCGGAGGATTTCAGGCAGGCCGCGCGCGAACGGATGTCCGGGTGCTGCTCGGCGCTGAGCGCATCGCCGTACTTCTCCTCGTACTGCGCGGCCAGCGCATTGATCATCGGCGTGTCTTCACAGTGGGTGATGATCGGGGTCGGGCAGTCGCGGAAGATCGCATCCAGCGTTTCGGGGTTGTCCACCAGCATGTTGCCGGTGGAGGCGCCCATGAACACCTTCACCCCGGGGGCCTTCTTCGGGTCCAGGGCGCGGATGGCTTCCAGGTTGTCGTTGGAGGCGCCGTGGTAGAAGCCGTAATTACCCCAGGCGCGGCCTTCGGCCAGCGCGTACTTGGCTTCCAGGATGGTCGAATCCAGGGTCGGCGGGTTGGTGTTGGGCATGTCCATGAAGCTGGTCAGGCCGCCGGCGACCAGGGCGGCCGATTCGCTGGCGATGTCACCCTTGTGGGTCAGGCCCGGTTCGCGGAAGTGCACCTGGTCATCGATCATGCCCGGCATCAGCCACTTGCCGCTGGCATCGATCACGGTTTCGCCGGGCAGCGGGCTCAGCGACGGCGCGATGGCTGCAATGCGCTGGCCTTCAATGCGCAGATCGGCCTGGAAGATCTGGCCTTCGTTGACCAGACGTGCATGGGTAATCAGGGTCGAGGACATGGTGGGGTTTCCTGTACAGGGACATGGTGCAGAGCCGGGAACGGGGTCATACCCGCCCGGATGCAGGGGATGGCAGCGGGCCAGGCGGCTGGTGGTCAGCCACAGGCCGCGCAGCGGACCGTGTCGGGCGATTGCACCCATGGCGTATTCAGAGCAGCTGGGCACGAAGCGGCAGCGTGGGCCCAGCATCGGACTGATGAGGGTTTTGTAAATGCGCAGCAGGGCGATGAGCAGTCGAGAGATCACCCCCAAATGATAGGCCACTTGGCAAAGCGCCGGCCTTGTCGCAGGATCGACATTACAGATCGATTGGTTGGCAAGTGATGGCAGTGACTGTCCGGCCTGCGCAGGCGGCCGGTGGCGCCTGATCGGTAGGCAGGCACGGCAAAGCCCGGTGTGACGGGCTTGCCGGGTCTGGCAGGGTGGTTGCCCGCACCGGTCGGGTACGTTATAAAGGCCCGCTTCCCGGGCCCCGGGGGAACAAGGAAGAGCGTTTCGTGGCTGCGACTAAAACTGCAAAGCAGGCCGCAAAGGCCGCCAAGAAAACCGCCAAGCCTGTCGCCAAGAAGGCGTTGACCGTGCCCGTAGTAAAAAAGACCGTGGCCAAGGCTGCCAAGCCGGTAGCCAAGAAGGTTGCAACCAAGGCCGCCAAGCCGGTAGCCACGAAGGTTGCGACCAAGGCTGCCAAGCCGGTAGCCAAGAAGGTCGCGACCAAGGCTGCCAAGCCGGTAGCCAAGAAGGTCGCAACCAAGGCCGCCAAGCCGGTAGCCAAGAAGGCCGCGACCAAGGCCACCAAGCCGGTAGCCAAGAAGGCCGCGACCAAGGTTGCCAAGCCGGTAGCCAGGAAGGCCGCGACCAAGGTTGCCAAGCCGGTAGCCAAAAAGGTTGCGACCAAGGTCGCCACGTCGGTAGCCAAAAAGGCTGTGGTCAAGGTTGCCAAGCCGGTCGCCAAAAAGGTCGCGACCAAGGTTGCCAAGCCGGTAGCCAAGAAGGCTGTGACCAAGGCTGCCAAGCCGGCAGTAAAAAAGAGCGCAGGCAAGACGGCCGCGGCGGCACCGGTGAACAAGGTGGTCGCAGCGACAAAGCCGGTCACCAAGGTGACCAAGCCGGCTGCTGCGCCCAAGAACAAATCCTCCGGGTCCGCAGTGTCTGCGGCCCAGGCTGGCGTTTCACCGCAGCGCAAGGGGGGGGCGGGCAATCAGGTTGCCCAGGCTTCACCTGCTGTAGTGGAAACTGCGCGCCCCGCAAGCCCAGCCACATCGCCGGGAGGCCGCAAGGCTCCCGAATCCAAATCCAAGCAATCCGGTAATCCTGTGTCTGTTTCGAAAACTGCTGCCAAGAATTCCCCCAAGACTGCTGCTCCGGCCAAGCCGGCAGCCGTTCGCCCCATCGGCAAGGTGGCCGTTGCGGTCACCTCTCCCGTGCGCACCAACAAAGCGGCCCCGCAATACAAAGTGGTGGACTACGTGATGGATGAAGCAACTGGACGTCCGCAGCTGCCGGCCGGCTACAAGCCGTCGGCTGATGAGGAATACATGAATCCGCTGCAGCAGGAATACTTCCGCCAGCGCCTGATCACCTGGCGCGCTGAACTGGTGGAAGAATCCAAGCAGACCATCGAAAACCTGCGTGACGAAGTGCGCGACATCGGCGATGAGGCCGAGCGTGCGACCCGCGAGACCGAAAACTCGCTGGAACTGCGCACCCGTGACCGCTACCGCAAGCTGATCGGCAAGATCGACTCGACCCTGAAGCGTCTGGATGCCGGCGATTACGGCTACTGCGTGGATACCGGCGAGGACATCGGCCTGGATCGTCTGGAAGCCCGCCTGACCGCCGAGCGCACCATTGATGCGCAGGAGCGCTGGGAGCACCTGCAGAAGCAGCAGGGCGACTGATCGTTGCCGGCAGCATGATGAAAAGGCCCTGCATTGCAGGGCCTTTTTTGTTGCGGCCGGCCAGGCTCAGCGCAGCTGGTCGATATGCAGGCGGCGCAGGACCGGGCTGCGCCAGGCAGTGATGGCGGCCACCGCTATCACCGCGCTGCCG
The DNA here is from genome assembly GCF_001431485.1 of Stenotrophomonas ginsengisoli. GTDB lineage: Bacteria > Pseudomonadota > Gammaproteobacteria > Xanthomonadales > Xanthomonadaceae > Stenotrophomonas > Stenotrophomonas ginsengisoli. Next base: position 14,441 of record NZ_LDJM01000007.1, on the reverse strand, counting down.
CCCACGACCATGGCCGGCAGCAGGCCGAGCAGGCGGGCCATCGAGCCGGCGTAAAAGGCGCCCAGTTCGTTGGACGAGCTGATGAAGATGCCATTGATCGAGGCCACCCGGCCACGCATCGCATCGGGGGTGGCGAGCTGGAAGATGGTCTGGCGCAGCACCACAGAGACGCCGTCAAAGGCCCCGTAGCAGAGCAGGAATGCGGCCGCCAGCCAGAGCTGGCGGGCCTGGGAAAAGCCGAGGATGCTCAGGCCGAAGCCGGCCACCGCGCCCAGCAGCAGCCAGCCGGCATGGCGGTTGGGCGGGCGCCGCGCCAGCCACAGGCCGGTCAGCAGAGCGCCGACCGCCGGAGCCGCGCGCAACAGGCCCAGCGCTTGCGGGCCGGCCTGCAGGACCTGGTCGATGAAGGCCGGCAACATCGCTACCACGCCGCCGAGCAGGACGGAAAACATGTCCAAGGCCATCGCTGCCAGCATCACCGGATTGTTCCAGACAAAACGGGCGCCTTCGGCGATGGAGGCCAGCACCGGCGTGTGGGTGGTGGCTGGCGGGGTGTCATCCACGCGCAGGCGCAGCAGGGCCGCTGCTGCCAGGGCGGCGCAGCAGGCGGCCACGGCATAGGCCAGCAGGCTGCCGCCGATCGCGATCAATCCGCCGCCCAGGGCCGGGCCGATGACCAGGGCGGTGGTGAAGGCCACACTGCCCAGGCTGGCCCCGCCGGCATAGTCGGCCCGGGCCAGGACACGTGCGAACAGGGCCATGTAGACCGGGGTGAGAAAGGCGCGGACCATGCCGGTGACCACAATGGCCGCATACACCGGCCACAGGGGCAGGGCGGACAGGGCCGGCAGGCTGGTCAGCAGCAGGGCGGCGGCGGTGAGCAGCAGGCCGGTGCAGGCGGCCAGGCCGAGCCGGCGCCGTGGCAGGTGGTCCACCAGATGGCCGGCGAACGGGGCCACGCACAGGAAGGGCAGTACTTCGGCCAGGCCGATCAGGCCCAGGGCAAAGGCATCGCCGGTGCGCTGGTAGACCTGCCAGCCCACCGCCACCGCGACGATCTGGTAGGACAGCATGGCGGCGATGCGATAGCCCAGCAGCCACCTCAGCCCGGGTTGCCGCAACAACGGCCAGGCCGAGGTGCCGGCCATGTTCAGGCGGCCTGCTGGGCGCGGGCGGTGTCCTGGATGAAGGCCAGCAGGGCGGCCATGCCGTTGCTGCGGGTCGGCGAGAGATGCTTGGCCAGGCCGATGGCGGCCACGTAATCCGGCGTGGTGGCCAGGATCTGCTCGGCACTGCGGCCCGAATACACGCGCAGGGCCAGGTAGATCAGGCCGGAGACGATGGCCGAATCACTGATGGCGTGGAAGGTGAGCTTGTCGGCATTGCCTTCGGCCACGATCCAGACCATCGACTGGCAGCCCATCAGGCGATGGGTGTCGGTCTTCCACTCGGCCGGCAGGTCAGGCAGTTTGCGGCCCAGGTCGATCAGGTACTGGTAGCGCTCGGACCAGTCGCTGAAAAAGGAGAATTCGTCGGCAATTTCGGCCTGGGCCAGGGCGGGGGTGGCCTCGGTCGGGAACGGGGAGGTAGGTGCAGTCACAATCAATTTCCAGACGTGAGGCGCCGCATGCAGCGGCGCCGTGGGGGGGCTCAGGCGCGCTTCCAGCGCACACCGGCCGGGGTGTCTTCCAGCACGATGCCTTCGTCGGTCAACTGCTGGCGGATCGCATCGGCACGGGCGAAATCACGCCCGGCCTTGGCGGCGACGCGCTCGTCCACCAGGGCCTGGATGCGCGCATCATCATCGGCATTGCCGCCATGGTTGAACCACTGCGCCGGGTCCTGCTGCAGCAGGCCCAGGGCCTTGCCGGCACCGAGCAGGGCGGCCTTGAGGCGGGCCCGTTCACCGGCATCGGTGGCCTTGCGCGCCTCGGTGGCGATGGCGGCGATTTCGGCCAGGGCCTGCGGGGTGTTCAGGTCATCGTCCAGGACCTGTTCGATGGCTTGCGGAATGAGCGCGTCGGCGGTCACCTCGGCCAGGTCGCGCAAGGTGCCGTAGAGGCGGTCCAGGGTGCGCGTGCACTGCTCGATCAGGGCGTCGGACCAATCCAGCGGCTGGCGGTAGTGGGCCGAGAGCAGGGCGTAGCGCAGGGCCTCGGGGCGGTGCTGCTGGACCAGGTCGTGCACGCGTTCGATATTGCCCAGCGACTTGCTCATCTTGGCGCCGCCGAAGTTGAGCATGCCGTTGTGCATCCACCAGCGCGCAAACGGGGCGCCGCCATGGGCACATTCGCTCTGCGCCACTTCGTTTTCGTGGTGCGGGAACTGCAGGTCCACGCCGCCGGCGTGGATGTCGATGGTCTGGCCCAGGTGCGCGGCGGCCATCGCCGAGCACTCGATGTGCCAGCCCGGACGGCCCACGCCCCACGGCGATTCCCAGCCCGGCAGGTCCTCGCTGGAGGGCTTCCACAGCACGAAGTCGCCGGCATCGCGCTTGTACGGGGCCACTTCGACGCGGGCGCCGGCCAGCATGTCTTCCGGGTCACGGCGCGAGAGCTTGCCGTAATCCTTGAACGAGGCAACGGCGAACAGCACATGGCCATCGGCGGCATAGGCGTGGCCGGCGGCGATCAGCTGCTCGATCATCGCGATGATGTGCGGGATGTGCGCGGTGGCCTTGGGCTGGATGTCCGGGGCCTGCACGCCAAGGGCGGCCATGTCGTCCAGGTAGGCGGCGGCGAAACGGTCGGTGATCGCGCTGATCGGCACCCCGGCCTCGCGGGCGGCGGCGTTGATCTTGTCATCCACGTCGGTGATGTTGCGTGCATAGCGCAGGGCGCCGAAGCGGCGACGCAACAGGTCGGCCAGCACGCCGAACACCACCGGGCCACGGGCATTGCCGATGTGGACATAGTTGTAGACGGTCGGGCCACAGACGTACATGGTGGGGCAGGCCGGGTCGAGCGGGGCAAACGGCTCGGTCTGACGTGACAGGGTGTTGTACAGTCGCAGGCTCATGGCATGGCGGTTTGGAAAGTGATCGAACATTCTAACGCCGGCGGCGAGCGCCGTCCCCTGCAGGGCTGGCGTAGCGGCGTTCAGCGTTGCGGCAGCGCGGCCTGCCTAGACTATGTCTACCATTCAGATACCCTGCCTCAATGAATCTGCCTTTCGTGTTGTCCATCGCCCTGGTATGTGCGGGCACGATCAGCGCTGTTGCTGCCCAGGAGCCGGCGCCGGCCGAGCGTACGGTGGTCATCGAGAATGTGCGCCACGACTACGCCCAGGTGCTCAATGTCGAGCCGGTGTTCCAGGTGCTGCGCGCCACCCGTACCGAAGAACAGTGCGAGCCGGTGAGTACGCGGACCCTGGATCCGGTCAACGTGGTGGTGGAGAACGAGGAGAAGGGCGGCTTCGGCCGTTTCTGGAGCTCGGTCAAGCGCATGTTCGGCAGCGAACAGGAGGCCGATGAAGCGGCCCGGATCGAGGCCGAGGCCGAGGTGGTGCGGCGTGATCCGCTGCTGACCCGCAATTGCCGGGTGGTGGAGGTCGGACGCGAGTTCCGTCGCCCCATCGCCTATGACGTGGACTATGTCTGGCGCGGCACCAAGTACCGTTCGCGTCTGCCCGAGGACCCGGGCAACCGTCTGCGCATCCGCATTTCCGTCACCCCGGTGGTCGGCAGCCAGCTGGCCGCCGAGGACGCACACTGAGCCGCGCCGATGGCTTGCGTGCTGCACTTGCACATGCGAAGATTGCCGCAATGAACGCGACCGACTTCCAGCACGCAACCAGTACTGCCCGGATGGCCTCCGGCATGACCTCGCGTGCCCGCCGACCGGAACCCCACATTCTCGCTGGGTAAGCCGGGGCGTTACGCTGTCTGTCCGAAAACCCAGCCCGAGTGGCTGGGTTTTTTCGTTTTCGATTCGGCAAGTTGGTTTCAAGCAAAACAATTGGTCGATGTGGCCACCTTCAACCAGGATCTCCCGATGTCAGTGAAGCACTTCCTCAATACCCAGGACTGGAGCCGTCCGGAGCTGGACGCCCTGCTCGACCAGGCCCGCGCCTTCAAGCAGACCAAGCTCGGTGACCAGCTCAAGGGCAAGGCAGTTGCGCTGGTGTTCTTCAACCCGTCCATGCGCACCCGTACCAGCTTCGAGCTGGGCACCTTCCAGCTTGGCGGCCATGCCGTGGTGCTGCAGCCGGGCAAGGATGCGTGGCCGATCGAGTTCGACCTGGGCACGGTGATGGATGGCGACACCGAAGAGCACATTGCCGAAGTGGCCAAGGTGCTGGCCCGCTACGCCGACATCCTGGCAGTGCGTGCCTTCCCGAAGTTTGTTGACTGGCAGATCGACCGCCAGGACCGCGTGCTGGCCGCCTTTGCCAAGTACAGCCCGGTGCCGGTGATCAACATGGAAACCATCACCCATCCCTGTCAGGAGCTGGCCCACATCCTGGCCCTGCAGGAACACTTCGGCACCACCGACCTGCGTGGCAAGAAGTACGTGCTGACCTGGACCTACCACCCCAAGCCGCTGAACACCGCGGTGGCCAACTCGGCCCTGACCATCGCCACCCGCATGGGCATGGACGTGACCCTGCTGTGCCCGACCCCGGACTACATCCTGGACGAGCGCTACATGGGCTGGGCCCAGGACAACGTGGCCGAATCCGGCGGTTCGCTGCAGGTCTCCCATGACATTGCCAGCGCCTATGCCGGTGCCGACGTGGTCTACGCCAAGAGCTGGGGCGCACTGCCGTTCTTCGGCAACTGGGGCCCTGAAAAGCCGATCCGCGACCAGTACAAGCACTTCATCGTGGACGAGGCCAAGATGGCCCTGACCAACAACGGCGTGTTCAGTCACTGCCTGCCGCTGCGCCGCAACGTCAAGGCTACCGATGGCGTGATGGACTCGCCGGCCTGCATTGCCATCAACGAGGCGGAAAACCGCCTGCACGTCCAGAAGGCCATCATGGCCGCCCTGGCCAACCCGTAATCGTTCAACCAACGGAACTGCCCCCATGAGCAACAAAGACATCGTCCTGGCCTTCTCGGGTGGACTGGATACCTCCTTCTGCGTGCCGTACCTGCAGGAGCGCGGCTGGAACGTGCACACCGTGTTCGCCGACACCGGCGGCGTGGATGCCGAAGAGCGTGACTTCATCGAAAAGCGTGCCGCCGAGCTGGGCGTTGCCAGCCACGTCACCGTTGATGGCGGCCCGGCTATCTGGGCCGGCTTCGTCAAGCCGTTCGTGATGGCCGGTGAGGCCTACCAAGGCCAGTACCCGCTGCTGGTCTCCGATCGCTACCTGATCGTGGACGCTGCCCTGAAGCGCTGCGCCGAGCTGGGCACCAAGGCCATCGCCCACGGCTGCACCGGCATGGGCAATGACCAGGTCCGTTTCGACCTGGCGGTCAAGGCCTTGGGCGATTACGAGATCGTTGCGCCGATCCGTGAGATCCAGAAGGAACACACCCAGACCCGCGCCTACGAGCAGAAGTACCTGGAAGAGCGCGGCTTTGGCGTGCGCGCCAAGCAGCAGGCCTACACCATCAACGAGAACCTGCTGGGCCTGACCATGTCCGGCGGCGAGATCGACCGTTGGGAAGCTCCGGGCGAGGGTGCCCGCGGTTGGTGCGCCCCGCGCAGCGCCTGGCCGGTGGAGCCGCTGACCGTGACCCTGAAGTTCGTCAACGGCGAAGCCGTTGCCCTGGACGGCAAGGAACTGCCGGGTGAGCAGATCCTGGCCAAGCTCAACAAGATGTTTGCCCCCTACGGCGTGGGCCGTGGCGTGTACACCGGCGACACCGTGATCGGCCTGAAGGGCCGCATCGTGTTCGAAGCTCCGGGCCTGGTCTCGCTGCTGACCGCCCACCGTGCACTGGAAGATGCGGTGCTGACCAAGCAGCAGAACCGCTTCAAGCCGGAAGTGGCACGCAAGTGGGTGGAGCTGGTGTACGAAGGCTTCTACCACGACCCGCTCAAGGCCGACATCGAAGCCTTCCTGACGTCCTCGCAGACCATGGTCAACGGCGAAGTCACCCTGGAAACCCGTGGTGGCCGCGTCGATGCCGTGGCAGTGAAGTCGCCGCACATCCTCAATGCCAAGGGCGCCACCTACGCCCAGTCGGCTGACTGGGGTGTGGAAGAAGCCGAAGGCTTCATCAAGCTGTTCGGCATGAGCTCGACCCTGTACGCACAGGTCAACCGCTAAGCCGCAGTGGTGTCACCGGCGGCTCCGGAGTGTTCCGGGGCCGCTGCCACAAGGGCCGGCCTTGCCGGCCTGCCGGTATCCCCTCATTCAAGTGCTTTGACATGAATCCGTTGCTTGCCTCCACGCTGGATCACCTGCAGGCGCTGGTGTCCCATGACACCCGCAACCCGCCGCGCGCCATCACCACCGGTGGCATCTTTGATTACCTGCGTGAGCAGCTGCCGGACTTCACTGTCGAGGTTGTCGATCACGGCGCCGGTGCGGTGAGTTTCTACGCCGTGCGTGGCACGCCGAAGTACCTGTTCAACGTGCACCTGGACACGGTGCCGGATTCGCCGCACTGGTCGGCCGATCCGCACCAGATGCGCCGCCTGGAGGACCGTGTGGTCGGCCTGGGCGTGTGCGACATCAAGGGCGCGGCAGCCGCGCTGGTGGCCGCTGCCCAGGTCAGCAAGGGCGATGCGGCCTTCCTGTTTTCCTCTGACGAGGAAGCCAACGATCCGCGCTGCATTGCCGCCTTCCTGTCCCGCAACGTCCCGTATGAAGCGGTGCTGGTGGCCGAGCCGACCATGAGCGAGGCGGTGCTGGCCCATCGTGGCATTTCCTCGGTGCTGATGAAGTTTGCCGGCCGCGCCGGGCATGCCTCGGGCAAGCAGGACCCGTCGGCCAGCGCGCTGCACCAGGCCATGCGCTGGGGTGGCAAGGCGCTGGACCACGTCGATGCCCTGGCCCATGAGCGCTTTGGTGGCCTGACCGGCCTGCGTTTCAACATCGGCCGGGTCGAAGGTGGCATCAAGGCCAACATGATTGCCCCGGCCGCCGAACTGCGCTTCGGTTTCCGCCCGCTGCCGTCGATGGACATCGATGCGCTGCTGGCCACCTTTGCCGGTTTCGCCGAGCCGGCTGCCGCCCATTTTGAAGAAACCTTCCGCGGCCCGAGCCTGCCGTCCGGTGACATTGCCCGTGCCGAGGAGCGCCGCCTGGCCGCCCGCGACATCGCCGATGCGCTGAACCTGCCGATCGGCAATGCGGTGGATTTCTGGACCGAGGCCTCGCTGTTCTCGGCCGCTGGCTACACCACCATGGTGTACGGCCCGGGTGACATCGCCCAGGCGCACACCGCCGACGAATTCGTCACCTACGAACAACTGGAGCGCTACGCCGAATCGGTGTTGCGCATCATCGAACAAGGCGCCTGATCGCGCCCGCCGTGCCGGCCTGCGGGCCGGTGCCCTTTGTTTACGGCCGCAGGCCGTTTTTGAAGAAACCGCAATGTCTCCTTCCCAGCAAGCCCACCGCCAGACCCGTCAGACCATCGTGCGTCTGCTGTCCTCCATGGCCAGCGCCAAGGAAATCAGCCAGTACCTCAAGCGTTTCTCCCAGCTGGACGCCAAGCGCTTTGCCGTGGTCAAGGTGGGTGGCGCGGTATTGCGTGATGACCTGGAAGCGCTGACTTCCTCGCTGTCCTTCCTGCAGGAGGTCGGCCTGACCCCGATCGTGCTGCATGGCGCCGGCCCGCAGCTGGATGCCGAGCTGGCGGCCGCCGGCATCGAAAAGCACACCGTCAACGGCCTGCGCGTGACCACACCGGAAGCCCTGGCGATCGTGCGCCGGGTGTTCCAGCAGGCCAACCTGAAGCTGGTCGAGGCGCTGCAGCACAACGGTGCGCGCGCAACGTCGGTGACCGGTGGTGTGTTCGAGGCCGATTACATGGACCGCGACACCTACGGCCTGGTTGGCGAGGTGAAGAAGGTCAACCTGGCCCCGATCGAGGCATCCTTGCGTGCCGGTTCGATCCCGGTGATCGCCTCCCTGGGGGAGACCGCTGGTGGGCAGATCCTCAACGTCAACGCCGACTTTGCCGCCAATGAGCTGGTCTGCGAACTGCAGCCGTACAAGATCATCTTCCTCACCGGTACCGGCGGCCTGCTCGACGAGCAGGGCAAGCTGATCGACTCGATCAACCTGTCCACCGAGTACGAGCAGCTGATGGCCCAGCCGTGGATCCACGGTGGCATGCGGGTCAAGATCGAGCAGATCAAGGACCTGCTGGACAAACTGCCGATGGAATCGTCAGTGTCCATCACCCGTCCGGCCGACCTGGCCAAGGAGCTGTTCACCCACAAGGGCTCGGGCACCCTGGTGCGTCGTGGCGAGCGTGTGCTTACCGCCACCTCGTGGGACGAGCTGGACCTGGTGCGGATGAAGACGCTGATCGAGTCCAGCTTCGGCCGCGAGCTGGTGCCGGACTACTTCGACAAGACCAAGCTGCTGCGTTGCTACGTCAGCGAGAACTACCGCGCGGCGATGATCCTCACCGACGAGGCCGAGGGCGTGTACCTGGACAAGTTCGCCGTGCTCGATGAAGCGCAGGGCGAGGGCCTGGGGCGTGCGGTGTGGAATGTCATGGCCGAACAGACGCCGCAGATGTTCTGGCGCTCGCGCAACGGCAACCCGGTCAACCATTTCTATTACGCCCAGTCCGATGGCTGCTACAAGCTGGACCACTGGAAGGTGTTCTGGTTCGGTGCGCCGGATTTTGATGCCCTGCGCGGCTATGTGGACCACTGCGCCGCGCGCAAGCCGAGCCTGCAGGGATGATGCGGTGAACCACGCAGACTGGGACCGTGTGCCCACCCTGGCTGGCAACCATGTCCGCCTCGAGCCCCTGCAGATGGGCCATATCGACGGCCTGCGCGGGGCCATCGGTGATGGCGCGATCTGCCGCCTGGGCTATGCCCATGTGCCCGATGCCAAGGGCATGGCCGCCTATGTGCAGGAGGCCTTGCAGGCCCAGGCTGCAGGCAAGGCGTTGCCGTTCGTGGTGATCGATGCCGAGGGCCAGGTGGTGGGCTCCACCCGTTATTACGACCTGCAGCCGCAGGTGCCGAGGCTGTACATCGGCTACACCTGGTATGCCCCGGGCGCGCAGCGCACCGGCGTCAATACCCAGGCCAAGCTGCTGTTGCTGCGCCATGCCTTCGAGCGTCTTGGCTGCATCAGCGTGGGCTTCCATACCAGCATCCTGAACCATGCCTCGCGTGCCGCAATCGCACGCCTGGGTGCCACCGAAGAGGGCGTGCTGCGCAACCATGCCCGTCACCCTGACGGCAGCCCGCGCGACACCGTGGCCTTTTCCATCATCGATACCCAATGGCAGGACGTGAAGCGCGCCCTGCAGCAGCGTCTGGACTCGCACGCATGACTGACAAGAAATACACCCTGGGCATCGTCGGTGCCCGTGGCTACACCGGCGCGGAGTTGATCCGCCTGGTGGCCGCCCATCCGGCCATCGAGCTGGCGTTCGTGTCCAGCCGCGAGCTGGCCGGCCAGCGTGTGGCCGCGCACAACGCTGCCTATGCCGGTGAACTGTGCTACGAAAATCTCAGTGCCGAGGCCGTGGCCGCCAAGGGCGTGGATGCGGTGGTGCTGGCCCTGCCCAATGGCCTGGCTGCGCCGTTCGTGGCCGCCATTGATGCGGCACGCCCGCAGACGGTGATTGTCGACCTGTCGGCCGATTACCGTTTCGATCCCAGCTGGTACTACGGCCTGCCCGAGCTGACCCGCGCCCGTGCCGCCGGCAAGACCCGCATTTCCAACCCGGGCTGCTACGCCACCGCGATGCAGCTGGCGATCAGCCCGTTGCTGGATGTGCTGGCCGGGCCGCCGCAATGCTTCGGTGTCTCCGGCTGGTCCGGTGCCGGCACCACGCCCAGCGACAAGAACAACCCGGAGCTGCTGGCCGACAACCTGATGCCGTACGCGCTGACCAACCACGTGCACGAGCGTGAGGTCACCGGCCAGCTCGGCTTCCCGGTCGAGTTCATGCCGCATGTGGCGCCGCATTTCCGTGGCATCACCATGACCGTGAACCTGTGGCTGAGCCAGCCGATGAGCGTGGAGCAGGTCAGCGAGCGCTACCGCGCCCGTTATGCCGGCGAGCCGTTGATCGAACTGGTCGAACAGGCGCCTTGGGTCAGCTGCATTGCCGGCCGCAATGGTGTGCAGATCGGTGGCATCACTCTTGCCCCGGGCGGCAAGCGCGTGGTGGTGGTGGCCACCATCGACAACCTGCTCAAGGGCGCGGCGGCGCAGGCATTGCAGAATCTCAACCTGGCCCTGGGCCTGGACGAGCTGACCGCAATCACCCCGTAAGGCGTTGGCCTATCCTGCCGGGAGCACACGCGTGGTGCAGCCTGTCGCGCCCGGGTGCGCTCCCACAGGTCGACCGACACCGTTGTACTGCCATCGGCAGCTGTAGGAGCGACCCAGGTCGCGATGCTTTTTGCTCCAAGAGCGCTCCGGCAATTCCAGCAATACCTGATCTACCGCCGATTGCAGTGTCGGCAACTGTGGGAGCGACCCAGGTCGCGACGCTTGTCGCACCGGTACTCGCGCAGACTTTGTTACAAGGCCAATGGCCAGCCCCCATTTCGAGGATTTCTCATGGCAAACCTGTTGTGGCAAAAACCCGGCGTCGCCGTGGATGCCAAGATCCAGACCTTCCTGGCCGGTGATGACGTCATCCTGGACCGTCAGTTCTTCCTGTACGACTGCCGCGCCTCGGCTGCGCACGCGCAAGGCCTGCAGCACATCGGCATCCTCAGCAGCGAAGAGCTGGACGGCATCGAGCGTGAGCTGGCGCTGTTGGCCGAGGATTTCCGCTCTGGCGCCTTCGTGCTGGACGAGCAGTACGAGGATTGCCATTCGGCCATCGAGGCGCGCCTGACCGAACGCCTGGGCGATGCCGGCCGCCGTATCCACACCGGCCGCAGCCGCAATGACCAGATCCTGGTCGCCACCCGTCTGTGGCTCAAGGACCAGCTGGCCCGGGTGGCCGAGCTGTCCAAGTCCATTGCCAAGGTCGCGCTGGACCGCGCCGAAGCGGAAAAGGACCAGCCGCTGCCGGGCTACACCCATATCCAGCGCGCCGTGGTGTCCTCGGCCGGCATGTGGTGGGCCGGTTGGGCCGAGGCCTTCATCGACAACGCCGTGCGCGCGACCGATACCGCCAAGCTGGTGGACTGCAACCCGCTGGGTACCGCTGCCGGTTACGGCGTGAACCTGCCGCTGGACCGCGACCACACCACCGCTGCGCTGGGTTTTGCGCGCATGCAGATCAGCCCGATCTACGCCCAGCTCTCGCGTGGCAAGTTCGAGCTGGCCGCGCTGGAAGCCCTGGGTGGCGCCACCCTGGACCTGCGTCGTATTGCCTGGGACCTGTCGCTGTTCACCACCGGCGAGTTCGCCTTCGTCCAGTTGCCGGCGCAGTACACCACCGGCTCCTCGATCATGCCCAACAAGCGCAACCCCGACGTGGTCGAGCTGATGCGTGCCTGCCACGCCTCCATTGCCGCCGCGCGTACCGAGATCGAGCAGCTGCTCTCTTTGCCGTCCGGTTACCAGCGTGACCTGCAGAACTCCAAGGGCGCCATCGTGCACGGCTTTGCCCGTGGCCTGATGGCACTGGAACTGCTGCCGGCGCTGCTGGAAAACCTGGACTGGAACGATGCCGCCATCCGCGCCGCCATCGATTCGGGCATGTATGCCACCGACGTGGCAGTGGAAGCGGCCGTGGCCGGTGTGCCGTTCCGCGAGGCCTACCAGGCTGCGGCCATTGCCAAGGACAGTGCCGGACAGGGGCGTACCCCGGAGGGCAGCCTGGCTGCCCGTGTCTCGCCCGGTGCCGCCGCCGACCTGCGCCTGGATACCCTGCGCGCCCGCTGGGACGCACTGGTCTGATCCAACGCAACGGCGGCCGCAAGGCCGCCGTTTTTGTTTCGGCGCCAGTAGTGCATGCGGGTCAGGCGGTTCGGCCATCCATCCGTCTGATCGCCGCTCGGCGCAGGAACTGTATCGGGGCAGATCAACGTGCTTTGGCGCGGATGTACTGCTTGTTCTGGCCGTAGCGCGGAGCGGTCGCATCGGCATTGATGCACAGATGGCCATCGCACAGGCTGGCATCGGAAGCCTGGAAAGCCTGCAGCACCGGCAGGGCATTGTCGTGCCGGGCCAGGGCGTCGCGCGCGGCAGCCAGCTCGCGCTGGTAGTAACCCAGTACGCCGCCGCCTAGGATTACCAGAATCAGGGCAAATCCGGCCAAGGCGAGGTACCAGCCCCAGACGATCCGGCTGGCCTGGCGCAGTTGGGTGGTGACATCGGCAACGGCCTGCTTGCATTCAATGCCAACTGGCGCCATCACCGCAGCTGCCTGCTGGCTGATCGCACTCTGTGTATTGCCGACACTGTTGGCCAGGCGATGTTGCAGTTGTTGCAGCTCGTTGTGCGCCGCTTGCGCCTTGTTTTGCAGCGAAGCATGCAACTGGTTTTCGCGCTGCTCCATGCGCGCCAGCATCAGGGCCAGTGCCTGTAGAAGATCCTGGGTATTGGGATTGCTGGACATGACAGCCTCCTTGGCCTGGCTTGCTTGCACCTCACAGATGGGGTCTGTGGGCCTGTTGCTGGTGTTGTTGGATTTGCTCTGCAGCCAGCAGGGCGCGCCCGTGTTCAAGCAATGTCTGGGCGGCGGCTGAGCCGGTGATTTCCTGGCAGACCGGTGACAGCGCTTGCGGGTCATTGCTTGCCAGTGCGCTCAGCAGTCGATCAAGCCAAGGATCGCCATTGCCCGTGACCTGCGTGGATTGCTGGTTCACTGATGGCGGTTGTTCCAGTGGCAGGTCGCCGCTGTGGTCGGGGTGATGAGGGTGTCCGGGCAGGGTGTTTGGTCCGGCATGCATGGCAGGCCACCGGCCTTGCTCGGTGTGGTGAGGGTAATCCTGGGCGTGGCTTTGCGCTGGTTGCAAAAAACGGAGCGTTGCCGGGTCGACATCACCGCTCTGGGCAATGCCATGTGCGTACTGGAAATCCAACAGGGCACCCTGCATGCCAACGCGGTAGACGCCATCACGGTCCAGTGGGCTGCCATCGGCATTGCGGTAACCCTCGCCGTGCATCACCGCCTGCAGTTGCCTGATCTGCTCACTGGACTGGCCCAGCCGGAAGATTCCGTCGCCGATCACCGGACGGGCTGTCACGCCTTGGCGATGCTCTGGCTGCAGGGGCAGGCGGCCGCTGGCCAGGTCATCGACATAGTTGCGAAATTGCGGGTAGTAGTGGCTGTCCATTTCCATATGGCGTGGACGGCAGGAGTGGCTACTTTGTCTTGCGTACCCAGGGTCTGGCCGTAAGACACCGTTTGGCCCACACGTACTTGGATGTCGGACATGTGGCGGAAGCGCGCGATGACCTTGCCGCCCGCTTGGTCGAGAATATCGATCAAGCCCTCGCTGTCGCGTCGCGCACCGATAACGCCTTCGACGGGCGAAGGCACATGTACCTCCCGAGCAAATTTGCTGTTAGCGCCGAGAGTTGGATTAGATAGAATGAAGTCTCGCTTGATCAATACCTGATCAGGTTCCAAATCATAGGTCCTGATACGACCGTCACTGTGCCTGCGCGCATACTCGATTTCCTGCAGACGGCCATCGATGTGGGCGAAGGCACGACCTGGCTTGCCGTCAACTACCGCACCTTCGACCATGCGGACGGCGCGGTTGTCGCCGGGATGATGCAGGACCAAGCTATCGAAGCCAGTCACGGGTTCATTGAGCTGGGTGCCCCGGCTGTGGACACTGGACACAGTGCCGTCGCGCAAACGCGGCGGGCCCATTTGTTGGATGCGGTATGTCAACGGTGCGCTGGTAATGGATCTGTCCATGATCGTTCCTCTGACGGCCTGATGTGCTTGTTTGTAGCCCGTCGTGCATCGCGACCCTTCAGTCGTCTTCGTCACCGCCCTCGTACTCACGCATGCTGCGGCACTGCTCAGGCCACTGGCAGCCCTCGAATGGATCAAGTGTCCAGTCGTGCGTCAGGTACCAACAATCGGCACGCTTGCTGAACGTGGTGATGCGGCCTGGCGTGTCCATGGCGTACTCGGTATCGGACACCCGGCGAACAGCAAGCTGTGTGACTTGGTTGTCGGTTGGATTGCCAAAGGAATCGATCCCGGTCCATTGTTGCCCGGGGAGGAGCCAGGTATCGCTGACATAGGACTGCCTGCGTGGATCGTAACGGTAGCGGTCATGTAATGGTCGACTTTCATCCACGGTAGCCCAGCGGGGATTTAGAGGGTCTCCGGGTTCTGTGTTGTGTTGGTCGTAGTAAGGGACCTTGGATTTATAAGGCTTGGCTGTATAAGCCACCTGCAGGTCGCCGTT
>NZ_LDJM01000069.1 GCF_001431485.1 Stenotrophomonas ginsengisoli | reverse complement strand
TGTCGCCGCTGCTCCGGAAGATCATTGTCGCCATCCTCCAGGGCAGCCAGCACGGCTGGACGTATTTTGTCGGCCCCGGCAGGAATGGCAGCACCAAACTCGCGCAACAGACCGCGCACCAGATTGATCGCGGCCGTGCGTTCGGCCTTGTGGTGTTCGCGGATGCGATGCAGGCCCTGCGTACCCTGTTGCCCCGTGGTCTTTACCGGCACTGGGCGGATATCGCCACAGCGCGCAGCTTCCAGCAGGCCGGCGGCATCGGCGCGGTCGGTCTTGTTGCGCCGGACGTAGGGGCGTACATGCTGCGCCGGCAGCAGCTTCACCGAGTGGCCCAGCCGCATGAAGCGCCGCGCCCACGCATGCGCCGAGCCGCAGGCCTCCATGACAATGCTCAGCGGTGCGCGATTGACCAGGCATTGCGCAAACGGACCACGCTTGAGCCGCTTGCGCTCGACGATACGCCCTGCCGCATCGGCAAATGCCAGTTCAAAAACGTCCTTGGCCAGGTCCACCGCCAAGGTAACGGCAACCGACGATTCATTACCTGCGAATTTGGTGGTAGCGTGCATGTCCGGCTCCTGGCGTAAATTTCGCGTACTGATGGGCAACAGTTTCAGCTTGCGCATTGACGCAGCGTGGTGACGCGGGGAGTCCATTCGATCATACAAGCCGACGCCTTCGGTGCGGCTTAATTCGAGGTGTTAGAGCTCCAGAACCGACCATGTCGAACACCACACTGAAAAAGCGGATCGTCGACGCCATCGATCAGTTTGAGCGCGGGCAGCTAAGTCTCGTCGCCTTACGCAGTGCGGTCGTCGATAACGGGCAAGCACTCGAAGCAATGCCCTATCCGCTGATCAAAGAGATTGACGATATCGAGTACAAGCTCACACTGTCACAGTGGTACGACGAGGAAGGCTGCGAGGTGAGCCCGGAGGAAGCCTTGAGCGCTCTCAAGAGCTGGCTCAGCAGAGTTCCAGACTAAGAGCTCTAACAAATGCGTGGAGCGCGACGGCTGCTGCGCAGCCGCGGCTCACGCCAAACGTTAGGCGGCAGAGGGAAATCTATCGTGAGTGTAAGAAGAGCTCTGATCGCTTGCTTGGTCGTATCTGCTGTTGGCTGCGGAAGCATATCGGCCGCGCTTCCACCGCCTCCTGATGATCCCGAGATCGTATTTGATGATGCCACTTGCGTGAGTTGCGGCTGGCTCTTGGATGAGTCACAACTAGACCGCCTCCGACAAGATGCCGACGGAGGCGACGCTGAGGCGGCGTTTCGGGTTGCGCTCCATTTCTCTTCGGAAGACAACCCTGAGCAGTATCAGTCGTGGACGCATCGCGCGGCCCAGCTCGGACATGCGGTTGCTCAATACAACGTCTGGTTTTACCTTCGCGACTCTCACATATGCTCGGAGCAGCTGGAGGCTCTCGCCTGGCTGGAGAGCTCTGCTGCGCAAGGAGTTCGCGAGGCCGAGGAGCATTTACAGTCGTTCCAGCAGCAGGTGGCACCATGCCAGGTGCCGCCTAACAATGCGTGTATGGACTCCCCCGTCAAATCCTGGCGGCACGATGTTGTGAAGCTTTAGCTTCACGGCATGTGATTCTTCATTTTCCATCCTGCTGAAACTTTTTCTTCAACCCGGCAAACGGGAGCGGTTGCATTCGTGTATTCGGCTTTGTGGTGGGCTTTCCCGAGCCATCATGGAATCCGCGGAGCAGGGCCAGACGTTCAAGCGATCACGAAGGATCAGAATTGTTATCGGCTTGGCTGCTTCGGGGACCGACACGCTTGCATGAGTTGAGGCGATGCAACAGCAGAACGGTTCAACGGTAGTTGCAGTAAAACGGTCGAGGGGAATGGGGATCAGCCGGCGCGTTGTTCGCGCTGGCTGAGGTGGTCTGGATCAAAGCCCACGCCATGGTGTTCGGCGGCCCATAACCGCCGCGCGGTCTTGTTGGCCAGGGCCACCACGGCTTTGTTGTGGCCTTTGCGCTCAGCCAGCGCCAGCGCCCATTGCTGGGTGCGATCCAGCGTCTGGCCGCGCTTGCGCGCCATGCACGCGGTGATCAATGCCGAGCGTGCGCCATGGATCAGCAGCGTGCGCAGGTAGACATCGCCACGCTTGCTGATGCGCCCGAGCTTGCGGCTGCCGCCGCTGGAGTATTCGCGTGGTGTCAGCCCCAGTGCGCTGGCAAAGTGCCTGCCACTGGGAAACCGGGCGAAGTCGCCGATGCCCGCACTCATCGCGGTGGCGGTAATCAAACCGACACCGTTGGCAGCCATCAAACGTTGGCAGCGGGTATCGTCCCTGGCGATGTCGGCCAGCTGCTTCTCGATGGCGGCCATCGCCTCCTCGCAGGAGGCGATCCGCTGCAGCAGGCCAGCCAGGGCATGGCGCAGCGGCATCGGAAGATCATTGTCGCCATCCTCCAGGGCAGCCAGCACGGCTGGACGTATTTTGTCGGCCCCGGCAGGAATGGCAGCACCAAACTCGCGCAACAGACCGCGCACCAGATTGATCGCGGCCGTGCGTTCGGCCTTGTGGTGTTCGCGGATGCGATGCAGGCCCTGCGTACCCTGTTGCCC
>NZ_LDJM01000068.1 GCF_001431485.1 Stenotrophomonas ginsengisoli | reverse complement strand
CCTCCTCGCAGGAGGCGATCCGCTGCAGCAGGCCAGCCAGGGCATGGCGCAGCGGCATCGGAAGATCATTGTCGCCATCCTCCAGGGCAGCCAGCACGGCTGGACGTATTTTGTCGGCCCCGGCAGGAATGGCAGCACCAAACTCGCGCAACAGACCGCGCACCAGATTGATCGCGGCCGTGCGTTCGGCTTTGTGGTGTTCGCGGATGCGATGCAGGCCCTGCGTACCCTGTTGCCCCGTGGTCTTTACCGGCACTGGGCGGATATCGCCACAGCGCGCAGCTTCCAGCAGGCCGGCGGCATCGGCGCGGTCGGTCTTGTTGCGCCGGACGTAGGGGCGTACATGCTGCGCCGGCAGCAGCTTCACCGTGTGGCCCAGCCGCATGAAGTGCCGCGCCCACGCATGCGCCGAGCCGCAGGCCTCCATGACAATGCTCAGCGGTGCGCGATTGACCAGGCATTGCGCAAACGGACCACGCTTGAGCCGCCTGCGCTCGACGATACGTCCTGCCGCATCGGCAAATGCCAGTTCAAACACGTCCTTGGCCAGATCCACTGCCAAGGTGACGGCAACGGATGATTCATTACCTGCGGCTTTGGTGGTAGCGTGCATGACCGGCTCCTGGCGTAGATCCCGCGTACTGATGGGCAACAGTTTCAGCTTGCGCATTGACGCGGCGTGGTGACGCGGGGAGTCCATTCGATCA
>NZ_LDJM01000067.1 GCF_001431485.1 Stenotrophomonas ginsengisoli | reverse complement strand
AGTGCAGGCGTGGCAGGCGCTGCGCCTGCCACGCCTGCACTGGAGCAGCCATCGCCTGGTGGTGGTGCTGGCCCTGTTTTTCACCGTGTTCTGCAACCAGCGTTTCTGGGCCGCGGCACTGTCCGGTGTACAGGCCGACCTGCGCATGGGCCTGGCCATGGGGCTGCTGCTGCTGGCCGCCAATACCCTGGTTTTGGGCCTGCTGGTGTGGCGCTGGAATGCACGCATCCTGGTTCCCGTCCTGCTGCTGGCCAGTGCCCTGGCCGTGCACTGGATGAACACCTACAACGTGTATCTGGATGCAGACATGCTGCGCAACGTGCTGCATACCGACCGCAAGGAGGCCGCCGAGCTGATCGGCTGGTCACTGCTGCCGGCGGTACTGGTGCTGGGCGTACTGCCGGCCCTGGGCATGGGCCTGGTGCGCCTGCGCCGCCAGGCCTGGTACCGCGCCCTGGGCCAGCGTCTGCTGCTCCTGCTGCTGGCCCTGCTGACCGGGCTGGGCGGGGCCCTGCTGGACTCCCAGAACGTGGCCTCGCTGCTGCGCAACCAGCGCCAGGTCCGCTACCTGGCCACCCCGGTCAACTACCTGGTGGCCCTGCCGCGCAGCCTGCATGCCAGCAATCCGCTGCGCCAGCGCACGCTGCTGCCGGTCGCTGCCGATGCCCACCCACTGTCCAGCCCGGCCGGGCGCAAGCCACGTCTGCTGGTGATGGTGGTCGGCGAGACCGTGCGCGCCCAGAACTGGGGCTTGAACGGCTACCAGCGCCAGACCACGCCGGAGCTGTCCACTGCCGGGGTGATCAACTTCAATGACATGCACAGCTGCGGCAGCAGTACCGAAGTCTCGCTGCCCTGCATGTTCTCGCCCTGGGGCCGGGCCGACTACGACGAGGATGCGATCAAGAGCCACCAGTCGCTGCTGCATGTCCTGGACCGCGCCGGCATCCACCCGCTGTGGCGCGACAACCAGTCCGGCTGCAAGGGCGTGTGCAGCGGGCTGGAAATCGACCACCTGGATGACGCCAGCGACCCGGTGCTGTGCCGTGACGGCCGCTGCATGGACGAGATCCTGTTGCAGCAGCTGGAGCAGCGCGTACGCGCCCGGCCCGGCGACCGCGTGGTGGTGCTGCACCAGCTGGGCAACCACGGTCCGGCGTATTTCCAGCGCTACCCGGCCAGCTTCGCCCACTACCAGCCGGGCTGCCAGTCCACCGACCTGGGCAGTTGCAGCCGCGAGCAGATCATCAACAGCTATGACAATGCGGTGCTGTACACCGACCATTTCCTGGCCACCACCATTGCCCGGCTCAAGGCCCTGGACGATTACGACAGCGCCATGCTGTATGTCTCCGACCACGGTGAATCGCTGGGTGAAAAAGGCCTGTACCTGCATGGCCTGCCCTGGGCGATCGCCCCGGAGCAACAGACCCGGGTGCCGATGGTGATGTGGTTCTCCCCCGGCTTTGGCCAGTCACGCGGGCTGGACCTGGCCTGCCTGCAGCAGCGCAGCACCCGGCCGGCCTCGCACGACAACCTGTTTGCCTCGGTACTGGGCCTGATGCAGGTGGGCACCGATGCCTACCGCGCCGACCAGGACCTGTTTGCCGGCTGCCGGGCCTGACCCCCGTACCCGCCACGCCCCATGGCCTGCGCCACTTGCAGGCCCGGGCGCGGCGGCCTAGCCTGCGGCAATTACCACTCGTTGCAGGGGATCACCCGTGAAACAGCGTCATCTGCTGCTGGCCGCAGCAATCAGCACCAGCCTGCTCGTCCTGGCCGGTTGCAACAAGGATGCCACCGACACCGCCGCACCGGCCGCCAGCGCCCATGCACCGGCCGAAAGCGCCGATGACTTCATCGCCCGGGTCAACGCCGAATACAAGGCCATGTACCCGGAAATGACCTCGGCCCAGTGGCTGGCCTCGACCTACATCAACCCGGATTCGGAGCGCATCGCGGCCAAGAGCAACGAGCGCTGGATGACCGTGCTCAACGGCTGGATCGAGCAGGCCGGCAAGTACGACGGCCAGCCGATGAGCGCCGATACCGCCCGCGCCATCTCCCTGCTCAAGCTGATGACCGCCATGCCGGCCCCGCGCGACCCGGCCAAGCTGGCCGAGCTGGCCGGCATCGCCGCCAAGCTGGAAGGCGACTACGGCGCCGGCACCTACTGCACCGGCGAAGGTGACAAGCAGAACTGCCGCCAGCTCGGCGCCCTGGAAAACGTGCTGGCCCGTTCGCGCGACTACAACGCCCAGCTCGATGCCTGGAGCGGCTGGCACTCCACCGCCACTGCCTCGCGCGCCCGTTACCAGCGCTTTGTCGAGCTGGTCAACGAAGGCGCCAGCCAGATGGGCTACGCCGATGCCGGCGCGATGTGGCGCAGTGGCTATGACATGCCGGCCGAGCAGGTGGTCAGCGAAACCGACCGCCTGTGGGACCAGGTCAAGCCGCTGTACGAGCAGCTGCACTGCTACACCCGTTCCAAGCTGGTGCAAGAGTACGGCGCGGACAAGGGCCAGGTCGAAGGCGGCCTGATCCCGGCCCACCTGACCGGCAACATGTGGCAGCAGGAATGGTCCAACCTGTGGGACATGCTGCAGCCCTACCCGGGCGCCGGCTCGCTGGACATCACCGCCGCGCTTGAAAAGCAGCACCAGGCCAACCTGAGCAAGGCCCAGGCCGCCCTGCCGGCCGCGCCCACCACCGAACAGCGCTTCATGGCCCAGCGCGCGGCCGAGCTGAAGACCGCCCAGGACATGACCCGTCAGGCCGAGCAGTTCTACACCGGGCTGGGCATGCCGGCCCTGCCGGAAAGCTATTGGGCCAACACCCAGTTCATCAAGCCGCTGGACCGCAATGTGGTCTGCCACGCCAGCGCCTGGGACATGAACATGGGCGGCGAAGGCGGTACCCACCCGGACGTGCGCACCAAGATGTGCATCACCCCGACCGAAGAAACCTTCACCACGATCTACCACGAGCTGGGCCACATCTATTACGACCTGGCCTACAACGCCCAGCCGCCGCTGTTCCAGGGCGGTGCCAATGACGGCTTCCACGAGGCCATCGGCGACACCATCGTGCTGGCGATGACCCCCAAGTACCTCAACTCGATCGGCCTGGTCGGTGCCCAGGCAGAAAGCGAGCAGGCCACCATCAACGCGCAGATGCGCATGGCCCTGAGCGGGGTGTCCTTCCTGCCCTTCGGCCTGCTCACCGACCGCTGGCGCTGGGGCGTGTTCGACGGTTCGATCAGCCCGGACAACTACAACAAGGCCTGGTGGGAGCTGAAGGCCAAGTACCAGGGCGTGGCCCCGGCCACCCCGCGCGGCGAGGAATTCTTCGACGCCGGTGCCAAGTACCACGTACCGGGCAACACCCCGTACCTGCGCTACTTCCTGGCCCGCATCTACCAGTACCAGTTCTACAAGGGCCTGTGCGACGCCGCCGGCTTCACCGGGCCGCTGCACGAGTGCAGCTTCTACGGCAACAAGGCGGCCGGCGAGAAGTTCTGGAGCATGCTGACCAAGGGCGCCAGCCAGCCGTGGCAGGCCACGCTGAAGGAAGTGACCGGCAGCGAGCAGCTGGACGCGGGCCCGATGCTGGCCTACTTCGCCCCGCTGCAGCAGTGGCTGAGCGAACAGAACGCCGGCCAGACCTGCGGCTGGCAGGCCCCGGGCACGGCCGCACCGGCAGCCGCTGCCCCGGCCCAGCCGTAAGCCAGCACCGTGCAGGCCGGCCCGGCCGGCCTGCGCAGGGTTTGAAAACAACAAGGGCGCCATCGGCGCCCTTGTTGCATCAGGGTCTGGCTGTGCAGCGCGCGCGCGGCCTCAGTGCAGCTTGCCGCCCAGACGCGCCACCAGGTCGTCCTTGAACTGCTCGAAGGTCTGTCCCAGGGCCTGGGCTTCGGCACTGGCCGCATCACGCAGCACATCCGAATAGGTCAGGCGCACCGGCTTTCCCTGGCGCTCGTGCAGTTCGCCGGCGGCCATCACCATGGCCAGCACATGGGCCGCACTGTCACTCTCACCGGCAATCTTGCCATCCATGCCCAGCACCCACTGGCCATCGCGGCGGACCACGCCGGCCAACAAGGTACGCTGCTGGTCACGCAGTTCGGCATGCGGCTCGACATTGCGCACGGCCTGGCGCAGACGCTCGGCATTCTGGTTGGCAGCACGCTCGGCCTGCTTCTTCTTTGCCTCGCGGCGGTTCTTTGAATCAGTGGACATGAATCACTTCCGGGTAAGGGCCTGCCCCGCCGGCAGCCGGGCAACGATGCTCATTGTCCCTGATCGGCCGCCAACTTGCCTGAGCGGGCCATGGCCCGCAGCTCCAGCCACCACAGCAGGCCACCGGCGGCAATGAAGGCCGCCGCCCCCAGGGCCAGGTGCAGGCCATGCCGGCTCAGCAACGGCGACAGCACCCCGGCCACCACGGTATTGGTCACCAGCACACTGAAGGCCTGCATCGAGGAGGCCGAACCGCGCTGGCGCGGGTACATGTCCAGGATGCGCAGGGTCAGCACCGGGAAGATCAAGGCCGTACCAAAGGCATGCAGGCTCAGGCCGAGCATCGCCCACGGCACCTGCGGGGTGTCGGTGAACAGGTTGTAGCCCACGTTCCACAGCACCGACAGGCCCAGTACGGCAAACCCGGAGGCAATGGCCCGCTCGCCACTGATGCGCCCGGCACTGCGCCCTGAGAACCACGCACCCAGGCTCATGCCGGCGATGGTCGGCACGAACAGCCAGGCAAAGTCACGCTCGCCCAGGCCGAGCAGGTCGATGATCACTGCCGGAGCCGAGGCGATGTACAGGAACAGGCCACCAAAGCCCAAGGCGCCAGCACCGGCCAGGCGCAGGAAGCGCCGGTTGCGCGCAATGGCCAGGTAATCGGCTGCCAGGGCCAGCGGCTTGAGCTCCAGCCGCGCCTGCGGCGGATGGGTTTCCGGCAGCCACAGCAGGGTCACCGCCAGCAACAGGGTGGAAAAACCGACCAGGAACCAGAAGATCAGCGGCCAGTTGCCCCAGCCCAGCAGCCAGCCACCGATGATCGGGGCAATGGCCGGGGCAATGGAGAAGATCATCGACACCTGGCTCATCAGGCGCTGGGCCTCGTCGCCGGCATACAGGTCGCGGATCACCGCGCGGCCGATGATGTAGCCGACCCCGGCCGACATCCCCTGCAGGGCACGGAAGAACAGCAGGGTCGGCATGTCCCGGGCCAGGGCGCAGCCGATCGAGGCGGCGATGAATACCAGCAGGCCACCGACGATCACCCGTTTGCGCCCCAGCGCATCAGACAGCGCGCCATGGACCAGGCTCATCAGGGCGTAGGCCAGCAGGTACACACTGATCACCTGCTGCAGGGCCAGCTTGTCCACCGCGAACTGGTTGCCGATGCGCGGAAAGGCAGGGAACACCGCATCGATGGCAAACGGGCCAAACATCGACAGCCCCGCCACCAGAAGGGCGATACGCCGGAACGAAACCGTTGGAGCGGTGTGCATGTAAACAGCCTTGTGACAATACGGCCACTGACAGCGGGCCATTCCCGCCGTCCTGTCCATCGCTGACCATAATCAAAAATGCGGGCTTGCGCCGACGCACAAGTATGGTCGGCCAGCAGCGCGCACCACCAGGCCCCGGCAGAGCACTGCCGCGCGTATGCAGAAAACCGCCGATCGGCTTGGGCTTGTTGGCTTG
>NZ_LDJM01000066.1 GCF_001431485.1 Stenotrophomonas ginsengisoli | reverse complement strand
TTGGTATCGGTGCCGAGGGTCCCATCACGCCGTGCCGCCTCAGTTACGGCCACCGCCGGGCCTCCGGCCCGGACGGGAAGCTGGGGATCAGTTCCTCCGCACGCCAGAAGTTCGACGCGTGCCGGGGACATGGCCCCCAACCGGGGCAAGATCATCCGTCTCAACGATGACGGCTCGGTGCCGGCCGACAACCCGTTTGCCGACCAGCCCGCCCCGGCCAACCAGGTCTGGTCGCTGGGCCACCGCTCGGTGCTGGGCATCGCCTTTGACGGCAATGGCCAGCTGTGGGAACACGAGATGGGCCCGAAGGGCGGCGACGAACTCAACCGCATCGTCAAGGGCGGCAATTACGGCTACCCGGTGGTCTCCAATGGCGACCACTACGACGGCCGCAGCATTCCCGACCATGACACCCGCCCGGAATTCCTCGCCCCCACCGTGACCTGGCGCTCGGTGATCTCGCCGGCCGGTTTCATCATCTACAACGGCGCGGCCTTCGCGCAGTGGCAAGGCTCGGGCTTCATCGGGGGGCTGTCGTCCAAGTCGCTGGTGCGGGTGGTGTTTGACGGCGAGACCGCGCGCGAGGCCGAGCGTTTTGCCATGGGCGAGCGCATCCGCGAGGTCGAACAGGGCCCGGACGGGGCCATCTGGCTGCTGCAGGACGGCGAAGCCGGGCGCCTGCTCAAGCTCAGCCCGAAGGGCAAGCAGTAAGGGAAGAGCAGTGAGCAGTGAGCAGTGAGCAGTGAGCAGTGAGAGCAGGCAACAGCTGCCCTGCAGCTGATCACTTCACCCCTCCCCCTCGCATCGCGAAAAAAAACAGGCCGGGCATTGCCCGGCCTGTTTTCCATGCCAGCGCCAGCTTGCAGGCAAGCTCAGTCGGCAATCACCGCACTGGCCTGTTCCTGCGCCTGCTGC
>NZ_LDJM01000065.1 GCF_001431485.1 Stenotrophomonas ginsengisoli | reverse complement strand
CTGCAGGCGGCCGTTTGCTGTGGTCTGTTTGTCCTGTAGGCGCACTCGCACTCGCACTCGCACTCGCACCCGCACTCGCACGAGGCCGGCAAGGGCTGGTCAGGGCTGGCGTTGCGGCAGGGCGGCCTCGTCGGCATCGGCCACCGGCGCTGGCGGGCAGCTGCCGACCTCGGCCGGGGTGCCGGCCGGGGCGCTGTCGGGCAGCATGCGTGCCTGGCGCCAGTTGCCGTAGCGGTAGTAGGCCATCGAGGCCAGCATCGCGCACAGGGCACTGACCGGGAAGCTCCACCAGATCGCATCGGCGCCCAGCCAGGGCTGGGCGAAATGGGCAAACGGCACCCGTACGCCCCACAGGCTCAGGCCCAGGATCAGCATCGGCGGGACCACCGCGCCGGTGGCCCGGACCACGCCGGAAATGACGAAGTTCACCCCGAAAAACAGGAACGACCACACCGCGATGTGGTTGAGATGGCGGGCAATCTCCAGCGAGGCGCTGCCGTCGGGCAGGAACAGGGCCAAGGTCCAGCGGTCGAGCAGGATGATCGGCACGATCAGCACGCCGGTGAGCAGGAAGTTGTAGCCCACACCGACCCGGGTGGTGGCTTCCACGCGCGGCCACAGGCCGGCGCCGACGTTCTGTGCGGCCATCGACGAGCAGGCCGCACCGATGGCCATGGCCGGCATCTGCACATAGGTCCACAGCTGCATCGAGGCACCGAAGGCGGCCGCGGTGGCGGTGCCGTAGCCATTGACCATGCTCACCATGGAGATCATCGCCAGCGAGATCAGCACCATCTGCAGACCCATCGGCACGCCCTTGACCACCAGGGTGCGCACGATGGTCCAGTCCGGCAGGAACAGGGCCATGTCGCGCCGGCCCAGCCACAGCGGGTGGCGCTTGTGGCGCAGGTACAGGGCCATGGCCAGCAGGGCAACGCCCTGCGAGACCAGGGTGGCCCAGGCCGAACCGGCAATGCCCAGCTCCGGGAAAGGGCCATGGCCGAAGATCAGCAGCGGGTTGAGCACGATGTCCAGCACCACCGCCAGCAGCAGGAAGCGCAGCGGCGTGCGCGCATCGCCGGCACCGCGCAGGGCGGCGCTGAAGAAGGCGAAGGCATACAGCAGGGGCATGGCCAGGAAGATCACCCGCAGGTAGGCATCGGCCATTGGCAGTGCCGCGGCCGGGGTGCCCATCGCCGCCAGCAACGGATGGGAGATGGTCTGCCCGAGCAGGGCGATGACCACCGAGATGCCGATGAAGAAGGTGGCCGAGCTGCCCATCACCCGGCGTGCCTGGGCCAGGTTGGCCGCGCCGATGGCCTGGCCGATCAGGATGGTGGCGGCCATGCCGATGCCGAACACCGAGCCGATCAGAAAGAACATGATCGAGTTGGCATTGGCGGTGGCAGTCAGCGCATCCTCACCGAGGAAGCGGCCGACCCAGATCGCATTGACCGAGCCGTTGAGCGACTGGGCGATGTTGCCGGCCAGGATCGGCAGGGCAAACAACAGCAGGGACGAGCCGATCGGCCCGGTGGTGAGGTTGCGTTGGCTTGTGGCCATGGTGGGGTCTGGTGAACGAAAGATGCACCCTAACACCGGCAATGGCAGGTGGTTGTCACCAATGGCTTGAAGCCCGCGGCAGGCGGCCATATTTTCTGCCCGATGGCCTGTGTTGGCCGGCAGGAGCGAGAGTGTGGGCGAGCAGCGCGAACAGACGGCCATAGTGGCGGGCATCCGCCTGGATGTATGGCTGTGGGCGGCACGTTTCTTCAAGACCCGCTCGTTGGCCAAGCAGGCGGTGGAAACCGGCAAGGTCGATGTGGGTGGGCAGCGGGCCAAGGCCTCGCGCCTGTTGCGGGTGGGCGATGCGCTGCAGGTCAGCCGCGGCGAGGAAGTCTTCCAGCTCAGTGTGCTGGGCCTGAGCGATACCCGTGGCCCGGCCCCGGTGGCGCAGGCGCTGTATGCCGAAAGCGAAGCCTCGCGGGTGGCCCGGGAGGCGGCGCGGGCCCAGCGTCTGGCCATGCGTGATGGTTTCCGCCCGCCCGAACAACGCCCGGACAAACGCGCGCGCCGCTTGATCATGGCCTTGGGCGACATCGACGCGCTGTAGCCTGCCGCAGGCAGGGCGCGTTGATCGCTGCAAGCAACAAGGCCACCGTGTGGGTGGCCTTGTCGTGTCTGCGGCGGGGCAGGGGGCCTCAGCGCTTGCCGCTGCCGAGCAGGCCGCTGCCCAGCTTGATCAGGTCGCCCATGCCCAGCTGGCCATCGCCGTCCTGGTCGAGCACCTTGCCCAGCAGGCCACCGGCAATGCCGCCTTGGTTGCGCACGGCCTGTTGCTCCTGGCCCAGCAGCTGGCCCAGGCCGGCCGCATCATTCTGGCCCTTGCTGCCCATCTGCTTGGCCAGGAAGGCCATCACGATCGGGGCCAGGATCGCCAGCAGCTGCTTGCTGCGATCAGCGCTCAGGCCGGTGGCCTGGGCCAGGCCGGTCTCGGCGAGGCTCTGGTTGCCCCCAAAGATGTGGCCGAGGATGCCGGCACCGTTGGCTGCCGGATTGTTGGCGCTACCCCCGCTGAGCACCGCGCCAAGCACGCTGCCGATGTCCAGGCCGCTGTGGTTGTTCTGCAGGGCACCGAGCAGTGCCTGCGCGCCCTGCGGCTGGGCCGCGTTGTTGCCAAGGGCGCCCATCAGCAGCGGCAGCGCGGCACTGATCGCGCCCGATGCCTGCTGGCTGTCGATACCCAGCTGCTGGGAAACCTGCTGCAGCGGCGCGCCCTGCAGCTGGGAAAGAAGGTCGTTGGTCAGGCTCATGGACCGGAATCCTTGTGGTGATGGCAGGCGGGCATGGTAACCGCCGGCACGACGGCGGTGGGAAGATGTGCCCGTGCACGCAAACACCCCCGTCGGCATGCCAGCCGGCGGGGGTGCATGGAACAGGCCAGGTAGAGCGTCCGGCTTACAGCTCGATGTCCTCTGCACCCGGAGTGGCGGTCGGGAAATCGTGGCCCGGGTGGGCCGGCGGTGCGAACGGATCAGCCTGGGCGGCTGCGCTGGCCAGCTTCTGCAGTGCCGCCGCGATGCCGGCGCCGTAGGCCGGGTCGGCCTTGTTGCAGTTGTCGATGTGGCGCTGCTTGATGAAGTCCGGCGCATCGCCCAGGGCGCGCGCGGTGTTCTCGAACAGGCGCTGCTTCTGCTCGGCGTTGTAGCTGCGGAACAGCGCGCCGGGCTGGCTGAAGTAGTCGTTGTCGTCTTCGCGGAAGTTCCAGAAGTCGGCATCGCCACGGATCTTCAGGGCCGGCTCGCGGTAGGCTGGTTGCTCCTGCCACTGGCCGTAGCTGTTGGGCTCGTAATGCGGCAGGCCGCCGTAGTTGCCGTCCACGCGCATCGCGCCATCGCGGTGGTTGCTGTGCACCGGGCAACGGGCGGCGTTGACCGGAATCTGGTGGTGGTTCACGCCCAGGCGGTAGCGCTGCGCATCGGAGTAGGCAAACAGACGTGCCTGCAGCATCTTGTCCGGCGACGGGCCGATGCCCGGCACCAGGTTGCTCGGTGCGAAAGCGGACTGCTCCACGTCCATGTACCAGTTTTCCGGGTTGCGGTTGAGCTCGAACTCACCGACCTCGATCAGCGGGTAGTCGCTCTTCGGCCAGACCTTGGTCAGGTCGAACGGATGGATGCGGTAGGTTTCCGCTTCCAGTTCCGGCATCACCTGCACGAACAGTTTCCACTTCGGGAACTCGCCGCGTTCGATTGCCTGGAACAGGTCGCGGCCGTGGCTTTCACGGTCCTTGCCCACCAGCACTTCGGCCTGCGCATCGGTCAGTGCCTGCACGCCCTGCTGGGTGAGGAAATGGAACTTCACCCAGAAGCGTTCACCTCCCTCGTTGATGAAACTGTAGGTGTGCGATCCGAAGCCGTTCATGTGGCGGAAGCTGCGCGGGATGCCGCGGTCGCTCATCACCACGGTCACCTGCAGCAGTGCTTCCGGCAGCAGGGTCCAGAAGTCCCAGTTGTTGCGCGCGCTGCGCAGGTTGGTGTGCGGGTCGCGCTTGACCGCCTTGTTGAGGTCGCCGAACTTGCGTGGGTCGCGCAGGAAGAACACCGGCGTGTTGTTGCCCACCAGGTCCCAGTTGCCTTCCTCGGTGTAGAACTTCAGTGCGAAGCCGCGGATGTCGCGCTCGGCATCGGCTGCACCACGCTCGCCGGCCACGGTGGTGAAACGGGCGAACATTTCGGTCTGCTTTCCCACCGCCGAGAACAGCTTGGCGCGGGTGTACTGGCTGATGTCATGGGTGACGGTGAAGGTGCCGAACGCGCCCGAGCCCTTGGCATGCATGCGGCGCTCGGGGATGACCTCGCGGTTGAGGTTGGCCAGCTTCTCCAGCAGCCACACGTCTTCCATCAGCAGTGGGCCACGCGGGCCGGCGGTCTTGCTGTTCTGGTTGTCCACCACTGGTGCGCCGAAAGCGGTGGTCATCGGCGTGACAGGGGCATCGCCATGCTTCTGCGCCGGGGTCGTGCTGGTGTCGCGTTGGGCCTGGGCGGCTTGTTCGGGCGACGGGGCGCTGTGGTAGGGACAGCTGGGTTTGGTGTCGTTGCTGCTCATGGCGTGCTCCTGCTGGCTGGTGGGACATCTTGAGTCCACTGTAGCCATCCTTCAGTGAAATACCCAATCCAATTGCCCGTTTGTATCGATAGTGATTTTCTATCGACTTCCCGGGGCCAATGGCACATCAGAGCCGGATGCGGCCGCCGCCAGCGCAGGCACCAGCCGCACCGCAATTATCCGCACGCTGCCCGCCCGGACAGGCCCGATTGCTGCCGTCAGGCTGTGACGCATCAGGTCAGTGACTTGAGCCGGTACAGCGCCTCCAGCGCCTGCTTCGGGGTCAGCTCGTCCGGGTCGATCTGCTGCAGGGCCTGGGACAGGTCATCGGCCGGTGGCGGGAACAGGCCGAACTGCTGCGGGGCCGGTTCATCGCGCTGCGGGCGGACGATGTCCTGGCTGCTGCGCGTTTCCAGCTCGGCCAGGCGGCGGCGGGCATTGGCCACGGTCTGCCGCGGAAGGCCGGCCAGCGCGGCCACCTGCAGGCCGAAGCTGCGGTTGGCCGGGCCATCCTTGACCGCATGCATGAACACCAGTGCATCACCGTGTTCCACCGCATCCAGGTGGACATTGGCAATGCCTGACGGGCCACCGTCCACGGCCTCGTCGGCCAGTGCGGTCAGCTCGAAATAGTGGGTGGCAAACAGGGTGTAGCAACGGTTGACCTGGGCCAGGTGGCGGGCCACCGCATCGGCCAGGGCCAGGCCGTCATAGGTGGAGGTACCGCGGCCGATCTCGTCCATCAGCACCAGCGACTGCTCGGTGGCGTGGTGCAGGATGTAGCTGGTCTCGGCCATCTCGACCATGAAGGTCGATTGCCCCTTGGCCAGGTCATCGCCGGCACCGATGCGGGTCAGGATGCGGTCGGTCGGGCCGATCAGGGCGCGCGCTGCCGGCACGAAGCTGCCGATGTGGGCCAGCAGCACGATCAGGGCGTTCTGCCGCATGTAGGTGGATTTACCGCCCATGTTCGGGCCGGTGATCACCAGCATGCGGCGGGTGGGGTCCAGGCGCAGGTCGTTGGGCTCGAACGGCACATCGCGCACCGCTTCCACCACCGGGTGGCGGCCGCGCTCGATCACCAGGCCGGGTTCTTCGCGCAGTTCCGGGCAGGTCCAGTCCAGGGCCTGGGCACGCTCGGCAAAGCCGGCCAGCACGTCCAGCTCGGAAAGCGCCGCCGCGCAGCGCTTGAGCGGCTCCAGTTCGACCACCAGCGCATCGAGCAACTGCTCGTACAGCGCCTTCTCGCGGGCCAGCGACTTGTCGCGTGCGCTGAGCACCTTGTCCTCGAAGCCCTTCAGCTCCTCGGTGATGTAGCGCTCGGCATTGGTCAGGGTCTGGCGGCGGGTGTAGTGCACCGGCGCCTTGTCGGCCTGGCCCTTGGAAATTTCGATGTAGTAGCCGTGGACGCGGTTGTAGCCAACCTTCAGCGTGTTGATGCCGGTGGTCTCGCGCTCGCGCGCTTCCAGGTCGATCAGGAACTGGTCGGCATGGGTGGACAGGCGGCGCAGCTCGTCCAGCTCGATGTCAAAACCATCGGCAATCACCCCGCCATCGACCAGTTTCAGTGCCGGCAGCGGCGCAATCGCGCGCACCAGCAGCTCGGCGGTGTGGCCGTGGCGGTCCAGCTCGCTGCCCAGCGCGGCCAGGCGCGGCGAAGACAGGGGAGCCAGAATCTGCGCCACCTGCGGCAGCAGGGCCAGCGAATCGCGCAGGGTGGAGAAATCACGTGGGCGGGCCGAACGCAGGGCCACACGGGTCAGGATGCGTTCGATGTCGCCCAGGCCGCGGAAGGCATCGCGCAGGTCGGCCTCGGCGCCCTTGTGGATCAGGCTGGCAACGGCCTGGTGGCGACGGGCCAGCACCCCGCGGGTGCGCAGCGGGCGGTGCAGCCAGCGGCGCAGC
Organism: Stenotrophomonas ginsengisoli; assembly: GCF_001431485.1. GTDB lineage: Bacteria > Pseudomonadota > Gammaproteobacteria > Xanthomonadales > Xanthomonadaceae > Stenotrophomonas > Stenotrophomonas ginsengisoli. The sequence continues at coordinate 4,713 of NZ_LDJM01000065.1, read as the reverse complement.
AGGCGTCCGCCCATCGGGCTGACGGTGGAATCGAGCACCCCCAGCAGGGTGTGGCGGGTGTCGCCATCGACACGGGTGTCCAGCTCCAGATGGCGGCGGGTGGCCGCGTTCATGGCGATGGCATCGGTGGAGGTTTCACTGCTGATCGCGCTCAGGTGCGGCAACTGCTGCTTCTGGGTTTCCTCCACATAGCCGAGCAGGGCGCCGGCAGCGGCGATGGCCTGTGGCTTGTCCTCGATGCCGAAACCGGTGAGGTCATGCAGCTTGAAGAAGGCCAGCAGCTGGCGGCGGCCGGAATCGGTATCGAACAGCCACGGTGCCCGGCGACGGGCACCCCGGCGCTGCTGCACGAAGGCCGGCCAGCTGTCCTCGTCGGGCACCAGCAGCTCGGCCGGCTCCAGCCGGGCCAGTTCGGCTTCCAGCTGTTCTTCGGTGTCCACCTCGTTGACCAGGAAACGGCCGCCAGCCAGGTCGGCCCAGGCCAGGCCGAAACCGCGCTTGCCGCGCGATACCGCCATCAGCAGGGTGTCGCGGCGCTCGTCCAGCAGGGCCTCGTCGGTGACGGTGCCGGGGGTGACGATGCGCACCACCTTACGTTCGACCAGGCCCTTGGCCAGGGCCGGGTCACCGATCTGCTCACAGATCGCCACCGATTCGCCCAGCGCCACCAGCCGGGCCAGGTAGCTTTCATAAGCATGTGCCGGCACCCCGGCCATCGGGATCGGCGCGCCACCGGAGCTGCCGCGCTGGGTCAGGGTGATGTCCAGCAGGCGTGCGGCCTTGCGCGCATCGTCATAGAACAGCTCGTAGAAATCGCCCATGCGGAAGAACAGCAGCAGGTCCGGATGGTCCGCCTTGGCGGCGAAGAACTGCTTCATCAACGGGGTATGTTCGGGCTGCTTGGCACTCACGCTTGGGTCCATCACTTTGTCGACGCAGGCCATCGGCCCGCAGGGGCCGACCATTGTAGGTGAGGGGCCGGGAGCGGTGGCGATGGGGGCTGGAAGTGGCCGGGTGGCCTCCAGGAGCAGGGGGGCATCGCAGCCGCTTGCCGCGTTGGGGCGGCCTGCCCTGCAGTTGTCCACTGGCGCGGCAGGGGGAGCGGCGGGTGCTGCAAAAACGCCGCCCTTGCGGGCGGCGTCTGTACATCGGGGCTCAGCGCACGTGGTCCAGGAACTGGCGGTGGCGTTCGTACTGGTCCAGCACATCGTGGATCAGCTGCACCCGCGGCCAGCCCATCACGTCGTAGTCCTGGCCGCCTTCGCGCAGGTAGACCTCGGCGCGGTAATGGCGGGTGCCTTCGGCGACCGGGCGCCGGGGATCCTGCAGGGCGAAACTGGGCGGGTCATACGGCTGCGGGCGCACGGCGTAGAAGAAGTCCATCTCCTCGCCGTGGCCGACCCGCAGCAGGGCGCGTCCATCCTCGCCCAGGGTGACCTGCACCGGCAGTTCCTGCTTGCGCAGCTCGGCGGCCACTTCTTCCAGTGCCGGGATCACCTTGTCGGCAATGAAGCCGGTGACCTCGACCTTGAGCGGGTTGTGCGCCAGCAGGCGCAGGCGCGCGCGCCAGTCCTCGCTGGTGCCCGGAAGGATGCGCGCCTGGCGCAGGATCGATCGTTTGGTCGCGTCCAGATGCATGGCCTTGAGCAGCCCCCAACACATCAGGATCATGATCACGGTGAAGGGCAGGGCGCTGGCAATGGTGGCCGCCTGCAGCGACTCCAGCCCACCGGTCATCAGCAGGGCAATGGCCAGGCCACCGACCAGCATCGACCAGAAGATGCGCTGCCACAGCGGGGATTCCTCCTCCCCCTTGGAGGTGAGCATGTCGATGACCAGGGCACCGGAGTCGGCCGAGGTGACGAAGAACAGGGCCACCAGCAGCACAGCCAGCGAAGAGGTGAGCAGGGTCAAGGGCAGGTGCTCGAAGAAGGCGAACAGGGCAGTGGAGCTGTCCGCCGCCACGGCCTGCACCAGCTCCTGCATGCCCTCCACGCGCACCATGTACAGGGCGGTGTTGCCGTAGATGGTCATCCACAGGAAGGTGAAGCCCAAGGGCACCAGCAGGACACCGACCACGAATTCGCGCACGCTGCGGCCGCGCGAGATGCGTGCGATGAACATCCCCACGAATGGTGACCAGGCAATCCACCAGCCCCAGTAGAACAGGGTCCAGCCGCCCAGCCAGCCGGTGGGCTCGTAGGCGTACAGGTTGAAAGTCATCGAGAAAAGCTGGGATACATACATGCCGGTGTTCTGCACCAGGGTCTGCATCAGGTGGGCGGTGGGCCCGAACACCAGCACGAAGGCCAGCAGCATCACCGCCAGGACCATGTTCAGCTCGGACAGGCGGCGTACCCCGCTGTCCAGCCCGGCCACCACCGAGCCGGTGGCCAGCAGGGTGATCAGCACGATCAGCCCCATCTGCACCACGGTGCTCACTTCCAGCCCGAACAGGTAGTTCAGGCCGGCATTGATCTGCATCACGCCCAGGCCCAGCGACGTGGCCAGGCCGAAGATCGTGCCCAGTGCGGCAAAGGTGTCCACCGCATGGCCGATGGGCCCGTGGATGCGGTTGCCGATCAACGGATACAGTGCCGAGCGGATGCGCAGCGGCAGGTTGTGGCGGTAGGCGAAGTAAGCCAGGGCCAGGGCCACCACCGCATAGATCGCCCAGGCGTGGATGCCCCAGTGGAAGAAGGTGATGCGCATGGCCTGGCGGGCCGCGGCGGTGGATTCGGGGGTGCCGACCGGCGGCGTGGCGTAATGCATGATCGGCTCGGCCACGCCGAAGAACATCAGGCCGATGCCCATGCCGGCGGCAAACAGCATGGCAAACCAGGAGGCATAGCTGTAGTCGGGCTGGCTGTGGTCCGGGCCCAGTTTGAGCTGGCCATAACGGCTGAAGGCCAGGCTGACCACAAAGATCAGGAAGCCGGCCACGGCCAGGATGGTGAACCAGCCGGCATCATTGGCCGCCCAGGTCTTGGCGGCGGTGAACCAGCGGGTGGCCAGTTCGGGGGCGGCGATGGAGAAGGCGAGCAGGGCCAGGACACTGGCCGCGGTGGGAATGAACACCTGCGGAAGGATCCGCTGGCGGACGGGGGGCTGTTGCGGAGCAGGGCTCTGCATGGGTTCCTCCGTGGATGTTGGGCCGTCAGGTGTGGGTACCTGGCAGCAGGGTGCCAACGATGGCGAGGGCTCAGAAATAGAAGCCGATGTTCACGTTCAGGCGGGAATGCCAGCGTGAGGGGGAGCCGTCATCGATGCCGATGCCCGGGCCGCCGGCGAACCACATGTTGTTGCCGGCAATCCAGTCCACATAGGTGACCATGGGCCCCTTGTGCAGGCTGCAGCCGGTGACGTTCTGCCACGAGTTGCGCAGGCCCGGCTGACCGCCCAGCGGGCGGGTCATGCTCAGGTTGTTGTAGCAGCTCAGTTGTTCCAGCCTGCCGACCGCGCCGAAGTCGTAGGCCAGGTTGGCGGTGGGCACATCGGCATGGGCGGCCACCTCGAACGGTGCCTGGAAGGCAGACAGGGCGATGCGCTGGCCGGGCACGTCATGCCGGTAGCGGGCCCATTGCAGCTGGGTGGTCCATGGCCCGTGCTGCCATTGGGCGTGGACGGCGGCAGCGTACTGGCGATGGTGCTGGCGGCTGTGGATGTCCTGCAGCTGGCCGACAAGGCCGGAGGCTCCCAGCAACCACTGGCTGCCGGTGCCGCCGCCGCTGTGCTCGATGCGGGCATGCACGCGGTCGCGCTCGCGGTAGGGCTGGGTATCGGTGGCGGCGATGTCGAAGGAGTAGCGCCGGTAGCGACGGGCATCGCCGTATTCATCGCCACTGAACCAGCCCAGCTGCCACTGGGTGCTGCCGTGTTGCCGGCTCAGCACCAGGCCGGGGTCGTAGTCATCCTCCAGCCCGAGGTAATAGCCGGAACCGAACCAGAAACTGTGCGAGGCGGTGGGCAACAGGCCGAAGGGGACCTGCTGGATGCCGGCTTTCAGGGCGGTGTCCGGAGTGAGCTGCCAGCCCAGCCAGGCGTGGTGGATGGCATCGAAGCCGTCGTACCAGCGGTACTGGGCGGAAAAGGACAGGGGGCCGGTACCGGCTTTCAGGTCGGCGCGCAGAAGTTCCAGGCTGATGCCGTCGGTAGAGCCGTAATCCAGCCAGCCGTAGTTGAAACGGATGGCGCCGCCGACCTCCAGATAGCTATCTTTTTCTGTGCTGTTTTCGGCCATTGCGTTTCCGGTGAAAATTCCGGAAAGGGTGGCCGCGATGATCAGGGGGAGAGTCCTCACGAGCAGTTGCCGTGCCTCCGTCTTCATTGCTGAAAACAGCCTAGTCTAGCGCCAACGGGTTTTTGTCCTCAAGTTTTTCGGGTTTTTCAGCATTCAAGCCCATTTTTTGCCGATTCCTGCTGGCTTGCTGACCCGGCCTGCTCCGGGAGCAGCGCGCAGGCGCAGGCCGGGTCAGCAAACCAGCAGGAATCGGCAACAACTGGGCTTGAATGCTTACAAACCCGACACACTTGAGCACAACAACCCGTTGGCCCTCGACTAAGCTGCTTTCACCAATGACGACGGAGGCCCGGCACCTGCTCGTGCCGACCTGTCCATTATTCACATCTGACCCTGCCGACGATCTGCCCTGTGTCAACTCTCCCGCTCTCCCTTACCTTTACATACATTCTCCCCCTCCTCTTCACTCACCT
>NZ_LDJM01000064.1 GCF_001431485.1 Stenotrophomonas ginsengisoli | reverse complement strand
TGTGCCTACCGAGATTTCCATTGTGCTGTTCTTCGGCAGCGTAAGAGTTGTATAAGGGGCAAAGCCTGATCGCGGCCGGGGCCGCTTGTGTCTTGGGCAGGACTACAGTTTGAGGTGAGAGCGAGGTGCGGCAGCCCGCAAGGCCGCAGTGCGCAAGCACGCGTAGGAGTTTGGGCGCCGCACCCCGTCCTCCCCCTTCAGCCCGAACAGTTGACCGGACACGCAGTCCGCACCACAAGCATGGGATCGGGGGGAGTGCTCTCGCTGTCAGCCTACTCCTGGAGCGAGCGATGAACACCTATGTGGGTATCGATATTGCCAAGGCCGAGCTGGTTGCCCATGCCTTGCCGCAGGAACTGCAGCGCAGTTTTGCCAACACTGCCACCGGCCTGAATGAGCTGGTCTGCTGGCTGCATGAGATCGACAGCACCCGGGTCGTCTTCGAGGCAACCGGCGGTTACGAGCGGCTCTTGCTCAAGGCCCTGTTTCAGGCAGGTCTGGCTGCCGAGCGATTGTCGGCCAACCGGCCTCGTGAACTGGCTCGGGCACTGGGGCTGAAAGCCAAGACCGATGCCATCGATGCACGCGTGCTGGCCGTTGCCGCGCAGTTGCTGCCGGCCACGCCGAGCGCGCCATTGCCAGGAAAAACAGTACTTTTGCGCGAATGGTTGCAGGCGCGAAGCGCCCTGGTGAGCGAGCGCGATGCCCATCGCCGGCGTATCAAGCAGCTCGAATCGGCACCGGTAAAAGCCGTGCTCACCGGCTGCATCGACCGGCTGCAGAAGCAGATCCAGCAGATCGAAAAGACCATCGCCAAGCTGCTGGCCGAAGCCCCGGACGGGCTGGCCAAGGCCCCGGGGCTGGGGCCGATCCTGCGGGCTACATTGGCGGCCCGGCTGCCCGAACTGGGCACCGTGAACCGTCGCCAGATCGCCGCGCTGGCCGGGCTGGCCCCCTACAACCGCGATAGCGGACTGTGGCGCGGTCAGCGCCACATCGTGGGCGGCCGCGCCGATGTGCGCAGGGTGCTCTACATGGCCACGTGGAGCGCCATCCGCTGTGACCCGGACATCGGCAGCTGTTACCGCCGGCTGGTAGATGCCGGCAAACCCAGAAAGGCCGCCGCCGTGGCCTGCATGCGCAAATACCTCACCCGTCTGAACGCCATGAAGCGTGACAATACCCCTTGGCAGAGCGTGCCTATGGCTGCCTGATCAAGACAGTTGACTCCTACAGGGCGATTACCCCGCCTGCTCCTGTGGGAGCGCACCTGGGCGCGACGGGCTTTCCCGGCCAAGGCAAAGGCATCGCGGACCTGTATCTTCTACACA
>NZ_LDJM01000063.1 GCF_001431485.1 Stenotrophomonas ginsengisoli | reverse complement strand
TAACCAGCATGGCCCATCACCCGACGCGGTGGGCTCGCTGGTGATGCTGCTGCCCGAGCTGGGCCCTCGCCCTCCCAATGCCCTGCATCGCCCTTCCTATTCGCCGTACATGAAAGTCCAGTACAGCTTCTATTACGTGGACAAGGTGCCGATTGATGCGGTGCTGGAACGCGCCACCAGCCGCTGGTACCAGACCGGCGATGCCTACGAGGACAACGACCCGCGCGAGCAACTGGCCCTGCGCCCTGCTGCCCTGCAGCTGCATGGACTGACCCGTCACGACGTGGACCCGGCCCTGTTCGAGCAGCACAAGCAGCGGGCCATAGCCAAGTTCGGCAAGTGGCAGGACCGCACCGGCTATGGCATGGGCGATGACTGGTATATCGCCCGTGATGCACAGGGGCGGCTACGCAGCTTTATCAAGTGCGATTCCCGCCAGTGGCCGGATGGGGTGGTACGAGAGGGGGAGACATATCGATCCGCAGGCATTGGCCGCATCGCCGGCTGCGAACACCACTTCATCGACCGCAAACGCAGCTACCACATTCATTCAAGCTACGCGCGTGTACATCTGGTGCAGTGGCAGGCCATTGAAACCGCATTCCACCGGCTTCTGGATGCCACCCAACTGGATTGAGCAACAGCAAGAGGCATACGGTCACAGAATCCACCTGTATACCGGGCCCATGCTGGACACCCGACCCGGACATGGACTGCAATGGGGCCATGAACCTGTCACGACAGTTCCCCCTGATCTGTTGCCTGCTGCTGGCCGCCTGCCAGCAGCCACCGGCGCGTAAGCCGGCCAGCGCCGCGCCGCCGGGGACGGCCATCCAGCAGCTGGGGCCATACCGCTTTGCCATCCCGGTGGATTATTTCCATAACCAGCATGGCCCATCACCCGACGCGGTGGGCTCGCTGGTGATGCTGCTGCCCGAGCTGGGCCCTCGCCCTCCCAATGCCCTGCATCGCCCTTCCTATTCGCCGTACATGAAAGTCCAGTACAGCTTCTATTACGTGGACAAGGTGCCGATTGATGCGGTGCTGGAACGCGCCACCAGCCG
>NZ_LDJM01000062.1 GCF_001431485.1 Stenotrophomonas ginsengisoli | reverse complement strand
TTGGGAGCGCACCTGGGCGCGACAGGCTTTCCCGGCCAAGTCAAAGGCATCGCGCCCGGGTGCGCTTGTGTCTTGGGCAGGACTACAGTTTGAGGTGAGAGCGAGGTGCGGCAGCCCGTCAGTGCGCAGTGTCCCAACACGAGTGGGAGTTTGGGCGCCGCACCCCGTCCTCCCCCTTCAGCCCGAACAGTTGACCGGACCTGCAGTCCGCACCACAAGCATGGGATCGGGGGGAGTGCTCTCGCTGTCAGCCTACTCCAGGAGCGAGCGATGAACACCTATGTGGGTATCGATATTGCCAAGGCTGAGCTGGTTGCCCATGCCTTGCCGCAGGAACAACAGCGCAGTTTTGCCAATACGGCTGCCGGCTTGACCGAGCTGGTCTGCTGGCTGCAGGAGATCGGCAGCACCCGAGTCGTCTTCGAGGCGACCGGTGGCTACGAGCGCGCCTTGCTCAAGGCCCTGTTCGATGCCCATTTGCCTGCCGAGCGCCTGTCGGCCAACCGGCCTCGTGAGCTGGCACGCGCACTGGGCCTGAAGGCCAAGACCGACGCCATCGATGCACGCGTGCTGGCCATGGCTGCACAGTTGCTGCCGGCATCGCCGAGCAAGCCATTACCTGAAAAAACAGCGCTTTTGCGCGAATGGCTGCAGGCTCGCAGTGCACTGGTGAGCGAGCGCGATGCCCATCGTCGGCGCATCAAGCAGCTGGAATCGGCTCCGGTACAAGCTGTGCTAAAGGGCTGTATCGCCCGGCTGCAGAAGCAGATCCAGCAGATCGAAAAGACCATCACCAAGTTGTTGGCCGAGACCCCGGACAGGCTGGAAAAGGCCCCGGGGCTGGGGCCGATCCTGCGTGCCACCTTGGCGGCCCGGCTGCCCGAACTGGGCTCCGTGAACCGTCGCCAGATCGCCGCCTTGGCCGGACTGGCCCCGTACAACCGCGACAGCGGACTGTGGCGCGGCCAGCGCCACATCGTGGGCGGTCGAGCCGATGTCCGACGGGTGCTGTACATGGCTACCTGGAGCGCAATCCGCTGCGATCCGGACATCGGTAACTGCTACCGGCGGCTGGTAGAGGCAGGCAAACCCAAGAAGGCCGCGGCCGTGGCCTGCATGCGCAAATACCTCACCCGTCTGAACGCCATGAAGCGCGACAACGCTCCCTGGAAAGTCGTGCCTATGACCGCCTGATCAAGACAGTTGACTCC
>NZ_LDJM01000061.1 GCF_001431485.1 Stenotrophomonas ginsengisoli | reverse complement strand
GGGTCGGGGCAGGTACCGGGGCCGGCGCACTGGTCGCCGGAGCGGTTGCCACGGCCGGTGCCGGCGGCGCGCCGGGCTGCTCGCCACCGCGCCCGTCAAGCACCACCACCTGCGGGCTGACATCCGTGCGCAGCGCGGCCGCACGCAGACGGGCCGACTCGGCACCGGCACGGTCGGCGAACGGGCCGATACGCACCCGCCAGGCGGCCTGCTGGTTGATCGTGGTCTGCTCGCTGAAAGCGTTCAGCCCGGCCTGCTTGAGGCTGGTGATCACCGTCTGCGCGTCGGTGGCATTGGCATAGGCGCCGTAATTGACCGCGAAATCACCGGCCGCGGCCTGGGCCGGGGCTACCGCGGGAACCTCCGGCTCGCCGGCAACCGGCGTGGCCGGCATGCCGGTGACCGAATCGCCACTGCGGGCGCTGGGCATGACCAGGGGCAGCTCGCGGGTCTGCATGCCATCGGCATCGGGCGCCGTCGGGGCACGCAGCGCGATGTCCTGGGCGCCACTGCCGGTGGACGGGCCCTTGATCAGCATGGGCAGGAAGATGACGGCCAGCGCGACCAGCACGATGGCACCAATCAGGCGCTGCTTCAGGGTGTTGTCCACGTGTCAGGCTCTGGCGTGTAGATGGGTCGATTATAGGCGCGGATGGTGACCGGTTTGGTTCAGCCGGACGCCAGCAACGCGTTGCGGACCTGGGCAACGGTCACAAACGAGCCGGTCACCAGCACCCGGTCACCGGGTTGGGCCTGGGCCAGCACGGCCTGCAGCGCGCTGGCCACATCGGCATGGCAGCTGGCCTCCAGCGCCTGCCCTTGCAGGGCCTGGGCCAGTTGCCCGGCACTGCGGCCGCGCTCGCCGGTCAACCCGGCCAGGGCCCAGTGCCCGTTGACCTGTTCGGCCAGGGCCTGGGCCACGCCAGCGGCATCCTTGTCGGCCAGCATCGCCAGCACAACGTGGGTCTTGCCGGTGCACGCACGGCTGGCCAGGGTACGGGCAACGGCGCGGGCGGCATGCGGGTTGTGGCCCACATCCAGCAGCAGCTGGATTCCGTCGTGCTCGAATGCCTCCATCCGGCCCGGATTGCGGGCAGCGGCAATGCCTTCGGCCCAGGCCGCACGCGGCACACGCACATCCAGCGCGCGCAGGGCGGCAATGGCGCTGGCGGCATTGGCCAGCTGCACCGGGCCGACCAGGGCCGGCATCGGCAGCTCCAGACGCAGCGAGACATCGCGCCAGCGCCAGCGGCTGTCATCGATGACCTCGGCAAAGAAATCGCTGCCAAAGCGCAGCGCATTGGCGCCGACCAGATAGGCGCGGCGCAGCACGCTGGAGGGCGGATCGATCTCGCCACACACCACCGGCTTCCAGCCACGGATGACCCCGGCCTTCTCCTCGCCGATGGCTTCGCGCTCATCACCCAGGAAGGCCTGGTGGTCCAGGTCCACGCTGGTGATCACCGCCACATCGCCATCAACGATGTTGACCGCATCCAGCCGCCCGCCCATGCCTACTTCCAGCACGGCCAGGTCCAGGCCGGCGCGCTGGAACAGCCACAGGGCGGCCAGGGTGCCGTATTCAAAATAGGTCAGTGCGGTCTGCCCGCGCGCGGCTTCCACCGCTGCAAAGGCTTCCACCAGCGCGGCATCGTCGGCATCGGCACCCTCGATGCGCACGCGCTCGTTGTAACGCTGCAGGTGCGGGGAGGTATAGGCGCCGACCTTCCAGCCGGCGGCACGGCCGATGGCCTCGATGAAGGCCACGGTGGAGCCCTTGCCATTGGTACCGGCCACCACGACCACCCGCTTGCCCGGTTTTGTCAGCCCCAACCGCCCGGCCACCTCGCGCACCCGCTCCAGGCCCATGGCGATGGGCTGGGGATGCTGTTGCTCGATATGGGCCAACCACTGGTCAAGGGTGGCGGGAAGGATCTGGGACATACAACGGTGCCTCACTGCAGGTGGCGCCCGACGCATCGGGCGTACGGCGCGCTGGCGCCGGCGGAGCGCCATTCTACAAGGCCTGCGGCAAGCACATTGAGCGCCGTTCACAAACAGGCAGGCACGGCATCGCACCGGGCCTGCAGGGCAGCACGGGGCACTTACAGCGCGCGGTGCTTGGCTTCGCCGAAGAACGGGGTGTGGTGGGCGCAATCATTGATGCGCACCACTTCCAGATGCTCCACGTCCGGGCCTTCCAGCAGGTTCAGGGTGGTCGGCGCCTGGCGGAAGCTCCACAGCTTGGCCAACGGCAGGCCCAGCACCTTGCACAGGATCACCCGGTTGACCGCATCGTGGGCCACCACCAGCAGGGTGTCGTCCTCGCCCAGACCGTCGGCCGCCCTGGCCAGGCCACGCCAGGCACGCTCGAGCACCTGGCGCAGCGATTCACCGCCAGGCATCAGCACGGTATCGGGCTCCTCGCGCCAGGCCTTCAGGCGCGACGGGTCCTTGTCGTTGATCTCGCTGGCCAGCAGGCCTTCCCACTCACCATGGGCGATTTCCTGCAGGTCGGCGTCGGTGAGCAGCATGGCCTCCCGCGCCGGGCCCAGTGCGGCCTTGGCCGTGGCCTGGGCACGCGACAGTGGCGAGGCCACCGCACGGGTGATGGTCAGATCGGCCAGGCGGGCGCCCAGCGCCGCGGCCTGGGCCTGGCCAACCGGGGAAAGCGGGATGTCAATCTGGCCTTGATAGCGGCCTTCGGCATTCCACGGCGTTTCGCCATGGCGGGCAAGCAGGATGCGCATGCAGCGTAGGTTCCAGTGGGGAGTGAAAACACCGCTGCGGCAAAGCCGCGCGGTGCCGGCATCATACCCGCTCCCTACACGCTGCCCGCGCAACCGTGTCGGAAGTAATCAATCAGCAGCACTGGCGCTGCAGACAACAACGGCCGGCGGGAAACCCGCCAGCCGTTGCCTTGCAGCCTTGCTACCGTTGCCGGCTTACTTGGCCAGGTTCAGTTCCTGCAGCAGGGCCGGGGCCGGATAGACCTCCTGCATGATCCACTGCATGTAGCGGCTGTCCACCGAGATCATGCGGGTCATGGTCTCGTCGAACACCCAGTTGGAGCTGACCGATTCCCAGTTGCCATCAAAGGCCAGGCCGACCAGCTTGCCGTGCGCATCAAGCACCGGCGAACCGGAGTTGCCGCCGGTGATGTCCAGGTTGGACAGGTAGTTCACCGGCACCGAGCCCACGCGCGCATCTTCCAGCCCGCCATAGCGCTTGGCCGCCACCGCATCGAGCAGGGCCTTGGGCGAATCGAACGGGTCAGCGCCGGTTTCCTTGGCCACAACACCCTCCAGGGTGGTGAACGGGGTGTAGGCCATGCCGTCACGCGGTGCATAACCCATCACGTTGCCGAAGGTGATGCGCAGCGAGGAGTTGGCATCCGGATACACGAACTGGCCCTGGCTCTTCTTGTAGTCCGCCACCGCCTGCAGGTAGGTGGCACGCGCGGTCAGTGCCTCACCGGCGCGGGTCTTGCGGGCATTTTCCTGCTCCAGCAGGGCCGGCATCACCGCCACCGCGTACTGGATGGCCGGATCGGTGCTGGCCTCGAAGGCCGCCTTGTCGGCGCCAAACCACTTCAGACGCTCTTCCAGGCTGCCCAGCTGCGAGCCGCCCAGACGGGTCACCAGCACATTGACCGCCGCCGCATCGGTGCCGCCCAGCCACTGTTCCAGCACCGGGTTGTTGCGCTGTGCTGCCGGCAGGGCAGCGTACTGGCCCAGCCAATAGGCCTGGATCTGTGCGTCCATCACCGGGTGGTAGCGGCGGTCCATCTGGCGCAGGCCACCTTCGATGGTGGTCATGTTGCGCTGCTGGTAGCCCGGCTCACGCTCGGCGTCCGGCTTGGCCTTCTCGATGGCCAGGCGGTACAGGGTGATGGCCGAGGCCAGCAGCGGGGTGTTGTTGAACTGGCCGACGAAGAAATCACGCTCGCGGGTGCTGCTGACGCTGCGGCCATGGCCGACCAGCTGCGCATGCGCATCCAGGGCAGCCTTGCCGGCACGGCCCTGGCCCTTCAGCCAGGCCAGCACGGCAGCTTCTTCGGCCTGCTTGGTGGCCGCGGCATTGATCCGCACGAAGCCTTCCAGCTGACCGGCGTAGTTCTTGGTCACGTTGTTCCAGGAGGCCATCGAGTTGGCGTACTTGACCTGGATGTCGGCGTTCTCCTCGCCGGCCTTCTCCACCAGGGAGATCACTTCGCCGACATGCTTGATGGTCAGCGGATAGGTGTGCTCGGCGGTGTCGTTGAACTCGCTGGCCAGGGCGTAGCGGTTGGTACGGCCCGGGTAGCCGGCCACCATCACAAAGTCACCGGCGCCCAGCGCACTGTCGGCAAACTGCAGGTGGTGCTTGGGCTGGTAAGGCACGTTGTCTTCGCTGTAGGCGGCCGGCTTGCCGTCCTTGCCCACATAGGCACGATAGAAGGAGAAGTCACCGGTGTGGCGCGGCCACATCCAGTTGTCGATGTCGCCACCGAACTTGCCCACGCTGCCCGGAGGCGCGTAGGCCAGGCGGACGTCGCGGATTTCCAGGTTCTTGAACAGGCGGTAGGTGTTGCCACCGGAGAAGCTGTACAGGCGGCAGCTGTAGGCTGCATCGCTCTCACAGGCAGCGATCTGGTCCTTCTCGAACTGCTCCAGGGCCTGCGTACGGGCCAGGCCACCCTTGCCGGCCGCCTCGATGGCCGCCTTGGCCTGGGCCGTGACATCGGTGATCTCGTCCAGCACGTAGATGCGTGCATTCGGCCCGGCGCTGAGCTCGGCGGCCGGCTGTGCGGCATAGAAGCCGTCACGGATCAGGTTGTTTTCGGCGGTGGAGTTGAGCTGGATCGCACCGTAGGCACAGTGGTGGTTGGTCGCCACCAGACCCTGCGGGGAGACGAAGCTGGCGGTGCAGCCACCCAGCGAGACCACCGCGCCCATCGGGTTGCCGGTCAGGTCGGAAATCTGTTCAGCCGACAGCTGGAGGCCGGCGGCCTTGAGCGGGCCGGCAATCTCCGGCAGCTGCTGCGGCACCCACATGCCTTCGGCAGCAGTGGCCAGCGGGGCCAGGCCAAGGCCGGCAATGACGGAAAGGGCAAGCAGGTTGGCACGCATCAGGCGGCTCCGGAATATCGAAAAAGTTCCCGATTGTAGCCCCGCCGGCCGCCGCGCCGCAGTGTCGTGAGTTGGCCGTTGATGCGGCCCTGCAGCACGGTGGTTGCAGCTGAAAGATTTATAATCGCCCCCCTCACTTCCCTGACGTGGTAAGCCGTAATGGCACAGATGATGAAAGCGCTGGTCAAGCGCGAAGCAGCCAAGGGCATCTGGCTGGAACAAGTTCCGGTCCCGACCCCGGGCCCGAACGAGGTGCTGGTCAAGCTGGAAAAGACCGCCATCTGCGGTACCGACCTGCACATCTACCTGTGGGACGAGTGGAGCCAGCGCACCATCAAGCCAGGCCTGACCATCGGCCATGAGTTCGTCGGCCGCATTGCCCAGATCGGCTCGGCGGTGACCGGCTATGAAATCGGCCAGCGCGTCTCGGCCGAAGGCCACATCGTCTGCGGCCACTGCCGCAACTGCCGTGGCGGCCGCCAGCACCTGTGCCCGAACACCGTGGGCATCGGCGTCAACGTCAACGGCGCCTTCGCCGAATACATGGTGATGCCGGCCACCAACCTGTGGCCGATCCCGGACCAGATCCCGTCCGAGCTGGCCGCCTTCTTCGACCCCTATGGCAACGCCGCCCACTGCGCGCTGGAATTCAATGTCATCGGTGAGGACGTACTGATCACCGGCGCCGGCCCGATCGGCATCATTGCCGCCGGCATCTGCAAGCACATCGGTGCGCGCAACGTGGTGGTCACCGACGTCAACGACTTCCGCCTCAAGCTGGCCGCCGACATGGGCGCCACCCGCGTGGTCAACGTGGCCAACCAGTCGCTCAAGGACGTGATGGCCGAGCTGCACATGGAAGGCTTCGACGTGGGCCTGGAAATGAGCGGCAACCCGCGCGCCTTCAACGACATGCTCGACTGCATGTACCACGGCGGCAAGATCGCCATGCTCGGCATCATGCCCAAGGGCGCCGGCTGCGACTGGGACAAGATCATCTTCAAGGGCCTGACCGTGCAGGGCATCTACGGCCGCAAGATGTACGAGACCTGGTACAAGATGACCCAGCTGGTGCTGGGCGGCTTCCCGCTGGGCAAGGTGATGACCCACCAGCTGCCGATCGACAAGTTCCAGGAAGGCTTCGACCTGATGGAACAGGGCAAGGCCGGCAAGGTCGTGCTGAGCTGGAATTGATCGAATCGAATCATCCAGCAGTACAGAACAAAGGCGCCGCAAGGCGCCTTTGTCGTTAGGGGGAATGATGGCCCGAACCCAGCCTGCATATCGTCATTTCAGAGACGCGCCGGATGTTGGACCTGCAAATGCGGTTGACCTCAACGCGAAATACCAGACAGCATCTGTTGCTGTGCAACTTGCTGACCATCCAACTGCGCGCTGCGCTCCAGGGACTCCTGCACGGAAGGCGGTGGCACTGTGAGATCGGCCTGTAATCGGAAGCCCGGGGTTTGGCTGGAAAAGACCCAGACCCTATCTCCCTGCATCCGTAACTCCGCATCTCCGGCCTTGATTCCTGACTCCTGCGCCTTCACCGCCACAGCAAGCACTGTGGCGTCAGACACTTCAGCTGCAAATTGCCGACGCAAGGATGCATACATCCCAGCCGCGGGATGCCCTCGATCCAGATCGGACTGAACATCAGAAATAGGCTCCGGGATTTTCCCAATACTTTTGAGCCAAGGAACGATCTTGGCATCGTAATGATCGCCGTAATAATCAAGATAGTTCTTCGTATGATCGGTAGACGGCACCTCCGCCCCGAAGACACCAACAATCCTGTTCAAGGCGGAATCGCGATCGATACGACCTGCCAAATATTCTCCAGTTATCCGCTCGTAAGCCGCAGAATTTCTGCCAGACACTCCTATATCAGGTCCGCCCGCCGCAAGAATTTCAGCGCGAACGAGCGAATTTTCCAACGTCGCCGCACCTTCATTACGAAGCTGCCGATGGACGTAAGCGGAGCGAGAGCTATATTCCTGAGGCTCTTTGAACTTGTGATGACCCAGCTCATGAGAAAGAGAACGAACAACCCGCTCGCCATCCCCCATAGCGTTTGAATCAACAACTATCCTTCTATTACGGGCATCGTAATAAGTACCCTTTCCCGCAGCACCCCATTCCACCGCATAGCCATCGGCATTCAACCCAGCCAGACCTGCTCGAAGAGTTTCAGATTGTGCCAATAGCGGTGCAACCGCCGGGTCATCTAGCGGAGTTGCAGCCCGGGCGGTCGACCGAGCAGATGCAGCGCTTGCGCTGCCTCCCGGAGAAGTATTTCCATCCGAATGAAAAGTGCTCACACAGGCTCTCCCTGCCAGCTTCCGCCCAAACCCGTCAGCGATCGCTAATGGAAATTTGAACGATATGTGTTTCTCCCTCGTCCAAGCCCAGGACGACATTCCGACCATTCATCTGCATAGTCCAATATCCTTTAGAACCTCTCGCATCAGGATCCGGCGGGTGGGGCATTGCTTCTGACCATTCGCTTCCACGAAACGGTGCGCCAGGTGCTTCCAACGAAAAGAGAAGAACATGCGCGCCGCTATTTTCAGCGCCGGCTCGCAACTCGATATTCCGCAAGCCAGTGCGGCCAAGCACACCCCTGTCGGATTTCCTGACTATCAAGCCGTGAACATTGTCAGCATCGCTAAAGGTTGTCGCCAGTGCCGTTTGAACTCCGCTCAAGTCACCAAATCGAATCTTGCTAAGCGACTCAAGCGCCTCCCTGAACTCGTTATTCACTGCGTCACTCCTGCTCATTGCATCTATTGAATGATCTTCGGCGACATCACCGCGCTGAGCAACTTCATGCCTCAGCGCCTCTGGGATAGAGCCGGAGCAAGCAACCAACGAAGCGACGCACACAGCACCACATAAAGGTAACGGCAACGAAGTAAAGCGCATCAGCTGACTCTTCATCGGGAATATCTTTCATGCAAACCTACACGAAAAGAGCGCGCGCATCGTGAATGCGGACTGCGTACTCCAACGATCTCCATACGGAATCTACGGCCGCAAGATGTACGAGACCTGGTACAAGATGACCCAGCTGGTGCTGGGCGGCTTCCCGCTGGGCAAGGTGATGACCCACCAGCTGCCGATCGACAAGTTCCAGGAAGGCTTCGACCTGATGGAACAGGGCAAGGCCGGCAAGGTCGTGCTCAGCTGGAACTGATTCCGGCATCGGCCGCAGTACCGCTGCGGCGTATCGGCACAAATGAAAAAGGCGCCTTGCGGCGCCTTTTTCATTGCATTGGCCGACGGCTCAGTTGGTGCCGAAGGACACGCTCAGCACGACGCGGTCATCGGCCGCTTCACCGAAGTTGTATTCACCGCGGCTGTTGGTGCCCACATAGGACAAGCCGACAGTCGCCGGGCCAAAGGCGCGGCTGACGCCGACGGTCCAGTCCAGGTAGTCCTCGGCCACTTCTTCCTTGAAGGTGTTGTAGCCAACGCCGGCGTTCAGGCTGAACTCCTGCGGCAGGGCCCACTCGCCACCCACGGCGAAATACCAGCCGTCGGTGTCGCTGTTCCAGACATTGTTGGAATAGGCCACGGTGGCGGTGTAGGTTTCAGCGAAGGTGGTGGTGGTGACCAGCTCGTTGTAGTTGTTGTAGCCAGCGTCCGGGTAGACGTAGCGCACCAGCATGGCGTCAAAGTTGACCGATTCGTTCACATCGGTGTTCCAACCGATGTACGGGTTCAACTCCACGTCCGGCTTGTCTTCACCAAAATCCACACCCGATGCCCAGATACCGGCGTACAGGCCGACATCGGTGGTGTAGTTGAAGTCCGCCTGCAGGGTCGGCTTTTCATCGGTCTGCGAAGCACCGCGGAAGACATAGTCCGACACGGCGGTGACTTCCCAGGCATACGGGGACTCGTCTTCTGCCTGCGCAGCGAACGGGGCAGCCAGCAACAGGGCACAGGCCAATGCGGTAACGCGGTGGTTCATGGGGGTCTCTCCGACAGGGTTGGATGGGGAAAGCACTGGGAACGCACATCGCGGATCGGCTTCCGGCAAGGAATCCATGGCCCGCTTCACGATTGTTTAACCCAAGTGGTTTTGCGGCGCAACAATACCGTCACCCTGCCCCCGTTGCCGGCGACAGCGCGCTTTCCGCCAAATTGCGCAAAACGCGCATTTTCGCACTGATCGCCGCCGTTAGAATAGGGGCTTCTCCTTGCCTTTCGACCTGCCATGACCGATACCGCCGCCTCGCCAACCGCGCGCTACGCCCAGGAACTGGATGCCATCCGCGAACAGGGCCTGTTCAAGGCCGAGCGCATCATCACCAGCCCGCAGTCGGCGCAAATCACCCTGGAAGACGGGCGCACCGTGCTCAATTTCTGCGCCAACAACTATCTGGGCCTGGCCGACCACCCGGACTTGATCGCCGCGGCCAAGGACGCCCTGGACAGCCACGGCTTCGGCATGGCCTCGGTGCGCTTCATCTGCGGCACCCAGGACCTGCACAAGCAGCTGGAAGCACAGATCGCGCAGTTCTTCGGCAAGGACGACACCATCCTGTATGCGGCCTGCTTTGATGCCAACGGCGGCCTGTTCGAGCCGCTGCTGGGCGAAGCGGATGCCATCATCTCCGACGCCCTGAACCATGCCTCGATCATCGACGGCGTGCGCCTGTGCAAGGCCAAGCGTTACCGTTACGCCAACTGCGACATGGCCGACCTGGAAGCCCAGTTGATCCAGGCCCGCGCCGATGGCGCACAGACCATCCTGATCACCACCGACGGCGTGTTCTCGATGGATGGCTTCATCGCCCCGCTCGATGAGATCACCGCGCTGGCGCAAAAGTACGGCGCCCTGGTCCACATCGACGAATGCCACGCCACCGGCTTCCTGGGTGACAGCGGCCGCGGCTCGGCCGAGGTCAAGGGCGTACTGGAAAAGATCGACATCATCACCGGCACCCTGGGCAAGGCCATGGGCGGTGCCCTGGGCGGCTTCACCACCGGCAAGGCCGAGGTGATCGAAATGCTGCGCCAGCGCTCGCGCCCCTACCTGTTCTCCAACTCGCTGCCGCCGCACGTGGTGGCTGCCGGGATCAAGGCCTTCGACATGCTCGACAAGGCCGGCGACCTGCGCGAACAGCTGAAGGAAAACACCGCTTATTTCCGCAGCCAGATGACCGCCGCCGGTTTTGACATCAAGCCCGGCGTGCATCCGATCAGCCCGGTCATGCTCTACGACGCCCCGCTGGCACAGCGCTTTGCCGAGCGCCTGCTGGAAGAAGGCATCTACGCCATCGGCTTCTTCTTCCCGGTGGTACCCAAGGGCCAGGCCCGCATCCGCACCCAGATCAGCGCCGCACATACCCGCGCACATCTGGACCAGGCCATTGCCGCCTTCACCCGGATCGGTGTGGAGCTGGGGGTGATCAAGGGCTGAGCCCCCACCCGCAGGCAACAAAAAAGGCACCGCTGCGCGGTGCCTTTTGTTTTCAGCCAGCAGGCGACTCAGTGCTTGCTGCTGTCCTGGGCGGTTTCCGCCTCTGCTGCCGGTGCGGCCGGGGCAGTACCACGGGCCACGCGGATACCGTTGGCCTTCATCCAGGCATCGAACTCGTCGGCGCTCATCTTGCGCTCGCCTTCGGACATGTTGAAGCGCAGGGCGCCATGCACATCGCGCTCGGCAGTCGGCTGCTGCACCACCACTTCGATCACTTTCTCTTCGGCCGGGGCCTGGGCCACCGGCGCAGGCGCCGAGGCACAGGCGGCCACTGCCAGGACGACCACGGCAGAGCAGGTCAGGTTGCGCAGGACAGCAAGCATGGTCGTGGTCTCATAACAGTTAAGGATAGTGAGGCAAGTCTAATCCCATCTGTTACAAAAACCAGCCATCTAGTTGAAATTTCGGGACATCCCGCACAATGCGCCCATTCACGTAGACGGCGCCCGCAAAGCCGCGATTTCCGTCTGGTCCAGATGCCGCCAACTGCCCTTGGCCAGCGCACCCAATTGCAGGTCGCCGATGGCCACCCTGACCAGCCGCTGCACGCCCAGCCCGTGCACTTCCAGCAAGCGGCGGATGTGCCGGTTGCGTCCTTCGGCCAGCACCACTTCCAGCCAGCACGACTTCTCGCCTTGACGCAGCAGGCTGACCGATTCCGCCGCCAGCCACTGGCCCTCGTGCTCGGCACCGGCCGCAATCGCGGCCAGCTGTGCAGGCCCCACCAGCGCGTCGACCTGCACGTGGTAGGTCTTGTGGATACCCCCGACATGCGAGGTGATCGCCGCGGCCCACTCCGGGTCACTGCTGAACAGCAGCAGCCCCTCGCTGGCCTTGTCCAGACGCCCCACCGGCGCCAGCCAAGGCAGGCCAGCCCCCTCAAAGCACTGGTAGACGGTCTGCCGGCCCTGCTCGTCGGTGGTGGTGGTCACCAGCCCACGCGGCTTGTTGAGCAGCACATACACATGCGCACGCTCACCGATCGGCTGGCCATCCACGCGCACTACCTGATGGCCGCTGCGCACCGGGAATTCCGGATCCAACACGGTCTTGCCATCGACACTGACCCGCCCGTCCTGGACCCAGCGCGCGGCTTCGCTGCGCGAACAAATGCCGGCCTTGGACAGTACCCGGGCCAGGCCATGACGGGGAGCCGCCCCTGCCACTGCCACTCGGGCAGCCGCTCCGGGCCGGGCTGGTGCCGGCCTGGCCGCCTTGTTCCTGCCTGCATGATCCTGCTTGACGGCCACGGGCCTGCCCGGCCGCAATGGCCGCTGCTGTCGACTGCTCACTTGCGCTGTTACCTGACTTAATTGACCACCGGCTCGGTGACCGCCGGTGTGGCCTCGGCACGCGGGCGTACCACACGCACGCCACGCGCCTTCATCCAGGCATCGAATTCCTCGGCCGTCATGCGCTTGCCGTCCTGGGTCATGTCAAACCGCCAGGGCGTGTTGTCATGCTGGGTCTGCGGCTGGTAGGCCGCGGGGTCTGCCGCTGCGGTCAGGGCACTGGCCGTCGGTGCGGCCACCGCGGCAGCCACGTTCTGGCAGCCATCGATGCGCAGACGCTGCAGCACACGCTCGGCGGACTGTTCAAAGGTATAGGTTGCGGCCAACGCACCGGACGGCATGCCCAGCTGTGCATTGCGCACCTGCAGTTCGGCAGCCAATGGGGCGGTCACCGTGGCCGGCAGGGCCAACGGCTGACGGGTCACCGCGGCAGTGGAGCAATCCACGGCCGCCCAGGCCGCAGGGCTGCAACAGGCCAACAGCACAACAGCCAGATCAGTGCGACGCAGCATGGCAATACCCCGACGGGAAGATGAGCGCGAGTGTAACAGCCAACACTGCGGACCACGCAGCTGCCGCGTCTATGAGTACACAGGCAACCATCGCCGTGTCCTGCCCGCCCGTGTGCCTTGAGCCATCTGCCCGACTCAAACAAAGAAGGCCCAGCTTGCGCTGGGCCTTCTTCTAGCATTGCGTCAGGAACGATTAGTTCTGGACGTTCAGCTCGGTACGACGGTTCTTGGCGCGGCCTTCCGGGTTGTCCGAACCATCAGCATTGGTGTTCGGAGCGATCGGACGCGATTCGCCGTAACCGATCGGGCCGGTCAGACGCGAAGCGGCAACACCCTGGGCGGTCAGGTAGTCGTACACAGCAGTGGCACGACGCTCGGACAGCTTCTGGTTGTAGGCATCGGTACCCTTGGAGTCGGTGTGGCCAGCCACTTCGACGCGCAGGTCCGGGTAACGCTTCAGGATTTCAGCAGCTTCGCCCAGGATCGAGACGGCATCCGGACGCAGGGTCGACTTGTCGTAGTCGAAGTTGACACCCTTCAGGTCGATCGAGATCGGAACCGGGCAACCGTCCGGACCGATGGTCTGACCCGGCTGCGAGGTCGGGCACTTGTCGTTGCAGTTGTTGACGCCGTCGCCGTCGTCATCCAGGTCTGCGCAGCTCGGTGCGGCCGGAGCCGGAGCCGGGGCCGGAACCGCAGCAGGAGCCGGAGCAGGAGCCGGAGCCGGAGCCGGAGCCGGAGCCGGAGCCGGAGCGGGAGCAGGAGCCGGAGCGGGAGATGGAGCTGGGGGTGGAGGTGGAGGCGGAGTGGGGGGCTCCGGACGGGCGGTGTGCGGCTCTGAGGTAGGGGTCGGCGGGCGGGGGAGGGGGGGACCGCGGGTAGGGACAGCGGGGGGCAGGGCACGGGAGGGGAGGGGCGAGGGGGG
>NZ_LDJM01000060.1 GCF_001431485.1 Stenotrophomonas ginsengisoli | reverse complement strand
AACTACCGTTGAACCTTTTTGATGTTACACCTGCTCACCTCATGCAGGCGTGCCGGTCCCCGAAGAAGCCAAGCCGATAACAATTCTGATCCTTCGTGATCGCTTGAACGTCTGGCCCTGCTCCGCGGATTCCATGATGGCTCGGGAAAGCCCACCACAAAGCCGAATACACGAATGCAACCGCTCCCGTTTGCCGGGTTGAAGAAAAAGTTTCAGCAGGATGGAAAATGAAGAATCACATGCCGTGAAGCTGAAGCTTCACAACATCGTGCCGCCAGGATTTGACGGGGGAGTCCATACATGAATTGTTAGCCCTGTCGCGGCAACTGTAGAAACGGGAAGGTTGAAGTGAATTCATCAAGAATGTGTGAGTTGCCGATAAGCGCAGTGAAGGCATCTTGCTCGGATGGGCCGTCAATTACCTCGCGACCACGAAGATATGCGATGCCACTAATGGCTTTGGACTCGGCCTGAGACAGCTCGCGATCTGGCGTGAACCCAACAATCCGGTAAAAATGAAACCTTGGAGCGTTGAACTCACGCAGATCTACAACGTAGTCCGGGTAGGTGGGGTGGGAAATCATGATGTGCTCGGCCCACTCATTGAGCTCGGCTGTGTCAATGCCATTGGAAAAATAACAGGCCTCAACGAACGCGATTGTTGCGGAATTGTCTCTCGTGAGGCCGGTCATGTGGGTTGGAGGGCTAACAACTAGTAGGCCGCTTATCTGCGGCAATTTCCCGAGTATGCCGGCTAGCTGGTGCTGGCGATACTGGATGGGTGCCATTGGATCAATAGTTTGCATGGTACATCGGCGTACTTTGTTCGCCCGACTCATCAGCGCGACACTGCAAGGACGCGGTATTGATCAATACACCCGCAACGAACGGGGTGACCGTAGCCGCAACGCCCGTGTGGTGGTGCCGCGTGTCTGGTGTGTCAGGTTAGAGTGCCTGCACACGGTGCGCAATGAGGGCGGTTGGCTGGCGCTCGGTTTTGCTTGCGCTTGCCTGTCCACGCTGTCTGCATGGGGAAATGGCAGTGCCGTGGTGCTCAAGCGCGCTGCCACACCCTTCCGCCTGCAGGCAGGCTTGCGTCAGACGTTCTGCAGCTTGCGCCGCATTTCCTGCAGCTCCAGTTCCTTCTGCTGCAGCTCAATGGCCAGCTTCATCTGCTCCAGCCGTGCGCGCTGCCATTCGGTGTATTTGCTCATAAACAGCCCCAGTACCGAGGTCACCGAGGTGATCAGGGAAATGATCAGGGCAAGGCTGCCTTGAGGGGCCGTCGTGGAAGTGGCTTGTGGCTGCTGCGGGCTCGCGCTCGTCATCGGGGCATGAGGCGCGCTGCCATTTTTCAACGGCGCCGATGGATCACTGCCAGCGGATGACATGGTCGGCACTGGCGGCTGATTGGGCTGCATCGCGCTGCCCTCAACGATCACCTCATTGCCCTGGTCGATCCTGTTCTTGATTGCCACTGCCGCAACAACAACCGATACGGCAAGCACGCCAACCAATACCCGCCGGATGATCCTGGTGCGTCGTGATACCTGAGCCATGTTCCCTTCCCCTGATATGTGGTGTGCCCCGGCATTGCACCGGGGCAGGGGGTTCTAACCACGAAACTGAATACGCGCCCCGACTCAGTCACCCAGCAGCGCCAGGTTGCGGACCGCCCCCTTGTCGGCGCTGGTGGCCAGCAGGGCGTAAGCCTTCAGGGCGCTGCTGACCTTGCGTGGGCGCGGCTGGGCCGGCTTCCAGCCCTTGGCTTCCTGCTCGGCACGACGGGCGGCCAGTTCCTCATCGGCGACCAGCAGATTGATCGCGCGCTGCGGGATGTCGATGCGGATGGCATCGCCATCGCGGACCAGGCCGATGGTGCCGCCGGCAGCGGCTTCCGGTGAGCAGTGGCCGATGGACAGGCCCGAGGTGCCGCCGGAGAAACGACCATCGGTGAGCAGGGCGCAGGCCTTGCCCAGCCCCTTGGATTTCAAATACGAGGTGGGATAGAGCATTTCCTGCATGCCCGGGCCACCCTTGGGGCCTTCGTAGCGGATCACCACCACCTCGCCGGCCTGCACTTCATTGCCGAGGATGCCGGCCACCGCCGCGTCCTGGCTTTCATACACGCGCGCGGTGCCTTCGAAGACGTGGATGGACTCATCCACACCCGCGGTCTTGACCACACAGCCATCGGCGGCGAGGTT
>NZ_LDJM01000006.1 GCF_001431485.1 Stenotrophomonas ginsengisoli | reverse complement strand
TGAGAGGATTTGGGCTTGTTGGCTTGGGCTTGTTGGCTTGGGCTTGTTGGCTTGGGCTTGTTGGCTTGGGCTTGTTGGCTTGGGCTTGTTGGCTTGGGCTTGTTGGCTTGGGCTTGTTGGCCTGGGCTTGTTGGCTTGGGCTTGGGCTTCGCACTGGCCCAGTGGCCACGTTTGCCAAAACTTACTGTCAGGCCCGTGCAGCCGGCTTGTTGCCGGGCGTGGCACAGGGCCACATGGCCACAGGCGACCGGGTGCGATCAACGTGAGGCTGCAGCATGCTGGCCGGCAAGGGCTGCCGGCCTGGCGCGTCATTGCGACGCAACGCGGTGCGGGATGATGCAATGCAACGGGCGTATCGGTGTCGGCCCCACCTTCACCGATACGCCCGTCACTGCTGCCATCAGCTGGACAGGTGCCATCCCCATGCCACCTGCCCAGCCGCTTGCCTGGCAGCAAGACCGCTGAAAAAAATCGCCCGGCCGCACGTCACTGTGCGCCACCGGGCGATATCACATCCCTGTCGGCATCCGTGCCCGATCCATTTGGAATCCTTCCCCAACCGGCATCACCGGCCGCATCCTGCGGCAGACAACACCTGCTTTGTCGTGCTCAGCGTCGCGGCACCTGCCCGGCCGTCCTGGCCGGTGGCTGGTCTGCGGCCCCCACCGTGATCAGCTCACGATTGATTTCCACAGTCCGCAAACCGATTCCCCGTACCTGCGCCAGTTCCTCTGGGCTGCGGAACGGACCATTGGCTTGCCGGTAGTCCACGATCGCTTGTGCCTTGGCGGCACCGACGTTGACCAACACGCGATCCAGCGTGGCGGCGTCGGCGCTGTTGATGTCGACCTTTTCCGTGGCCGACGCCCAACCTGCCAGAACCATGCTCAACACCAGCGACTTCCAGGTCACGGCGATCCATTTCATGGTTGTACTCCTTGTGTCTTTGCGTTGATGGACCGGCTCCTTGCCGGTGAGTCCACCTTCCCGCGACACCGGTGGCCATCCTATCGTCAGCCGCGCGTTCATAAAGCCAGCCGAACGCCCGACATCACGTAGGAAAACTCTGACAGGGTGCAGGCGTACAATGGTCACATCCGCAATCAACATACCCGGAGCAGCACCCATGGACAGCGCCAAGCTCAGCCAGTTCATCAGCGACAAGTGGGACAACGAGATCGTCCCGCAGCTGATTGAATACATCGCCATTCCCAACAAGTCGCCGATGTTCGATGCCAACTGGGTCGAAAACGGCTACATGGCCAAGGCGGTGACGCTGATGGAGACCTGGGCCCGCGCCCAGGACATCCCGGGCCTGCAGGTGGAAGTGGTGCAGCTGGAAGGCCGCACCCCGCTGCTGCTGCTGGAAATCCCCGCCTCCGGCCCGGAAACCGGCGAAGACACCGTGCTGCTGTACGGCCACTTGGACAAGCAGCCTGAAATGACCGGCTGGGATGAAGACCTGGGCCCGTGGAAGCCGGTGCTGCGTGGTGACAAGCTGTACGGCCGCGGTGGTGCCGATGACGGCTATGCCATGTACGGCTCGCTGACCGCCGTGCTGGCCCTGCACGAGCAGGGCCTGCCGCACGCCCGCTGCGTGGTGCTGATCGAGGCCTGCGAGGAATCCGGTTCCTACGACCTGCCGGCCTATGTCGACCACCTGGCCGACCGCATCGGCCAGCCCTCGCTGGTGGTGTGCCTGGATTCGGGCTGCGCCAACTACGAACAGCTGTGGTGCACCACCTCGCTGCGCGGCCTGACCGGTGGCAACTTCACCGTCAAGGTGCTGGAGGAAGGCGTGCATTCCGGCGATGCCTCCGGTGTGATCCCGTCCTCCTTCCGCCTGCTGCGCCAGCTGCTCTCGCGCATCGAGGACCAGGACACCGGCCGCATCCTGATCGACGGCCTGCACGTGGAAATCCCGGCCGAGCGTCTGGCCCAGGCCCAGCGCGCTGCCGAAGTGGTCGATACCGCGATCTTCAAGAAGTTCCCGATGGTCGACGGCCTGACCCCGATGAGCGAGGTCCTGACCGAGCTGGTGCTCAACCGCACCTGGCGCCCGGCCCTTTCGGTGACCGGCATCGGCGGCATGCCGCCGCTGGAATCGGCCGGCAACGTGCTGCGCCCGGAAACCTCGGTCAAGTTGTCGCTGCGCCTGCCGCCGACCGCCAATGGCAAGGCCTGCGGCGAGCTGCTCAAGGCCGAACTGCTGCGCGACCCGCCCAACGGCGCCCACGTGTCGCTGGATCTGGAGAAGGCGTCCACCGGCTGGAACGCACCGGCCATGTCGCCGTGGCTGACCGAGGCCATCAATGCCGCCTCGCAGGCCTTCTTCGACAAGCCGGCCATGTACATGGGTGAAGGTGGCTCGATTCCGTTCATGGGCATGCTGGGCGAGAAGTTCCCCGGCGCGCAGTTCATGATCACCGGCGTGCTCGGCCCGCACTCCAACGCGCATGGCCCGAACGAGTTCCTGCACATCCCGATGGGCAAGCGCGTCACTGCCTGCGTCTCCCACGTGCTGCTGCAGCACTATGCCGCCAGCGTGCGCGGCGAGACCCGCGGTTGCGGCGTGCATGCCGACTCGGGCACCCGCCACGGCAACTTCGGCTGCTGCTGACCGTAGCCTGCGCGGCAACTGACAAGGGCGGCCTGCGGGCCGCCCTTGTTGCATGAGCACGCCCCCTCGCCTTCACCGGCGCGGCCATTTACCCTGTCCCATCGGCAGCCGGTTGCTGCCCCAGGTACGACATGAACAACCCTCCCGACACCCGCACCACGCTGCGCCTGGACTGGCTGCGCGAAGTGCTCGGCAACCCGCTCGTCGGGCTGGAACGCGCCTCCACCGACGCCGGCATGCGCAGCTACTGGCGCACTACCGGCCTGGTGCCCAGCCGCATCGTGATGGACGCGCCCCCGGGGCTGGAGGATGTCGGCCGCTGGCTGGCCATTGGTGACCGTCTGGCTGCTGCCGGGGTACGTGTGCCGCAGGTACTGGCACGCAACCTCGGCGACGGCTTCCTGCTGCTGGAGGACCTCGGCGGCCCCACCCTGGCCCAGAGCCTGGACATTGACAGTGTCGATGCCGGCATGGACGCCGCGTTGAGCCAGTTGCTGATCCTGCAGCAGATGCCCGACACCGACGGCCTGGCCCGTTTTGACCAGGCCCTGCTGCTGCGCGATTCCGGCCTGTTCGAGGACTGGTTCATCCAGCGCCATCTGGGCCTGGACCTGGGCTGTGGCGATGTCGAGCGCCTGCAGCTGGGCCTGCGCCGGCTGATGGACAACGCCCTGGGCCAGGCCCAGGTGCCGGTGCACCGCGACTTCATGCTGCGCAACCTGATGCCGGTGGCCGATGGCCCGGCCGTGCTCGATTTCCAGGACCTGGTGATCGGCCCGGTGGCCTATGACGTGGCCAGCCTGATGCGTGATGCCTTCATCAGCTGGCCCGAGGAAAAAGTGTCCCAGTGGGTGGCGATCTACCATGCCCGCGCCCTGGCCAGCGGCATCGAGGTGCCGGCCGATCTGGCCAGCTTCGCCCGCGATGTGGATTTCATCGGCGTGCAGCGCCACCTGAAGATCCTGGGCATCTTCTGCCGCCTGCACTACCGCGACGGCAAGTCGCGCTACATCGCCGACCTGCCGCGCTTCATCGCCTACCTGGACAACGTGCTGCCACGGCATGCCGCCCTGGCACCGCTGGCCGAGCTGTTCGAGCACACCCTCAAGCCGGCCCTGGCCGCCCGTGGGGAGGTCGCATGAAGGCCTTGATCTTCGCCGCCGGCCTGGGCGAGCGCATGCGCCCGCTGACCGAGCACACCCCCAAGCCCCTGCTGGAAGCCGCCGGCAAGCCCTTGATCGTCTGGCATCTGCAACGGCTGGCCGCGCTGGGCGTGAGCGATGTGGTGATCAACACCTCGTGGCTGGCGCAGTGCTTTGAACCGGCACTGGGCGATGGCAGCAACTGGGGCCTGCGCCTGCATTACCTCTACGAGGGTACCACCCCGCTGGAAACCGGCGGCGGCATGCTCAACGCCCTGCCCCTGCTTGGCGATGCGCCATTTCTGGCCATCAACGGCGACATCTGGTGCGATTTTGACCTGGCCAGCCTGCCCCGCGAACCGCAGGGCCAGGCCCACCTGGTACTGGTGGACAACCCCGCCCACCATCCGGGCGGGGATTTCCGTCTCGATGAGCAGGGCCGGATGCACGACAGCCCCGCCCTGACCTTCTCCGGCATCGGTGTCTACCGGCCGCAGCTCCTGCAGGGCTGGCAGGCGGTGGTCGGTGATGCTGCCGGGGTGGAATGCACCCCGCCGCGCTTCAAGCTTGCCCCTTTGCTGCGTGCGGCCATGCGCGCCGGCCAGGTCAGCGGCGTGCACCACACCGGCCAGTGGACCGATGTCGGCACCCCGCAACGTCTGGCCGAACTGGACGCACAACTGCGTCAACCGGCCTGAAGCAAAGAGCCGGCACAAGCCGGCTCTGTCATCCCGGGCAAGCGGCGTCACTCAGGGGCTGTCGCCCTCGCCGAGCACACTGCGCAGGAAGGGCACGGTCAGCCTGCGCTTGGCCGCCAGTGATTCGCGATCCAGGCGGTCAAGTACGCTCACCAGCGAACCCATGTCACGCCCGCAGCGGGCCAGCAACCATTCCAGGGCCGGGCCGTCGAGCACCATCCCGCGCCGCTCCGCACGGGCCTTGAGCACGGCCACCCGGTCAATTTCGTCCAGGGTATACAGGCTGATGCGCCCACACTGGCCCAGCCGCGAGCGCAGGTCCGGCAACACCAGGCCAAGCATCTCCGGCATCGCCTTGGCGGTATAGAGCAGGGTTGCCCCGGCCGCACGCGCACGGTTGTGGAAGTCGAACAGGGCGATTTCGTCATCACGGTTGCCGGCGATCGCATCCACCCCGTCCAGAGCGATCACATCATGCTGCTCCAGCCCTTCCAGGGCGTCGCGCACGCGGCCCCGCGCCGCAGCCAGCGGCAGGTACATCGCGCGCCGCCCGGCCTGCTCGGCCGCTGCGCACACAGCCAGGGTCAGATGGGTCTTGCCGGTGCCGGCCGCGCCGGCCACGTACAGCCAGTCCGCATGCGCGCCAACGGCCAGCGCACGCAATTGCGCCAGCGCAGCCGGCGGCGCGGCAAGGAAGGTTTCCAGACGCTGGTCCGGCGGATAACGCAGGCTCAGCGTCAATTGCTGGCTGGTCACGGGCGCTTGCTTTTCTCGTCGGCCATCGGCGTGAGGCGATGGATCTGGTCGGTTACCCCGGCCGGCATGATCACCGCTGCGTTGCCGGCATACAGCTCACTGCTGCGGTAACGCTCCTGGGCATAACGCAGCAGCACATTGGCCACCGCCGCCACCGGCAGGGCCAGCAGCATGCCCAGAAAACCGAACAGCTGGCCACCGGCCATCACCGCAAAGATCACCGCCACCGGGTGCAGGCCGATCTTGTCTCCGACGATGCGCGGGGTCAGCACGTAGCTTTCCAGCAGCTGGCCCACGGTGAACACCACCGCCACGCCAGCCAGCAATTTGACATCCACGCCCTGGGCCTGGACCAGGGCTGCCAGTACGGCCAGGATCACCCCGGTGGTTGCGCCCAGATAGGGAATGAAGCTGATCAGGCCGGCCACCATGCCGATCAGCAGGCCCAGCTTGAGCCCGACCAGGGCCATACCGGTGGCGTAGATCGCGCCCAGGGCCACCATCACCACGAACTGGCCGCGCACGAATGCGCCGAGCACCTCGTTGGATTCGGAGGCCAGCTTGGCTGCCGTGGCGATATGGTCACGCGGAATCAGCGAGGCCACCCGCTCGACCATCCGGTCCCAGTCGCGCAGGAAGTAATAAGCCACGATCGGGGTCAGGAACAGGTTCACCACCATCGTCACCAGGGCAAAGCTGGATCGGCTCAGGTAACCAAACACCGTTGCCGCCGCGCCACCAGCGGCCTGCCAGTGGCTGCGCGCCCAGTCGATCAGGCGCTGCGGGTCCATCCATTCGGCCGCGCGGAAGCCGAAACGTGCCTCCAGCGCCGGCACGGCCTTTTCCAGCAGCCAGGTCTGCATGCCGGGCAGGGCTGCAACCAGGGTCTGCACCTGGCTCTGCAGCATCGGCACCAGGATGAGCAGGGCCAGGGCGATGAGCATGATCATCAGCACGAAGACCAGCAGCACCGCGGTATTGCGCGAGCGCCCCGCCGCTTCCAGGCGGTCCACCAGTGGATCACCCAGCCAGGCCAGCATGATCGCGGCCACGAACGGGGTCAGGATCGGTGCCAGCAGCCAGATCACCCAGATCAGGGCCAGGGTGGCCGCGGCGTACTTGATGTGGCGCAGGAAACGGGCAATCTCATCCAACGCGGGCAAGGGGGTCATTTGACGCGGTACTCCGCTGGGCCACTAAGCACCTGCGCGGGAGCATCGCCCTGGGCCGGTGCAGGCAGTGCCGCCACCGGTGCCAGTGCCGCATCGCTGCCGAGCAGGCGGTTGAAGCCCGCCAGGCCGGTGGACAGATCCAGATCCAGCTCGATGCGGTCACCGCTGGCGCGCACCGGGCGCAGCGACTTGAGCATCGGATGGGCCTGCAGGCTGGCCGACACACGCAGCCAGTCATCGGCCGAATTGACCCCGTGCACGATCACCCGGTGCACGCCCGGCGTGCCGCTGGGCAGGGCCTTGGCATAGCGGCGGACCAGCGCATCGGCGGCACCGTCGGCACCGGAAACCATGGCCCGGCGGGCATCGGTCTCGTTGGCGCTCCAGCGATTGAGCACGCGGCCGTTGTCCACGAAAGCCCAGTCTGCCACCCAGCCGCCACCGGTGCCCCGGTGGAGCTTGCCGATCAGCTGCATCGGCGGGGCATAACGGGCCGAAGCCCGCGCCACCGCGGCAGTATCCATGCGCCAGATCGCCCCGACCAGGGCCTGCTCGGCGGCACCGCCGGCCGGCAGTCCGAGGCGGTAGCCACGCTCGATGGCCTTGTCCAGCACCGGACGGGCGGCATTGGTCTGCTGCAGGCCGACCAGGCGCGGGCCACTGCCATCATCGATGGCCAGCCACAGCACCGGCTTGGGACGCGGCTGCGCCCACACCGGCAGGCCCAGCGCCGAGGCCAGGCCTTCGACCTTGTCACCGTCGAAGCGGGCCACCAGCATCATCCGGTAACTGGGCGCGCCGCTGACCGAGGTGCCACGGTCCTGGCGGTAGTCATAGGACCGCACGTACTGGTCGGCCTCGCGCAGCATCTGGCCCACGCCGGGGCGCGAGGTCACCTGACGGTCGCCGGACATCTTGGCCAGCACCTGGCCCAGCGCGCGCGCCAGGGCCCCGGCACGATCACTGTCGGCCTGGCTGTTGACCGGCACTTCGGCCTCGTAAACCCCTTGCGCACCGGCGACATCACCTTCGGTACGCATGCCCGACTGCGCCAGCAGCGGCGCACTGCCAAGGGCCAGGATTGCTGTGAACACGAACGCCAGGATAGGACGCATCATCAATTCCGCTTCATTCTTGGGTCGGTAGGAGTGAATTGTGGCCTGAAGGCGGCCAGCTCGCCAATGGAAGCCTGCTAAAATTGACGGATTGTTCTCTGACCGTGTGGCCGCCGTGACCAGTCCGACTTCGAGCAACTCTCCCCTGACCTACCGTGACGCCGGTGTCGACATCGACGCAGGCAATGAACTGGTGGAGCGTATCAAACCGCTGGTCAAGCGCAGCTTCCGGCCGGAAGTGATGGGAGGGCTGGGCGGCTTCGGCGCCCTGTTCAACCTGTCCGGCAAGTACCGTGAGCCGGTGCTGGTCTCCGGCACCGACGGTGTCGGCACCAAGCTCAAGCTGGCCCAGCAGCTGGGCCGCCACGACACCATCGGTATCGACCTGGTGGCCATGTGCGTCAACGACGTGCTGGTGCAGGGTGCCGAACCGCTGTTCTTCCTGGACTATTTCGCCACCGGCAAGCTGGACATCGACACGGCCGCGGCTGTGGTCGGCGGCATTGCCGAGGGCTGCGTGCAGTCCGGTTGTGCGCTGATCGGTGGCGAGACGGCCGAGATGCCGGACATGTATGCCCCGGGCGAATACGACCTGGCCGGTTTCACCGTTGCGGCGGTGGAAAAGGACGAGCTGCTGGACGGCTCCGGCGTGGCCGAAGGTGACGTGCTGATCGGCATTGCCTCCTCCGGCCCGCACTCCAACGGTTATTCGCTGATCCGCAAGATCTACGAGCGCGCCGGTTCACCGACCGACGTGGTGCTGGAAGACGGCACCGCCCTGGTCGACGCGCTGATGGCCCCCACCCGCCTGTACGTCAAGCCGGTGCTGTCGCTGCTGGCCTCCAACCGCGCCGACATCCACGGCATGGCCCACATCACCGGTGGCGGCCTGACCGAAAACATCATCCGCGTGGTGCCCGACGGTCTGGGCCTGTCCATTGATGCGGCCAGCATCGTGCTGCCGCCGGTATTTGCCTGGCTGCAGCGGACCGGCAACGTGGCCGATGCGGAAATGTGGCGCACCTTCAACTGCGGCATCGGCTTTGTGCTGATCGTCCCGGCGCCGCGTGCCGGCGCGGTGGAATCGGCCATCGACGCCCTGGGCCTGGCCCACCGCCAGATCGGCCGCGTGGTGGCCGCCAATGGCAGCAGCGAGCGCGTGCACATTGGCTGAGCCGCTGGCCCCGCAGCTGCCGCCCGCCGCGGCCACCGATCCACAGCAGGACAACGCCTTGCGCCTGCTGTCGATCGGCCACTACGTGCTGGCCGGCATCACCGCCCTGTTCGCGCTGTTCCCGGTGATCCACCTGCTGATCGGCGTGGGCATGCTGGCCGGCCTGCTCGATGGCGGGCAGGCGGCTGACCGCCTGTTCGGGCTGCTGTTCATTGTCATTGCCCTGGTGATGATCACCCTGGGGCTGGCGCTGGCCGCCGCCCTGGCCTGGAGCGGGCGCAACCTGGCCCGCCGGCAACGCCACACGGCCTGTGTGGTGGTGGCCGCCCTGGCCTGCATGATGATGCCGCTGGGCACGGTGCTGGGCATTTTCTCGATTGTGGTGCTGATGCGCCCGGGCGTGAAGGACGCCTTCGTTTCCTGATCCCATGAGCGCACGCATTGCCGTACTGGCCTCCGGACGAGGCTCCAACCTGCAGGCCGTGCTCGATGCCATCGCTGCCGGCCGGCTCGATGCCCAGGTGGTCGGGGTGTTCTCCGACAAACCCGATGCCGCCGCCCTGCAGCGGGTAGCGGCACCGTTGCGCTGGTCGGCCCGTCCACGTGACTTTGCCAGCCGCAGCGATTACGAGCAGGCGCTGGGCGATGCCATCGCCGCCACCGCCCCGGACTGGATTCTGTGCGCCGGTTACATGCGCATCCTCGGTGCGGGCATCGTGCAGCGCTTTGCCGGGCGCATGATCAACATCCACCCGTCCCTGCTGCCGCGGCACAAGGGCCTGCATACCCACCAGCAGGCCATCGATGCCGGCGACGCCGAGCATGGTGCCAGCGTGCACCTGGTCACCGCCGAGCTGGACGCCGGCGCGGTGATCGCGCAGAGCCGGGTTCCGGTCCTGCCCGGCGATGACGCGGCGGTCCTGGCCGAACGCGTGCTGGCCATCGAACACCCCTTGCTGGTGGCCTGCCTGCAGTTGCTGTGCAGCGGGCGCCTGGCTGAACAGGACGGCAAGCTGCAACTGGATGGTCACACCCTGTTTAGTCCCCTCACCCTAGATTCCGCAGGTCGGCACGGCATCTGACGCCCCGCCGGCACTCATCCTTCATTGCTGGCCCATGACCCTGTCCCGATTGCTGCTCACCGCCTGCCTGCTCCTCCCGCTGTGGCCTGCCTTGGCTGCCGCGCCTGTCGCCACGCCGGCAACGGCGGCCAGCACCGCGTTGGAGCCGGTACCGGACTGGCAGCCGATCACCCGCCTGGCACCCTTCCAGGGCACTTATCAGGCTTTCTACAAAGGACGCCAGGCCGGCGATGCCACCTTGGCCCTGCAACGGGTCGGCAACAACCGCTGGCAGGTCAGCCTTGAAGTGCGCGGCAAGCGGGGCTTTGCCGGCGTGCTCGGCCTGAACCTGCTGCAGACCACGGTGTTCGAGGAACACCAAGGTCAGTTCCGCCCGCTGTCCCAGCTCACCGAGCGCCGCGGCCTGTTCCTGGGCAAGAAGGTGCGTGGCAGCTATGACTGGGCCGCCGGCACGGCCCAGTGGCAAGGCGACATCGACAAGAAACGGCGCAGCCCGGTGGCCCTGCAACCCGGTGATCTGAGCGCCTTGCTGATCAACCTGGCGATCATGCGCGATGCCAGCCCGGGAGCCCACATGCAGTACCGCTTTGCCGATGTCGGCCGGGTACGCCTGCATCAGTACCAGGCCGATGCCGCCACCGCCATCACCGAAGTCAGTGAACTCAGTTACGACGCCCTGCGCGTGCAGCGCAGCAACAGCAGCCCCGGCGATGCCATGGTGTTGTGGCTGGCCAGCGGGGTGCCCACTCCCATCCGCATTTCCCAGCGCGAGGACGGTGAGGACACCATCGACCTGCAGCTGATCGAATATCAAGGAGAGCAACAATGACGACCTTTGGCCGTTTCACCCGTCCCCTGGTGGCCCTGCTGCTGGCAGCCGCCAGCCTGCCGGCGCTGGCGGTTGCCCCGTTCAAGGCCGATTACCGCGCCAGCTACATGGGCCTGCAGGCCGATGGCGTGATGCAGCTGGAGCGCCAGCAAGGCAACCGCTGGCGTTACAGCCTGCAGGTGCGCAACCAGATGGCTGACCTGCGCCAGAGCACGGTGTTTGACGAGCACAACGGCCACCTGCGCCCGCTCAGCAGCGAGGACACCGCCAACCTGCTGATCAAGCGCCGCAACATCCAAGCCGACTACGACTGGGCCGACCGCCAGGCCACCTGGCGCGGTGACCTGCGCGCGGACCGACGCGGCCCGGTGGCCCTGCGCGACGGCGACATGGATGCCCTGCTGATCAACCTGGCCATTGCCCGTGACCTGGCGGCCGGCCGCCCGCTCAACTACCGCATGGTCGACGAAGGCCGGATCAAGCAGATGCGCTACACCGTCGGCGGCAAGGAAACCCTGCAGCTGGATGGCCGCAGCATTGAAGTCACCCGTGTATCACGGGTGGACGGGGACAAGGAGATGATCGCCTGGATCTCCTCGGAGTATCCGGTGCCGCTGCGCCTGCTGCAGCGCAAGGGCGGCCGCGACGAGCTGGACCTGACCATCAAGGCCGTGCACTGACCGCCAGCCTGCCCAGGCAGGCAACAAAAAAGCCCCCTCCATGAGGGGGCTTTTGCTTTCCACGCGACGGGCAGCGGACGGGTGGATTACGGTGCGGCCTGCAGTACAGTGCTGCAATCGACCCGGATCACCTCGTCATCGGCGGTCCAGCTGAACTGCTGGCAATGACGGTTGCCGTCCTCGGTCTTGACCACACGTACGGCATGCACCGCCTGCCACAGCTCGGCCTGGGTAGTGACGCCGTCACCATCCCAGTCCATCTGGGCACGGTCCAGGCCGGCGGTGATGGCCATCCCGGCCCACCACGACCAACCCAGCCAGGCCAGCACCAGCACCACCAGGGCCAGCAAGGCCCGGCGGCGCGGACTGAACGGAGCGCGGCGCAACATCAGGGCACGCGGCGGATGTTGGCACCCAGCCCGCTGAGCTTCTCCTCGATGTTCTCGTAGCCACGGTCCAGATGGTAGATACGGTCAATCGTGGTATCGCCCTGGGCCACCAGGCCGGCCAGGATCAGACAGGCCGAAGCGCGCAGGTCGGTGGCCATCACCGGCGCACCGGTCAGTACCTCCACCCCGCGCACGATCGCGGTATGCCCTTCGACCTGGATGTCGGCACCCAGACGCTGCAACTCATGCACGTGCATGAAGCGGTTTTCGAAGATGGTTTCCTTGATCACGCCAACGCCGTCGGCCATGCAGTTCATGGCCATGAACTGGGCCTGCATGTCGGTCGGGAAAGCCGGATGCGGGGCGGTGGTCAGGTTGACCGCGCGCGGACGCTGGCCGGCCATGTCCAGGGTGATACGGTCGCCTTCGACCTCGATCTGGGCACCGGCCTCGCGCAGCTTGGCCAGTACCACGTCCAGGGTATCCGGACGGGTATTGCGCACGGTCACCTTGCCACCGGTCATCGCCGCGGCCACCAGGAAGGTGCCGGTCTCGATGCGGTCCGGCAGCACGGCATGGCGACCACCACCCAGACGCTCCACGCCATGGATGGTGATGCGCGCGGTGCCGGCACCTTCAATCTTCGCGCCCAGCGCATTGAGGCAGTCGGCCAGATCGGTGACTTCCGGCTCCATCGCCGCGTTTTCCAGCACCGTGGTGCCTTCGGCCAGTACCGCGGCGGCCATCACGTTCTCGGTACCGGTCACGCTGACCATGTCAAAGGTGTAGCGCCCGCCCTTCAGGCGGCCATCCACATGGGCCTTGATGAAGCCGTTCTCCACGGTGATTTCCGCACCCAGCGCCTGCAGGCCCTTGATGTGCTGGTCCACCGGGCGCGAGCCGATGGCGCAACCGCCCGGCAGCGAGACCTCGGCCGAACCGAACTTGGCCAGCAGCGGGCCCAGCACCAGGATCGAGGCGCGCATGGTCTTGACCAGCTCATAGGGTGCCACCACCTGGTTGACGCTGCGCGGGTCCACCACGATGGCGCTGCCGCGCGACAGGGTGCCCTGGTCGATCTCGACCTTGGCCCCGAGCTCACCGAGCAGCTTGAGCGTGGTCACCACGTCGTGCAGGTGCGGCACGTTGGTGATTTCCACCGGCGCATCGGCCAGCAGGGTGGCGCACAGGATCGGCAGGACGGCGTTCTTGGCGCCGGAAATGGTGACCTCGCCGTTGAGCGTGGTACCACCGTTGACAATGATTTTGGGCATGCGCGTAGGCGTCGAAGGTAAGGGGACGGCGGCCTCAGCCGGCCTGGTCCGGGGTCAGGGTGGTCAGGGCCAGCGCGTGGATCTCACGGCCCATCAGTTCGCCGAGGGTCGCATAGACCATGCGGTGACGGGCCAGCGGCAGTTTGCCGGCAAACGCGGCGCTGACCACGGTGGCCTCGAAATGCACGCCATCATCACCCTGGACCTGGACGAGGGCATCGGGCAGGCCGGTCTGAATCAGATTGGTGATGGTTTGGGCGTCCACGCGGCTTTCCTAATAAAATGGCTGTCCATTCTACTCTCCGGCCGCTGTCAGCATGACCGTCCCGTCCCTGAATCACACCACTTTGGCAGCCCAGTCGCTGGTGGATAGCGGACAACGCGTATTTGCCATCGAGCAAGGCGCGTTGGCCGCCGTGGCTGCCCGCCTGGGCGAGCCCTTCGCGGCCGCCTGCCGGCACATCCTGGCCTCCTCCGGCCGCGTGGTCACCATCGGCATGGGCAAGAGCGGCCACGTGGCGCGCAAGATCGCCGCCACCCTCGCCTCCACCGGCACCCCGGCCTTCTTCGTCCATCCCGGCGAAGCCGGGCATGGCGACCTGGGCATGATCACCGAGGGCGACGTGGTCCTGGCGCTGTCCTATTCGGGCGAATCCGACGAAATCCTGATGCTGCTGCCGGTGCTCAAGCGCCAGGGCAACATCCTGATCGCCATGACCGGGCGCGAACAGTCCAGCCTGGCCAAGGCCGCCGAGGTCCATCTGGATGTCAGCGTGCCCGAGGAAGCCTGCCCGCTGCATCTGGCCCCGACCTCCAGCACCACCGCCTCCATCGCCATGGGTGATGCCCTGGCCGTGGCCCTGCTGGAGGCACGTGGTTTCACCGCCGATGATTTCGCCCGCTCGCATCCGGCCGGCAGCCTCGGACGGCGTCTGCTGCTGCACATCACCGATGTCATGCACAGCGGCGAGGAGCTGCCCTGCGTGGATGCCGACGCGTCGCTGAGCCAGGCACTGATGGAAATGAGCCGCAAGCGCCTGGGCATGACCTGTGTGGTGGATGCCGCCGGCCGCCTGGCCGGCCTGTTCACCGATGGCGACCTGCGCCGTGCGCTGGATACCGACATCGACGTGCGCAGCGCGCGCATTGCCGAGGTCATGACCCCCAACCCGCGTACGATCAGTGCTGACCGCCTGGCCGTGGAAGCGGCCCGGCTGATGGAAACCCACAAGATCAACGGCCTGATCGTGGTCGACGCCGAGCATCGCCCGGTGGGTGCCCTGAACATTCATGACCTGTTGCGCGCACGCGTGGTTTAACCGGAACCATGCCCCATTCATCCCAACCCGAGCCGCTGATGCCCTACAACCCGCTGGACACCCTGCCAGCCGAAGTCCGCACCCGCGCCAGCCGGATCCGTCTGGCCTGCTTCGATGTGGATGGCACCCTGACCGATGGACAGCTGTATTACGACCATCTCGGCAACGAGAGCAAGGCGTACTTCGTCCAGGACGGGCTGGGCCTGAAGCTGATCCAGCGCCACGGCATCGTGCCGGTGATCATCACCGCGCGCGACAGTGCCTCCGCAGCCCGGCGTGGTGCTGACCTGAAGATCCAAACCCATGTCGGCGTGCGCGACAAGCTGGCCCTGCTCAACCAGCTGTGCCAGCGCGAAGGCATCGCCCTGGACCAGGTGGCCTTCATCGGCGATGACCTGCCCGACATCACCTGCCTGCGCGTGGTTGGCCTGGCCGTGGCGCCGGCCGACGCGCACCCGTGGGTGGCGCAGAGCGTGCACTGGCAGACCCCTGCCGGTGGCGGACGCGGCGCGGCCCGCCAGCTGTGCGATGTGCTGCTGGCCGCCGGCGGTCACCTGGAAGACGTACTGGCCGGAGTGCAGCCATGAGCCTGACCGTGAGCAAGCGCCACTTCATCATCCCGGTCCTGGTGCTGGCCACCCTGTGGCTGGGCTGGCAGGCGTGGGACAACCGCCAACAGGCCACCACCAGCGAGACCGAAGCGGGCAACGATTATGTGCTGCATGATTTCCAGATCGTGGCTCTGGATGCCGAAGGCAAGGAATCGGTGACCCTGCGTGCACCACTGCTGACCCGCAACAGCAGTGACCAGACCCTGGACATCACCCGTCCACTGTTCCTGCTGCCTGACAGCGCCGGCAAGCACTGGCAACTGGCCTCGGCCACCGGCTGGGTCAGCGCCGATGGGGAGCAGATGATCCTGCGTGGCGGGGTCAAGGGCGACAGTCCCCAGGATGCGGCCATCACCCCGACCACCTTCCGTAGCGATACCCTCACCGTCTACCCGCAACGCAGCCTGGCCGAAACCGCCGATGCGGTGGAGATGACCCAGCCCGGGCTGACCCAGCGCGGTATCGGCATGCGCATGGATGCGACCACCAATACCTTAAGCCTCCTTTCCCAGGTCAAGACACGCTATGAACCTTCCGCTGCCCGCTAAGTTTGCGTTGATCGCCCTGCTGCTGCCCGGCCTGGCCCTGGCCCGCTCGTCGGACCGCAACCAGCCGATGAGCCTGGACGCCGACAGCTCGGACTGCAACCTGGCCGACGAAAACGGCAAGTGCCGCTTCAGCGGCAATGTGGTGATCGAGCAGGGCACCCTGCACATCACGGCCAGCAGTGCCGAGATCTACCGCAGCAACGGCGAGCCCAGCCGTGTCGTCCTCACCGGCCGCCAGGCCACCCTGCGCCAGCAGATGGATGACGGCACGCCGATGACCGCCACCGCCAACACCATGGACTACACCATCAGCAACGAGACCATCGTGCTGACCGGCAATTACAAGGTGGAGAGCCCGCGCGGCACCAATGCCGGCCAACGCATGACCTACAACATGGCCACCGGCAACATGAACAGCGGCGGCGACGGCAGCCGTGTGCGTACCGTGCTGCAGCCCAAGGCGCGTGCCGCCACGGAGACCAAGTAATGCTCGTTGCCCAGGGCCTGGCCAAGCGCTACAAGCAGCGCGAAGTGGTGCGTTCGTTCGGCCTGCAGCTCGATGCCGGCGAGGTGGTCGGCCTGCTCGGCCCCAACGGTGCCGGCAAGACCACCTGTTTCTACATGATCGTCGGCCTGGTCGCCGCCGATTCGGGGCGCATCGAACTGGATGGCCGCGACATCACCAACGAGCCCATGTACGAGCGCGCCAAGCTCGGTGTCGGCTACCTGCCGCAGGAACCTTCGGTGTTCCGCAAGCTCAGCGTGGCCGACAACATCGCCCTGGTGCTGGAGCTGCGCCAGGACCTGGACGAGGCCGGACGCGCGCGCGAACTGGCCTCCTTGATGGAAGAGCTGCAGATCAGCCATGTGGCCGATCAAGCCGGCGCCAGCCTCTCCGGTGGTGAACGCCGCCGGGTGGAAATTGCCCGCGCGTTGGCTGCCAAACCGCGCCTGATCCTGCTCGATGAGCCCTTTGCCGGCGTCGACCCGATCTCGGTGGGCGACATCCAGCGCATCGTCACCCACCTGAAAAACCGTGGCATCGGCGTGTTGATCACCGACCACAACGTGCGCGAGACCTTGGGAATCTGCGACCGCGCCTATATCCTTGCCGAAGGCGGGGTGTTGGCACAGGGGAGCCCCGAACAGATCCTGGACAACCCGGACGTACGTCGCGTCTATCTGGGCGATACCTTCAAGCTGTAAACCGGCGGCCGGCTTGGCGCGGTGCATGGGGAGGCAATGAAAACCCGGCTCAACACCACCCTCAGCCAGCAACAGACGCTGACCCCTCAACTGCAACAGGCCTTGCGCCTGCTGCAGCTGTCCGCGACCGAGCTGGAACTGGAGCTGGCCCAGGCCGTGGCCTCCAATCCATTGCTGGAATGGGCCGAAGAAGCCCATCAGGGCAATGAGCAACCCGGTGTCGATGCAGCCCCTGCACAAAGCAGCGAACCGGCGGCCAACGGCAATGACACCGCGCCCGACAACGAGCACAGCGATGGCCAGGACTGGGTCCCGGACCAGGGCCCGTGGGCGACTGGCAGCCGTCATGACGGCGACAGCGATTACGAACCGCCGGCACTGAAGCTGGGTGGCAGCGACCAGGACCTGGGCGACCACCTGCGGGCGCAGTTCCAGCTGCTCAAGCTGAGCCAGCGCGACCGCAACATCGGCCTGGCCCTGATTGATGCCATCGACAGCGATGGCTACCTGCGCGAACCGCTGCCCGCCATTGCCCAGGCCCTGCAGCCGGAACTGCTGGCCAGCGAGGATGAAATCCTCGCCGTGCTGCGCCACGTGCAAGGGCTTGAGCCAACCGGGGTGGGCGCCCGCGACCTGGGCGAATGCCTGACCCTGCAACTGCGGCTGCTGCCGCCTTCCCTGCCCGGGCATGAGCTGGCCCTGCAGGTGGCGCATACCTCCCTGCCCCGCCTGCCGCGTGCCGGCATCGACGGGCTGGCCCGGGAAATGCGCCAGCCCGTGGCCGCCATGCAGGCCGCGGTGGACCTGCTGCGCCAACTCGAGCCGCGCCCTGGCCGCCTGGTCGGCCAGGCCGACACCAGCAGCTGGGTGATCCCGGATGTGGTGATCTGGCGCCAGCGTGGCCGCTGGCAGGCCGCACTGGCCGGCCACAGCGGGCCGCCGGTGGTCATCCACCATGGCTACGCCCAGCTGTTGGGCCACTGCAGCGACAGCGACAGCAGTTACCTGCGCAGCCACCTGCAACAGGCACGCTGGTTGATCCGTGGCCTGCAGCAACGTGGCCAGACCCTGCTGCGGATCAGCCGCGCCCTGCTCGTACACCAGGCTGCCTATCTGGAATACGGCCGTCAGGCACTGCGCCCGTTGACCCTGCGCGAGATGGCCAGCGAACTGGAACTGCACGAATCCACCATCTCCCGCGCCATCGCCGGCAAGTATGTGCGCACTCCGCGCGGCACCGTGGCCCTGCGCGAGTTCTTCAGCAGCGGCATGGACACCGGCAACGGCGAAGAGACGGCCAGCAGCGCCATCCAGGCCACGCTGGCCCGGCTGATCGAAGCAGAAAACCCGCGTAAACCTTTATCCG
Source organism: Stenotrophomonas ginsengisoli (assembly GCF_001431485.1). Classification (GTDB taxonomy): domain Bacteria; phylum Pseudomonadota; class Gammaproteobacteria; order Xanthomonadales; family Xanthomonadaceae; genus Stenotrophomonas; species Stenotrophomonas ginsengisoli. The sequence continues at coordinate 90,562 of NZ_LDJM01000006.1, read as the reverse complement.
ACGCCAAATTGACAGAGCTTCTAAAACAATCCGGGATGACGGTGGCGCGGCGCACGGTTGCCAAGTATCGTGAAGCCATGAACATCCCGCCGTCGCACGAGCGTGTACGCATCGGCTGACGTCCCGGGCAACGGTGGCAGGTTCATGCGTCCATCCGATCCAATCAGGAGGCAAGCGATGCAAATCGAAACCTATGGCCAGCAGCTGGAAATCACCCCGGCATTGCGTGAATACGTGGAAACCAAGTTCCAGCGCCTGGCCCGCCACTTCAGCCACCACTGCGAAGTGCGCACGCAACTTTCGATCAACAAGCCGGACCACCAGGCCATTGCCACGGTCAACCTGCCGGGCCGGACCCTGCACGCCGATGCCTCCGCGCCGACCATGTACGCGGCCATCGACATCCTTGCCGACAAGCTGGACCGCCTGCTGCTCAAGCACAAGGAAAAGAGCCAGAGCCATGACGGCACCAGCCTGCGCGACAGCGCCGACTGACACCGCCACCTGCCGGTGCCTGCGGGCACCGGCAACCGCGCCTTGCGACCGCCTGCCCTGAGCAGGCGGTCATCGCCCCAACCCTACGGTCCCCATGAATACCCGCATCACCGCACAGGAGCTGTTCGAGCAGCAGAAGGAAAAACTCGCCCTGCGCTGGCTGGCAGGCCAGACCGGTGGACAGCGTGACCTGGAGGCCGGCAATACCGTCTCCCGCCGCCCGTCGCTGGCCGGCTACCTCAACGCGATCTACCCCAACAAGGTGCAGATCCTGGGCAGCGAGGAGCTGGACTGGCTGGACTCGCTGGACCCGCGCCTGCGCTGGGAAACCATCGAAAAGATCATGCAGGCCCGGCCGCTGGCGCTGGTGATCACCAAGAACCACACCTGCCCGGAAGACCTGCGTGCGGCGGCCGATGAATCAGCCACCCCGTTGTGGGTCTCGCCGCGCCGCGGCCACGAGCTGCTCAACCACATTTCCTATCATCTGGCCCGCACCCTTGCCCCGCGCATCACCCTGCACGGGGTGTTCATGGAGATCTATTCCATTGGCGTGCTGATCACCGGCGAAGCCGGTTCGGGCAAGAGCGAGCTGGCCCTGGAGCTGCTCAGCCGTGGCCATCGCCTGGTTGCCGATGACGCGCCGGAATTCACCCAGATTGCCCCGGACGTGCTCGACGGCACCTGCCCGGAACTGCTGCAGGACCTGCTGGAGGTGCGCGGCCTGGGCGTGCTCAACATCCGCGACATGTTCGGTGACACCGCTGTAAAGAAGAACAAGTACCTTCGGCTGATCGTCCACCTGACCAAGCCGATGACCGAACCCAACATCCATGGTTACGAGCGCCTGACCGGTGATTCGGGCAAGCGCCATGTGCTGGACCTGGACGTACCGTTGATCACCCTGCCGGTGATGCCCGGACGCAACCTGGCCGTGCTTACCGAAGCGGCCACGCGCCTGCATATCCTGCGCACCAAGGGCATCGACCCGGCAGCCATGTTCATTGCCCGCCACTCCAACCTGCTGGAGCAGCGCAGCACATGAGCGCCAAGGTCTCCCTGATCATCGTCAGTGGCCTGTCCGGCTCGGGCAAGAGCATTGCCCTGAAGACCTTCGAGGACCTGGATTACTACTGCAGCGACAACCTGCCCATCGGCCTGCTGCCGGACTTCGTGCGCAGCGTGCTGGCCAGGCAACCTGAAGACACCGACGCGCGCATTGCCATCGGCATCGATGCCCGTGCCCGCACCTCGCCCGAACAGCTGCTGGCGTGGCGCCAGCAGGCCATCGACAACGGACTGGATGCCCAGTTGCTGTATTTCGAGGCTGATCGCGACACCCTGCTGGCCCGCTATGCCGATACCCGCCGCCGCCATCCGCTGAGCCAGCTCGGCCTGTCCCTGCCTGAAGCGATCGAGCACGAACGCCAGATCAGCGCTCCGCTGCGCGCCCAGGCCGATGCGGTGATCGACACCACCGGCATGAACGTGCACCAGCTGCGGCGCAAGGTGATCACCGAATTCGCCCTGGCCACCCACGGCAAGGTCTCGTTGCTGTTTGAGTCGTTTGCCTACAAGCGCGGCGTGCCCACCGAAGCGGATTTTGTCTTCGACGCCCGGGTCCTGCCCAACCCGCACTGGAACCCGGACCTGCGGGTGATGACCGGCCGTGATGCGCCGGTGCGTGAGTATCTGGAGCAGCAGCCGGACGTGGCCCTGTACAGCGAGCAGATCATCGCCCTGCTGGACACCTGGCTGCCCCGCCTGCGCCATGAAACCCGCAGCTACGTGACCATTGCCTTCGGCTGCACCGGCGGCAAGCACCGCTCGGTCTACATGGCCGAACGCATGGCCCGGCATGCCCGCGAGCAGGGCTGGAGTGACGTGGCCACCTTCCATCGTGAACAGCAGTAGGCCGGCTGTGAAAAAACCGTCATCCGATCATGGTTTTATCCCCCCGTTGATCCCGTTGACCTGATATGGTCGCAAGCATGCGTTGTGGAATCCTGCTGGTGACCCATCCCGGCCTTGGCAATGCACTGCTGGAGGTTGTCGGCCACCTGCTTGGCCCTTCGCCACTGCCCCTGCAATGCCAATGTCTGGAAGTGGGTTACGACGCCGATCCGGCCCGGTTGCTGCCAACCGCCCTGCACACCCTGCAGGATCTGGATACCGGAGCCGGCGTGTTGCTGCTGACTGACCTGTACGGGGCATCTCCCAGCAACCTGGCATCGGATTTGCATGCGCTTCACCGGCACTGCCGCAGGGTTTCAGGCTTGAACCTGCCGATGCTGGTGCGCGTGATGAATTACCCCGATCTTGCGCTGGATGGACTGACCATGATCGCCGCCAGCGCCCCTGAACATGGAGCCATTGTCGACAATGCTTGAGCGTGAGCTGATCGTATCCAACAAGCTGGGCCTGCATGCCCGCGCTACCGCCAAGCTGGTACAGACCCTCTCCGGCTTCGCCGCCAATGCCACCCTGGTGGCCAAGGGCCGCGAGGTCAATGCCAAGAGCATCATGGGCGTGATGCTGCTGGCTGCCGGCCAGGGCACCCCGGTGACGGTGCGCGTGGAGGGCAGCGACGAAGCCCAGGCCCTGGCCGCGGTGACCGAGCTGTTCGAGCGCAACTTCGACGAAGCGCAATGACGCCGATGCGCACCGAGCCGACCGGCTGCAACGGCCACCGGGCCCCTGACTGATGGCCAGCCGCCTGGCTGGCCTGGGAGCTTCGCGTGGTGCCGCCCTGGGCCGGGCCCGGGTGCGCCAGCCGTTGCTGCCCAGCGTCGGCCGTGAGCGGATTGCCGCCAACCGGGTTGAAGAAGAAGTCAGCCGCCTGCACCAGGCGGTGGACAGCGCACGCCAGGAAATGGCCTCGCTGCGCCAGCGCCTGCAGGGCGCGATGCCGGCCGAGATCGGCGAATTCCTCGACCTGCACACCCTGCTGCTGGACGACCCGGAACTGCTGGCCGCACTGGATGAACTGATCCGCAGCCAGCGTTACAGCGCCAGTTGCGCCCTGGGCGTGCAACGCCAGCGTCTGGCCAGCCTGTTCGAGCAGATGGAGGATGACTACCTGCGCAGCCGCCTGGATGACCTGGACCATGTCATCGGCCGTCTGCTGCAGCTGCTCAACCCCCAGCAACGCCACAGTGCCGGGGTCGCCGGCGAAATCCTGGTGTGTGAATCGATTGCCCCGGCCGAGCTGGTGCAACTGCCGGCCAGCGGCGTGGTCGGCGTGGTCACCACCGGCGGCAGCCTGCTCTCGCACAGTGCAATCCTGGCCCGTTCGCTGCATTTGCCCCTGGTGGTCGGAGCCAGCAACGCGCTGCAGAAACTGCACAGCGGCCAGCTGCTGATCATCGACGGCGAGAGCGGCCAGATCACCCCTGACCCGGATGCCGGGCAACTGCAGCAGTACCGCCTGCGCGTGCGCGAACTGGCCCGCGAACGGCGCGAGCTGCAACGCCTGCGCAGCAAGCCCAGCCGCACCCTGGACGGCACCGACATCCGGCTGCTGCTCAATGCCGAAAGCAGCGAGGACTTTGCCCAGGTCCACCGTCTGGGAGCGGCCGGCCTGGGCCTGTACCGCACCGAATTTCTGTTCCTGCAGGGCCGTCACCTGCCTGACGAACAGACCCAGTTCGAGCATTACCGCGATGCCGTGCTGGCCATGGCCGGACGCCCGGCCACCTTCCGCACCATCGACCTGGGCGCGGACAAGGCCGACCGCGCCGGGCTGGCCCCCAGCCATGAGGACAACCCGGCCCTGGGCCTGCGCGGCATCCGCCTGTCCATGGCCAACCCGGCGGTGTTCGACACCCAGCTGCGGGCGATCCTGCGCGCCTCCGGTTATGGCCCGGTGCGCATCCTGCTGCCCATGGTCAGCGGCCGTGAGGAAGTGCTGGCGGTACGCCGCCGGCTGCGCCTGATCCAACGCCAGCTGCGCGACAGTGGCCATGCGGTTTCCGAGCAGGTCGCCCTGGGCGCGATGATCGAAGTGCCCGCGGCCGCACTGGCCGTGCACGGCTTCATCGACCTGGTCGATTTCCTTTCCGTCGGCACCAATGACCTGGTCCAGTACCTGCTGGCCGCTGATCGCAACAACCCCGCCGTGGCCGGCTACTACAACCCCTTGCATCCGTCCCTGCTGCAGTTGCTGGCCCAGCTGCTGGACAGCGCCAGCGCGGCGCAGGTACCGGTCTGTGTGTGCGGCGAGATTGCCGGCGATGCGCGCCTGGTGCCGCTGCTGCTGGCTTTGGGCCTGCGCGAGCTGAGCCTGCATCCCTCCAGCCTGCTGGAAGTACGCCAGGCCATCCGCAACAGCGACCTGGAACAGCTGTCCGCGGCACGTCCTGCCTTGTTGCGCGCGCGTGACCGCCGTGCCATCGAACGCTGGATTGCCACCCATATCACGCCGGGACGTTGAACCAAGGGCTGGGCAGCCCAGACCCCGCGAGGGATAATGCCCGCCACAACAGTCCTGTTCCGATGCCGCAGCTTCATCCCTGTCGGCCCACGATCCACTCCGGGAACCGCGCATGGCCGAAGCTGTACGCCACGACAAGACCGCACGCCAGCTGCGGCTGCTCTCCGATGCACTGGACAGCGGCCGGCTTGGCCCGGTACGACGGCTGATCAATACCCTGGCGCCGGCCGAGATCGGCAATCTGCTTGAATCCCTGCCACCGGGCAAACGCGAGGTGGTCTGGGGCCTGGTCGATGCCGAGGACGACGGCGAGGTGCTGCTGCACGTCGGCGAGGAAGTGCGCGAAAGCCTGCTGGCCGAGATGGACCCGGACGAAATCATCGCCGCGGTCGAAGACCTGGACATCGATGACCTGGCCGACCTGGTCGAGGACCTGCCCGACACGGTCATCGATGAAGTACTCAAGTCGATGGACCGCGAGAACCGGGAACGGCTGGAGCAGGTGCTGTCCTATGCCGAGGACACCGCCGGCCGCCTGATGAACCCGGACGTGGTCACCGTGCGCGCCGACGTCAATGTCGATGTGGTGCTGCGCTACCTGCGCCTGCGCGGCGAACTGCCCGACCATACCGACCACCTGTTCGTGGTCAGCCGGCGCCACCAATACCTGGGCCGGGTCTCGCTGGCCTCGCTGGTGACCCATGAGGACACCACCGCGATCAACCGCCTGATCGATGACGAGCAGCCGGCCATCGACGTGAATGAAAGTGCCGAGGAAGTGGCCCGCCAGTTCTCCGACCATGACTGGGTCTCCGCGCCGGTGGTGGACGAGAACAACATCCTGCTCGGCCGCATCACCATCGATGACGTGGTGGACATCATCCGCAGCCAGGCCGAGCACCAGGCGCTGGGCGCGGCCGGTCTGGACGAAGAGGAAGACCTGTTCTCGCCGATCAAGCGCGCGGTACGCGGCCGCATCGTCTGGCTGGGCATCAACCTGGCCACCGCCTTCCTCGCCGCCACGGTGATCGGCCAATACGAACTCACCCTGGAAAAGGTGGTGGCCCTGGCCATCCTGATGCCGATCGTGGCCGGCATCGGTGGCAATGCCGCCGTCCAGGTGTTGACCCTGATGGTGCGCGGCCTGGCCCTGGGCCAGGTGGGCCCGAGCAATGCGCGCATCCTGCTGTGGAAGGAAATCCGGGTGGCCCTGATCAACGGCGTGCTGATCGGCGGCATCGTCGGCCTGATCGCCTGGGCCTGGTTCGGCAGTGCCCTGCTGATGCTGGTGATCGCCCTGGCCCTGATCATCAACTTCTGCGCCGCCGCCCTGGCCGGCGTCTTGCTGCCGCTGCTGCTCAAACGCATGAATGTCGACCCGGCCGTGGCCGGCACCGTGGTGGTCACCGCGGTGACCGACGTGATCGGCTTCTTCTCCTTCCTCGGCCTGGCCACCGCGATCCTGCTGCACTGATGCCATGACCCATACCGTCGACAACTATTTCAGCGCCTGGCGCGATGCCCGCCACATCTGCCCGGCCTGCGAGTGGGAAGGCTTCAGCGTGCAGATGGAACTGGAGCCGCACCGCGAGCAGAGCGAATACAGCTGCCCGCACTGCGAATGCCTGGTGCTGGTGGTAGCCCACCCGGACCTGGCCCAGGTGCAGGCCGCCGCCGCCGATGGCCATCCCGAGGCGCTGGAGCAATTGGCCCTGCTGGACGCCTTCAACTCCCGCCAGGGCTGAAACGAAAAAAGGCGCCACAAGGCGCCTTTTTTCTGTCTGACGCCGGCCAGGCTCAGCCCAGCACGGCCTGCAGCGCGGCCATGCGCACGGCCACACCGTTGGCCACCTGACGCAGGATCCACGACTGCGGGCCGTCGGCCACTTCATCGGTGACCTCCACGCCGCGGTTGATCGGGCCCGGATGCATCACGATCGCATCGGGTGCGGCGCGACGCAGGCGTTCGGCATTCAAGCCCCAGCGTGCGTGGTAGGCCTCCAGCGAGGGCACCAGGCCTTCGCTCATGCGCTCGTGCTGCAGGCGCAACATCATCAGCACATCCACGCCCTCGATCATCGCGTCCAGATCATCGCCGACGGTGCAACCGGCCAGTGTGTCATCGTCCGGCAGCAGGTTGGCCGGGCCACAGACGCGGATCTCGCCGGCGCCCAGGGTACGCAGGGCATGCAGGTCGGTACGCGCCACCCGCGAATGCTTGACGTCACCGACGATCATCACCTTCAGCGCAGAAAAATCCGTGCCCTTGGCCTGGCGGATGGTCAGCATGTCCAGCAGGCCCTGGGTCGGGTGGCCGGAGCGGCCGTCACCGGCATTGAGCAGGCAGGTTTCCGGCTTCACCGTGGCGGCCAGGCGGGCCACCGCCCCGTCATCGGGGTGGCGGATGACAAAACCGCGCACGCCCATCGCCTCCAGGTTGCGCAGGGTGTCGGTATCGGTCTCGCCCTTCTTGGCCGAGGAGGTGGAGGCATCAAAGCTCATCACATCGGCGCCCAGACGCTGCGCGGCCAGGGTGAAGGAGGAACGGGTGCGGGTGGACGGCTCGAAGAACAGCGTGCACACCGCTGTCCCGGCCAGGACCTCGCGGCGGTCAGTGGTACGGCCGATGGCGCTGTCATGGCAGGCCTGGGCCTGATCCAGCAAACCTTCAAGGACGGGACGGGGCATCCCCTCCAGAGTGAGAAGGTGACGCAGGCGGCCGGTCGAATCCAATTGCTGGGCAGTCATGTTGTAGAGGGGGGAGTCTAGGAAACCGGAATGGCGTCGCCCGGGGAATCGAGCCAGCGCTCGATGATCACCGCCGCGGCAACGGCGTCGAGGTTGGCCGCATCGCGCTTGCGCTTGTGCCCGCTGGCACGCTGCTGCGCGAAACGGCGCGCCGCCTCGACCGAAGAAGAACGTTCGTCCACCAGCACCACCGGCACCGCATAACGGCTCAGCAGCTGGCGGGCAAAGGCATGGGCACGCTTGCGGTTGGGCTGGTCCTCGCCTTCCAAGGTCAACGGGTCACCGACCACCAGACCCTGCGGGCGCCATTCCTTGATCAGCCGGTCCATCGCCGCCCAGTCAATGCCGCCGGCGGGGATCTCGACCACCGCGATGGCGCGGGCGGCCACGGCAAAGGCCGAACCGATGGCCACACCGATCCGGCGCGAGCCCACGTCAAAACCCAGTACCGTAGCGTCGGCAGGAATGGGACCCATGGGATTCAGGCCCGTCCGCTGTAATCGGTGAGATGGGCCATGTCGAACCCGAGCAGGCCGGCAGCACCCTGCCAGCGCTTGTCCAGCGGCAGCTCGAACAGGATCGCTTCGGCATTGGGTACGGTCAGCCAGCTGTTTTCACCCAGCTCGGTTTCCAGCTGGCCCGGGCCCCAGCCGGCACAGCCCAGCGCCACCAGGGCATTGCGCGGGCCATGCCCCTCGGCCATGGCCTGCAGGATGTCGCGCGAGGTGGTCAGGAACAAGCCATCGGCCACAGTCAGGCTCGAACTCCAGTGGCGGGCATCGTCATGGATCACAAAGCCGCGCTCGGTGTGCACCGGGCCGCCATTGAGCACCGGCACCGATTGCAGGTCGGCATCCTCGCTGTGCAGGCCGATCTGCTCGAACACATCGCCCAGGGTGTACTCGGAAGGCTGGTTGACCAGCACCCCCATCGCACCCTGGTCATCATGCTGGCAGATCAACGCCACGCCACGGGCAAACGGCTCCTGCTGCAAGGAAGGAGCGGCCACCAGCAGGTGGTTGGTCAGGGCGAGCGTAGAACTGGACATTCCGTCATTCTATCGCCTTGTGGCCGTTTCAGGCCGTGCACAAAGGCAAAAACGCCATGTCCAGCTACTGCCGCATTGCCCCCGGCCATCCCCTGCACGGCCCCTACCATGACCTGCACTACGGCTTTCCGGTGCACGATGAGAGCGCGCTGTTCGAGCGCCTGGTACTGGAGATCAACCAGGCCGGGCTGAGCTGGCTGACCATCCTGGCCAAGCAGGACAACTTCCGCCGCGCCTACGACGGATTTGATGTGGACAGCGTGGCCGCCTACGGCCCGGCCCAGGTACAGCGCCTGCTCGATGATCCGGGCATCATCCGCAACCGGCTGAAAATCGCCGCGGCCATCCACAATGCCGGGGTGATCGCCGGCCTGCGCCACAGCCATGGCGGTTTCCATGCCTGGCTGGCGGCCCATCACCCGCGTGACAAGCCGGCCTGGGTCAAGCTGTTCAAGCAGACCTTCCGCTTCACCGGTGGCGAGATCACCGGCGAGTTCCTGATGAGCACCGGCTGGCTGCCGGGCGCCCACGCCGCCGACTGCCCGGTCCACGCACGCACCATCAACGCCGGCGCGGCCTGGGCCCAGGACTTCAGCAGCGGCCCTGGTAACGCCCCGGGCGGTGGTTGAAGCCCAGCACCATGCCGATCAGCAGCGCCGCGATCACCGAATAGGCCACATTGCTGGCCGGCAGCACCAGCAGGGCGACAGCCATCAGCACCAGGTCATAGCACAGCTGGAACAGGCCGGCATTCCAACCACGTGACTGCTGCAGGTAGATGGCCAGGATGCCGATCCCGCCCAGCGAGGCGCGGTGGCGCACGAAGAACAGGATGCCAAGGCCGGTCAGGCAGCCGCCGATCACCGCCGACATCAGTGCACTGTCGCCACTGAAGGTGATGTCGATCCAGCGCGGCAACAGGTCGGTCAGCGCGCCACAGGCGGCCACCGCGGCAAAGGTCTTCAGGGTGAACTCCCAGCCCATGCGGCGTACCGAGAGCCAGTAGAACGGCAGGTTGCCCAGCACGAACACCACCGAGAACGGCCAGTCAAAGGCGTAATGCAGCAGCAGCGACAGGCCGGCCATGCCGCCCACCAGCAGGTTGTCGTGGGCCAGTACGGCCAGGCCCAGCGAGCTGACCAGGGTTGCCAGCAGCAGCCCCTGGATGTCGTCAATCACACCATGGCCGGCCAGCGGCAGACTGGCCTTGGAAGAAGTCGGGGCAACCGCCGTATCGGCGGCCGGGGGGACGGACGCGGGCATGCCAGCACATCATGGGTGGGGAGGTGTATTAGACACAATTGAAACCAATTTTGCTGCACTTGCACAAAACAAAACGCCCGGCGGGCAGCCGGGCGTCAGGTTCACAAGCTGAATTGGAAAAAGATCAGCGAACTTCGGCGATCTCCACACCATCCAGACCCTGGGCCAGGGTCTTGGCATCGCCGCCCTGGGACAGCTTGATGCGCAGGCGGACCTCGTTCTGCGAATCGGCAAAGCGCAGCGCATCGTCGTAGCTGATCTCGCCGGCCTGGTACAGCTCGAACAGGCTCTGGTCGAAGGTCTTCATGCCCAGCTGGACCGAATCCTTCATCACTTCCTTGAGCTTGTGGATCTCGCCGTCGCGGATGTAGTCCTGCACCAGCGGGGTGCCGAGCATGATTTCCATCGCCACCTTGCGGCCCTTGCCGTCCGGGGTCGGCACCAACTGCTGGGCCACCACGCCCTTCAGGTTCAGCGACAGGTCCATCAGCAGCTGGTTGCGGCGGTCTTCGGGGAAGAAGTTGATGATGCGGTCCATCGCCTGGTTGGCGTTGTTGGCATGCAGGGTGCACAGCACCAGGTGGCCGGTTTCGGCGAAGGCAATGGCGTGGTCCATGCCCTCGCGGGTTCGCACCTCGCCGATCATGATCACGTCCGGGGCCTGGCGCAGGGTGTTCTTCAGCGCCGCTTCCCAAGTATCGGTGTCGATGCCGACCTCGCGCTGGGTGATGATGCAGCCGGCGTGCTTGTGCACGAATTCGATCGGGTCCTCGATGGTGATGATGTGGCCCGAGGAATTCTGGTTGCGGTAACCGATCATCGCTGCCAGCGAGGTCGACTTACCGGTACCGGTGGCACCGACGAAGATGATGATGCCGCGCTTGGTCATGGCCAGCGACTTGATCACCGGCGGCAGGGCCAGTTCTTCGACGGTCGGGATCTTGGTCTCGATCCGGCGCAGCACCATGCCGACCTGGTTGCGCTGGTAGAAGCAGCTGACACGGAAGCGGCCCACACCGGCCACGCCGATGGCGAAGTTGCACTCGTGGGTTTTTTCAAACTCCTCGCGCTGCTTGGGCGTCATCACGTTGAGCACCATGTCGCGGCTCTGCTGCGCGGTCAGCGGGGTCTGGGTGATCGGGCTGATCTTGCCGTGCACCTTCATCGCCGGCGGCATGCCTGCGGTGATGAACAGGTCAGACGCCTTCTGGTGCGCCATCAGCTTGAGGAAGGAGGTGAAGTCGAGGCTGCTCATGGGCTACTCCAGCGGTGGACGGCAATGCGGCTGACAGCAAGGCCGGCGCCTGTGCGGCACCGGCCGGGGATGGATCATTCGAACAGGCGCTTGTCCTTGGCGTACTCGCGGGCCTGGTTGCGGGTCACCAGGCTGCGCTTGACCAGATCCTGCAGGTTCTGGTCAAGGGTCTGCATGCCCATGGCCTGGCCGGTCTGGATGGCCGAGTACATCTGCGCCACCTTGTCCTCGCGGATCAGGTTACGGATGGCCGGGGTGGCCACCATGATTTCATGCGACGCCACGCGACCGCCGCCAACCCTCTTCAGCAGGGCCTGGGAAATCACCGCACGCAGTGATTCGGACAGCATCGAGCGCACCATCGGCTTTTCGCCGGCCGGGAACACGTCGATGATACGGTCGATGGTCTTGGCCGCCGAGCTGGTGTGCAGGGTGCCGAACACCAGGTGGCCGGTTTCCGCAGCGGTCAGGGCCAGACGGATGGTTTCCAGGTCACGCAATTCGCCGACCAGGATGATGTCCGGATCCTCACGCAGGGCCGAGCGCAGCGCTTCGTTGAAGCCGTGGGTGTCACGGTGCACTTCGCGCTGGTTGATCAGGCACTTCTGCGGGGTGTGGACGAATTCGATCGGGTCCTCGACGGTGAGGATGTGGCCGTATTCGTTCTTGTTGATGTGGTCGATCATCGCTGCCAGCGTGGTCGACTTGCCCGAGCCGGTCGGCCCGGTGACCAGGATCAGGCCCTGCGGCTGTTCGATCAGCTCACGGAAAATCGGCGGGCAGGCCAGGTCTTCCAGGGTCAGCACTTCGGAGGGAATGGTACGGAACACCGCACCGGCACCACGGTTCTGGTTGAACGCGTTGACACGGAAGCGCGCCAGCGAGGGAATCTCGAAGGAGAAGTCGACCTCGAGGAACTCTTCAAAGTCACGGCGCTGCTTGTCGCTCATGATGTCGTAGACCAGCGCATGGACCTGCTTGTGGTCCAGGGCCGGAATGTTGATGCGACGCACGTCGCCATCAACACGGATCATCGGCGGCAGGCCTGCAGACAGGTGCAAGTCCGATGCTTTGTTCTTAACCGAGAACGCCAGAAGTTCGGCGATATCCATGTGCTTTGTATCCCCTGTATAGCCGTTGGCTGGAAGGATTGTTCCCCAAGCTGCAGTATAGCCTCCTTCGCTCAGCGGGAAATATTGCGTGTCCTCCTCCCCCCTGTCCTTGATCCTGACCCGGCTTGATGCCCTGGCCGGTGCTTGCGGCCAGCATCCGGCGCGTCTGCTGGCGGTGTCCAAGACCCAGCCGGCAGCGGCAGTGGCCGCCCTGGCCGCACAGGGCCAGCGTGCCTTCGGTGAAAACTACGTGCAGGAAGCCGTGGCCAAGATTGGCGAACTGGCCGCGCTGGGGCTGGAGTGGCACCTGATCGGCCATCTGCAGTCCAACAAGGCCGAGCTGGCCGCCACCCACTTTGACTGGGTACAGAGCGTGGACCGGCCCAAGCTGGTGGATGCCCTGGCCCGTTACCGCCCGGCCAACCTGCCGCCGTTGAACGTGCTGATCCAGGTCAACATCGATGACGAGGACAGCAAGCATGGCTGCGCCCCGGAGCAGGTGCTGGCCCTGGCCAGCCGGATCGCCGCACAGCCGCGCCTGCAGCTGCGTGGGCTGATGGCCATTCCGGCCGCCCACGCCGATCCGCAGCATTCCCTGCCCGCCTTCCAGGCGATGGCCGCCCTGCTGCAGCGCCTGCAGGCCGATTTCCCCCAGGCCGACACCCTGTCCATGGGCATGAGCGCGGACTATCCGCAGGCCGTGGCCGCCGGCGCCAACATGGTCCGGGTCGGCAGTGCCCTGTTCGGTGCCCGCCCGGCCAGATCCACCGACGCCCCACATTGAATCCACAACAAAGGAATCCGGCCATGTCTTCTTCGCTTCTGGTGAGCTTCATTGGTGGTGGCAACATGGCGCGCAGCCTGATCGCCGGCCTGATTGCCGCAGGTACGCCGGCCAGCGCCATCGAGGTGATCGAGCCGCTCGATGCCCTGCGCGCAGACCTGGCCCAGCGCTACGGCATCATCACGGCTGCTTCCATTGCCGAAGCCAACCTGGCCGCCGGCAGCTGGGTCCTGGCGGTCAAACCCCAGGTCATGGCCAGCGTCTGCAGCGAACTTGCCGGGCGCATCAACACCTCCCAGCTGGTGATCTCCATTGCCGCCGGCATCACCACCGCCACCCTGCAGCACGCGCTGGGCAGCCGTGCCCGCATCGTGCGCGCCATGCCCAACACCCCGGCACTACTCGGCGCCGGCATGAGCGGCCTGTACGCCGGCAGCGATGTCGATGCCAGCGCGCGCGCGCAGGCCACCCAGATCCTGGCCGCGGCCGGTCAGGTGCGCTGGATCGATGAGGAATCCTTGATGGATGCGGTAACCGCCGTGTCCGGCTCGGGCCCGGCCTACCTGTTCGCGGTGGCCGAAGCCATGGAGGCCGCCGCTGTTGCCCAGGGGCTGGATGCCGACAGCGCCCACCAACTGGTGGTGCAGACCATCATCGGGGCCGGCCGCATGCTGGCCGAAAGCGGGCAGACGCCCGGCCAGCTGCGTCAGGCGGTGACCTCTCCCAATGGCACCACCCAGGCAGCGCTGGAAGTGCTCCAGCACGGTGGCCTGGGCACGCTTTTCGATGCGGCCATTGCCGCTGCCGCCGAACGTGGCCGCCAGCTGGCCAAGTCAGGTTAATTGTCCAAACTGCAAAATGGCACACACTTCGGCTGCGACACATGCAGCCAAAAACGTGGACAGCGGTCACCAGACAATCAACACTGCTCGGACAGATGTTGTGAGTTGAAGTCCTGCTGCACGGTTTGTACAGGGGAAGCTGCCAGGGGGTTGGCAGCAAGCAGAGCGACCAGTTTCGGGATTTTCAATGACGGTAGAATTTTTGCACTTTGGCAGTGAGCCATGCTCGCGGCCTGGAAAGATTGATTTTGTCGATTGGGGCATCCAGTTGGGTCGGCGCACGATCCTGACCCAGATCAGCCTGTCCATCAGCGGCCCGGGCGTGACCGTGCTGATGGGCCCGGCCGGCACCGGCAAATCCACCCTGCTCAAGACCCTGGCCGGCCTGCACAGCGCCCACGGCAGCAGCAGTGGGCAGATCCTGCTCGATGGCCAGCCCCTGCAGTTGGCCGCCGGCGTCCCGCCCGCACTGGCCCAGCAGCACCCGCGTGAACTGGACTTCAGTGTCCTGGACACCCTGATTGCCGCCCAACGCGGCAATGGCATGACCCCGGCGCAGATGCGCCAGCGCGCCCTGGATACCCTGCAGCAGCTGCAGCAGTCCGCGCTGATCGAACACCAGCAGCAGCGCCTGTTCGACCTTCCCCGTGAGTTGATGCGTTGCGCGTTGATCATCCGCGCCGTGCTCACCGGCAGCCCGATCCTGCTCATCGACGAACCCACCAGCGATCTGGACGAGAGCCAGAGCCAGCGTGTCCTGCAGCTGATCACCTCCCTGGCCACCACCCACACCTGCATCGTGGTGCTGCATCACCAGCAACAGGCCCGCCAGATCGCCGATCGCGTGGTGCTGCTGGCCGGCGGCCGGGTCCAGGTCGCTGCCGACAGCAACACCTTCTTCGACAATCCCCAGGCACACCCGGTGCTGGCCCAGTTCCTGCGCACCGGCAGTTGCCATGTGCCGGCACCGGATGCCCGCCCCGAAGAGCTGGAGGCCGGTGTCCTGCTCGACTCGACGCCAGCCAGCATCGTGGCGGCAGCGCCGGCCACGCCCGTGGCCGCTGCGGTCATCGCCGTGCCGTCGCCAACAGCTGCAAACGACGCGCCAGCAGCGCCGATGAGCGCTGCCGACGGCAACCAGGCCAGCATCACCGTCGGTCTGGGCCTGCCTTACGAACTGCCGCCCGGCGTGATGCCGGCCAGCCGTGGCCCCAATGGCTTCCATTGGCTGGTGCCCGGCAAGCTGGCCGGCTGTCCGATGCCCGGGGCGATGCTGCCGATCGAGCATGACCTGGTCCTGCTGCGCAATGTCGGGGTCACGGTGCTGATCAACCTGACCGAAAGACCGATGAGCGATACCGCCATCCCGGCCGCCGGCCTGCGCACCCTGCACATGGGCGTGGAGGACCGCAATGCACCGCCACTGATGTGGATGAAGATGCTGCTGGTCAAGATCGACCGCCTGATCGCCCAGGGCGAAGTGGTCGCCGTGCACTGCCTGGCCGGCCTTGGCCGCACCGGCACCGTGCTTGGCAGCTGGCTGATCCGCCAGGGCCTGACCGCCGAAGAATCACTGCGACGACTGCGCGCCATCGAACCTGGTTTCGTGCAGTCGGCCGTGCAGGAACAACTGCTGCATGAGCTGGAAACCAACCTGCTCATCCGCGCCCCTGATCTGTAACCCCCCCACGCCATCGCCAGGAACCTTGAATGTCACTTGACGCCACCATCCAAAAGTCCGTCGCCTCCATCCCCGAATGTCTGGCCGCCGGCTATGTCGATATCTCCTCGGGCATGCTGCTGTCAGTACGCACCGTCGACTCGCACCCGCGTGAAGTGCTGGACCTGGTCGCCGCCGCCACTGCCGACCTGTACGAAGGCCCGAACGTGCGCGCCATCGAACAGATGTTCCGTCGCTCGCGCGGCCTGCCCGAAGGTGAAGGCGCCCACTACTTCCAGGAAATCATCGTCAACAGCGAAAACCTGATCCACGTGTTCATGCGCGGCAAGCGCTACCCGAGCTACGTGATGGTGTTTGTCTGCCGTCGCACTGCCAACCTGGGCATGGCGCTGACCAAGGCCCGCCTGGCGATGCCGGAAATCGAAGCGGCCGTCTGACCGGCATCGGCAATACCCAAACCGCGGCCTGAAGCCGCGGTTTTTTGTTGCCTGCCAGTTGCCCGCTTACGGCGTGGCCGGCTGCAGCCCCTGCGGCAGGTCACCGTCCTCGGCCAGTTCCTCGTGCAGGATGCGCCGCACCTCCAGCACTGCTTCGGGCGTTTCCTGCACGCTGTGCCAGGCAGTGATCACCTTTTCCGACTGCGCGCCGCTCAGGTGGGCACTCCAGTACGGCACCAGACCATCGTCGGACTGCTCCAGTGCCACGGCCGGATCACGCCGGGCGATGATGGAGTGGTAAGGCAGGCCACTGCGCAGTGGCAGGCCGGCGGCGGCACGGATGAAAGGATCGGTCGCCTTGAGGTTGTCGATGCTGTTGGGCACGCGCGGCTTTTGTTTGTCATCGCCCTCACCTTCGCTGGCCGCCGTGGGATCGGCCAGCAGCTGCACCACATCGGCAAAACCGCCGAGGATGGTCAGCGGCAGGCGCACCAGCTTGCCGATGAAGTTGCCCAGGCCACGGTTGGCGATGTCGGTGCCCTGGTGCGGGCTGGCGATGAAGATGGCCCGGCTGACATTGGCCTGCGGCTGGTAGCGCAGGATCGGCCCGAGGCGACGCTGGACCCGCTCACGACGCTGGTCATCCAGGGCAAAGCCCGCCAGCACCGACTCCATCAAGGAGTCACCGGGGGTGCTGAGCATCAGCCGGGCCAGGATGCCGCCCATCGAATGGCCGACAAACACCATGTCCTGGCTGGCCGGTGCGGTGCCCTGCGGGTCGAAATGGGCCAGGGTCCGGTTCAGTGCCCGCGAGATGGTGTAGCGGTTCAGGCCAACCGGGGCATTGGTGGGGTAATACACAGACCACACCTGGTACTTGTCACGCAGGACCTTGTCACCGGTCACCTCGTTGACCAGGTTGACCCAGGCTTCCGGACTGCTGGCCAGGCCATGCAGCAGGAAGATGATCCGCTTGTCCGGGTCATAGGGCTGCATCAGGTAGATGTGCGGCTGGGTGATCCCCTCGCTGCGCCCGAACAGAGTGCGCAGCGATTCGGTGGCAAAGCCCGCATCAGCCAGCCACAGCCCATAGGCGGCAGTGAAATTGGCCGCCAGCGGCACCGTATTGCCTTCCATGCTGATGGTCTGCGTGCGCTCCGGCGCGTACACCTCCAGGCTGAGCTCGCGCGAGGCCAGGATCTGCTCCAGGCTGTTGCCGGCAAAACGCAGCACCGCGGTGGCATTGACCGCCGGCATCTCGCTGAACAACGGTACGTTGCTGGCGGGGCTGCGCCGCTCTTCCGGCTCGGTGTCGGCCAGCGGCACGGTCAGCCGCTGTGGCTCCATCACCACCACCAGCTCGGCACCGAAGCCATCGCGCCGGTAGGTGCTGCGCAGGCCGGCAAAACTGATGCTGGAGGCGGCCATCATCGAACGCGGCACGCTCTGCAGGCCCAGCGCGTCATAACGGGCGGTGATCTTCCAGCCCTGCTCGGCAACATGGATGCCGGTGCCGCTGCCACCGGCAGCCGCCTGCTCACGGGCACGCTCGAACAATCCCGAGGTCACCTGCTCCACGGCATGGTTGTAGTAATCACGCACCTGCAGCTGGCGATCCTCCAATGCCCGCTGCGACGGTGTACGCCCGGAGAAAAACAGGTAGGCGTAGGCGTAACGCGCGGTTTCCAGCCAGGCATCACCGGCAATCTGCGAGGCAGCGCCACCGGCCTTGCGGTCCACCTCGGCCTGGGCCAGGGCGCTCAGGGTCCACAGTTCGGCCAGGGCGGCCAGGCGCACCTCGTTGCTCACACCGGGGCGCTGGCCCATCTGGCTGATGCAGTCGGCGGTCTGCTTTACGCAGGTGGCCGGATCGATCCCGATCACCTGCAATGCCTCCTGGGTGGCGTGACCCAGCTTGCCACTGCTGAGCACGTCAGAGCGCTTGGCCGCGGTGAAATCCGGCGTGGCCACCGTGCGCATCTTGACCATGGCGCAGCCACTGCCCATGCCCAGCAGCACCGTCACCAGCAACAAACGCATCAGCCGATGCGCCCCAAGATGCTTACTCATCCACCGCTCCCTGATCAATTCCCGGCACACCCTGACGGATACGCTGCGAAAAATGCGTGCTGGCCCCGTCGGCGCGTGCGCGCCCGGTGATCCGCCCGTGCTGTTTCAATGCTGCCGGCGCCACGCCCTGCGGCAAGGCTCCCTGCTGTTGCAGATAATCGTCAAAGTAGCCCGATGCGAGCAAGCGCCAGTCCAGCGGCAGATCCGGGCTGACCTTGCGCGCCAGCTGCCAGACGATCGTGGTGCAGTTGCTGGTCAAGGTGTTGTAAAAAGCCGGCGCCCGGTCCAGCGCACGGGCCTGCTCCAGATAGGCCACGAACAGCTCGCGCAAGGCCTGCCCCTGCAGGGCGCTGACCCGGTACAGATAGACGTCCTCGCCACGGGCATTGGTACGCGTAGCCACGATGTCACGCTCGTCGGCAGCGACCAGGGTCATTTCATAGCGGCGGAAGAAGCCGGCCAGGGCATCGAAGGATTCATCGTGCTCCTTGCGGATCTCCAGCGAGAACACCAGCTGGCGGCCATCGGCAAAACCGAAGGAGACCAAGGTGTGGGCAATGGTCGGGCCCATCCAGTAGGAAAGCAGCACATCGGCACTTTGCAGCTGCTGCAGGTCGTAACGGCGCGGCTCCCAGACGATGTCGTAATCGGTTTCGCTGCGCCAGGTGAAGTTGCGCACGTTGTCCAGCACCACATGCCGGCCATCGAAGCTGCGCACGTGCAGGCGCCGGGCCACATCATCGGCCCACTGCCGGTCCTGTGACGGATGCAGGCTGTTCCAGAACACACTCAGGCCCAGCAAGGCGAGCAGGAAGGCCAACCCGGTCCAGGCCAGGCCACGGCCGGGATCACGCCAGAACCACCACAGCAGGGCCAGCGACAAGCCCCCCCACAACAGCATACCCAGGCCATGCACGGCACCACTGGCATGGAAATGGATGACCCCCGCACCCCAGATTGCCACCACCAGCAACAGCAGCGTAGCCAGCAGCTTGCCAATCCGTCTTATCCATACCGCCATACCGATGCCACCTGCACAAGAGATGTCGCATCGTGCCAGTTGCGCGGCATGGATGGCGAGAAACGCCTGCCGCAGCACGCCATGAACAGCGATGCAGGGTGCTGATGGCCGGCCATGCCGCGGTGACAGGCAACAAAAAAGCCACTGCAAGCAGTGGCTTTTTTCGTTTCGCGAGTGGTGGGCGATACAGGGTTCGAACCTGTGACCCTTGCCGTGTGAAGGCAATGCTCTACCGCTGAGCTAACCGCCCGTGTCGCGATGAGGGAAATTATAGAGATTACTTGAAGAAGGTCAACACTTTTGTGAAAAATTTTTTCACATAGTCTGTGTGGGCTTGTCAGCGCCGAGCGCGCCGGCCAGCAGGGTTTCGATCTTGTTGCGGATCGCCTCCCCTTCCGGGCCATCAGCCAGCTGCACGCCGATGCCGGCCGAGCGGTTGCCCTGCGCCCCCATCGGGGTGGTCCAGACCACCTTGCCGGCCACCGGCAGGCGTTCGGCCGAATCGGGCAGGCTCAGCAGCACGAACACTTCATCGCCCAGGAAATAGCGCTTGGGCGTGGGCACGAAGACCCCGCCGTTCTTGATGAACGGCATGTACGCGCTGTACAGCGTCGGCTTGTCCTTGATCACCAGCGACAGGATGCCCTGGCGCGCGTTGACTGCACTCATTGTCTTGTCCCCTTGGGCAGCCCGGCCACGGCGGCCGGCCACCCCATCAGCAATTCAACCAAGGCCAGGTCCGCACGCACGGTGGTGCGCAACAGGTTCGCGGTGGCATTGGCGGCATCAAACCAGGCCGCCAGCTTGGGCAATCGTGCCGGCGCGGTCAACCCACAATCGCGCGCCTGCTCCAGTGCCAGTTCGGCGGCATGACGCAGGCGCAAGGCCAGCTGCTCATCGCCACTCCAGCGCGTGGCCAGTGCGGCAGCGCCCAGCTTGCCTGCCGCCAGCCGTGCCAGATCCGCGGCCACCTCCCCGCGCAGGGCCCAGCCACTGCCGGAAAGCCACTCATCGGCCAGTCCGGGGTGCCCGCGTGCCGCATCCAGCGCCGCGGCCGCGGTATCAGCGCCATGCCCACGCTGCTGCAGCCAGGCCAAGGCCTGATCATGCGGCGGCAGGCGGAACTCCAGGCGCTGGCAGCGGCTGCGGATGGTGGCCGGCAGACGGGCCGGCTCGTTGCACAGCAACCACACATAACGGCCCGGGGCCGGCTCTTCCAGGGTCTTGAGCAGGGCATTGGCCGCAGCGGTGTTGATTGCCTCGGCCGGTTCGATGATCACCACCTGGGCCTGGCCATACTGCGGGGTCAGCGCCAGCTTCTGGCTGACCTGGCGGATCTGCTCGATCACGATCTCGGTGCGCAGCTTGTCCCCGCTCTTGTTGGGGATGAAGGACACCAGCTGCAGGTCCGGATGGGTGCCGGCATCGATCAGGTGTGCGCTGCGCGCTGCAGCGGCCGGCTCGCCCTGGCACAGCAGATGACGGGCCAGCTGCAGGGCAACCGCACGCTTGCCGATCCCGGCCGGCCCGGCAAACAGCAGGCCATGACCCAGACGCCCGGCCTGCAGGCTGGCGATGACCTGGTCATGGATGCCCTGCTGCCACGGGGTCAGGCTGCCCATCAGGCCACCTGTTGCAGATAGGAGGTGACGGCGCGCTGTACCTGCTCCACCATCTGCGCCAACGGCAGACTGGCATCGATGCGGGCAAAGCGTTGCGGATCGGCCGCCATGCGCGCGGCAAAGCCGCCATGCACGCGCTCGAAGAAATCATCCTGCTCGCGCTCGATCGCATCGGGCACCCCGCCACGGCGCTGGACCCGCGCACGGCCAAGGGCCACCGGCACATCCAGCCACAGCGTCAGCCCAGGCAGAAAACCGACCACGCGCCGCTCCAGGTCGGCCAGCCAGGCCATATCCAGGCCCCGGCCGGCGCCTTGGTAGGCAAAGCTGGAATCGGTGAAACGGTCACACAGCACCCAATCACCACGCGCAAGCGCCGGCTCGATCACCTCGGCCACATGCTGGGCGCGGGCGGCAAACACCATCAGCAGCTCGGCTGACGGATGCAGGCGCTCGTCGGCATCGTCCTGGCGGCTGGCATGCAGCACCATCGCCCGCAGCTGTTCGGCCAGCGGGGTGCCGCCAGGTTCACGGCTGACCACCAGATTGGCACCGTCCGCCTGCAGGCAGTCGCGCACCGTGGCCAGGGCCGTACTCTTGCCCGCGCCCTCGCCCCCTTCCAGGGTGATCAGGCGCGCGCGGCGGGGAAGCACATCATTCATTGCGAAGCATTGTCCTGGCGCGCCTGACGCAGGCGCTGGAGATAATCGGCCACGGCCTTCTGGTGCCCGACATAGGTGGCCGAGAACACATGGCCGCCACTGCCATCACCGATGGCCACGAAATACAGCGCATCGCCATCGGCCGGGTGCGCGGTGGCCTGCAGTGCCGCACGCCCGGGCATGGCGATCGGCGTCGGGGGCAGGCCAGCGCGGGTATAGGTGTTGTAGGGGGTGTCGGTAGTCAGATGGCTCTTGCGGATGTTGCCGTCATAGGCCGAGCCGATGCCGTAGATCACGGTCGGATCGGTCTGCAGGCGCATGCCCATCTTCAAACGGCGCGCGAACACCCCGGCGATCTGCGGGCGCTCGGCCGCCAGGCCGGTTTCCTTTTCGATGATCGAGGCCAAGGTCAGCAGTTCATAGGGGCTGTTCAGAGGCAGGCCTTCGGCGCGGCCCTGCCAGGCCTGTTGCAAGGCCTGCTCCATTGCCGCATGGGCACGCTTGAGCACATCCAGGTCGCTGTCGCCACGCTGGTAAACATAGGTTTCGGGCAGGAAGCGGCCTTCCGGATGCTCACCGGCAAAGCCCAGCGCGGCCATCAGGGCCGCATCATCCAGTTCGGCGGCGTCCTGCTCCAGCGGCGTGGCCCGGGCCAGGGCCGAGCGCAGCTGGCGGAAGTTCCAGCCTTCCACGATGGTCAGGCGGTGCTGAACCACCTTGCCATCGCGCATGCGCAACAGCAGCTCGGACACGGTCAACGGGCCGGTCAGGTCGTACTCGCCGACCTTCAGCTTGCCGGCCGCATCCAGCTTGCGGGCCAGCAGCTGCCATTGCTGGTCATGGCCGTTGTCGATTCCGGCGGCACGCAATTTGGCCAGGACCCGAGTGAAGCTGTCACCGCGCTCGACCATGACCCGTTCGGCCACCGGATGCAGCGACTGGTCGGCAAAACCACGCTGGGCCTGCCAGGCCCAGCCGATCACACCGGCACACAACAGCCCGCCGAGCAGCACGAGCAGCAGCACTACGCGCAGGCAACCGCGCTTGGTCGGGGCCATCGGGCTCTCCGCAGTCATCAATCAGGTGGTACAGGATACCGTGCCACCGCGGCACTGCCGCAACGCATGCAACCGGCCTTGCGGACCGGTTGCATGCAGGTCACGCCAGGCAAGGCTTACAGGCGCTTGAACACCAGCGAGCCGTTGGTGCCACCGAAGCCGAAGCCGTTGGACAGGGCCACATCCACCTGCTGCTGGCGCGCGGTGTGCGGCACGTAATCCAGATCGCAACCCTCACCCGGATTGTCCAGGTTGATGGTCGGCGGAATGATGCCGTGCTGCAGGGCCAGCACCGAGAAGATCGCCTCCACGCCGCCGGCAGCGCCGAGCAGGTGGCCGGTCATCGACTTGGTCGAGCTGACCATCAGCTTGTAGGCGTGGTCACCAAAGGCGGCCTTGACCGCATCGCTCTCGCCCAGGTCACCCAGCGGGGTTGAGGTGCCGTGGGCATTGATGTAGCCCACCTGCTCGGCATTGACCTTGGCATCGCGCAGGGCCAGCTGCATGCAGCGCTTGGCGCCTTCGCCGCTCGGGGCGGTCATGTGGTACGCATCGGAGGTGGCACCGAAGCCGGCCAGCTCGCAGTAGATGCGCGCGCCACGGGCCTTGGCGTGTTCGTACTCCTCCAGCACCAGGATGCCGGCGCCATCGCTGAGCACGAAGCCGTCGCGGTCACGGTCCCACGGGCGCGAGGCGGCCTGCGGGGCGTCGTTGCGGGTGGACATGGCCTTCATCGCACAGAAACCGGCCATCGCCGTCGGTGCGGAGCCACGCTCGGCACCACCGGCCACCATCACGTCGGCATCGCCGTACTGGATCATGCGCATGGCCGTGCCGATGGAATGGTTGGCCGTGGCGCAGGCCGAGACCGGCGAGAAGGTCGGCCCCTTCAGGCCGCGCAGGATGCTCAGCTGCCCGGGCAGCATGTTGATGATGGTGCTGGGGATGTAGAAGGGGGAAATCTTGCGCGGGCCGCCTTCCAGGAACTTGGCGGTCTGCTCCTCGATACCGAGCAGGCCACCGATGCCGGCGCCGATCAGCGCACCCACGCGCTCGGCATTGGCCTCGGTGATTTCCAGGCCCGAGTCATCCAGCGCCATGAAGCTGGCGGCCAGGCCGTAATGGATGAACGGGTCCATCTTCTTGGCATCCTTGGCAGGAATACCGAAGTTGGCCACGTCAAATCCAGTGATCTGGCCGGCGATTTGGGTGCTGAACTGGCTGGCGTCATAGCTGCTGATCGGACCGATGCCCGAACGCCCTGCAACAATGCCTTCCCAGCTGGTGACCAGATCATTGCCCAGCGGGGAAATCATCCCCATGCCAGTCACGACGACGCGACGACTCATGCTCATTTCTCCTGCCCAGCACCCGGCTGGTGGCGACTATCGAGTAAAAAAAAGGGCCGCAGCGCGGCCCTTCTGGTTACGCCTTGATGGCCTTGATCGCTGATCGACCATCAAGCCATGACCGCGATCAGGCCTTGACGTGGGCCTTGACGTAGTCGATGGCAGCCTGGACGGTGCCGATCTTTTCAGCTTCTTCGTCCGGGATTTCGCACTCGAACTCTTCTTCCAGTGCCATCACCAGCTCAACGGTGTCCAGCGAGTCGGCACCCAGGTCATCGACGAACGATGCAGTGGTGGTGACTTCTTCTTCCTTGACGCCAAGCTGTTCAATGACGATTTTCTTGACGCGCTCTTCGATGGTGCTCATTGGGTATCGCTCCAGATGGAGTTGTGGTTCAAAAGATACCACCGGATAAGGTGGCCGTTGGATAGTGTAGTGGAAACTTCCGGGACAAGTGTCCCTGAAAAAAACCACCTAAATCAAACAATTAAAACAAGTGACAGGACCTTGCGGTCAGGCCATGTGCATCCCGCCATTCACATGCAGGGTTTCACCGGTGATGTAGTTGGCTGCCGGGCCGGCCAGGAAGGCCACTGCATCGGCGATGTCCTGCGCCTGGCCCAGACGGCCCAGGGCGATGGTGGTGGCCATCGCGGCCTTGGCATCCTCGGGCAGGTCACGGGTCATGTCGGTTTCAATGAAACCCGGGGCAACCACGTTGACGGTGATGCCACGCGAACCGATTTCCTTGGCCAGCGACTTGGAGAAGGCAATGATGCCGGCCTTGGCGGCGGCGTAGTTGGCCTGGCCCGCATTGCCGGTGACGCCGATGACCGAAGCGATGTTGATGATGCGGCCCTTGCGCGCCTTCATCATGCCGCGCATCACCGCCTTGGAGGAGCGGTAGACGCTGGTCAGGTTGGTATCCAGGATCGCCTGCCAGTCTTCGTCCTTCATCCGCATCAACAGGTTGTCGCGGGTGATGCCGGCATTGTTGACCAGGATGGAGATGGCGCCGAATTCCTTGGCGATGGCCTCGATCAATTCCTCGATCGCGCCGGCCTGGTTGACGTTGAGCACGCGGCCATGGCCGCCATTGGCTGCCAGACGCGCACCGATGGCAGCGGCGCCGCCTTCACTGGTGGCGGTGCCGATCACAATGGCGCCCTGAGCGGCCAGGGTGTCGGCAATGGCCGCACCGATACCGCGGCTGGCGCCGGTGACCAGGGCAATTTCACCTTGCAGGGGCTTGCTCATTTACTTGCATCCTCAAACTTGTGTGCGTCCGGCGCGCGGTTGCGCGCCCGGCATCCATTATCCACGCGGCCACTGGGCCAGGGCGGCGTCAAAGTCCGCCAGCGAACCCAGTGCACGGCCGTCGATGGACTTGTCGATCCGCTTGACCAGGCCGGTCAGCACCTTGCCCGGGCCGCACTCGGCCACGGCGGTCACGCCACGCGCTGCCAGCGCCTGCACGCAACCGGTCCACTGCACCGGCTGGTACAGCTGCTTGACCAGGGCGTCGGCAATGGCGGCGGTGCCGACATGTACCGCCGCATCCACGTTCTGCACCACCGGCAAGGCCGGCTCGCTGAAGCTCACTGCGGCAATCGCGCTGGCCAGCTGCTCGGCGGCATCGCGCATCAGCGGGGTGTGCGAAGGCACGCTCACCGCCAGCTTGACCGCCTTGCGCACGCCACGCTCGGCGAGCAGCGCAATGGCCCGGTCCACCGCCTCGGCGTTGCCGCCGATGACGATCTGGCCGGGCGAATTGAAGTTGGCCGGCACCAGCACCTGGCCCTGCGCCGCATCGGCACAGACCCCGGCCACCAGCGCATCCTCGGCACCCAGCACCGCCGCCATGCCACCGACACCGGCCGGACAGGCCGCCTGCATCAGCTGGCCGCGCAGGCGCACCAGACGCGCGCCGTCGTGCAGGCTCAGCGCCCCGGCAGCAACCAGCGCCGAATATTCGCCCAGGCTGTGCCCGGCCAGCTGCGCCGGCTGTGCACCGCCCTGGACCTGCCACAGACGCCACAGGGCGATCGAGGCGGCCAGCAGCGCCGGCTGGGTGAACTCGGTCTGCCCCAGCTGTGCTTCCGGCCCCTGCTGCGCCAGCGTCCACAGATCCACACCCGCGCCTTCGGAAGCCTCGGCGAAGGTGTCGATGATCGACGGATGGACTGCAGCCAGGTCGGCGAGCATGCCCAGCGACTGGGAACCCTGGCCGGGGAAGACAAATGCAAAGGTGGAATCGGTCACAGGCAATCAACTGATCTACAACGGTCGGGCCGCATAATAAGCGTGAACTGCGCAATCCGTCTGTACCGGCGCGTATGCACGGGCGCAACGGCCACAAACGACAACGCCCGCCGGCTACACCGACGGGCGCTGCAACAAACCGGGGCGATCAATAGCGCAGCAGCGCCGAACCCCAGGTAAAGCCGCCGCCAAAGGCCTCCAGCAGCAACAGTTGGCCGCGCTGGATGCGGCCCGAACGCACGGCGGCATCCAATGCCAGCGGCACCGAAGCGGCCGAGGTATTGCCATGCATGTCCACCGTCACCACCACCTGGTCCATGGACATGTCCAGACGCCTGGCGGTGGCTTCGATGATGCGCAGGTTGGCCTGGTGCGGCACCAGCCAGTCCAGGTCGGCCTTGCTCAGGCCGTTGG
Source organism: Stenotrophomonas ginsengisoli (assembly GCF_001431485.1). GTDB lineage: Bacteria > Pseudomonadota > Gammaproteobacteria > Xanthomonadales > Xanthomonadaceae > Stenotrophomonas > Stenotrophomonas ginsengisoli. The sequence goes on along the minus strand of NZ_LDJM01000006.1, from coordinate 64,006 downwards.
CTTCCAGGGCTTCGTCCACCACCGAATCCAGGGCCTTGACCGCGTACTTGAACACGTCATTGCCCTTCATCTTGATGGTGCCACTGGAACCAACACCATCACCGAAGCCGGCCGAGACACCGGCCGGGGTCCACAGCAGCTCCTTCTTGCTGCCGTCGGCATGCAGATGGGTGCTCAGGATGCCGGTATCGCTATCGGCCACCAGCACTGCCGCGCCGGCACCGTCACCGAACAGCACGCAGGTGGTGCGGTCGGTCCAGTCGATGATGCGGGTCAGGGTTTCAGCGCCGATCACCAGCACCTTCTTCGCATCACCGCAGCGGATGAACTTGTCGGCCACCGACAAGGCATACAGAAAACCGGAGCAGGCCGCATTGACATCCAGCGCAGCCGAGCCGGCTGCACCCAGACGGGCCTGCACCAGGCAAGCGGTGGACGGGAAGATCAAATCCGGCGTGGTGGTGCCGACGATGATCATGTCCAGCTCGTCGGCGGCGATGCCGGCAGCTTCCAGCGCGCGCAGCGCGGCCTCGTGGGCCAGGTCGCTGGTGGTCTGCCCGTCAGCGGCAATGTGGCGCTGGGTAATGCCAGTGCGCTCACGGATCCACTCGTCGCTGGTCTCAACGGTCTTGGCCAGATCCTCGTTGGTCAGCGCCTTCTCAGGCAGGTAGCTGCCAGTACCGGCAATTCGCGCGTAAATCCGCTCGCTCATCTGGTTACCTCAAAAACAGGAAAGGGGCGCCGAAGCGCCCCTGAAGCATAAGGCGCAAGGCCACCGGCAAGACAGCAGGCGGCCTTGTGGGCCGATCAGTCTTCGCTGACGACCGAAGCCTTGGTCGCAATCACCTTCTTGCCACGGTAGAAACCGTCGGCAGTGACGTGGTGACGGATATGCACTTCACCGGTGGTCGGATCGGTGGACAGCTGCTTGGCGCTCAGGGCGTCATGTGCACGGCGCATGCCGCGACGGGAAGGGGTGACACGGGATTTCTGCACAGCCATGGGATAGCTCCAAACTTGGTTCGATATGTTTCGTCGTTTCGTCGCACTCAGACGTCAGCGTCCGGTACCACTCGCTTTCGCCGCAGCCGCCGACGACGACCGGCTGCTATTGTTTCTTGAGAGAGGCCAATGCTGCAAATGGGTTGACCTTGGCGACCTCTTCGGCCGTGGCTTCCCAATCGCGATCAATGGCTTCACTGCCCGGCGACACCGGCACCAGCGGAACCGCCAGCACCAGCTCATCCTCGACCAGATCCAAGGGCTTGAGCTCGCCATCCTCGGCGATCAGCAAGGCCTCGTATCCTTCCGGCAACGCGGCTTCATCAGCCTCGTCACGGATCAACCCGAGACGCTGGACCGAGGAAATCTGATGCAGGTAGCGCTGCATCGTGCGCTGGCAAAGCAGCGGCAGTGCGGTTTCCAGGGTCAGTTCGACATATGACACGCGCAGGATCTCGTCACGACCGAACTCCAGCGCATAGGTGCACTGGCCTTCAGCATCAACAAGCAAGCCTTGCAGGCGGGTCAATTGCGCCAAAGACACCTGGCCGTCAAAGCGCTTGCGCGCATTGACCATCCGCCAGGCATCCAGCGATTCGGGTACGTTCGCGGACATAAGCCGCAGAATGGTAGGTTCCCGGAGCCGTGCTGTCAAACCGGTTGTTGCCATGCAGTTAAGCGCTTGCCCGCATCCGGCGCGCTGCCCAGACTACCGGCCTCCCCCTGCAGCACGCCTGACCATGCCCGCCCTGATCCTCGCCTCCACCTCCCCCTACCGTCGCGAACTGCTGCAACGGTTGGGCCTGGCCTTTGACTGCGCCCGCCCCGAGGTCCAGGAGGCCACCCTGCCCGGCGAGCCTCCGGCCGCCATGGCCCGGCGTCTGGCCCGCGAGAAAGCCCTGGCCGTGGCCAGCCGGCATCCCGGGCACTGGGTGATCGGCTCGGACCAGGCCGCCGACCTGGATGGCCAGCCCCTTGGCAAGCCCGGCAGCGTCGCTGCGGCCTGCGCCCAGCTGGCGGCGATGAGCGGCCGCCAGGTGCAGTTCCACACCGCCGTGTGCCTGGCCCGCGACGGTGAGCTGCTGCAGGCCTGCGACCTGACCAGCGTGCATTTCCGCCCCCTTGATGCCGGCAGCATTGCCCGCTATGTCCAGCGCGAACAGCCACTGGACTGCGCCGGCAGTTTCAAGTGCGAGGGCCTGGGCATCAGCCTGTTCCAGGCCATCGACAACCAGGACCCGACCGCGCTGATCGGCCTGCCCCTGATCGCCGTGTCACGGCTGCTGCGCGAGGCCGGCTTCAGCATTCCCTGAGCCAGCGCCAGCGGCAGGCATTGCGATTACCCGGCACCACTGCCATGGGTACTCACCCTGTCCGATCCACGAAGAAAGCTGCACGCAGGATTGCTCATCCAGCGCCAGCCCATAACGGGCGAGACCGTCGCCGGCAATGCGCCGCTCATGCAACCGCGCCGCGTCCTGCGTGGTGGCATCACGCGGCACCAACTGGCAGCGGTCACCACCTTGGTCATGTGCCACCACTGCCCGCAGTCCGCGCACACGACGGGCAAGCCACTCCAGCCGCTGGCAGCCGCCGTCCCGATTCAAGCCCAGCGCAGCGGCCCAGCCATTGATCCGGCCAAGGCGCGCGGTCTGCTTGTCCTGCGGCGCTGGCAACATTGCATAGTGGTGCTTTCGCGACTGCACGATAGTGGCTACCGCCTGCCGGTAGCCCTCGGACTCGGGGAACGTGCCCGCCACACCAACATAGCGGGCAGCGGCAGGCAGGAACGGGACACGCCAGGCCTGCGGCTCACCGCCGACCAACAGCACCACGCTCTGCCCGGGCGCGTCCATGGTCGGGGCCTGCACACGGAATCCCTCGCGTGCCCATGCCTCATGCCCCCAGCCATTGGCACCGAGCAAGGAGATCGCGACGCACACCGCCACCACCCTGCCCGCCCAGCGCGCGGCACGGGCTGCGGGCAGCAGCCGCTCCACCAGCAGCCAGAGCAGCAACGGCGCGATCAACTCCAGCACCACCAGGTAGCGATAGATGCTGAACATGCCCTGCCACAGCACATAGCCGGCGCAGAAGAACACCAGCAGTGCGAGCACGGCACGACTGGGCCGGGGACGTTCGCGCCGCACACCGAACAGGCGCGACAGCAACAGGGCAAGCCCCCCCAGGTACAGCAGCGGCCACAGGACCTGCAGCATCTTCACCTCACTGACCCGCCCCGGATCCAGTGAGAACAGCAGTGGCCAGGCCAGATGCTGCAACAGGTTGCTTGGCAGCCAACGCGTATCAGCCACCGCGATGGGCGCGGACAGGGGCGCCTGGAAATAGGCATTGAACTGCGGGAACAAAGGATTGCCGAACTGGACCCAGACCTGCCAGTACCACCAGCCTGCCAGCAGCGCGGCAGCCAGCAACGCGGAGGCAGTCAGCAGCGCAAGTCCCGCTACGCGGTGGCGCCAGACACCCCCGCCGGCAACGGTGGCCAGGCCCAGAGCGATGGCATAGACCGCATTGGTCAGTTTGAAGGCCACGGCAGTGCCAAGCAGCAGTCCGGCCAATACCCAGCAACCCAGCCCGATGTGGTTGCCCGCGCGCTGGCGCGACTGGGCCTGAAGCACAAGGTACACAGCGCCGATCACGAACACCGCACTGGTGTTGTCGGCCATGCTGCCGCCCAGTTCTGACAGGAAGGCGCTGGTGCACAGGCCTGCCAGCGCCAGCAAAGGCGCCAGACGGGCACGCTGCTCACGTTCGCCCAGCGCATGCAGCGCGATACCGGCCAGCGGCAGGAACACCAGGCCATGGAAGGCGCCGAGCAGGAAGCCGCCCAGTGGCGCCGGCAGCCGCACCATCAGCAGGTAGTGCAGCATGTCCAGCAGCGGGCTGAAGTAGCTCTGCATGTGCGCCGGCGCCAGGTCCTGCGCCCAACGTCCCTGCAATGCCGCATAACCGTTGTAGAGGTGGTAGTTGCGCAGGTCCCAGTTCGCATCCTGGCCCAGCAGCAACGCGACCAGACCGCCGAGAAGCATGACCGCAAACGATGCTCTGGCGATGTGGGCAGGCGAATGGAATGCGAAGCAGCGGTCCAGCACGCCCAGCATCCGCTGTGCAGTGGCACGCATCATGCCGCAGCCCCCACCTCAGCAGCCCGTACTTCAGCAGCCTGCACCGCGGCCGGCGCCGGCACAGCCAGATACGCCATGTGCTTGGTCTCGATGCGACCGCGTGTAACCGTGTCCAGGATCAGCCCGCAAGCGAGCAGCAGCTGACTCAGCAGCATCAACGCCGAGCACAGGATGGCGGTGGGGAAGCGCGGCACCAGCCCGGTTTCCAGGTAAGTCAGCAGCAATGGCACGGCCAGCACCACCGACAGCACCATGCAGGCGACACCGCCCACCGAGAAGAACAGCAGCGGCCGCTCACTCTTGAACAACTTGGCGATGGTGCACAGGATGCGCCAGCCATCACGCCAGGTATTGAGCTTGCTCTGCGAGCCCTCCGGCCGCACGCCATAGGCGGTATCCACCTCGGCCACCGGCATGCGCAGCTGCAGTGCGTGCACCGCCAGCTCGGTCTCGGTTTCAAAACCACGGGCATGGGCGGCAAAGGACTTGGCGTAGCGACGCGAAAACACCCGGTAGCCGGAGAGCATGTCATCGAAGCTGCGGCCGAACAGCAGGCCCACGCAGCGGGTCAGCAGCACGTTGCCGAAACGATGGCCGGGCCGGTAGGCCGCCTTCTCCTTGTCCCGCCGTGCGCCAACCACCATGTCCAGGCCATCGTCCAGCAGGCGCTGCACCAGGCGTGGCGCGGCCGCAGCCTCGTAGGTGTCATCACCATCGACCATGACGTAGATATCGGCCTCCACATCGGCGAAGCCGCGGCGCACCACGTTGCCCTTGCCCTGCAGCCCGACCGACAGCACGTGTGCACCTGCCTGGCGGGCCTGCCCTGCCGTGTCGTCGCTGGAATTGTTGTCCAGCACCACCACCTGCGCCCGGGGAAGATGCAGACGAAAGTCGGCGACGACCTTGGCGATGGTGGCCGCCTCGTTGTAGCAAGGCACCAGGACAGCAATACGCAGGTTTTTCATATGGATTTCCAGGCCGTATGGCCAGAAGGGTTGATATAGAGGGCGGTAAATTCAGCGGCTGATATGCAAGCGCTGTTCCGACCAGTCCTCGACGCTGCCGTCGTTGCCGTGCAGACGCAGGCCAAGCCAGTGCGTACCCGGCGGCAGCGCGGAGAGGTCCAGGCGGGCGTCAAAGCCCACCTGTGGATGCTGCGGGTCGCTACTGCCTGCCCACACCCCGCGCACCTCGCTGGTACGACCGTAGTCAGCCAGCATCACCGGCTTGCCATCCAGCAGCAGCTCCACACTGCGCAGGCCGACTCCATCCTTGAAGGCCCAGCCACGGACCTGGGCCTGGTCGCCCACCGTGGCACGCGGCAACGGGCTGTCGATCCAGGCCAGCGCCGGGGTCACACAGGCCTCGTCCGGGACCACGCCGGCCGGGCGCGGCGGCAGCCGCATCAACAGGAAACGCTGTCGCCCATGGTCGATGGAGACCGTGCGTGGACCCGGCAGTGGACCGACCCACTGGCACAACTGCTGGTAGCGGGCCAGCAGGTCACGGAAACGCTGGTCGGCAGGATTGATCACCAGCAACTGCGGCACGTCACTGCGGCCATCGCCGATCAGCTTCCACAGGGCCAGCTGGGCCGTGCGCCCATGCCGGTCATTCAAGGCATGCGGCAATACTGCGATCGAATCATCACCAAGCTGGAACCCCAGTTCGGAACCAACCTTGAAACTGCCGGCCAATATCCGGGTCCCGGCCGGCATCTGCGCCAGTTCATCGCGCACCGCCTCGGCCAATGGCTCCCAGCCAATGAAATTGCGCGGGTAGAACTTGTTGTCAGCCAGCACCTGGCGCCATTGCGGGCTGCTGGCCATGGCGTAATAGCCCAAGGCCACCACCCACCCCAGCAACAGGCTCAGCCACAACAGGCGACGCCAGCGCCTGGACCATCCCAGCAACAAGGCCGGCGCAGCAACCAGCAGGGCCAGATAGCCGGGCAACGGCCAATGGAAGCTGATGCGCTCCACATCGGTGAAAAAGCCCAGCGCGAAAATCATCGCGGTGGATATCCCGCCAGTGAGGGCGAAATAGCGCTGCTGCAGGTTCCAGTCCGTGCGCTTGCTGCCACGCCAGGCCACCAGCCACAGCAAGCCACACAGCAGCGGGGTCACGATCAACGGCTGGATCAGCAGGAAAAACACGCCCTCGTGGTGGAAGCTCCACGGGTGGCGATCAAGCAACTGGAAACGCAGCCCGGCATCGTGGTTGTCGGCATTCCAGGCCAGCAACGGCAACCAGGCCACGAAGCCCACACTCAACGCCATCCAGACCCGGCTGTCGCGCAGCAGGCGCCGTCCCTGCGGCAACAGCAACAGGGCGATCAGCCCCATGCCGATCACCCCGAGGAAGCGGTAATGACTCAGCGCACCAATGGCCAGGCCCAGGGCCAGCTCCACCGCGTTGGACGCATTGACCTGGCGCAGCAGGCGCGCCACCGCATGCAGGCAGAGCACCGCGGCCAGTGCCATCGGCACATCCGGCACTGCCAGCAGCCCCAGGGTGCCGGACAACGGCATCAGCAAGCACAAAATACCTGCCTGCCAACCAGCGGTCGGCCCGAACCAGCGCGCGGCCATGCGCACCACAAACCAGGGAATGATTGCGCCGATGGCCAAGAAAGGCAGGCGCAAGGCCAGTACATGCTGCCCACCCAGCTCCACTCCCAGGCGGGTCAGCCAGGCCGTCAGGCCGGGCAGGTCCGAATAAGCCGGCGCCAGATGCTGGCCTTCCTGCCAGTAGAACGCCTCATCGACGAACAGGGGCAATTGCGAAGCAATCAACAGTTTCAACGCTGCAGCAGTAGCCCACAGCACCAGAAACCATTTTTGCCACCGCGTTTGTGCCTCGACCACCATTACACTCCCAGTGTTTTCGTTACCCGAGCTCCCCATGCCCGACTTGCGCTCCATCGACGCCATCGTAACTGAACAACAGAAAAATTCCCTTGCCAGGGCGATTGATCAGGTCAACACGTTGGTGGTGGGCAAACCACAACAGGTCAAGCTGGCCTTTGTTGCGGTGCTGGCCGGTGGTCATCTGTTGCTGGAGGATGTGCCCGGGCTGGGCAAGACCACCCTGGCCCATGCCCTGGCGCAGACCCTGGGCCTGGGGTTCAAGCGCGTGCAGTTCACCACCGACCTGCTGCCGGCCGATGTGATCGGCGTGTCCATCCACGAGCCGCAACACGGGCGTTTTGTCTTCCATCCCGGGCCGGTGTTCACCGGCGTGCTGCTGGCCGATGAGATCAACCGCGCACCACCGCGCACCCAGAGTGCCCTGCTCGAGGCCATGGCCGAACACCAAGTCACCGTGGATGGCGTCAGTCACCCGCTGCCGGACCCCTTCTTGGTCATCGCCACCCAGAACCCGACCGACCTGAGCGGCACCTTCCCGCTGCCGGATTCGCAACTGGACCGCTTCACCCTGCGCCTGAGCCTGGGTTACCCCAGCCCGGCCGCCGAGCGCGCCCTGCTGCGCGGCGAGCATCGCCGGCAGATGATTGCCAACAGCCCGGCGCAACTGGATGCAGCCAGCATCACCGCCCTGCGCCAGGCTGTGACCCAGGTACACGTCAGCGATGCCCTGCTCGATTACCTGCAGGCCTTGCTGGCCGCCAGCCGCCAGCATGCCGACATCGCCACCGGGCTGTCCCCGCGTGCGGGCCTGGCCCTGCTGCAATCGGCCCGGGCCCATGCCCTGCTGCGTGGCCGCGGCCATGTCCTGCCCGATGACATCCAGGCCGTGTTTGTCGCCCTGGCCGGCCATCGCCTGGTTGCTGCCGGCGGCCTGCTTGATGGCCAGGCCCTGGCGCAGACCCTGCTGGCACGGGTGGCGGTGGATTGAAGCGGCGCGCACTCCTGCAGCAACACGCCCGCCGATGGCTGCGCCGGCTGATCCCGGCCCGGCGCCGTGCCCTGCCGTGCGTGATCGAGAACCGCCGCATCTATGTGCTGCCCACCGGCCTGGGGCTGTTTCTGGCCGTTCTGGTCCTGATGATGACCCTGGGCGCACTCAACTACGCCAACAACCCGGCCCTGCTGCTGGCCCTGCTGGTGGCCGGCGCCGGCCTGGCCAGCGCGCTGGCCGCACACCTGCAACTGTCCGGGCTGGTGGTCAGCGCCGTCCACGCCGCCCCGGTAGCGGCAGGCCAGCCATTGCAGGTGCAGATCCAGCTGGAACAGACCAGCGGGCGTGCCCGTGACGGCCTGCAACTGCACTTTGATGATGCGCCGCCGGCCACCGTGACCATGGCACCGGCCGGCCTGCAGGCCACGTGCACCTTGCCGACCCAGCGCCGCGGCCTGCTGCCGCTGCCGCCGCTGTCGCTGTCCACCACCCAACCCCTGGGCCTGGTACTGGCTTTCAGCCGCCTGCTGCCGCACGCGCAGTGCCTGGTCCATCCTTGCGCCGAGCCCAACGGCCCACCCCTGCCCATACCGCCGGCGCCGGCCGGCAACCGCAGCAGCCACCAGGGCGAGGACGAGCAGCTGCGCGACTACCGCGCCGGTGACAGCCGGGCCCGCATTGCCTGGAAGGCATCGGCACACCGCCAGGGTCTGCTGGTACGCCAGCCGACCAGTGGCGGGCCGGCACCGGTGAACCTGGACTGGCAGCAGCTGGGCAGCCTCGGCCACGAGGCCCGGATCAGCCGCCTGACCCACTGGGTCCAGCTGGCCGCCCACAGCGGCGTGCCCTGGCAACTGCAGCTGCCGGGCCAGGCCGCACTGGGCCCGGGCAGCGGCCATGACCACCTGCAGGCCTGCCTGCGCGCACTGGCGTTGCTGCCCGATGGCCGCTGACAGCCTCTCCCCGCCCCTGCCCTTGCCGATGCGCTGGCCGGTGCTGGCCACCCTGGGCCTGGCCCTGCTGCCACTGCTGCTGCAGCTGCCCGGCACCCTCGCACTGCTGGTGGCCGGCAGCTGGTTGCTGGTCAGCGGACTGAGCCTGCGCTGGCCACTGCCGACCATCGTGCGTCTGCTGCTGGTGGCCGTCATGCTGTTCACCATCGCCGCGCAGATGGGCCTGCGCCCGGGGCGCGATACCGGTTGCGCCCTGCTGGCGGCGATGCTGGCGATCAAGGGCAGCGAACTGCGCACCCTGCGCGATGCCCGCAGCGCTGCCGGCTTCGCCCTGTTCGCCCCGTTTGCCGCCTTCCTGCTCGACCAGGGCCCGCTCACCCTGGTTCTGGGCTTGGCGGCCGTGCTGGCCACCCTGGCCTGTCTGGCCCGGCTGGCGCGCTGGTCCACCGGGCTGGCGCCACAACCGCTGCGTCCGATGCTGCGTCAACTCGGCGTGCTGCTCACCCTGGCCCTGCCCCTGACCCTGTCCGCGTTCTGGCTGCTGCCACGCCTGGACGGCCCGCTGTGGGGGCTGCCCGACCGTGCGGTCGGCCGTCCCGGTCTGGGTGACACCCTGGAACCGGGCAAGTGGATCGACCTGATGGCCGATGACAGCGCCGCGGCCCGGGTGCATTTCAAGGGGGCGGTACCGCCGCCGGAACAGCGCTACTGGCGCGGCCCGGTGATGAGCCTGTTCGATGGCCAGCGCTGGGAACGTGCCGACATCACCCTGCCCTTGCCCAGCCACGCCCCTGGCACGGGGCAATGGCGCTACACCATCGAATACGAACCCACCGACCGCCGCCAGCTGGTGGCCCTGGACCTGCCGCTGGCCGCCCCAGCCGGCAGCCGCCTGGATGGCCAGTACAGCCTGCGCAGCGAGCGCCGCCTGACCACCCTGACCCGCTGGGAGCTGGAATCGCGCCCCGCCGGCAACGATTCCACCCCACTGCCCGCCGCCCTGCAGCGCCACTACCTGTCCCTGCCGCCGGGCTACAACCCACGCACCGTGGCCCTGGGCCGGCAATGGCGGCAGCAGGCCGGCGCGGCCACCGACGCCGATGCCGTCGTGGTCCAGCGTGCGCTGGCCTGGATCAGCCGTGATTTCAGCTACTCCCTGTCCACCCCGCTGGCCGGCCGTCACAGCGCCGATGAGTTCCTGTTTGACCAGCGCGCCGGTTTCTGCGAGCACTACAGCTCGGCCTTTGCCATCCTGATGCGCAGCGCCGGGGTACCGACGCGGGTGGTCACCGGCTATGCCGGCGGCGTGCGCAACCGCTATGGCGATTACTGGCTGTTGCGGCGCATGGACGCCCATGCCTGGAACGAGGTCTGGCTGGCCGGCCGCGGCTGGGTCCGGGTGGACCCCACCGCTGCAGTGGCGCCGGAGCGCATCTTCGACACGCTGGAGCAACGCCTGGCCGATGGCCAGGTCGCCGGGGACGGTCTGCTGCCGGCCATCCAGCTGCGCTGGCAGGCCCTGCGCCAGGCCGGGGACTGGCTGCGCCAACGCTGGAACCAGCAGGTGCTGGGCTACGACGCGGCCGCCCAGGCACGCCTGCTGCGCTACTTCCAGCTGGACAACGACCAGCTCGGGCGCAGCCTGTTGCTGCTGGCCTGGCTGTGCGCCAGCGCCCTGGCCATCACCTTGATGTGGTGGTGGCTGGGCCGCCGCCAGCGCCCGGCCGATCCATTGCTGGCCGCCTGGCAGGCCCTGGGCCAGCGCTACCGCAAACTGGGCCTGGAACCTGCCCACAACGAAAGTGCCCAGGCCTGGGCACTGCGGGTCCAACGTCACCTGCCCGACAGCCCGCTGCCGGCCCTGGCCCGGCGCTACAACGCCAGTCGCTATGCCGGCCAGCACGACCGGCAACTGCTGGCCCAGCTGCGCCGGCACCGCCCCAAAAGCAACTGAACGCCTGTACTGCTGCCCGCTGCCACGTCACAGGCAGGCGGGCTACACTGCCGCTACTGCGGTGAGGCCCCACCGACATCAACGGAGTTGCCTTATGAACATTCGTCTCTTGCTGCCCGCCCTGGCCAGCGTGCTGCTGGCCGCCTGCGCCACTGCGCCCAAGCCGCTGCAGGGCCAATTCGCCCCGATCACCCCGCAACAGAGCCTGGCCGCCGGCACCCAGGGCCAGAGCGTGCGCTGGGGTGGCCGCGTGATCGAAACCCTGCCCGGTGCCAACCAGACCTGTTTCCAGATGCTGGGCCGCCCGCTCAACAGCCTGGGCCGGCCGATGACCAACAACAGCGACGCCAGCGACGGGCGTTTCCTGGCCTGCCGCGCCGGTTTCTATGACCCGGCCGTGTTCCAGCCCGGCCGCGACATCACCTTCATCGGCCGCGTCGACGGCCAGGAAGACGTCACTATCGGCGAATATCAGTACAAGCTGCCGCGCCTGGCCGCTGAAACCATCTACCTGTGGCCGGAACAGACCACCTCCAACCTGCCGCCGCCCTACCCCTACCATGGCCCGTGGGGCCCGGGTCCGTGGGGACCGCGCTGGGGTTGGTACGGCTGGTGGTGAACCGCCTCGCCCAATAAAAAACGGCGCCGCAAGGCGCCGTTTTCACATGCACCAAACCACCGCCTCAGACGCCGAAGTCCCCCAGCGCAGCACCGGCCAGCAGGTGCATGTGGATGTGGAAGACAGTCTGTCCGGCATGTTCGCGGCAGTTCATCACGATGCGGTAGCCATCCTCGGCCAGCCCCTGCTGGCGGGCATAATTCGCCGCGGCCAGGGCCAGTTTGCCGACCAGCGGCGCCTGCCCGGCAGTCAGGTCATCCAGGGTCGGGATGATCACGTTCTTGGGGATGAACAGCACATGCACCGGAGCCTTCGGCGCGATGTCCTCAAAGCCCAGCACCTCCTCGTCCTCGTAGACGATGGTGGCGGGAATCTCGCGGCGGATGATCTTGCTGAAAATCGTTTCCTGGCTCATGGGCTGCCTTGTGCAATCAAACTGAAAGGCAAGCTTAGCCGATGGATCAGCGTGGCACTTCGGCGCGGCTGCCGAAGGCATGCGACAAGGTGCCGCGGTCCACATATTCCAGTTCGCCGCCCAGCGGCAGGCCTTGGGCCAGACGGCTGGGACGCACCCCGTGCCGACGTGCCAGCTGGGCCAGATAGTGCGCGGTGGCCTCGCCCTCCACGGTGGCACTGGTGGCAATGATCAGTTCGCCGACCTCACCCTGGGCCAGGCGCTGCCCCAGCAGCTCCAGCCCCAGCTCGACCGGACCGATACCGTCCAGCGGCGACAGGCGCCCTAGCAGCACGTAATACAGGCCGCGAAAGCCGGTGGCCTGTTCAATGGCCAGGCGATCGGCTGGTGATTCCACCACACACAGCTGGCCACGTTCGCGCCCGGGGGCACGACACAGCGGGCACAGCGCGTCCTGGCTGAAATCACGGCAACTGTCACAGCGGCCGATCACTTCCACGGCCTCGGCCAGCACCCGGGCCAGCTCGGCGCCACGCTCGCGGTCGCGCTCCAGCACGTGGTAAGCCATGCGCTGGGCACTCTTGGGCCCGACCCCGGGCAGGATGCGCAGGGCCGAAATCAATTGATCCAACAAGGGGGCAGTCACGATGGCACCTTCGATGGCAGTGTGCGGAAAAACCGCACACTGGCCGGTCATGCTCAGAACGGCAGCTTCATGCCCGGCGGCAGCTGCATGCCGGCGGTGGCCGCACCCATCTTGCTCTTGGACTCAAGGTCGATCTTGTTGGAGGCATCGTTGAAGGCGGCCGCGATCAGATCCTCAGCCATTTCCTGGTCCGCCAGGATCGACGGATCGATACGCACCTTGCGGCATTCCTTGGTGCCGGTCAGGGTCACGCTGACCATGCCGCCACCGGCGCTGCCGGTCACTTCCAGCTTGGCCAGGTCTTCCTGGGCGCGCTGCAGGTTTTCCTGCATCTTCTGCGCCTGCTGCATCAATTGAGCGATATTGCCACGCATAGTTTTTACTCTTGGTAAGGACGAATGGAATCGGGCACCACACGTGCGCCCTGCTGTTCAACCAGCGTGCGCACATGGGCATTGCCCAGGAAGGCAGCCTGGGCTGCATCCTGACGCTCGTTGCGCTCGCGGTCCTGGCGGGCATGCAACGTCTCGGCCTGCGCCTGGCCGGTGCCGAACACGATCCTGCGCTGCCCGCCGAAGCGGGCTGTCAGGGCCTGCTCCAGCTGCTGCAGCGAACGATCGGTCTGCAGGTAATCAAACCCGTCGGTCAATGCCAGACGCAGCACGCCATCGGCATGGGCAACAAAGGCACTGTTGGCGGCCAGCTCACGCGCCGGCCCGCTCAGCTCACTGGAAGCGACAAAGGCCAGCCAGTCATCGGCATCATGCAGCCCCCCTGACGCAGCGACTGGCGCCACAGGTGCGGGTGCGGGTGCGGGTGCGGCAGGCTGCGCCGGCGCGGCAGGCATGGCGAGCTGATCGTCCGCCTGTTCGGCATAGTGCTCGGCCATGGCCAGATCCCGCGCATCAGCCAGATCGCTGGCCACCATCGGCGGCGCAGACACCTCCGGGGTCGCCTGCACGGGCGCAGCTGCTGGAGCTGGAGCTGAATTTGGAGCCGATGCCACCGGCCACGGCGGCAGATCATCGCCGGCCGCCACCGGGGCAACCGCAGCGGGTGTCGGAGCCGGCGCCAGAACAGGAGCTGCCGGAGCAACCGGAGCAACCGGAGCAACCGGAGCAACCGGAGCAACCGGAGCAACCGGAGCAACCGGAGCAACCGGAGCAACCGGAGCAACCGGAGCAACCGGAGCAGGATCGACACTGGGCGTACTGCCGGCAAGCGCGCCGCCAGCCACCTGCGCCGGCACCTGGGCCGACGGACGGAAGGCCAGCATGCGCAGCACCACCATTTCAAAACCGGCGCGCGGATTGGGCGCCAGCGGCAGGTCGCGGCGGCCGGCCAGGGCCATCTGGTACCACAGCTGCACCACTTCGGCGCGCAGATGCGGGGCGAACTGGTCGGCATCGATGCCCTCGGCCACCAGTGGCGCGGACGGCACCAGCTGGCGCACCTGAATGCGGTGCAGGCCTTCGGCCAGTGCATCCAGCACCCCGGCCCAGTCCGGCGAGAACTCGGCCAGGGCCTGCACCACACCGAGCAAGGCGGCGCCGTCACCGGCGGTGAGCGCCTGCAACAGTGCGGCTACCTGCGAGCGGTCCACGCTGCCCAGCATGCTGGCCACCACGTCACTGCGCAGCTCGCCACCGGCATAGGCAATGGCCTGGTCCAGCAGGGAAAGACCATCACGCAGCGAACCATCGGCCGCACGCGCCAGCTGGGTGATCGCCGCGTCCTCGGCCGGAATCTGCTCGGCAGCCAGGATTTTGTGCATCTGCCCGCTGATCTGGGCCTGGTCCAGGCGCTTGAGGTTGAACTGCAGGCAGCGGCTGAGCACGGTGACCGGCAGTTTCTGCGGGTCGGTGGTGGCCAGCAGGAACTTCACATGCGCCGGCGGCTCTTCCAGGGTCTTGAGCAGCGCATTGAAGGCCGCCTTGGAGAGCATGTGCACTTCGTCGATCAGATAGACCTTGTACTTGCCACGGCTGGGCATGTACTGGGCGTTCTCGATCACCTCACGCACGTCATCCACACCGGTGTTGGAGGCGGCGTCGATTTCCAGCAGGTCGATGTAACGGCCGGCATCGATGTCCAGGCAGGCCGCGCATTCCCCGCAGGGATCGGCACTGGTGCCGCGCTCACAGTTCAGCGACTTGGAAAAAATGCGCGCGATGGTGGTCTTGCCCACGCCGCGGGTGCCGGTGAACAGGAAGGCGTGATGGACCCGGCCGGTGTCCAGCGCATTGGACAGCGCGCGCACCACATGCTCCTGGCCGACCAATTCGGCAAAACGCCTGGGGCGCCACTTGCGGGCCAGAACGAGATAGGACATCGGCTCGAGAGGTAAGGTGGATGGGACATTGTGCCATGCCCGACCCACCCGTACCGACGCCTGCAAAGAAGCTTGCACGCAACCCTTGTCCTCACCGCAAAGTAACGTTATGATTTGCGCCCCTGCACTGCTGCATACGCAGCCGGTACAGGTCCCGGAGAGGTGTCCGAGTGGTTGAAGGAGCACGCCTGGAAAGTGTGTAAGCGTCTAAACCGCGCTTCGGGGGTTCGAATCCCCCTCTCTCCGCCAGATTCAGTTGTAAACCCGGGCCGCGCTCAGCGCGGCTCGCGTCTATGGAGGCCCTGTCGGCCCCTCGCGACGCTAGATCGAAAACTCCGCCAGGGCCGGAAGGCAGCAACGGTATCGATCGACGCGGGCGCCGAGGTCAGCCGGCAGGGCTTCCACCTTTTTGCAACACACAAAAAGCCCGGCGCTGCGAGCCCGGGCTTTTTTGTTGCCACAAAGCGCCGCTCAACCGGCGCGCGGTGCCTGTGGCTCGGCCAGCGGCCACACCTGCCCGGGCCGGGCCACGCGCAGGCCACGCTGCTCTAGGGCCTGGCCATCGGCCACGCTGGCATAGTGGTAAAGCAACATGCGCGCGCGCAGCTCGGCACTGTATTCACGCTCCAGGTCATCCACCCCGGTATGCGACGGGTTGCCGACCAGGCCACAGTCATGGGCAATCAATTCACCTTGCCCGGCATGGCGCGCCAACTGCTCGGGAATCGGCCGGGTGTCACCGGTCCAGACCACACTGCCGGCCAGACGCAGGCCGTAGGCGGTCTGTGGCCAATGATGGCGGGCCTCGAACACCTCCAGGCGCAGGCCGTCATGCCAGAACGCCTCACCCACCACCACCAGCTGGAAGGCATCCCAGAAATTGACCCCACCCTCGGCCAGCACATTGGGGTAATCAGCCACCCGCCGGTGCAGCAACGGCACCACCGTGGCCGGTACGTACAGACGCACCTTGCCGCGCCGGGCCGGGTCGAACCAGGTGGCAATGAACAGGCGCTCGAAACCGGCCACATGGTCCAGGTGGACATGGGTGACAAACATCGCTTCGGGCATCGCGCCGTAAGTGGCGCGGTAAGCCGTGAGCCCTTCGCCGCCGCAATCAATGGCCAGCCACGGCGCGCCGTCGCGCTCGATCACCGCCATCGGCGAACCCAGCTCGACGGCAGCGGCGCTGCCGACACCCAGAAAACGCAGCCCCCAGGACATCAGCAGCCTCGCGACCAGGCCAGGTCGTAAGCCCGACGCAGGCGGGCAAAATCACGCTCGACCATCTCCATGCTGCGCTCGCCGCGGTACTTGAGCAGCGACCGCTTGAGCCGGCGCAGGTTGCGCTCACGCCAGCCGGTGGCAAGGATGCGGATCTGGCCACGGTCAAAATCAATCAGCCAGCAGTGGCCATTGGCATCGATCAGGATGTTGTGGGCATTGAGGTCGGCATGGTCCAGCCCGGCGCGATGGAAGCGGGCAATCATCCGCCCCACCTCTTCCCAGGGGGCGCCTTCGCCGGCCACCAGGGCACGGTCGGCCAGCGAACGCACACCCTCGATACGCTCCATCAGGATCGCGGCGCGATAACCCAGGCCGTTACGCAGGTAACAGGCCGCCAGTGCATGCGGCACCGGCAACCCCTCGGCACGCAGCCGGCGCATCAGCCGGAATTCGGCAAAACTGCGGCTACGCTGCGAGCCTGTCCACAGGTAACGGTCAGCACTGACGCGCGCCACCAGGCCTCCGCGGCGATAATGGCGCAGCACCGTCGCACCGAACGGCGCATCGACAAACCAGGCACTGCCACGGCCGCCATCACCCACCGGACGCGCACGCCCGGCCCAGTAGCCCGGGTCGAACAGGGCCGCATCGACTTGTCGCAGCCGCTCCCGGTCAAACACAATGGCACCGTAACTCCGCCCCGAGCGGCATGGCGTCATTGCTTCATTGGCGTCAAAAGCGACCATTCCATTGAGTCTAACAACACCATGCAGCAATCGTCCTCCCCCCTGTGCCTTTTACGCCTGTCCGCACTGGGCGATGTGACCCATGTCGTCCCCCTGGTCCGCACCCTGCAACGGGCCAATGCGCAGCAGCCGATCCACTGGATCATCGACAAGGCCGGGCACAAACTGCTCGAAGGCCTGCCGGGTGTGCACTTCCACACCTATGACAAGAAGACCGGCCTGGCCGGCATGCGCGCCCTGCGCGCGGAGCTGATGCCACTGTCCCCGTTCGATGCACTGCTGCAGCTGCAGGTCTCCCTGCGCGCCAATGTACTGTCAGGCTTCATCCCGGCCCGGCGCCGGATCGGCTATGACGCCAGCCGCTCCAAGGAGCTGCACGGGCTTTTCATCAACGAGCGCATCCCCGCCTTCCAGGGCGGCCACGTGCTCGATGCAATCGGCCGCTTTGCCCGCCCACTGGGCGTGGAGCAGACCGAGGTCAGCTGGGACCTGGCCACGCCGCAGGCGGCCATCGACTGGGCACAGGCGCAATGGGAGGACGACGGCCGCCCGGTACTGGCCATTTCACCGTGCTCCAGCCATGCCCTGCGCAACTGGCACGCCGCCGGCTACGCCGCCCTGGCCGACCACGCCAATGCAAACGGCTGGCGCGTGGTGCTGGTGGGCGGGCGAAGTGAACTGGAACGCCAGGTCAGCGACGCCATCCTGGCGCAGGCACAGCAGCCGATCCTGGACCTGGTCGGCCGCGACACCCTCAAGCAGCTGCCCGCCCTGCTGGCCCGCGCCAACCTGCTGGCCACCCCCGATTCGGGCCCGATGCACATCGCCAATGCCGTCGGCACCAAGGTGCTGGGCCTGCATGCGGCCACCAACCCCGAGCGCAGCGGCCCGTACTCGGACCGCCGCTACTGCGTGAACCGCTATGACGATGCCGCGCGCAAGTTTGCCGGCAAGCCCGGCCACGCCCTGAAATGGGGCAGCAAGATCGAGCATGACGGCGTCATGGACCTGATCACCGTCGATGACACCCTGGCCGCGTTCCAGCGTTACTGCCAGGACCATCCCGGCGGCCACCGCTGACAACCCCATGCAAAAGGGCTGCCCCATGGCAGCCCTTTTTTCCTCGTGCACAACGCCCTGGTGATCAGCCGGCGCGGTAATCGCGGTAGGACTTCTCTTCCACGTAGCCCGAGCCCAGGGCCAGGTTGATCGCCTTCTTCACCCGTGCCCGTTCGTCATTGTTGAGGTAGACGCTGCGCGCCAGGGCCACGAAGTCGGCATCAAAGGCCTGGTCACGCTCCTTCAGGCGCACCGCATCCTCGATGTCCCAGAGCGCCTCGTTGACCACCTTGAGCTCCTCGCGCAGGCCGGACACCTCGCGCACCGCCGCCGGATGCGCCTGCCAGGTCGCCTCCAGGGTCTGCAGTTCGTGCCGCACATTGGCCAGCTTGGCTGCATCGGTGATGCGCTCGGACTTGATCTGCAGGATGGAGATCTTGTCCAGCAACTCACCAAAGGACACGGGCACCTGGATCTCGGACATGACACACACTCAAAGGATGACCGGGCCAGTTTAGCGCCCGCCTGCCGCCACGCCCAACACCACGGATGGCCGACCGATGCGATCCGGCCATGGCAGGCCCGTAACGAAACAAGCCGCCCGAAGGCGGCTTGTTTCTTGTATCTGGCGGAGAGGGGGACTGCCATAGATCCGTCCAAGGAAATCCAGTGGCATCGCAAATAACATATATTTGCCATTTAGTTTCAATGGCTTACAAGTGACATCATCCAGCACCGTCCAGCAACACCCATCACCACCCAACGCGAAATGGCATACCAGATGGCATACTGGATGGCATACCAGATGGCATACCAGACACCCATGGCACTGCTTACCGACATCAAAGCCAGAAGCACCACTCCCGGGAGCACAGCACTGCCACACGGCGGAGTCCCCGGCCTAAGCCTGCATCCTTCACGCACAAAGAAGGGGCAAGGTAAGTGGGTCCTACGCTACGTGAGCCCTACCACTGGCAAACGCCGCAATGCAGGCCTCGGCAGCTACCCGCATGTGAGCATCGCCCTTGCCGGCAAGCTGGCTCGCGAAATGCGCGAAGAGATTGCACTTGGGCAAGATCCCCTGGCGACCAAGGCGCCCGCAGTTGCTGCACCCGTGATGCCAACCTTCCAAGAGGCGGCAGAACAGGTACATGCCGAACTCAAGCCAGGGTGGAAGAATGCCAAGCACGCCCAGCAGTGGATCAACACGCTTACCGAGTACGCCTTCCCCAAGATCGGCTCCTTGCCGATGGACCAACTTCAGCCCCGTCATATGGCCGATGTCTTGCGCCCGATCTGGCTGGAAAAAGCGGAGACCGCTTCCCGGGTAAAGCAGCGTTTGCATGCCGTGATGGCCTGGGGCTGGGCGCACGGGTTCAACCAAGCCAACCCTGTGGATGTAGTCACCCATCTGCTACCGGTACAACCCAGCAAGACGGTCCGACAAGAGCACCAACCTGCCATGCCCTGGACTGACATCCCGGCGTTTGTCAAAACCAGACTGGTGGATACATACGAGCTAGATGTCACCAAACGTGCGCTGCTGTTTTTGATCTTGACCGCTGCGCGCTCTGGCGAAGTCAGGGGAATGACTTGGGATGAGGTCAATTTGCGCAACAAAGTCTGGATCATTCCTGCCGATCGCATGAAAGCCAGCCAGACCCATCGAGTCCCACTCTCTGAGCAAGCCATCACTTTGCTGCAGGTACAGGTAGGCAAGCACGATCATCTGGTCTTCCCATCGATCCATTCCCGAACAGTCCTCTCGGACATGACCCTAACTGCGCTATTGCGCCGCCTGAAGGCCCACAGCGATAGCGACAAGCGGATAGCCACCGCGCACGGCTTCCGGTCAAGCTTTCGCGACTGGTGCAGCGAGGAAGGCTATGCTCGGGATCTTGCTGAACGCGCGCTGGCCCACACTGTCCAAAACAAGGTCGAAGCTGCCTATCACCGCACCGATCTGCTGGAGCAACGACGCCCCATGATGCAGGCATGGGCTGATTTCATCCTCCCCAGACCTGCTCCGGACTGAACCGCCCCGACTTTCTTGGAGGCCATTTGGTTTGAGTCAGGCCGCTTTGGCCTGACCGGCTTGCTGCCGATAGTAAGCCGCTTCGGCTTCCGCTGGCGGGATGTTCCCGATCGGCCCCAGCAGTCATTGGTGGTTGTACCAGTACACCCAGTCCAGCGTGGGGCCAGCTCCACCTGATCGCGATTGCGCCACGAATGCCGATGGATCACCTCGGCCTTGTACAGCCCATTGGTCGTCTCGGCCAGCGTGCTGCCATAGCTATCGTGCACGCTGCCCGCCGACAGTTCGACCCCGGCCTCGGCTAGTTGTGTAGCGACCCATCGGTTCCTGCTCAGGTCATGCTACTAACAACCAAGCAGTTGGACAGCGCCGCCAAACGAAGTGGTCACAGCAGCCAGCCAGTTGGACTCTTGGCATGGCACCGATGTCCGCTTTCGGCCAACTCCTGCCGTTTGCAACGGCAGGTTGTGCGGTTGGAAATTCGACAGAGTCGGCGAACAGCAGATTTGGAGTGTGCTGATTCTATTGATCCTTTCAGGCTGATCTGCGACGCACGAACGAGGGGATGACGTCACTCTGTCGCGGTAAGTTATAGTACTGACATGGGCGACCATATAACCACGTGGAAAGCATGAGAATTCTTTTTAGCGGCAGCGAATTTTCCTGTACATTCGAATCGACCCGTTGACTTGAGTCGACAAGTCTTGAGTTCCTCTCTCGTTTTTCCTGCGAAGTCGCCGCCTCCGGACCGAGTGATCTCACTTGGCAGCGGTTTGCCCGTCGTGCCGGAGAGATTGTTACTCGCGCACGCGCGAGGGCACGTTCTATTTATCGCCGGCGCCGGTGTGTCCAAGCCCGCGGGGTTGCCCGACTTCCGCGAGCTGGTGGTCGACGTCTACGCGAAGCTAGACACGGGCGTGCATGCTGTTGTGACCGGCAGCAAGGATGACGAGCCCGGCGACCTTAGCGGCCTGACCAGCCAGCAAATCGCTGAAGTCAAAAGATTCAAGCGGCGGGACTACGATGTCGTACTAGGCATGCTTGAGCGCAGGATCGACGACAAACCCAGCGGCACGAGTCGGGTGAGAGCAACGGTCACCGAAGTCCTTCGTGCCGCTGGGACGAAGCCGGCCCCGATCCACAAGGCGCTCATGCGACTGGCCGACCGTGGTGGCGCTTCCGCTATCGTCACCACGAACTTCGACCTCCTGCTACAGAGCGGGGTTAGCGGGAAGGCAAAACTGCAAACGTACTCACTTGGTGGGATTCCTCGGCCGGGGCGAGGCGGCGAGTTCGCGGGCATTCTTCACATTCATGGCGCCTTGGACCGCAACTCCAGAAGAACCTCTGATCTCGTCTTTACCGATCAGGATTTTGGCGAGTTTTACATGCGCAGGCGCACCGTGCCAGATTTCATCTACGATGCAGCGCGGCTGTTCCATCTCGTGCTCATCGGCTATAGCGCCGACGACCCTCCGATGCGTTACCTATTGAACGCCATTGCCGCCGACGGAGTACGCTTCGACGATCTCAAGGAGCGCTTCACGTTCGTCGGCGTCGAAACGCCGGATCCGGTTCTTGTTGAAGACTGGAAGGGCCGTGGAATCACGCCAATCGCCTACGATAGCAAGGGTCATCACCAGTCGCTTCTGAAGCTACTGGAACGCTGGGCCGAACTCTCCGCTGTAAACGGAAGGCCCGGGAAGATTGAAGCCGAGGTCAAGCGAATCGTAAAGACGCCAAGGAATGCCGCAGACGAGTCCGATCGTGACCTGTTCGACCACTTGGTTCGCCGCGGAAACACCAGCGAACGCGTAAGGATTTCCAGTCTAGCCTCTAAAGCCGGAGCAGACACCGGTTGGCTTGATGCCATCGCGGAGATCGCTTCGGAGCGAGAGAGCGAGGCGTCAGCATGAAGCCCCACTGGCCCCTATTGAACGACAGGGATCGCGATGCGGTACGGATGCTGATGGCGTTTCTGCATGGGCGGCTTTCGGAACGGCCGATTATCGAATGGGCGCTGAGGTCCAAACCACACGAGATCGTCAAGCGCGTCGCCGTCCTGCAATCTCTGGAATTCCTGGATGCGAAACAGCTCAAGGAACCATGGCGCTCGGCATGGCGCCTGATTGAGGAAAGCTGGGATCAAGAACTGCCGCAGTCATCGGGAATCGATGCCTACCGTGTACAACGACGCATCGCTGCCGGCGAGCGCTCCGGCTCCCTGATCTCCGCCATCATCGCTTTAGTGCAACCGAGGCTTGAGGTCGATGCACGATCTGAACGGCCCAAAGCAGTGACTTCCAAACGCCCACGCCGGGTAGAGGATCTGTTCCATGCCTCGCTCAGTAGCCAGAAGTTGGCTGATCTCGACATCTATCGACTCGATAGTATCGACGAGGTCGATTTTCTCACCTCACTTGGCATAGCGATCGAAGGAGCAGTGAACTACGGCATTGCCCTCGGGCGCAGGTTGGGATGGGAGGGCGACCACAAGTTCTGGCGGATTGGACAGCTGCACTACGTTGGTTACCAGGTTCGAAACGAAGACGGATACAACTGGGACGTAGACAAGTTTCACGATGGAATCGCGCCGTCGGTCAAGCTTCTCGACGCTGTTGTGAAAAGGATAGGTGCACTCGATCCGGGACAAGCGCGGGCGTTTGTGTCCCGCTGGAAACAGATGTCGACTCCGATTCATTTGCGGCTCTGGGCCTCGCTTTCGCAGGTCGGAGAACTCACGTCGGCCGACGAATTGACGGAAGCTCTGCCCGCATTGGAGGATCGACCGTTCTGGGATATTCATGCATTCCCAGAGATCGCCGAGTTGCGCGCACTTCGCTTCGACGACGTTGCGGAGAAGGCACGGAACAGGATGGTGGCCCGCATCAAGAGGGGGCCACCGCGGACGTTCTGGCCACGGGGCACGGATCGCGTCCGTGTCAAGGGCGCGCAGCAGTATTGGGCGGCGCGCGAGTTGCGTCGCATAGAGGTGGCCGGTAGTCGACTCCCGGCATCAGCTGCGAGTTGGCTGGCTGGGCTTCTGGACGAGTTCCAGGAGCTGAGGAACATGAACTCGATCCAGTTCGGGTTCCTGACCTCCGGGACAGCACGATGGGTCAAACCCGAGCCTGACGATCGCTTCAACGACCTTGTCGGTGAAGCGCTTCTGCGCGCCTTGGAGGGGGCGCTAGCCTCTGCTAGCAGCAGTTGGAGCGACGATCCCGCCGAGCGCGCTTCGGATTGGATCCGGAGTGGCGATAACGCCAGCCTGATTCTGTCCGAACTTGAGGCCGCTCGCGATGGCGGCGCCGAGTTTCCCAACACATGGGATCGTTTCGGCTGGTCTCACAATCCGCCGAATCGGGATAACGAGGGAGCCCCGGAGCACCGGCGCACGGGCGATCGAGTGCTAGCTTTGCTGGAGCTATTGCCTGCCGCGACGGTCGAGCCCGCAATCCAGGGAATCACGCACTGGATCTCGTCGTGGGAGCGTGTCGTCACGCAGTCGCCAACACTATTGGCGGTGTGGATCAAGCTCTGGCCAATCGCGGTGGCGGCCACGAACGAGACGACCGACGAAACTGACACGATTGATCTGAACCAGATCGTCGGATCTAGTCCCGAAGAAGAACCATCGGACTTGGACACTCTCAACACGGCGACGGGCCGGCTGGTGGGCGTCTTCCTTGCCTCCTGCCCCACCATCCAGGGAGATGAGAATCCCTTCGAAAGGAACGAACCGTTGCGCGTCATGCGTGATTCGATCATTGCGGCGGACGGCAAGTCAGGCTTGATTGGGCGGCACCGACTTATAGAAGAGCTTCCATACTTCCTGAAGGCCGACGAGGAATGGGCCAAGCGCAACCTGGTGGCGCCGCTGGCCGAAAACGATGCGGAATCCCTAGCTCTTTGGCGCGCCATTGCGCGCCGCACGCAGTTCACCAAGGTGTTGGAGGTAATCGGCCACCAGTTCGCGGACAGGGCAACCGACCGCCGACTCGGGCGCGAGACTCGAAGCTCCCTGCTGTCCAGCCTAGTGCTTGAATCCCTACACGCCTTCCGCGAAGGAAGGGATCCGGTGATCGCGAACGCGAAGGTCCAGCAAACGCTACGGGCTGCAGATGACGAAGTGCGGGCCAATGCCGCACAAACGGTGCAGCGCTTCCTAAGTTGGATGTCCACGGATCCGACGGTTCGGCCGCGGCAGTCCGCGGACGAGATATTTCGCCTTGCCATCGCACCTTTCCTCGAGAACGTCTGGCCGCAGGAGCGCTCGCTGGCCACGCGCGGTGTTAGCGCGGCATTCGCAGACTTGCCTGCCGCCGCAGGCCGGGCATTTAGCGAGGCGGTCGACGCGGTCGAGCGCTTCCTCGTGCCGTTCGATTGCTGGTCGATGTCCGACTTCGGACTGGGGGGCGACGTTGACGGCACTCCCCGATTGGCATTCATCAGTACGCCTGAAATAGCAGCCGCGCTCCTGCGCCTGCTGAACATTAGCATCGGCACCGCTGAAGGCTCGGTCGTCCCTATGGACCTGGCGGAGGCGCTGGATCAGATCCGATCCGCCGCCGGCAGGCTCGTACAAGATTCTGCGTTTCGGCGGCTGGAGACTGTAGCGCGTCGGCGATAGGCCGAGTCATGTATGCCACAAAATTACTCGCCTCCAACAATGATCGACTAGGGAGCGTTTGGATGGGTGACAGATGTCTGCTTAGGGTCGAAAGCAGCCATCCGCCCTACCCCGATAGCCAGCCCTAACCGTCACGGCGTCCCGCTCACATCGTTGCGGATCCGAGCGCCATGACGCCATCGCCGTAGGATCGCCAAGGCGACCACGAGCAGTGTCGCCAGCGTCCCGAGTCCAACCCACACCGCTCCTCGACCGATGCCCATTGTTTGCATCAGCAAGCCCAGCTTTCCTTGCGCCATAGCCGGAGGATGCACTTTCAGTTCCGCATCGCTCACGCGGCGTCCCACAAGGAAATCGGCGATCTGCGCGGCCATTTCAGGGTTACCTAACCACAGTTCGTCGTCATGGCTGGCACCGCGGACGAGCAAATGAGCGGCATCACTGAAGCCGGGCAACAGCGCCTCGGCATTTGCCGGCGGCGTGCGGCCATCGAGCGTACCGCTGACAAACAGCGCCGGAACATCACTCTGCAGGGGAGCACGGAACGCCTCGCCGAGATCCACCAGCCCAAGGCCATCGCCAATCATCGGAAAGGGAAAGTTCATCGCGTCGCCGAACAGGCTGTCCTTTGCCTGAGCCTCGACCATCGCGCGTCGATGCGGGCTCTGACCGGATGCCACATCCATCGCCAGCGGCATCGCCCGGAACTCGCCAAGCTGCTCCCGCACCGCAAGCACCAGGCTTGCCAGCAGGTCGTAGTCCCCCGCTTCGGCATCACGCAATACCAGGGGCAGCATCTGCTGGGTGGATCGTCGTCCGAGCGCGGCCGCGATCGCCAGCTGCGCGTCGTAGACGCCGAAGGTCACTTCCCTGCCTCGGTGCATGAGGCTGCGGCCTCGTGCGGGTTCCTGGCGCAGCTTGGCCAGCACGCGTCTGGTCATTCCTGTCAGGTCTTCAAACCCCTGCTCCCGGGCGACAAGGGCAAGGTCGGCGAGCACCGTATCTGCCGCCAGCGGTAGCTTCAGGGTGTCGTCGGGCCCTTCAACGCCGATCAGCACCACGCGGTCGATGCCCGCACCGTGCAGGCGGAGGCTTGCCAGGGCCAGGTGAGTGCCGTAGCTCATGCCCCACAGGCTGATCCGCGATACGCCGAGCGCACGCCGCAGGTCCTCGAGGTCGGCAGCACTCTCGGCAGTGGTATAGGCCTCGAGGTCGACGCCCTCCTCCCGCCAATGGGCGATGCATCGGGCGGCCGTGTGGCTCAGCGCCGCCAGCGCGACTTCGCGGTCCAGGGGCGTGGCATCGTCGAAGCGCTGGACGTACGGGCACGGCGGCGGAGGCTCGGAGAGGCCGGTGCCCCGCTGGTCGAACAGGAGGACGTCGGTTTCGCGCCGGACCTGGTCGAACACCGGCCAGCGCGGTCCGCGTGCCGTACCGACGCCGGATCCGCCAGGACCGCCGGCAAGATAGACCACAGGTGCGGCGCTGCCGTCGCCACCGGTGGCCGGCAGGCGCACGACGCGCAGCCGCATGCGTGGGCCGTCCGGTTCGTCGTGCCGACGCGGTACGTCCAGAAACGCGACCTGCGCGTCGATCGTGCCGTGTCGCTCGGTCTCGAATGCGTAAGGCGCGAACTCCAGCGGTGTATCGGCGCCGTTCGCATGCATCGGCAGCATCCCCACGAACAGCATGCAGGCCACCATCCAGCGAAGGGGCAGCGTCAGCGGTCGGGGGCTCGGTCTGGAAATCTCACTCAGGACATGGGGCATGACGGGCTCCGGATGGAAGGATGCAAAGGCGTTCCACCAGCATCCACGCTGCTCCGAAGGTCAGGGCGTCCCCGTCCGCCCAACGGCTCCAAGCAGGGGACGAATGTCTCCGTGCGGCCAGTACGATATGGCGCATGAAGATCACGAAGGTCCTGGCCGCCCCTGCCGCGCTGGTGATGATGGTCGCCGCTTGGCTGCTGGCGGCGTCGCATGGTCCAGTGGCCGTGCAGGTGCTGTCCGCCGAGATGGCGCCCGCCACGATGCCGATGTCGGGCCGCCTGCCGGAACGCCCACCGGACGATCTGGACTGGCAGCCGCTCGATCCCGGCGTGCTGTCCGGGTGGCAGGATCCCCACTGGCTGCGCTGGCGCCTGTCCGCCCCGGCGGACGATGCCGGCCGCCTGCTGCACCTGTCGCTGCGTGCCGCCAGTCAAGCTTATTGGAACGGACAGCCGCTGGCTGCCAACGGCATCGTCGGACGCAGCAGGGATGAGGAGCAGCCGGGGCTGATCGACATCGTCCGCGTGCTGCCACCATCCGGGCGCACCGGCGCCGATGAGCTGACCGTTCTCGCATCGAGCCACCATCAGTGGCTGCGCATGGACACGACCGATGCCGGGCTCCGGGTCGTGCCGGTCGGGGGTCCTCCCCTCCATCGTGCAGGACCATGGCTGATCGTGGCCTTTGCCGTAGGTGCGCTCACAGCCGCCTGCCTGTACTTCCTCGCGGCGCAGCGCGGACAGCCGCGCGTACACGGCGCTCCGCTGCTGCTCGCGCTGGGCGCCGTCGGCCTCGCGCTGCCGGTGGTCGAAGCCTGGCGTCCGCTGTTCGGATATCCCTATCCATGGCACGGCCTGCGCATGTTCGTGCTGCTGGCGCTGCACGCGGCGGCGGCGGTGCTGTTGCCGGCCTACCTTGCGCGGCGCTTCGACGTCGACGTGCCGGTGGCTGCACGCATCACCTATCTGGCGACGCTGGCCGGCGTCGTGGCCTTCCTGCCCAGCTTCGATGGCCGCGGAGCGACTGCCCTGCTGCTGAGCCTGTTGGCCTCCGTATGGCTGCTGCGGCGCGCACAGGGCGAACACGGGGAACGCCGGCCGATCCTGGTCCTGATGCTGGTCGCTGCGCTGACGATGCCGGTCGCCGGCGGCGCATTCCTCGACGGGCCGTATTTCCTGCTGCTGGCGGTCCTGATGGGATTCCTGCTGCTGCGCCATGCGGAGCGGCTGCGCACGCTGGACCGACACAATGCGCGGCTGCGCGAGGAGCGTGCCCGGCTCTCGCTGCAGCTGTTGCAGCGTGGCATCCAGCCGCACTGGCTCATGAACACGCTGACCTGCCTGCAGGAACTGATCGAGCAGGCACCTCCGCGTGCCAGCCGTCTCGTCGAGTCGCTGGCAGAACAGTTCGACCGCCTGCGCGAGAGCAGTCGCCACGCGCTGGTTCCGCTGGAGGACGAGCTCGCGCTGTGCCGCAATCATCTGGACATCGTCAACATGGCGCTGGGCCAGCCGATCGCCTTAGAGGTCGACGTCGACGACATCGATTTTCTGCTGCCGCCAGGGGTGCTCCACGCCCAGGTCGAGAACGCACTCACCCACGCCGGCGCCAGCGCCTGCACGCAGCAGCCCTTCCGGCTGCGCGTGCAGCGCGAGAACGGGCGCAGGGTGCTTGAATTGCGCAGCGCCCTTGGGTCCGCGGCGCATCGCGGACAAGGCACCGGCACGCGCTACATCGAGGCCAGCCTGGACGCCGCCTTCCCCGGCGGGTGGCGCTTCGCCCAAGGCCCTGACGGCGCGGACTGGTGCGGTCGGATCGAGTTGGCATGCGCATCCTGATCGTCGAGGACGAACCGCTCATCCGTGAGCGCCTGCTGCGCATGTGCGGTGAACTGGCGGGCGGACGGGCGCGTTTCGAT
Organism: Stenotrophomonas ginsengisoli; assembly: GCF_001431485.1. Lineage (GTDB taxonomy): Bacteria > Pseudomonadota > Gammaproteobacteria > Xanthomonadales > Xanthomonadaceae > Stenotrophomonas > Stenotrophomonas ginsengisoli. The sequence continues at coordinate 35,688 of NZ_LDJM01000006.1, read as the reverse complement.
GCCGTCGCAGACCTGGACCTGGCCGGCGACCGGCTGCAGCGCACCCTGTACGAGGGCCTGCTGCTTGACCTGAACCTCGGCGGCGAGGACGGCTTCGAACTGCTGCGACAGGCGGTGGCCGGACGCTACCAGTGCGTGGTGGTATCTGCCCATCGCGAGCGCGCCCTGCAGGCATTCGAGTACGGGGTGCTGGATTTCGTCCCCAAGCCGTTCACGCGTGAGCGCCTCGGCCTGGCTCTCGATCGCCTGCTCGACGCCGCCCGCTATCGCCCGGGGCTCTCGCGATACCTTGGGATCTGGCGGGCAAATGGCACGGCTCTGATCGAGCTGGCCGACGTGCTCTGGATCCGTGCAGACGGCGACTACAGCGAGGTGCGTCTGATTGATGGCCGTAGCGAACTGCATGACAAGTCCTTGGCCGCGCTGACTGCCGTGCTACCGCCTGATTTCGTGCGCTGCCACCGCTCCTGCCTGGTCAATCTGCGCCATGTCCGCTCACTGCATGCCGGCTCAGGCAGCCGCTACTGGCTGGTCATGGCGAATGGGAAGGAACTGCCGGTGGGCCGCGCTCATGTTTCCGGCCTGCGGCGGGAGCTTGGCATCGAATGATGCTTCCGGTGCCCTACCCGCGATAACGTCCCCTAATCCCAGCACTCACCTGCCCTTGATTGGGTCGGACGAGGACCTTCCCGAGTGCACTTCTGCCTTGTAGACCGTTCGCCGACCGATCGATCTGACATCCTTCACAGTGGGTCGGGTTCTACCCCGGGTTCACCCCCGTTTTCACGGACACTTACAAGAAGGCCGATCGAGGCCATGAGGAGTGTTCATGTCAAAGCGTCGCAAGTTCAGTGCCGAGTTCAAGCGTGGCGCGGTGGAGCAAGCCAGTCGGCCAGGTGTCAGCTGCGCCCAGGTAGCCCGTGAGCTGGGCATCCGTGACAGCCTGCTGACTCGCTGGAAGCGGGAGGCACAGGCGGTGGGAAAAGCCGCCTTTGTTGGCACCGGTAGCCCGCGTGACGAGGAAGTTGCCCGGCTCAAGCGCGAGTTGGCCCGGATCACCAAGGAGCGGGATTTTTTGCGAGAAGCGGCGACGTTCTTTGCCAAGGGATCATCCTGAGGTATCAGGTGATCGAACGTTGCCGCGATGAGTTTCCGACTCGCCTGATGTGCCGCTGCCTGCGGGTATCGACCAGTGGCTACTACGACTGGAGCAAGCGCCTGCCCAGTGCCCGCCAGCGCGACAACGAGCGCTTGCTGGGCCGTATCCATGCGCTGCACCAGGACAGCCGGGGCACGCTGGGTGCCGGCCGCATGCAGGAGGATCTGGTCGAGGAAGGGTTGATGGCCAGTCGGAACCGGGTTGCCCGGCTGATGGCGGTAGCCGGCCTTCAGGGCTGGCCACGCCCGAAACGGCGTGGTCAGCGCGCCCAACCGGCACTGACGCCGCCGGGCGTGCGCAACCTGCTGGAGCGTGATTTCAGCGCCTTGGAGCCGGAAACCAAGTGGGTGGCCGACATCACCGAGATCAAGACCCAGCAGGCCAAGCTGTATCTATGCGTCGTGCTGGATCTGTTTGATCAGCGCATTGTGGGCTGGTCCATGCATCATCGGCAGGACCGGCAGATGGTGATCAGAGCGGTGCAGATGGCGGTTTGGCAACGGCAGGAGCGGCATCCGCTGATCCTGCACTCCGACCGCGGCAGTCAATTTCGTAGTGGCGATTACCAGGGCTACCTGGCCGCCAATGGCCTGCTCTGCTCGATGAGTGCTGTGGGGCATTGTGGCGACAATGCAGCCTGCGAGGGCTTCTTCGGATTGCTCAAGCGCGAGCGGATATATCGCACAACGTATCCAACACTCGATGCCGCCGTAAGCTCCCCCGATCGGCAGGCATCCCATAAGTAGAACTTTCTGGCATCTTTCCCCAGTCAGGAGGTTTCATGCGCACATCAAAGTTCACCGAAACGCAGATCGTCGCCGCGCTCAAACGGGCCGATGCAGGCGTGCCAGTCAAGGACATCTGTCGCCAGACTGGGATCAGCACAGCGACCTACTATCAATGGAAGAGCAAGTACGGCGGCCTGGAGGCCTCCGAGTTGAGACGGGTCAAGGAGCTGGAGGCCGAGAACGCCAAGCTCAAACGGATGTATGCCGAGCTGGCGCTCGACAACGCGGCGATGAAGGATTTGATCGCAAAAAAATTCTAGGGCCGGTGCATAAGCGTGAAGCAGTGCAGTTCCTTGTCCAGGTCCATGCGCTGCCACTGCGCCGGTCGTGTGCATACGCCGGGCTATCGCGGGCTGCATGGTACGCACCGCCTGTGGAGTGGACCGTGCGCGATGCCGAGCTGATCACGCAGATCACGCGATACGTTGAGGCCCATCCCAGTCGTGGTTTCTGGAAGTGCAGCGACCACCTGCGCAAGCAGCAACCGGCCTGGAATCCGAAACGGATCTACCGTGTGTACAAGGCCATGAAACTCAACTTGCGGCGTGCAGCCAAACGACGCCTGCCCAAACGCGAACGTGTACCGCTGTACGTGCCGAGGTTGCCAGACATGGTCTGGTCGGTCGATTTCACCAGCGATGCACTGGCTTGTGGTCGCAGGTTCCGCACCTTCAACGTGCTGGATGATTTCAACCGTGAGGCGGTACACATTGAAGTGGATACCTCACTCAACTCACAGCGGCTGGTGCGTGTGTTTGAGCAGCTAAAGCGTACCCATGGCTTGCCGCAAGTTGTACGGTCGGACAACGGGCCGGAATTTCTGGGGGAAGTATTCACCAGCTGGCTCAAGGCCAATGGGGTAGCTCTGCAGTACATCCAGCCAGGCAAACACAATCAGAACGCCTTCATCGAACGCTTCAATCGCACCTTCCGTGAAGAAGTTCTCGACCGAAATCTCTACGCCCGTCTCGACGATGTACGCGAAGCCACCTACTGGTGGATGATCAATTACAACGAAGAGCGACCTCACGATTCGCTTGGCGGCATGAGTCCGGTCGAGTACCGCAACCAGTACGTCGAAGGTTCTACTTCTGAAGTGTCTACTTGCCGGGGAAGCTTACGCAATTGGTCAGAAACCGGCGGGTCATTACATTCGTTCGCAGATCAAAACATTGGATTTGACGATGGCACACATTAATATTGAATCCAAAATTTAAATGCTTTACCAACAAAGAAGGTTGAATGATGACCAAGAGGCTCACGGAGCAGAGCAAGTTCGAGAAAGATAAGTCAGTATTCGACTTCAGGGCAAGTGAGGAAACAAGCACCCTTGGAAGCCTTATAAATGAGCTCAACGCTCAGTACATCAAGAAAGGTGGCGAGCCGATAGCAGCAAGAGATCTACGGAGGACGCTCGATTTCCTAGAACAAGCTATTGATGTCAAGGTAAAAGACAGTACCCAAAGGATGCCTTTCTCGACTTTAAAAACCATCAAGCTGCTGTATGTGACAGACGCTAATAGCGGAAAGCATCTACTTAATTTAATTGCTCCGCCAAGCGAGGGCGAAGCGACGATGGAGTTCAGCACAGGCACGACCATACCACGAGACAAGAATGCCGCAGCAATAATTAATTTACTTACGAACAATTTATCCATAGAAGTTGACCCCGCGAAGCTGAGGCTCTTCTACAACATGCTTGGCAACAAGGAGCTACACACCTCAGCGGAAAAACTTCTGTTACATTCCGAGCGCGCCAACGATGAAGCAAGACATATCCTAACGAGCTCAATACGCGGCGATGACTATACACTTGCTTGCGCGTATACCAAGCTTTCAAAGCTTTTGAATTCATTAGGCGTGCGTCGAAATTCAGATTTGAAAACACATGCGCATGAAGCTCTATTCATATATTTAGAAACGCTAGCATTCCGACACTTCGTCCATCACTATCCACTACACCTTAATGAAACCCGAATCAAAAAAGAAATCGGGCAAACTAAGGAAATCATGGAGAAATTCTTTCGAATATTGCGCAAGGAAGCCAACGCCCACCATTCCCCTTCGACGAAGATTTTCTCTGTCAACAATTTTCACCATCTAGTCTTTGGCTGGCCTAAGGAAGTTGCAGCCTTGGTGAAGGCTGCCACCGGCTTTGACACATCACCGTTACTATTGAAGAAAAATACAGTCAGGTCCAGAGCACTTCTGACCTCACATGCCTACCGCTCATTCGACTGCTGTGATCCCGATGCCCAGGTCATCTCCATTCATGACATCGTGGCTGCATTGTGCTCGTTCCGGTATCAGCAAGAGGCAGGTGATGACTACAAGCCGTATTGGCACGGACAAAGTGAACAAGGAAAGGATCCACAGAGGCTCTATGACAAGGGATTTAGGAAGAACGATCCCCATCAGCACCAGGGCGTTATTCAGATCTACCTTAATCGATTCTATGAGTTCCAAGCATCATTCCAAGGAACAACGCAGAGCCATCACGCCTGGATGCAGCTCCAGATTTCTCGTCTAAGGGCCTACTTCCGCCTAGTTGAGGTCAACGACATTGTCGGCTTTGTCACGGGTGTGATAGCGATGAACTACGTCTGCATGGATATGGCCAAGGACATCGCGATCAAACACCTGAATCACGATAAATAAATTTTAACTGAATATACCCTTATCTCTATGGAGATGGAAAACGCAGTCCGATAGCACAGAACAGAAATTAACTGATGCATCGGATAGAGAGAGAAAGAGCACGCGCACTTACCCTTTCTTCTGAACTATTAAGTTTATGCAACAACTCATCTCCACAGTGGCCGTCGAGAATTCCCTCGACGGCCTTTTTTTATTCCTCATGGAGAAAGGGTGATACATCAATGGCAAGCTTCCACTACAGCATCAAAAGCGGCAAGAAAGGAAGTGCTCGCAGGCACGCCAACTACATCGAGAGACAGGGATCACATAGTGACAAGAAAGACCTTGTCCATACAGGACACGGGAACATGCCGGAATGGGCGGACAACGATCCGAAACATTTCTGGAGCATTGCTGACAAGCATGAGCGCGCCAATGGAGCAGTCTACCGTGAGCATGAAATCGCACTACCGAGTGAGCTCAGCACCCAACAACAGAACGAACTTGCCGAACGGCTCGCAAAGAACCTGGCAGGAATTAAACCGTACCAGTACGCGCTCCATGCACCTGAAGGAAAACTCGGTGGCGATCCGAACCCGCACATCCATCTGATGTGCTCGGACAGACTGCCTGATGGCATCCCCCGTACACCTGAACAGACCTTCGCCCGCTACAACGCCAAGAACCCTTCCGCAGGCGGATGCCGCAAGGATAGTGGCGGAAAGAGCCCAATGGAGTTGAAGCAGCAGGTGACTGCACAGCGAAAGCTTGTAGCGGACACCCAGAATCAGTTCCTTGCTGAGAACGGATACTCCGCCCGTGTAGACCACCGCAGCTTGCGCGACCAGGGCATTACCAGGTCACCGGAGCGCCACCTCGGTCAACGCTTCGTCAAGGAGATGGCAGATGCAGAGAAGTCACAGTATGCTCAATGCCGTAAAGAAGCGCAGGTAGCTTCAGTCACTTAAAACCGGGTAGAGGCCAGTACCTCACCCAGTGATTATGCGACAAAGTCGCAGAATCGCAATGGCACCTACTGACCACAGCAAAAAAGCCCCGGCCTATCGCCGGGGCTCCCTTGGTATAAAGACCGCTTACAGCGCCCTCCGATCGAAGTAGTTATTCATCAAGAGCAGATACGTCCTCTTGTCCCGGTACCCACTGCAGATCTGAATTGCTCCCTGGCCTTCAAGAACCGAGATAGCTGCATTCAGCCTTGCTCGGTCACGTACAGGTCCACAGCGCAAAATCTGATTCTTAGGTGCGTATGTATCGGAATAACGCCCCTGCCACCACCGCGTGAAGAGATAACTATCCAGTGCTTGGGCATCAACTTGGTCCTGAGCCATCACGAACGCAGGCGAGAACAGATGCTTGTACTCATCAACATGCCACCGAACGATGTCGAAGGCACGATTGATCGTATCGAGGGTGATGTCACCGCCCTCTCCACTGAAGTACTGCATCGATGCAGCGAGTCGTGCCACGATCTCCATGATCTTTGCCGCGAAGTCATTGATATCACTCAAGTACTCCCCGTCGCGCAGCAGAGACTCAGTTTCTGATGCCAACTCTACCCAGCGTGCCCTAGCATCGATGGAGAAGCACACCACTTCACGAGCAATGGCGCCCGAGGCTGACCGCTCCTTATACTTGAACAACAGCTCCGCGATTCGCTCATGGAATGCCGGCAAATGCTCCCACACCGGTTCTACGTCCTCGATTCGCCGGTAGCCCATCATGGAGCGAGGCCACGCAACCAAATAGCGTGCCCAGTGTCCACTCCCCTTTGCAACAGAGCCTCGCCTATTGAGGAACTGCTTGAACGGTTCGTACTGGGTCATGATGCTCACAGAAACGCGCGGATTCATCGCAATCAGATGCTCGTTCTCCGCACGATCCAACGGCATCATTCCTGGCGAATCCCAGAGACGATTGAGCAGGCCCACATTCGCCATTGCTTCGCTCTTGAACAGCATGTGACCTTCATCAGTCGTGATGGCGATCGATTCACCATCACCCTGCACAGCTTCCATGATGGCCTTGGCCGTTATGTCTTGCCTGAGGAAGCAACGAAGGCGAGGCTGCAGAGGCTTCTTTTCTGCATACTCCTTCATCTGTGCCTCCAGTGCTTCCACAGACTTACCACCGGCAACCGTTTTACTGATCGCGCTCTTCAGGCCCTTCATCTTGGCCATCCAGAGTCCAAGCTCGATCTCATAAGACTCTGACTGCTGCTTGAACGCAGTCATCGCCTTCGTATCTGCATCGCGGAAAGGTGCCTGCAGCAGCTCGAACACCGTCGACTTGCGCTCACCTGACTCAGCCACAAGCATCAAGTTCTGCGTTACGGGCCTGATCTGGCCCGTCGGCAACTTGACATCAATCAGCCCCTGGCATGCCATCGAGATGGCATTGATGAGACCCATGCCAACCATGGCATCAGGAACCTGCACGTTGCGGAAGAGCTCAAGACCAGCCTCACGCGCAATGTGATGGAAGCTTTCCAGGGGATATTTGGGGGCATAACGCTGCCAATGGGTAGTCATCATGCATCCTCCTCTGCCGCGCCAAACGCGGTCTGCTCTTCAGCCTCGACCAACAGATGGCCACAGCTCTGGCACCGAGCAGCATCGCCCTCCGCATGGCGACGAGCACGCTCCTCCTTGAGCAGCTTTCGGAACTGAATCAGGTTCAGCTCATGCTTGTACGCAGCATTGAACTGATCTACCAAGACCTTCTTGCGCATCTTCCTTGCTATGTGCTCTTCCAGGATCGGATAGGCCTCCCTGAAATCCTGCTCAAGCTTGTTCTTCCCCTTGGACAACTGCTCACCCAGAGCGTGCGTGAGTGCGTCAAGCGGCGAGGTGTGGCTCACGAAATTAGTCATCATCACTTCGCCTCCTTCGCACGGCGGAACTTGACGGCACGCCCTTCAGCCCATGCCATGGCCTCATGCGTCCAGTAGAACTTCGGGGACAGTTCGCTGTCATAAAGCGGAATGCCCTTCGGGAAGTCCGGATCGGACTTCATGAGTTCGTAGGCCTTGCTCCTGCTGACACGCAGCAGCTTGATCAGCTCCTTCAAGCGCAGCGTCGGGCTATCCGGCCAGCCGGCCTTGCATTCCGTCTGGTTCACATTGGACAAAGTCGGGCTCTTGTCCGCGCCGTGGCGCAGGCCATTCATCTTGTGCTGCATGTTGACTCCTAAACGTTGTGAAAGTACGTGTGTAGGAAAACGGCCGGTTCCTGACTGGAGCCGTGCTCCAGTGGAGGAGATTTCAACCGAACAGGTCTCCCTGAGCCATGCAAAAAAAATCAAGATTTGATCTGGTCACTACCCGTAACCGCACGAATGTACTCATTCCATAAAAAAATCATGTACTTACAAAGCCAGGGAGCTTTCGCTCCCTGGCATGTCTCGTCCTTTGCGCCCACAAACCGGTCCGTTCCATCCGATGTCCGCTCAGGACCTGAACTGCCTCTTGTCCGTACCTGATACAGATCCGTACCGGTACTGCTCTCCTACGACACCAACCGAGACGCTTGCGCTTCCAGTCTGTCCTTGAGACTTCCGTTCGCAGGAGCCTGTTCAACCTCGCCGTGACCTGACGGATAGAACTCCTCGACCACAGCCGGCACGTCCTCATCCAAGTCCTCGAAGGCCCCGTTAGCGAAGCCCTGTCTCGCCGCCTCATCCAGGGCCGCTTGGTCGATGCCCGCTGCAGCTCTTGTTGCGTGTCGCTCAACCGCCTCTGCGACAGCCTGTTCGAGCGTCAGCCCGCTCCGAACCACCAGATCGACGTAGTAGATCGCTGATCGATAGCTCATCGTCGTGGACTTGCCCCGCAGCTTCAGCTCGAGCGGCAGACAAGACAGCCGGCCACCTGACACTGCACTGAGGTAGTGCAGCCGTGCTGCCAGTGTGCGGATGGTGTTGTAGGAGGTGGTGCGCAGAACAAAGCTACCCATCGCATCCCCCTCCCCGTCCCCAATGACCACATTCAAGCGGGCATAGGCTTTGCAGCCACCACTGGCAAACTGGCACCCACCCGGACCAGGACAAGGCAACGTCTCCATGCCTTCAGGGCCAGCTCGCCGGCAGGTGTCTCCGTTGCCTACACACAGCGGTCTTCCGTTCTCGCGATTGAACAGCGAGTAGTCAGCCCGGAGGTTCAGGGTTGGATCGTCGAAGAGCAGGCGCACTGGAATAGACCTCAGCTTGTTACCGTCCGATGCCTGCCGCAATTCCTCATCCAACGGGTGCAGCACCCAGCCCCCCCGGTTCTGTACCTGGCTGGTGAGGGTGAACTGATCGTCCTTCTCAGGTAGCCGCTTGCCATTGCGCTCTACTACCCGGCCAATGGAAATACGCCCAATCACGGGCGGCGTTATGGCCAGTCCCTTCAGCATGATGTGACCTCTTTGATCGTGGTGTTGATCCGGAATCGGCGCGATCCCGGACGGACTACCGTGTAGGCCGCAGCGATCTCCGGGTGCTCGGCTGCGAGCCGCTTGGTATCCAGTGACGTGCCATCCTTGCTACGGCGGTAGATGACTTCTCCCAGTGAACCGAACCGGGCAATGGAAGCGTCCCCCATAGCTTGCTGCAGCGTCTGCTTGAGCAGTTCTACCTGCTGTTCCTGCTCGGCAACTGCCTCAGTGAACGAGACCAGGTTGGTGAAGGTCTCGACCAATTCCTGGTCCTGACTGAAATCGACAACGGTATCCTTGCCTGGGTACAAGCTCCGCAACGCCCTGGCCGCTGACTCCGAGCCATCGGCTGGTGGCTCAATGTCATTGATGACGTGCTCCCAAAACCGGGCCTCCAATACCACCAGGCGGCTGATGATCTCTTCATCTCGCTCAATACGGTGGATCCTTAGCGCCTGGCCGCACAGCAGCACTGCCACATCTGCTGCCTGCTTCCCCGTCACTGCCAACTGATGCTGTACCTGCAGCTGCACGTACTCGGGAACCCCGTCTTTCCACAGCCGAGAGCCGAACTCCCCTGCTGTCTTGCACTCAAGAATTTGGACCGCCGGGGAACCAATTACCTCTCGATCGAGGTTGGCCAGCATGTGCGGGAAGGTCGGATGCTGCAGAACGGCGTTGACCCGGCGTACCCGGTTCCCCGTGCGCTCCTGGTAGGCCGTGGCCACCATGGGTTCGAGCAGGGTTCCCCAGTAGCGGGGATCCTCTTGTCCAGGGGGGATCTCTTCCATTGGCTTGCGGCCCGTCTTCTCCTGCCACAGCTCCAGCTGGCTCTTGTAAGGGTTCAACCCGACGGCCGTGGCGGCATCCGAACTACCGATGCCGCCATTGCGGACCTCCAGCCACTGCTGGCGATCCAGTGAACGCGTATCAACCAAACGCAACGCGGTGTGCTTGCTCATTGGCAATCTCCAGAATAAAAAAGGCCGCCTTGATGGGCGGCCTTGGTCAGGTCTTTCATTTCAAGCTATCGATGTGGGCAAGATGGATGAGCGAAGCGACAGCACTGCTCGCTGCAGGTCTGTCAGACCATGCCTTGAGAGGCCATCGAGACCACCTCATGAGTGGTTACGACGAAGTGGTCCAACAGCCTCACGTCCACGGTGTCCAAGGCAGCCTTCAGCCGCGCCGTGACTGCCCGATCTGACGCAGATGGCTGCAAGCTACCGCTTGGATGGTTGTGAGCCATGAGTACCGCCGATGCATTGTGGGCAAGTGCCCTCTGAACCACGATCCGAGGATGGACCTCCGCTGCATCAATCGTCCCTGAGAAAAGCCGCTCAACTGCGATGAGCTGGAACTGCGTGTTGAGAAAGGCGACCTCGAAATGCTCGCGGTCTTCGCCCCCCAGACGTAGCCGGAAGAACAATGCACCCTGGGTTGCTCCTCCCAGCACTTCCCCTGGCAACGATGCCCGTTTCTGCAGGATCTGCAGCGCCCTCGCAATCGTCCTGTCCTCACGTACCCGGATCCTGCTCTCCTCCTCATTGGATCCGGCCCCTGATGTGGTCATGTGATAGGCATGCGCTTCCATCAGGCCACCAACTTCATCACTTCATCCCACGCGCGCTGCTTGAGCTGAGCTCCAGCACCGAACCATGCCGCATCACGGCGGTGATCATCGCTACGGGCTCGTCGGTGGTGGTCAACGTACTCCGTGACGCTGTTGAGTACGCCCCAGGCCGTTGCACGGCTGGAAGGCAACAACGCGCCACGACCGCCGCCCTCATACAGGGCACGGACACTGGCCAGCGCCTGCTCGTTGACGACCTCAGCGGTGGTGCCCTGGCCTTGGTAGGTAAGCACCCGTCGCAACAGACCATCGACCGTATCGGGGTCAACTGGACGGTCACAGAGGGCTTTCATGCGAGACACGAAGTTGTCCCAGGTCGAGACGGTGATCCCCAACTGGCGCTTCACAGCATCCGGGTCGAACTGACTGCGGTGCGGGACCTTGATGGCTCCACTGCTGTCTCCCAGAGCGATCTGTAAGGTGTTGTTGCACACCACGCGCACCGAGGTGAACTGCGCCGTGGTGGCCAACGTGCCGTCACAGGCAGTAGCAAGCAAAAGATAGCCATCCACCCGGTCACGCCCCTTCAGCGAAGTGCTCTGGCCCGTCCGAGCCATGGCCCAGAACTTCTTGCCACCCTTGAGCACCCCCGCCGTCTCCAGTTCAAAGCCACTGTGATGCGTCAGATCACGGTAGAACTCCAGGATCTCTCCCGGCTGGACAACCTTGAACCGCTTGGAGACGACAGCCAGCGGCTCCCTGGTATCGGAGCGATACAGAACCTTCTGCTCCGGGAAGGAATGGATGGCACCGATGGCATTGCTACCGGTGATGAAGCGGACCTCGGAGTCCTCGATCTGCCAATCCATGCCTGCCTGACGCTTCCAGACCTCAATGGGCTGGTGCTGTTCAAGCTTATTGCCCAGACCATGCCACGGCTTAGCACCCGCATAAGCCATCGTTTCAACCAGATGCATCGTATTTTCCTCGCTTCTTATGGCACAAACGCACAAGGCCCGGACGATGCCGGGCCTTGTGCGTATGCCAATGCAGTATCAATTAAAGGGTTCGATGTCTTCACTGCCCGAAGACAGAGCACACCGAGCAACCGCAGCGATGATGGAGGCTGCGACAACCAAAACACAGTACAGACAATCGGATCTTTCTTTCATACAGCCATACCCAAGGAAGATGCTTCATTGCGGAGCATCGACACGCGAAGCCAGCAACCACCGGCATCAACTGGGTAATATGTGTTTGAAATTATTTTGAATAACTGAAACCCCGGCCACCATCACACTAGATTCGAAATACTTCCTCAGCCATATTGTCGAGCTTCTCCTTGACAGCTCTCCAGTTAGGCATGTGTCGATCAAGTGTCCGATAGAACTTTGGACTGTGATTGTGGTGAAGAAGGTGACACAACTCGTGAAGCAGCACGTAGTCGATGCACTCACGTGGGGCCTTCACCAGCAACGGGTTCAGTGTGATGCGGCCCAAGGGTGAGCAACTTCCCCATTGCACAGTCATGAACTGCAGGCGTGTTGATGGAAGCTGCTTGATCCACCGGAGGGGAGCTGAAACTACCGCAAGCCGGTCAGCAAACACCTCCCGCGCTCGCTGGCGATACCAGACATCCAACGCTTTTTTGATCTTGGCTGGCGCTTGCTCTGGTGTCGTCACGACGATGAAAGCACCCCGCATCCTAGCTTGGGCCTTTGATCCTGCGTCGATAACAACCTTCAGGCGATAACGCCGGCCCAAGTAGTGCAATGATTCACCACTCACGTACTCTCTAGGCAGCACATGGGCCAATCGCACCTTGGCAGCACTGACATGCTGACTGATCCAACGCGCACGTTTTTTCACCGCAGCCAAAACCTCTGCCAATGGTGCCGTATCGGAGGCATCCACCAGCACGCGTGCGTCCGGCTCCACATGAATGGCGACACGCGTCACTGACCGTGATGGCTGACGGCGCAGATGAAACGCAATGACTTCATCGCCATAAGCGATGCGGTGCTGGGATAGCTGTTCACACATCGGCATGCTCAAGACCTGATCAAACCGATACGCGTGATCTGGATCACTTGCTCGACCACCAACTTGGCGTTGTCCAAGCCCAGCGTGCCAAACAACAGGGGCAACAGACCCTTGCGAATGGCAGCCTCAATGTTCTGTGGGTTAAGTGAGTTCTCTGCCACTGCGTCGCGCACCACGGTGTCCATGGCAATCGCTTGTTGCACCAGCTTGTCCTTCAAATCCCCATTCAACCCTGCAAAGGTCTCGTCCCCCAGCACGAGACGCATTGCGCCAAAGTAGGCCTTGGCATTTGGCTTGTCTGCCAAAGCATCCGGCAGATCCGGGGCGGAACGGGCGTCCAGCTTTTCTTCAAAGGACTTGAACAGGGCGTACTGCTTCAATGGATGGTCGAACATGGCCTCCGCTTCAGCGATGGCCTGACGCAGCAGCTCGCCAAACACTTTCTGTGCATAGGGGTCGGCCGCCAGCTCCTGCTCGATGGTTTTGCGCAGCCGGGTACGGATCATGTCCGTCTCGTTGCGCGTTTTCTCTTCCGACCAGTCCTTCGGGTCTTCCGCCTGCCCCAATTGGTGCACCAGATAGACGCCATCAGGATCTCGCACTTCCGTTCCGATGACCTGTTTGTCCACCAGCTTTCGGATTTGCTCTTCAAAGACGCTGTAATCCACCGTCTCCATCGCATCACGACGAGCGGTCTGGCGCAGCTCGGTGAAGAAGCGGAGATCAGCCTTGTACCGGGCGATCTGCGCTTCAGAAAAGCTCTTGTCCTCGAAGAAGCTGCGGGATGAAAGCGCTGTCTGCAAGCACAGGCCAAATGCTGTCAGTGCCTCGTAGAAGTCGTCTCGCAGCTTCTGCCGCTCGTCATACTCCTCGCCATCGCTACCCTTCACAAATTTCGGTGCCAGTACCTGCCGGTACTGCTCGCTGTCGAGCTTGTTGGTTACCGACTTGAAGAACGACCACAGTGCATCGTGCAAAGCAGGCAGGCGCTTGTACTCCGTGTTGAACTGTCGGCACAGGCCCTCCAGGTCGCTGATGTCAAAGCCGCCTTGCGTGCGAGCTTCCAAGTCCTGGTAGGAGCGGATGGCAGTGTCGAGTTCCTTCAAGATCCCTCGATAGTCCACCAATACGCCGTAACGCTTGGCGTCATGCAGGCGGTTGACGCGTGCCACGGCCTGAATCAGATTGTGTCCTTTCAGGGGCTTGTCGATGTACAGCACCGTGTTTCGGGGCTCATCAAAGCCCGTCAGCAGCTTGTCTACAACGATCAGCAAGTCAGGGGCACCGTCCGTACCAAAGTCACTGACCACCTGCTTCTCATAGGTCTCGGCATCGTTGCCGCAGGTGGCCATGGCTTGCTTCCACCACTTTTGCACCTCGGGCAGCGTGTCCTCGTCCACATCGGAATTGCCTTCACGCGTGTCCGGGGCCGAGATCACCACCGCACTGGTCACCAAGCCGGTGTCGTCCAGCGCCTTCTTGTAGCGAATGGCGTCGAGCTTGCTGTCGGTGGCAACCTGTCCCTTCAGGCCAAGACCCAGCTTTTTGATGTTCTCGTTGAAGTGGGTGGCGATGTCCCAGGCAATCAACTCAATGCGGTTGGCTGCACCGTAGATGGCGCCCTTCTTGGCGAACTTCTTTTTCAGGTCGGTGCGCTGGGCATCGCTGAGGTTGCTGGTGATCTTCTCGAACCAGCGGTTCACCGCCTCTTCGTTGATGTCCAACTCGGGTACACGCTCTTCGTACAGCAGCGGGGCCACGGTTTCGTCCTCCACCGCGCGCTGCATGGTGTAGGCATGCACGATGGGGCCGAACTTGTTGGCCGTCTTTTCGTCCTTGAGCAATGGGGTGCCGGTGAAGGCGATGTAGGCCGCCTTGGGCAGCGCCTTCTTCATGCGCTCATGCGTTTCACCGCCATGGCTGCGGTGGCCTTCGTCCACCAGCACAATCATGTCGGCCGAGTCGTTGCGGCACTCCGGCAGTTTGGATGCCGAATTGAACTTGTGTACCAGCGTGAAGGTGATGCGCTCCGTGCCAGTACCAATACGCTTAGCCAAGTCGCGCCCAGAAAGACTGCGGCTTTTTTCACCCTCTTTTTGCGTGGCGATACTGGAGCCAAAGGCGCCACCGGTCATGAAGTTACGGGCAAGCTGGGTTTCCAGGTCAATGCGGTCGGTCACCACCACTATGCGGCATTCCTTCAAGGCATCCACCAGCAGTAGCGCCTTGGTCAGGAACACCATAGTGAAGCTTTTGCCCGACCCCGTGGTGTGCCACACCACGCCACCCTCGCGGCCACCGCCTTGTGATTCGGGCTTCTTCTGGCTGATGCGTGCCAGCAGCGCACGGATGCCAAAGAACTGCTGGTAGCGGGCCACGATCTTGCCCACCTTGCGGTCGAACAGGACATAGCCGCGCAGGAATTCAAGCAACCGAGCCGGGGTCAGCAGGCTCACCAGCAAGCGATCCTGCTCGGTGGCCTGCATGGGGGCGCTCCACAGCGTGTCGAAGTACGCCGCCAGCGCGGCAGGTTTGCCGTCGAACAGCTCCGCACGCACATCCGGCTTGAGGGCCTTGTTCTTGAGCGCCTGCATGTGGGCCTCGTCAAACTCCTCTTCCCGCCACTTGGCCCAGAACTTGGCCGCCGTGTGCGTGGTGCCGTAGCGCCCCTCAGTCTGGCTGATGGACAGAAGCAGCTGGGCGTAGGCAAACAGGTTGGGAATCTCGTCTGGCCGCTGGTTGCGCAGGTGCTGGCTGATCCCCTCCTTCACCATCGCCTTGGCAGGGTGGCTGCCGCCGCCCGACTCGGGCCGCTTGGCCTCGATGACGGCCAGCGGGATGCCGTTCACATACGCCACCACATCGGGCGTTCGGTGGTGCGTGCCCTGCGCAGCCAGCACTTCCAGCTCTTCGGTCACATCCCAGCGGTTGGCCAGGGCGTCGGCCCAGTCGATCACCGCGATGGTGGGCTGGTGCTTTTTGCCATCGGGCATGAACTCCGTCACCGTGATGCCCAGCGCCAGCTTGCCATACAGCCGCTCATTGGCGGGCATCAGCCCTTCAGCCAGACTGAGCGCCGACAACTCCCGCACGATCTGGTCGATGCCGCTGGGCGACAACGGGTACCACTGGCCCTTGTATTCGTAGCGCCGGGTTTGCAGCACCTCGATCAGCCTGGGCTTGAGCAGCACCTCGCGAGTGCTGCCACGCATCGCCAGCGCCTGCGCCGTGGTCAGAAAGCTCCAGCCCAGGTTGCACAGCAGGTGCAGCGCGGGCAGGTGGGCGCTGTACTGCTCGCGAGAGTTGGGCGTACTGTTCATGCCTGCACCTCTGCCTCGGTATCCAGCAGCTTGACGCGGCGTTTGCCGGTCAGGAGCTGGGACATGAGGGCAGTTTTTTCTTGCTTGAGCAGTTCTAAATCACGCTCCTGCAATGCGACCCGTTTCGCAGCGGTCGTAAGCACCTCAGCGATTCGGTTCTGCACATCCAAAGGTGGTACCGGCACCTGACAGGCCAGGAAGTCCACCGGCTTGATGTTCAGCAGCCCGTTGTTACGCACCCCCGTGTTGACCAGAGCGCCGAGCTGGTCATGCAGGAAATCGGCTCGAAACAGGTGCTCGTAGAAAACTGCGTTCAGTTCGGGCGACAGCTTGAAGCAGACATAGACATTGGGCACCAATCCCCGCTCGTATGTGTTCAATGAAAAGACGCAGCCAAACTCGTATGACTTGGAGTTGCCCTTGTTGTACGCGAACTCACCTTGATCCAGCGCGATGTAGTTTTCAACGCTCTTGCCCGCCATGAAGCGGCTGTACTTTTCGTCCTGGCGCACGAAGCCGCTGCCCGACGAGATCATCAGAATAGGCAATTCTTGATCTTCATTCGCCCGTCGTTGAATCCTTTCAGAAATCTCGCTAATCGGGCGTGTATTCCAATCGCCCCGCACCGTGGGCTTTATGAGCAGTTGCTGAAGCAAGCCATCCATCTGCAGTTGAGCATTTACCAACAGACCCTCAGATGTAGCGATAGCTTGATCCCATGTGGACAGAGCTCGCACGATTGCAGCCTGTTCTGGTTTGGGCGGCAGTGGAAACTCAAGCTTTTCTAAGCCAGCCTTCGTTAGCTTGTAGCGTCCGACCCCCTGCCTCGAAAGCATGGGCGTGAGGTCGCGATGCATAAAGCAGTAATAGAGCCACTTGGCCAGGCACTCCTCAGAGTCGCCGATGATGTGTGCATGGTTGTTGACGTTGGCCTTGCCTTCAAAGTAGATCGTCATCGGGCGATCTCGGAACTTCAGGAAGTGGTCACCGTCCTCACCGATAAGAGCGAACGGTTCGTCGATCCGATAGTGGTCAATCGAGTCCAGTTGTCCAGTAGGACCGAAGTAAGGGTATTGGCCCTGCATACCAGCTCGATTTTCTGCACTCAAAGGGAAGCGCAACTTGTTTCTGATCGAGCAGCTCTGGCCGACAGTTGTGGTCCTCCATCCATCAGGCAACATCATGACCTCCCTTCTTCTTTGTCAGCCGCTTTGCGATCTGTCCCAGCTCGTTCAAGGTATCTGCGTCGGCAGATACTGAACCAAGCATGCGCACCGCATAGTCCTCGCCTGCTGTCTCCAATGCAGCCCTCCGCTGCGCCGCAAACTGTTCGTACTCGCTCTGTGCATGTGCCACGGCCTGCTTATGCGACACCTTGCCGGCGCCCACCAGCACCTGACGGTCGTTGAAGCTGAGGAAGGCGTCGAGCTTCTCGGTCCAGTCCTTCAGGAAGACTTCCTTGCGGCGTGTCGCCTGGTCTTCGGCAAAATCCAGCCACATGGTGACGATGCGGTTCAGCTCGGTGATCTCCTGCTCGGTCAGGTAGTTCTTGGCCACTCCCACGTCGGCCTTCTGCACCTGGCCCTTGCGGGTGGTGGTCAGGCCCATGTTGGGCTGGGTGTGGTCGGCGCGGGTGCGGATGATCTCGGCGGCGGTCTGGCCCGATACGGCGTAGTGCAGCTTGTTCTGGATGATGCGGAAAAAGGCGGTGGTCTCGGGCAGCGTGGGTGCGTAATCAGCCGCCAGGGCGAAGATTTCGCGCACCCTCAGGTACATGCGACGCTCGCTGGCGCGGATGTCGCGGATGCGCTCCAACAACTCGCCGAAGCGGTCTGGTAGTACAGAGTCACCCACAGGCGGGTTCTTCAGGCGCACGTCGTCGAGCACGAAGCCCTTGAGGAGGTATTCGCTCAAGTTGGCCGTGGCCCATTGGCGGAACTGAGTGCCGCGTGCCGAGCGCGCCCGGTAGCCGACGGCCAAGATGACCTCCAAGCTATAGAAGCGCACATTGCGGCGGACGAGCCGCCCACCCTCCTGGCGAACTTGTAAGCTGGACTTACAAGTTGCCTCTGGGTCTGCCTCCCCCTCAGCATAGATGGCTTTCACATGCTGGGTGACGTTTTGCGGCGTGGTCTGGAACAGCGTGGCGATTTCGGCCTGGCTGAGCCATAGCGAGTCGCCCTCGGCCCGCATTTCCACGCGGGTGAGGCCGTCGTCTGTGGTGTAGAGAACAAATTCGCCTTGGCTTTCGACGTTGGCCGATGCCGTCAACTCCACCGGTGCAGCCATCGCCTTGGTCGGCTTGCTGGGTTTTGGTGTTTTACTCATAGCCCAGCTCCTTCAGGTAGACGGCCATCTGGGCTTCCAGGCTGGCCAGCTCGGCTTTGAGCTGCTCGCGCTCCTTGCGCACGGCCATCAGGTCGATCTCGGCTTCTTCCTCAAAGGTGTCCACATAGCGCGGGATGTTGAGGTTGAAGTCGTTCTCGGCAATTTCGGCTGGCGAGGCGAGGTAGGCGTACTTGTCCACGCTTTGCCGTGTGGCGGCGGTATCCAGGATGCGCTGCAGGTCAGCTTCGCGCAGCAGGTTCTGGTTCTTGCCGGCCTCGAAGTCGCGGCTGGCGTCGATGAACAACACCTTGTCGTCGGCCTTGTTCTTGCGGAACACCAGCACCGCGGCGGGGATGCCGGTGCCATAGAACAGTTTTTCCGGCAGGCCAATCACCACGTCGAGCAGGTTCTCTTCGATCAACTTCTGGCGAATACGCCCCTCGGCAGCGCCACGGAACAGCACGCCATGCGGCACGACAACCGCCATGCGGCCGGTGCCGGGCTTCATGGTCTCGATCATGTGCAGGATGAAGGCGTAGTCTCCCTTGGTACGCGGCGGCACACCCCGCCGGAAGCGGCTGAACTTGTCGGCATCGGCCCCCTCGAAGCCCCACTTTTCCAGGCTGAACGGGGGGTTGGCCACCACGATGTCGAAGTGCTTGAGACTGGCGGCACCGTCGAGCAGCTTGGGGTTGCGGATGGTGTCGCCCCACTCGATACGGTGGTTGTCCTCGCCATGCAGGAACATGTTCATCTTGGCCAGCGCCCAGGTGCTGCCGATGGCTTCCTGCCCATAGAGCGCGTACTTGCCTGAACCGGTGTTCTCACGGATCAGGCGACCGCACTTCATCAGCAGCGACCCGGAACCGCAGGTGGGATCACAGATTTCATCGCCTTCTTGCGGCGCCATCAGGCGCGCCATCAGTGCGGAGACTTCGGGCGGGGTGTAGAACTCGCCCGCCTTTTTGCCGCTGGTGGAGGCAAAGTTCTTGATGAGGAATTCGTAGGCGTTACCGATCACATCGAGCTGGCCGACACGGCTGGGGCGCAGATCCAGCTCGGGCTTGGCAAAGTCTTCCAGCAGGTGGCGCAGGATGTCGTTCTTCTGCTGCTCATCGCCCAGCTTGTTGGAGTTGAAGCTGATGTCCTGGAACACATCGCGCAGCTTGGTGATGTTGGCTTCTTCGATGGCGTGCAGGGCCTTGTCGATGCGCTCACCGTTGCCAGGGCTGTGCCGCAAGGTGTGCAGAGCATAGAAGCTGGCGCTGGCGGGCAGCACGAAACGCTCGTTCTTGAGCATTTCCTCGATCAACTCGGGGTGGTCACCGTACTGCTTCTTGTAGGCGTCGTAGTGGTCTTGCCAGACATCCGACACGTACTTCAGGAACAGCATGGTCAGGACGAAGTCCTTGTAGATGCTCGGGTCCACGGTGCCGCGGAAGGTGTCGCAGGCGGCCCAGACAGCGGCGTTGATGTCGTCCTGGCTGACGGAGGCGATTTCAGTGGTTGTGCTGTTCATGATGTTTGAGCTCCTGCGTTGTTCAGTGACTGGCCTGTGCGGCATGCACAAGACTCTCTGCGAGCGCTTGAAGTTGCTGCTCGCGGTTGTGAATGAGCTGATTGAGCACGTGGCGCTCCTGACGGGTAAGGTCAGCCAGGGCAACGATGCGTTGCTGATCCACCAGCGACGGCACGCTCAGCGTGAGCGATTCCAGTACGGGGCGGCGGATACTCAGCTGGCTGCTGCCTTCAGCGGCTTGCTGAAGCTGACGCTGAAATGGCGGTTGGTTTATTTGCCACGCCAGGAAAGCAGGCAGCAATAGACCTTGGGAGGCCACTCGGAGCAGAAAGAAGTGAGGGCTGCACACAGCAGGGCTCGGCGGCTCATCAATGCATACGGCATAGAACCGAGCACCTTTAGCGACGAACAGTATGTCCCCAGCCTTGAGCCAGTCAGGGTGTTTGCGGCCTGCAAGCGAGGTGCGCGTGACGTCAGACCATTTGACTCCATGGTCAAGGTCAACATCCCTCATCTGTACCGCCAGAGCTTCACCATCGGCCGACTCCTCAATGGAGCCGCGAAAGGGGTAGCCCGCTTGAATGGAGACCAACTCTCCAACCATGAAATTTTCTGCATCAATGTTCATGATGCAAACTCTCGCACGGCATCAACGCCAATGCAAGCATTTTGCATCAACTCGATTGATGCGATCCCCCCCCCCTCCTGCCGCTACTCAAGTGAGTAGCGGCAGGAGGGGGTCAGGCGCGCTTAGCGCAGAGCTGGGTAGCTCTGGGCTGTTTTTCACGCAAGCGGTCCAGGTAATCAGCCCATGCCTGCATCATCTTCCGACGCTCTGGCAGGTACTCTGCACGGTTGTATGCCGCTTTGATGGGATTCCTCTCGGAGTGTGCCAACTGCCGCTCGATGGCATCAGAGGTCCAGCCCATCTCATGCAGCAGGGTGGAAGCCATACTTCGGAAGCCATGACCGGTCATATCGTCCGTGCCATAGCCAAGGCGCCGAAGCGCGGCGTTCACCGTGTTCTCGCTCATCGGATCACGGCCACTCCGTATCGACGGGAACACATAGCAGCCCCTGCCTGCAGCCCGACCAGCAAAGCCGATGCGCGCCACTTGCAGGCGCCACGATGTCCAGAATGGTCCAGCAGCAGCCAATCTTCCGTGGCATACCAGATGGCATACCAGCCAAGCCGAAAATGAAAAAAGCCCTTGAAATTCAAGGGCTTAGTTCAATTATCTGGCGGAGAGGGGGGGATTCGAACCCCCGATACGCTATTAACGTATGCCTGATTTCGAGTCAGGTACATTCAACCACTCTGCCACCTCTCCTGGATGGTCCCCGACCGCTTGGCCGGGGTGCGTATCATACGGCGGCAAAAGCGGGCGCGCAAGTCTTTTTCACATCCTTGTCCAATTGCCCCGCAGCGCTTGTCTGCGCCGCCGCTGCGGCCGATCATCAGCCTGCCTTCCCATGGTTGTCCCTGCCCCGCAATGATCGAATTCGGCCACCTGACCCACGCCGGCCTGCGCCGCCAGCTCAATGAAGACACCTATTACGGCGATGCCGGCCTGGGCCTGTGGCTGGTGGCCGACGGCATGGGCGGCGCGGCTTGCGGTGAAGTGGCCAGCGCCCTGGCCCGCGAAGTGATCGTGCGCCAGGTCCGGGCCGGCAGTTCGCTGCCCGATGCCATCAGCCGCGCCGGCGAGCAGATCATCGCGCAGACCCGGCAGCGCAATGACCGTCTGCCAATGGGCACCACGGTGGTCTGCGCGCGGGTCACCGGCACCCACTTCGAGCTGGCCTGGGTTGGCGACAGCCGCGCCTACCTGTGGCACGACGGCAAGCTGACCCAGCTCAGCCGCGACCACAGCTATGTGCATGAACTGATCGCCAAGGGCGCGCTGACCGCCGAACAGGCGCGCCTGCACCCGCACCGCAATGTGGTCACCCAGGCCCTGGGCGTGACCGCACCCGAACACCTGAACGTGGCGACCCTGAGCGGGCCGTGGCGGCCGGGCATGCAGCTGCTGCTGTGCAGTGACGGCCTGACCGAGGAAGTGGGCGAGACCAGCATCAAGGCCATCCTGGGCGATGCCGACTGCAGCGCCCAGGAATGCGTGGACATCCTGGTGGCCAGCGCGCTGGATGCCGGCGGTGGCGACAACATCACCGCCGTACTGGTGCGCGGGCTGTAAGCCGGCCTGGCCGGCCACGACTCAAGCCGCGGGCTCGGCCTCGGGCTGCGGCCCGTCCCAGATCGCCCGCCCCGCCTTCTTGCGCAGCACGCCCAGGCGCGCCTCGTGCGCCTGCGACTCCTCGTCGCTGACCACCACCGACGGGCGCGGCGGCAGGCTGGACAGGTCCTGCACCAGCAGCGAGATACCCGCATCGCTCTGGCTGGCGGTATCGGCAAAGCCGATCTCCTCCTGGCCCGAGGTCAGGCCGATGTAGACATCGGCCAGGATCTGCGCATCGAGCAAGGCGCCGTGCAGGGTACGGTGGGAGTTGTCCACGCCCAGGCGCTTGCACAGCGCATCCAGCGAATTGCGCTGGCCCGGGTACTTCTCGCGGGCCATCAACAGGGTGTCGGTAACCGTGACCCGGGCCGCCAGCTTGTCCTTGCCTGCCAGGGCCAGCTCGTTTTCCAGAAAGCCCATGTCGAAGCTGGCGTTGTGGATGATCAGCTCGGCGCCATCCACATAGGCCAGGAAGTCATCCACCACGTCGGCGAACAGCGGCTTGTCGGCCAAGAACTCCAGGCTCAGGCCGGTCACCTCGGCCGCGCCTTCCTCGAAATCCACATCCGGCTTGAGGTAGACGTGGAAGTTGTTGCCGGTGGGCCGGCGCTTGATCAGCTCCACACAGCCGATTTCCACCACCCGGTTGCCCTTGCGCCAGTCCAGGCCGGTGGTTTCGGTATCCAGCAGGATCTGCCGCAGCGCGCTCATGCCCGCACCCCGTCGCGCACCCGCTCGGCGGCGCTGCGCGCCAGCACGTCCACGCGCTCGTTGTCCGGGTCGCCGGAGTGCCCCTTGACCCAGCGCCAGTCGATCTGGTGACGCGCGGTGGCCGCATGCAACCGCTCCCACAGGTCGCGGTTCTTCACCGGATCACCGCCAGCGGTCTTCCACTGCTTGCGGATCCAGCCGGGCATCCACTCGGTGATGCCCTGGCGCACGTACTGCGAATCGGTGTGCAGGATCACATCACACGGCTCGGTCAGCGTCTCCAGGGCCATGATGGCGGCCATCAATTCCATCCGGTTGTTGGTGCTCTGTGCCTCGCCACCGGAAAGCTCACGCTCGTGCTGGCGGTAGCGCAACAGCGCGCCCCAGCCACCCGGGCCGGGATTGCTCAGGCAGGAGCCGTCGGTATGGATCTGGATCTGTTTCATGTCACCTTCAAACGTTGCCGCGAGGCCACCTGGACGGCGAGCCTGCGGATGGGGCGTGGCCCGATCGGGGCCAGTGTGCGTTTTTCCGCCTCCAGCACCACACAGGCACCGGACAGCGGCAAACCAGGGTCAAAGCGATGCACCGCGCGCAACTGCAGGCCATTGTCGGCCAGCAGACCACGCCAGCCACCGGCCGGGGCCGCCCACAGCGGCAGGCCCGGATGCAGCACCCGGCTGGTGCATACCCGGCGCCCGACCACCAGCAGCACCACCCCGCCCGGCAGCAGCAGGCGCTGGCAATCAGCCAGCAGCGCGGCGGCATGCGCTGCCGGCGGATGCTGCAGCACCAGGGTGCCGATACTGGCATTGGCCAGTGGCAACGGCAGCGTGGCGCACAGGTCGCCGGCGTAGCGCCGGCCGTCCCCGTGCAGGGCCAACAGGCGCGCAATCTGCGGCCGCGGCGCCGGCCAACCGGCACCCGGCCCGAGCCAGAGCATGGGTTGGTGCGGGCGGCTGGCCAGGCAGCGCAGCAGCAGTGGCGACTGCGCCGCAGCCAGCGCCAGGGCAGCGTCGGTATCAAACCAATCTGCGACGCTAACTTGACGGGGGCGCGGATCGGCAGGCATGGTCGCCATTCTATGCCAGCCGTCCCCCTGCCCGCATTTGACGACAACTACATCTGGTGCCTGCGCGATGAGCAGGGCGCCTGGCTGGTTGTCGACCCCGGCCAGGCCGCGCCGGTGCTGGCATTCGGCCGCGACCAGGGCTGCGCACCGGCGGCCATCCTGCTCACCCACCACCACGGCGATCATGTCGGCGGCGTGGATGAACTGCTCGCGCACTGGCCCGGCGTGCCGGTGTTCGGGCCCGACGATGCCCGCCTGCCCGCCGCCAGCCGCCCGCTGCAGGGCGGACAATGCCTGCAGATCGGCCCCTGGGCGGTGCAGGTGATCGATGTGGCCGGGCATACCCGCAGCCATCTGGCCTATCTGGCAGCTGACCATCTGTTCTGTGGCGATGCCTTGTTCAGCCTGGGCTGTGGACGGATGTTCGAAGGTACGCCGGCTCAGATGCTCGCCAGCCTGGACCGGCTGGCAGCCCTGCCCGCCCATACCCGGGTGTGTTGCGGGCATGAGTACACCCTGGCCAACGCGGCCTTTGCACTGGCAGTGGAACCGCACAACGCGGCGCTGCAGCACCGACTGAAGGAGGCACAGGCAATGCGCGCATCGCATCGCCCCAGCCTGCCCAGCACCATCGGCAGCGAGCTGGAATGCAACCCGTTTTTACGCACTGCCCAGGCCAGCGTGGCCCGGGCCGTGTCCGGCAGGACCCCGAGCCACGGCAATCGCGTCGCCGTGTTTGCCGCGCTGCGCGGCTGGAAAGACGGGTTCGCCGCATGAGGGGCTGGCATCTGCTGCCGGCCGCCCTGCTGATGGGCATGGCCGGCACCCTTGGCGTGCCGTCTGCGGCCCAGGCCAGCAACCTGCCGGCCTTGTTGCCCAGCCTGGCCCAGCCCCCCTACGCGGCCGACAGCCTGCCGCCCCCGACCACCCGCAACGGCCAGGAAATCTTCGCCCAGTTCCGTGAAGGCCTGGCCCAGCCGCAGTGCGACTCCAGCGCCACCTCCGAGCGCTGGAAGCGTCAGTTCCGCCATGCGGCCAGCCGCATGGGCAAGCATGACGACAACCTGCTGCCCCTGTTCGGCTATGTGGTGGACCAGCTGCGCGCCGAAGGCCTGCCCACCGAATTTGCGCTGATCCCGTTCGTGGAGAGCGGCTATCGCCCGGATGCGCGCAGCAATGCCGGCCCTGCCGGCTTGTGGCAGTTCATCGCCAATACCGCGCGCAACCACAAGGTGCCGATGGGACAGGGCATCGACGGCCGTTATTCGGCCAGCGAATCGACCACCGCCGCCATCCGCTACCTCAAGACCCTGCACGGCATGTTCGGCGGGCGCTGGGAGCTGGCGGTGATGGGTTACAACGCCGGCGAGTACCGCATCCTGCAGGCCATGCGCCGGGCCGGGGTCAATGCCGGCAATGCCACTCCCGACCAGCTCGCCGGGCTGTCACCGATCACCTACAGCTACGTGGAAAAGCTGCACGCCCTGACCTGTGTGCTGGAGGATGCTGCCGACAACGGCAGCCTGATGGCCCACCTGGACCGCGAAGTGCCTTATCTGGCCGCCTACCAGCTGCCGGCCGGCAGCTCCCTGCAGCAATGGGCCGATGCGCGCGACCTGGACCCGGCCAAGATGGCCAGGCTCAACCCGCTGGCCAGCAGCCGCTCGCCTTCGCGCAGCCTGGGGGTACTGGCACCGCGCCACCGCGCGATTGCCGAACCCACCGCGCTGGCCGTTGCCGGCAACAGTGTGGCCGCTGCCAGCAGCCCGGCACGCCAGCAGGCCGCAGCAAGCACCGCCGCCGATACCGGCAAGGCCCGCCGTCACACCGTCCGCGCCGGCGAGTCGCTGTGGGCCATCGCCCGCCGCCATGGCATACCGCTGGCGCGCCTGCTGGCCAGCAACGGCCTGAGCAGCAGCAGCGTGCTCAAGCCGGGCATGGAACTGCATATCGACAGCCTGTAGCAAGCAGCACCAGCTGTCAGCAAAACGGCCGCAGACATCCTGCGGCCGTTTTTTTGTCCGCCCCACGGCACCGCCTTGAACCCCAGCCAGGCAGCGGCCGCGCCAGCAAACAGCATCCGCCGCGCTGCGGGCAGGCCTTGGCAAGCAGGCAATCGGCCGGCAGCGTGGCGCAGCCGCCGCATCGATCAGACAAGCGATCCGCCCCCCCTGACCAGCCGGGCGCGCACAAAAAAACAGGCCCGGCAAAGCCGGGCCTGTCTTCAACACGCTGGAGCGCGGTGCTTACAGCTGGTCTTCGCTGACCTGCACCTTGAAATGCTCGCGCATGCCGCGCACGAACGCTTCGGCAGCGTTGTTGCCATCAATCTGGCTGAGCTGCTCGGTGAGCATCTGACGCTGCTGCTCCGGCACCTGGGCCACTTCACCGGCGGTGACGGCGGTCAGGGCGAACAGGGCATGACGGCCGTCATCGAGCTTGAGCTTGCCGTAGGTCGGCTTGCCTTCGGCCGGCGCCTGGGCGCGGAAGATCTCGGCATTGGCCTTGGTACCGGGCACCGGCACGCCACGCGGCAGCTTGTCCAGGGCCTGCACGCTCAGGCCGGCCTTGCCGGCCGCATCGGCCAGCGTGGTCTTGCCATCGGCCACCGAGGCCAGCAGCGCATCGACCTTTGCCAGCATGGCCTTGTCAGCCACGTCCGCGGCCACTGCAGCAGCCACCTTGTCGCGCACCTGCTCCAGCGGCTGCGCCGCTTCGGCCTGATGGGCGCTGACGCGCAGCATCACGGTGTGGCCCGGGGCAATTTCCACCGGCTCGCTCACGGTGCCATCGGCGATAAGCACTTCGGAGAAAGCCAGACGCAGCAACTGCGGGTGGGCCAGGATGCCGACAGCATCATCGCGGCTGTACGGGCCAGCCGTCTTCAGCTCGACGCCGGCAGCAGCAGCGGCCGGGGCCAGCGCGGTCGGGTTGAGGTAAACCTCGTCCACCAGCTTGGTGCTCAGGGCATTGAAGGCACCTTCGGCGTCAGCGCGCAGCTGCTCGGCAGCCAGCTGCTCACGCACTTCCTCGAACGGCTTGCCCTCACCACCCTTGGTTTCTTCCAGCTTCAGCACATGGAAGCCGAAGTCGGTTTCCACCGGGCCAGCGATCTCACCGGTCTTCATGGCAAACAGCGCGTCCTCGAACGCACCGACCATGACCCCACGCTCGACCCAACCCAGTTCACCACCACTGTCCCTGGAACCCGGATCAGCCGAATTCTCACGTGCCAGCTGGGCAAAATCGGCACCGGCACGGGCCTGCTCGGCCAGGGCCTGGGCCTTGGCGCGTGCGGCGGCCTTGTCGCTGCCGGCTTCGATCAGGATGTGCGCGGCACGACGCTGCTCAGGCGCAACAAAGCGCACCTTCTCGGCCTCGTAGCGGGCACGCAGGGCGGCCTCGTCAGCAGCCACCGGCGGCGGCAACTGGCTGGCCAGCAACTCCACATACTCCACGCTGACCTGCTCGGGCTGACGGAAGTCATCGCCGTGGTCGGCATACCACTGGGTGATCTGTGCATCGGTCACGGCGGCAACGTCGGCGGCCACCGGATCGACCACGGCCAGCTGTACGTCACGGGTCTGGCCAAGCAGCTTGAACAGACGCTCGGCCTCGCCAGCGGTGACAAAACCGCTGCGTGCCAGCGCCGTCGGGATCACGGCCTGCTTGAGCGAATCGCGCACCAGCGCATCAAAAGCCGCCGGGCTGCGCGCCACACCGCCCTGGGACAGGGCCAGGCGGTACTGGTCGGCATCGAACTTGCCGTCGCGCTGGAATGCCGGGATCTGCTGGATGTACTGGGCCACGGCCGCATCGCCGATGACGATGCCGGCCTCGTCGGCGGCCAGGCGCACGACCTGCTCGTCAATCAGCTGCTCCAGCACCAGACGCTTGTTTTCCAGCGACTCGAACTGGCGCGGATCGAACGCATCACCCTGCTGCTCACGTGCGCTCATGCGCACTTGTTCAAAGCGGGTACGGAAGTCGTCGGAAGTGATTTCGGCACTGCGCCACAGCATCGAGACCGGCCAGAACGACGGAGCGCTCTTCCACCAGCTCGGCGGAGCCTGTACACGGGCCACATTGTTCGCACCCACACCGCCCAGATAACTGGAATCGATGACGAACAGGAAGGGAACCATCAGCAGGACAATGATCGTGGTAGCGATCCAGCCTGAACTCTTGTCGCGAAGTTTCTGCAGCATTGGGACCAAAGGCCTGATGTCGAGCCGGGCAGTGTAACCCGCTTCGGGCCCTCACTCACGATTGACAATGCACAAGACAGAAAAAACAAACCCCCGCACCAGGCGGGGGTTTGAGAACAATGGCGGAGCGGACGGGACTCGAACCCGCGACCTCCGGCGTGACAGGCCAGCATTCTAACCAGCTGAACTACCGCTCCACATCGATTCTTTTGCCGAGCAGGCCCGAAAGCCTGACGGGATACAACTGGCGGAGCGGACGGGACTCGAACCCGCGACCTCCGGCGTGACAGGCCAGCATTCTAACCAGCTGAACTACCGCTCCGCGCTTGAAACTTGGTATTTGCCCAGTATACAGAACAAATCTCAAATTGGAAGGGTTTTATTCAAGTGGCGGAGCGGACGGGACTCGAACCCGCGACCTCCGGCGTGACAGGCCAGCATTCTAACCAGCTGAACTACCGCTCCGTACTTGAAAACCCGGCCCCGCAAGCTTTTGGCTTGAGGGAAATGAAAGCCCCCGCCGCAGCAGGGGCTTTCTTGAAACTGGCGGAGCGGACGGGACTCGAACCCGCGACCTCCGGCGTGACAGGCCAGCATTCTAACCAGCTGAACTACCGCTCCACATTTCAAATCAGCATCAAGGCCTAGCCTTGGTGGGTGCTGAGGGGATCGAACCCCCGACCCTCTCCGTGTAAAGGAGACGCTCTACCGCTGAGCTAAGCACCCGTGCCGAGCAGATTAGTTTACAGCATCCTTCAGGGCCTTACCAGCCTTGAACGACGGATTGTTCGAGGCGGCAATCTTGATGGTGTCGCCGGTCTTCGGGTTGCGGCCGGTGCGCTCGGCACGCTCACGCACCTGGAAGGTACCGAAGCCGACCAGGGTCACGGCTTCGCCATTCTTCAGGGCCTTGGTGATTTCGCCGATGATCGCATCGACGGCACGACCGGCTTCGGCCTTGGTCAGATCAGCTGCAGCGGCGACGCCATCGATCAATTCGGTCTTGTTCATTTGGTAAAGCTCCCTGTGCGGTTTGCCGCGGAAATTGGATACCGGCCTGTCCGGATGGGAATGCAACAGGCTGGTGGGTTTTGGTTGCGGGGCGAGCCGACCGGCCGGCCCCGCAAGAGCTGCTTTTATACCAGCGCCCCCTACCCCACGCAAGCTTGAAAAGCCTTGAATGACGCGGGTTTTGGGCATTTACTGCGGGTTGGTTCAGTGCTTTACGCGCGAACCGGTACTGCCCTTGCCCTTGCCGCGCACCGTGACCCGCTGCGCAGTCTTGGATGTGGCCCGCTTGGCCGCGGCCTTGCGCACCTTGGGCCGGGTCGGGCGCTCCAGGGCGATATCCAGCACTTCGTCGATCCACTTCACCGGCACGATGGTCAGGCCATCGGTGACATTGGCCGGAATGTCGGCCAGGTCCTTGCGGTTCTCCTCCGGGATGATGACCGTGGTGATGCCACCACGCAGGGCCGCCAGCAGCTTCTCCTTCAACCCACCGATGGCCGTGACCCGGCCACGCAGGGTGATCTCACCGGTCATCGCCACTTCGGCACGCACCGGCACCTTGGTCAGCGTGGACACCAGGGCCGTGACCATGGCGATACCGGCGCTGGGGCCGTCCTTGGGGGTGGCACCATCGGGTACATGCACGTGCAGGTCATGCTTCTGCAGGAAATCGGCATTGATGCCCAGCAGCGGCGCGCGCGAACGCACCACCGACAGGGCCGCCGTGGCCGATTCCTTCATCACGTTGCCGAGCTGGCCGGTCAGCGTGACCGCGCCCTTGCCCGGGATCAGGGTGGACTCGATCTGCAGCAGCTCGCCGCCGACCTCGGTCCAGGCCAGGCCGGTGACCAGGCCGATCTCGTTCTGCTCCTCGGCGCGGCCGAAGTCGAAACGACGCACGCCCAGGTAGCTGTCCAGGTTGGCCGAATCCACCACCACCAGCACCGTGGTGGCATTCTTGCCACGGCCACGCTTGACCGGCTTGATCCCCTTCGGGCCAGCCAGGGCAATCTGCTTGACCACCTTGCGGCAGATCTTGGCGATCTCGCGCTCCAGGTTGCGCACGCCAGATTCGCGGGTGTAGTAACGCACGATGTCGCGCAGCGCTTCCTGTTCGACCGCCAGCTCGCCGTCCACCAGGCCGTTGGCCTTGAGCTGCTTGGGCAGCAGGTAGCGGCTGGCGATGGCCAGCTTCTCATCCTCGGTGTAACCGGGGATGCGGATCACTTCCATGCGGTCCAGCAGCGGGCCGGGGATGTTGAGCGAGTTGGAGGTGGCAACGAACATCACCTCGGACAGGTCCAGATCCACTTCCAGGTAATGGTCGTTGAAGGCGCTGTTCTGTTCCGGGTCCAGCACCTCGAGCAGGGCCGAGGACGGGTCGCCACGGAAATCCATGCTCATCTTGTCGATTTCATCGAGCACGAACAGCGGGTTCTTGCTGCCGACCTTGTTCAGGTTCTGCACGATGCGGCCCGGCATCGAACCGACATAGGTACGGCGGTGGCCACGGATCTCGGCCTCGTCACGCACCCCGCCCAGGCTCATGCGCACGAACTTGCGGTTGGTGGCCTTGGCAATGGACTGGCCCAGCGAGGTCTTGCCCACGCCCGGCGGCCCGACCAGGCACAGGATCGGCCCACGCATCTGCTTGACCCGCGACTGCACCGCCAGATATTCCAGGATGCGTTCCTTGACCTTCTCCAGGCCGTAGTGGTCCGCGTCCAGGGTTTCCTGCGCGGTGGCCAGGTCCTTGCGCACCTTGGAACGCTTGTTCCACGGCACGCCCAGCAGCCAATCCAGGTAGTTGCGCACCACCGCCGCTTCAGAGGACATGGCCGACATCTGCTTGAGCTTGGACAGCTCGGCACGGGCCTTGGCCTCCACCGCCTTGGGCATGCCGGCTTCGCTGATCTTGCGCGACAGCGCCTCCAGCTCGTCCGGGGCGTCATCCAGGTCGCCCAGTTCCTTCTGGATGGCCTTCATCTGTTCGTTGAGGTAGTACTCGCGCTGGCTTTTTTCCATCTGCGACTTGACCCGGCCGCGGATGCGCTTTTCCAGCTGCTGTACGTCCAGCTCGCCGTCGACCAGACCGACCAGCATTTCCAGCCGTTCGGAAACGGCCAGGGTTTCCAGCAGCTTCTGCTTGTCGGCCAGACGCACGCCCAGATGGGCGGCCACGGTGTCGGCCAGACGGTCCGGCTCTTCGATACCGGCCAGGGTCTGCAGCAGTTCCGGCGGCAGCTTGCGGTTGGTCTTGACGTACTGTTCGAACAGCGACATCAGCGAGCGCGCCACCGCGCGCACCTGCTTGTCATCGCCGGCAGCGGCATCGGCCAGCTCGCGGCCATCGCCATGCAGCGCGCCCTGCTCTTCGACCACCTTGTCCACGGCCACACGCGAGACGCCTTCGACCAGCACCTTGACCGTGCCGTCAGGCAGCTTGAGCAGCTGCAGCACCTGGGCCAGGGTACCCACGCCGAACAGCTGCTCGCCGGACGGGTCATCGATGTCGGCCGAGGTCTGGGCCACCAGCAGGATGCGCTTGTCCGCCTCCATCGCCAGCTCCAGGGCACGCATGGACTTGTCGCGCCCGACAAACAGCGGGATCACCATGTGCGGGAACACCACCACATCGCGCAGGGGCAGCACGGGCAGGTGGATAACGTCGGTACGGGATGCAGCCATGGGGATTCTCTCGGGCTGGTGGGGCAATAAAACGCCGATGGCCCCGTTATGGGGCCATCGACGTGCACTTGCAAGGGGCAGCTACGGCGACTCAGTCGCCCGAGGCCGCCTTGGCCGGCGCCGCCGGGGTGGCGTAGATCAGGTACGGCTCGGACTTGCTCTCGATCACCGACTCATCCACCACCACCTTGGTCACGTTCTCGGCCGAGGGCAGTTCGTACATGGTGTCCATCAACACCGATTCAACGATGGTGCGCAGGCCACGGGCGCCGGTCTTGCGCTTGAGCGCCTTCTTGGCGATGGCCGACAGCGCATCGGGGCGGAACTCCAGCTCCACGCCTTCCATCTCGAACAGCTTCTTGAACTGCTTGGTGATGGCGTTCTTCGGCTCGGTCAGGATCTGCACCAGGGCTGCTTCGTCCAGCTCTTCCAGGGTGGCAACCACCGGCAGACGGCCGACAAATTCCGGGATCAGGCCAAACTTGACCAGGTCTTCCGGCTCCACCTGGGCCAGCACCTTGCCCACTTCCTGCTTACGCTCGGAAGACTTGACCTTGGCGCCGAAACCGATGCTGCCGGCCTCGGTGGAACGGGCCGCAATCACCTTGTCCAGGCCGGCAAACGCACCGCCGCAGATGAACAGGATGTTCTTGGTGTCCACCTGCAGGAATTCCTGCTGCGGATGCTTGCGCCCGCCCTGCGGCGGCACGCTGGCCACGGTGCCTTCGATCAGCTTGAGCAGGGCCTGCTGCACGCCTTCGCCGGACACGTCACGGGTGATGGACGGGTTTTCGCTCTTGCGCGAGATCTTGTCGATTTCATCGATGTAGACAATACCCTGCTGGGCCTTTTCCACGTCGTAATCGCACTTCTGCAACAGCTTCTGGATGATGTTTTCCACGTCCTCGCCGACATAGCCGGCTTCGGTCAGGGTGGTCGCATCGGCCATGGTGAAGGGCACGTTGAGCATGCGCGCCAGGGTTTCGGCCAGCAGGGTCTTGCCCGAACCGGTCGGACCGACGAGCAGGATGTTGGACTTGGCCAGCTCCACGTCATCGCTCTTCTGACGGCTTTCAATGCGCTTGTAGTGGTTGTACACGGCCACTGCCAGGGTGCGCTTGGCACGGTTCTGGCCGATCACGTACTGGTCCAGGACTTCCAGGATTTCCTTCGGCTTGGGCAGCGAGCTGCGCGCCGAGGAAGCCTTTTCCTCCAGTTCCTCACGAATGATGTCGTTGCACAGCGCCACGCATTCATCACAGATGAACACGCTCGGGCCAGCAATCAGCTTGCGGACCTCGTGCTGGCTCTTTCCACAGAACGAGCAGTAGAGAATCTTGCCGC
Organism: Stenotrophomonas ginsengisoli; assembly: GCF_001431485.1. GTDB lineage: Bacteria > Pseudomonadota > Gammaproteobacteria > Xanthomonadales > Xanthomonadaceae > Stenotrophomonas > Stenotrophomonas ginsengisoli. Next base: position 2,614 of record NZ_LDJM01000006.1, on the reverse strand, counting down.
CGTCTGCGGAACGCCCTTGCCGGTCTTCAGTCATGCTTCGCTTATCCAGTTGCTCCCCTGCAAGATGCAGGGATGTGTGTTCGAGAATAGCACAGGGCCGGGCGGACTCCCGTCCAGCGCCGACCCTGCCTTTACCGCTTTGTTTTCAATCACTTGCCACGGTCAAACGGGCTGGATCGATTCCTCGGGGCGGCGTTCGAGCACCTGGTCGACCAAGCCGTAGGCCTGGGCTTCGAAGGCACTCTTGAAATTGTCGCGCTCGGTATCGCGGGCGATGGTTTCCAGGTTCTGGCCGGTGTGCTTGGCCAGCACCTCGTTCAGGCGCGAACGCAGGGTCAGGATTTCACGGGCATGGATGTCGATGTCCGTGGCCTGGCCCTGGTAACCGCCCAGCGGCTGGTGGATCATCACGCGCGAATTGGGCAGCGCAAAGCGCTTGCCGGCCGCGCCGGAAGCCAGCAGCAGCGCGCCCATCGAGCAGGCCTGGCCGACACAGATGGTGCTCACATCCGGGCGGATGTACTGCATGGTGTCGTAGATGGCCATGCCGGCGGTGACCACGCCACCGGGCGAATTGATGTAGATGCTGATGTCCTTTTCCGGATTTTCCGCTTCCAGGAACAGCAGCTGTGCCACCACCAGGTTGGCCATGTGGTCGTCGATCGGACCGACCAGGAAAATCAGGCGCTCCTTGAGCAAACGCGAGTAGATGTCGTAAGAGCGCTCACCACGAGCGGTCTGCTCGACCACCATCGGAACCAGGTTCAAGGCTTTGGTTCGGTTGTCCATTCACGGGCACCTGTATCTGAAGGAATCGCCCCGCGCCATGCGGCGCGGGGGCGTAGCCAGCTTACGCCGGCCGGTGTTACTGGCGGATCGCTTCCTGGAAGCTCAGGCTGCGCTCGGTGTGCTGGGCGCGCTCGGCGATCCAGTCGATCACCTGCTCTTCCATCACACGGCCCTGCAGGCCATTCATCAGTTGGGGATCCTTGCGGTACATCTCAACCACCTGCTCCGGCTCTTCGTAGGTCGAAGCAATCAGGTTCAGGGTTTCGTTCAGGCGTGCCGGCTCCAGACGCAGCTGGTTGATGCGGGCGATCTCGCCAACCAGCAGGCCGACCAGCACGCGCTTGCGGGCTGCATCGGCAAAGCCCTGGTGGGCATCGGCCGGGACCTGGCCCGGGTTGCCGCCCTGGCGACGGATCTGCTCGATCTGCTGGGCCAGCATGCTGCGGGCTTCAGCCTCCACTAGACGTGCCGGCAGCTCGATGTGGGCGTAGGCGGCAATCAGCTGCTCGCCGACTTCACGGCGCAGGCGGTTCATCAGCGCACCCTTCAGCTCGCGCTGCAGGTTGGAACGGATGTCGGCGCGGAACTGCTCGACGTCACCACCCTTCACACCGAAACTCTTGATGAACTCGGCATCCACTTCCGGCAGCACCGACTCGGCCACATCAGCAGCCTTCACGGTGACCTGGGCGGTCTTGCCAGCCAGGGCCGGCACGCGCCAGTCCGCCGGGAATTCCACATCCAGGGTCTTTTCCTCGCCCTTGGCCAGACCGACCAGGCCCTGCTCGATCGGGGCATACATCATGCCGCCACCGATGATGACCTGGCCCTTCTCGGCGCCTTCGGCCGGCAGACGCTCACCGTCCACCACCGAATAGGTTTCCACTGCGACCAGGTCGCCTTCGGCTGCGGCACGGGTGACCGGCACGAAGCTGCGGCGCTGCAGGCGCAGGTTTTCGATCATCTGCTCGATGTCGGCATCGGTGATCTCGGCGGTGTCACGGACCACGGTCAGCTTGGTCACGTCGATCTCGCCGAATTCCGGCACCAGGTCGACGGTGGCAACGAAATCCAGCTCGCCTTCGCCAGCCTTCTCGATACGCGGATTGCCGACAACACGCAGTTCATTGCTGCGGATAGCCGAATCAAAACCCTCGCGCAGCAGGCCTTCGATTGCCTCACCGCGAACCTGGGCACCGAAACGCTGCTCGACCACCTTGGCCGGCACCTTGCCCGGGCGGAAGCCCTTGATGCGCACATTGCGGCCGATGTCGGCCAGACGGCCGGCAATCAGGCTCTGCAGGCGGTCTTCCGGCAGGGTGATGGACAGGCGGCGCTCCAGGGTGCCAGTGGTTTCAATCGAAGCTTGCATGTTGACTCCTGCCACCGGCAGCTCCGCCGCCGGCTCGATAGGGAAGAGAAACGGTTATGGACGAAGGGCATCAAAAAACCCTTCACAGCCCTGTAGTTTGGCGTATAACGGCGCTGGCCGCCAGCGGACAATGCAGCCGCATGGACAGAGGCTGCAGCAGGCCGTGAGATGGTGCGAAAGGGGGGACTCGAACCCCCACGTCTTGCGACACTGGAACCTAAATCCAGGGCGTCTACCAATTCCGCCACTTTCGCAACTTGCATGCCGCTGCATTCTCGCAGCTCGGCAGATAAAGAAAAAGGCACCTGCTTGTCACAGATGCCTTGGTCTTGGTGGGCTGTCAAGGATTCGAACCTTGGACCTATTGATTAAGAGTCAACTGCTCTACCAACTGAGCTAACAGCCCTGATTTTCCCGTTGGCGCCAGAGGCGTTACCGGCTTAGCAACATTGA
>NZ_LDJM01000059.1 GCF_001431485.1 Stenotrophomonas ginsengisoli | reverse complement strand
TTCGATACTTCGCTCCCGCCCCTCTGCCTGGCAGGGGCAAATTGGCCTAGTGTGCAGGCGGCTCAGCTGGACCCAGCCCTGCCTGGTCCGTTCCAATTGGAACGGGCAGGTCGATGCCTCGCTCCCTCTCCTTCTGCCCAGCTTGCTTGCATAGTGCCAACGGGAATCGGCGCGCAACGGTAGCAACCAGAACCGGGGCAATCAGGATCGTGATAATTCCACACCTCCTCGCACACGGGAAGCCAACACCCCGCAATGACGCAACCGACTGATATTTATAGATTTTTATACAATTCGACCAGATGACAGAAAAATTTTGTGGGTGCCGAATTATCACGATCTTTTATTCAAGCTACTTCCTACACCCAGATTCCAAATGGAACCGGAACGTTGATTCTTCGCACCCGCTCCCTCTAACAGGCAGGGTCCAATTGACGTAGTGTGCAGGTGGCTTCGCTGGCCCCAGCCCTGTTTACTCGGTTCCAATTGGAACCTGTAGGTCGATACTTCTCTTCCTCCACCCTGCATGGCAGGGTCCAATTGGCCTAATGTGCAGGCGGTTCCGTTGGATCCACCCCTGCTTAGTCGGTTCCAATTGGAACCGGAAGGTCGATGTTTCTCTCCCTCCGCCTCTGCTTGGGAGGGGCCAATTTGCCATGTGTGCAGGCGATTCCGATGGACCCAGCCCTTCTTGCTCGGTTCCAATCGGAACCTGAAGGTCAGTGT
>NZ_LDJM01000058.1 GCF_001431485.1 Stenotrophomonas ginsengisoli | reverse complement strand
AATTGCTACCGGTCCGGTGGAAGTGGGCGACGTGCTGGATTACACCCTGACCGTGACGGTCACCGATGCCAATACCCTGCAGCCGGTCGAGCTGACCGACGTGCTGGGCACGGGTCTGGCCCTGGTGAGCGGCTCGCCGGCCGGTGCTGGCTTCACCTTCAGCGGTGCTTCGGCCAGCGGTTTCACCGCGACCCTGCCGGCCAACACGGCTCCGGGCACCTACAGCGTGACCTACCAGGCCACGGTGACCGTGGATGCCGGCACGACGGTGGGCAACACCGTGACCCCGACTGGTGCTACCTGCACCGGCACCTGCACCACGACCACCCCGGTGGCCAAGCCGGGCGTGGCCCTGAGCAAGACGGCCGTTGCACCGCGCACTCCGGCCCAGGTCAATGACGAGATCAGCTACACCCTGAGTGTGGTGGTGACCGACGCCAAGACCGTTACCGCGACCACCCTGACCGATACCCTGGGTACCGGCCTGGAGCTGGTGGCTGGCTCGATCGTTGCGCCGGATTTCAGCTGCAATGCGGCCAATCCACTGGTGTGCACGCTGCCGGCCGGTGCCGCCATCGGCACCCACACCGTGACCTACAAGGCCCGCGTGACCGTGGATGCCGGCACCTCGGTGAGCAACACGGTGAGCGGCGCCCCGTGCCCGAGTGAAGCTGGCTGCACTACCACCACCCCGGTGGCCAAGCCGAGCGTGGACGTGAACAAGTCGACCAGTGCGACCGGTCCGGTGGAAGTGGGCGACGTGCTGGATTACACCCTGACCGTGACGGTCACCGATGCCAATACCCTGCAGCCGGTCGAGCTGACCGACGTGCTGGGCACGGGTCTGGCCCTGGTGAGCGGCTCGCCGGCCGGTGCTGGCTTCACCTTCAGCGGTGCTTCGGCCAGCGGTTTCACCGCGACCCTGCCGGCCAACACGGCTCCGGGCACCTACAGCGTGACCTACCAGGCCACGGTGACCGTGGATGCCGGCACGACGGTGGG
>NZ_LDJM01000057.1 GCF_001431485.1 Stenotrophomonas ginsengisoli | reverse complement strand
AGCAAGGCCAGCAGGGCCAGGGCGTTGCGGGCAATGCTGGTTTTGATGCGGCCGCCCAGGCGCAGGCCAACCAGGCCCAGCGCCAGGCGCTGGAGCAGGCGCTGGCGGCAGGCCAGCCTGCGCCGGATGGCCAGGCCGGCGTCGGTGTTGCTGCCGGCCAGGCCGATGCCACGCAGGAGCAGGAGCAGGCCCAGCAGTTCTGGCTGCGTCGTGTGCCGGACGAGCCCGGCGCCCTGCTGCGGCGCAAGCTGCTGCTGGAAAAGGAGCGCCGGCAATGGCAGCGATGATTGTGCGCCACGGGTTCGGCCTGGCCTGGCTGTTGCTGGTGCTGTGCCTGCTGCCGCTGGTCCCGGCGCAGGCCCAGGTACAGGCGCAGCTGGACCGGAGCCAGTTGGCGCTGGGCGAGGTGGCCACGCTGACCATCAGCGCAGAGGGGGCTGATGCCAGCCCGGATTACGCGCCGCTGGAGCGGGACTTCCTGATCTATTCGCCGACCATGCGCCGTTACAGCCAGATGCACAACGGTCGTTTCGACAGCCGGGTGGAGTATGTGCTGGGCATCCAGCCACGGCGTGCCGGCCAGCTGCAGGTGCCTGCATTGCAGGTGGGCAGGCACCACACCGCGCCCTTGTCGTTGACCGTGACCGATGCGGCTGTGGCCGGCAGCGCTGGCAGTGCCCCGGGCGCTGGCCCGGGCTTGAGCTTCATCCGTACCCGTGTGGATACGGCCAGCCCCTGGGTGCACCAGAGCGTGGGCGTGGTGGTGGCCTTGTATTACGCCACCCAGCTGTCCGGCGGTGAGCTGGTCCAGGACGTGCCCGAGCATGCCGGCCTGCAGCGGGTGGGCGATGACCGGGTCGACCAGGCCGTGGTCGATGGCCGCCATTACAACGTGGTGGAGCGGCGCTACCTGCTGTTGCCCGAGCGCAGTGGCCTGCTGTCGCTGCCGCCGGCACGCTTCCGTGGGCGCGCGGTGGGGGCCGGGCGCGGCCAGCTGCTGGTGGCCGAACAGGATCCGCCGTTGCAGATGCGGGTCCAGGCCCGGCCGGCCAATGCGCCTGATCCCTGGCTGCCGGCCCACGACCTGCTGCTGGGTTGGCAGGTGACGCCGGACCGGCTGGAGGTGGGGCAGGGCGTGGAGCTGGTGCTCGAGGCCCAGGTCGACGGTGCCTCGCGTGCCCAGCTCGATAGCCTGCCGCTGCCTGCCGATGGGCCCGGCTACCGCTTGTATCCGCAGGCCACCGAGGTGGAGGAACGTTTTGACGGTGATCGCCCGCAACTGCTGCTGCGCCGTCGCGTGGTGGTGGTGGCCGAGCAGCCCGGTCCGTTGCAGCTGCCGGCAGTGCAGCTGGACTGGTGGCAGGTGGACAGCGGCCAGCGGCGGCGTACCGTGCAGCCGGCCATCAGCGTACAGGTGCTGCCTGCCGGTACGGCCCGGCCGGCAGCGGCGGCCACCGCGCCAGCATTGCCTGCGGTAGCGCAGGCTCAGCAGCCGGCACCGGCGCGACAGGCTGGCATGGTGTGGGGGCTGGCCTTGCTGGCCATGGCCCTGGGCGCCGGGTTGCTGTGGTACTGGCGCCGGCGGGGCGCGCCTGCCGCGTTGCTGCCGTTGGCCGCGACAGGCCAGGCCAATCTGCAGCAGCAGCTGGCCCAGGGCAGCTGGCAGGAGATCATCGATGCCTTGCAGGCCATCACCGGTACCCACGATTGGCCGGGCCTGATGGGCGCTTTGGCCGACCGCCAGCAGCAACAGGTCCTGCACGATGCCCAGCGCAGCTGGTGGGGTGCCGACGGCAATGACCGGGTCGCAGCCCGGGCGGCATTGCGCGCGGCATTCGCGGCCGGCCCGGCCCTGCATCCGGCGCCTGTCACCGTGCCCGTGCAGCCGCTGCCACCGTTGTATCCGCCGTAAGCGGCCCGGCCAGACCATGGCCCATCCGGCAGGTAGCGCGGTGCCTGCATCCTGCTAGGCTGTGCGTTCAAACCGCATGGGGATGGTGATGGGCAAGGCGCAGGAAAAGGCAGCCGGCATGCCGCTGCACTGGAAGATGGGTATCGGTTTTGCTGCCGGCCTGCTGGTTGGTCTGGTGGTGCACTACCTGGCCGCCGATGCGGCCTGGATCAAGCAGGTGATCACCTGGGTGACCACGCCGCTGTCCACGATCTTCCTCAACCTGATCTTCATGCTGATCGTGCCGCTGATGTTCTCGGCCCTGGTCATCGGTGTGGCCGAGATGGGCGATGTCAGTGCGCTGGGGCGCATCGGCTGGCGCACCCTGGGCTACACCATCGTGCTCACCGGTACGGCGGTGGCCATTGGCCTGGTGATGGTCAATGTGTTCAAGCCCGGCGCCGGTGTGGACCCGGTCATGGCCCAGGCCATGCTGGCCGAAAATGCACAGCGCAGCGCGCAGATCATCGCCAGCCTGGACAACCAGCCCACCGGGCTGGAGATGTTCCTGTCCATCGTGCCGTCCAATGTACTGGCCGCAGCCAGCAGCAATGGCGCGATCCTGTCGCTGATGTTCTTCGCCCTGATGTTCGGCGTGGGCATGGTGCTGTCACCGGCGGAAAAGGTGTTGCCGCTGAAGAAGGTGATCGAGGGCGTGTTCGAGGTCTCCATGACCCTGATCGGGCGGGTGATCCGCCTGGCCCCGTACGCGGTGGCCTGCCTGATGTTCAACCTGGTGGTGGTGTTCGGCGGCGAGGTCATCGTGCGCCTGGGCGCCTACGTGCTGGTAGTGGTGGCCGCGCTGGCGGTGCACATGTTCATCAGCTACTCCATCGCCCTGAAGCTGTCCGGGCGCTCGCCGCTGGCCTTCTTCCGTGGCACCCAGGAAGCCACGCTGATGGCGTTTTCCACCGCCTCCTCCAATGCCACCCTGCCCACCGCGCTGCGGGTGGCCGACCAGATCGGCCTGCCGCCGAAGATCTCCCGATTCGTGCTCACGGTGGGGGCCACCGCCAACCAGAACGGCACATCGCTGTACGAGGGCGTCACCGTGCTGTTCCTGGCCCAGTTCTTCGGTGTGGACCTGAGCTTTGGCCAGCAGGTGCTGGTGATGGTGGTGTGCATCCTGGGCGGCATCGGCACCGCCGGCGTGCCGGCCGGTGCGTTGCCGGTGGTGGCCCTGATCTGCGGCATGGTCGGCATCAACCCGCTGGGCATCGGCCTGATCCTGGGCGTGCACCACCTGCTGGACATGTGCCGCACCGCGCTCAATGTCACCGGTGACCTGGTCCTGACCAGCCTGGTGGCCGCGCATGAACCGGCGCAGGCCGAAGGCGCTACGGCGCTGGCCTCCGACCGCCAGGACTGAGCCACTGCGGTGATGCCTGTGCCACCGGTCAGGGGCCGGTGGCCGGGTGGGTATGGGATAATGGGCAGCCCGCAGCTCCGCGGTCGTCACTGTCCTTGAAGAACACCATGACGCAGCCCACCCGCCGCCAGTTGGCCAACGCCATCCGTTTCCTTGCCGCCGATGCGGTTGAAAAAGCCAAGTCCGGCCACCCCGGCATGCCGATGGGCATGGCTGACATCGCCGAAGTGCTCTGGAACGATTACCTGAGCCACAACCCGAGCAATCCGCAGTGGTTCAACCGTGACCGCTTCGTGCTGTCCAACGGCCACGGCTCGATGCTGCATTACGCGCTGCTGCACCTGAGCGGCTACGACCTGTCCATCGACGAGCTCAAGGCCTTCCGTCAGCTGGGCAGCAAGACCGCCGGCCACCCGGAGCGTCATGAGACCCCGGGCGTGGAAACCACCACCGGCCCGCTGGGGCAGGGCTTTGCCAACGCCGTGGGCCTGGCCCTGGCCGAAAAACTGCTGGCCCAGCGCTTCAACCGCCCCGAGTACGACATCGTCAACCACCGTACCTGGGTGTTCATGGGCGATGGCTGCCTGATGGAAGGCGTGTCGCATGAAGCCGCTTCGCTGGCTGGCACCTGGGGCCTGGGCAAGCTGGTCTGCTTCTGGGACGACAACAACATCTCCATCGACGGCAATACCGATGGCTGGTTCACCGATGACACCGCCGCACGCTTCGAGGCCTATGGCTGGAACGTGGTGCGCGATGTCGACGGCCATGACGCGGACAGCATCAAGGCCGGCATCGAGGCTGCCCTGGGCCAGGACGACAAGCCGACCCTGATCTGCTGCCGCACCACCATCGGTTTTGGCTCCCCGGCCAAGGCCGGCAAGGAATCCTCGCACGGTGCACCGCTGGGCGCCGACGAGCTGGCCGCTACCCGCGCTGCGCTGGGTTGGCAGCACGGCCCGTTCGAGATTCCCGAAGAAATCTATGCCGGCTGGCGCGCCAACGGCACCGGCACCTACCGCCAGGCCGAGTGGGAGCAGCGCTTTGACAAGTACGCGGCGCATTACCCGGAACTGGCTGCCGAGCTGACCCGCCGCTCGCATGCCGAGCTGCCGGCCGATTTCCTGGCTCAGGCCGATGCCTACATCGCCCAGGTCGCCGCCGAAGGTGCCACCATTGCCTCGCGCAAGGCCTCGCAGAATGCGATTGCCGCTTTCGCCCCGCTGCTGCCGGAAATCGTCGGCGGCTCGGCCGACCTGGCCCACTCCAACCTGACCCTGTGGAAGGGCGCCACCTCGGTGGCCAGCGATGACGCCAACGCCAACTACGTCTATTACGGCGTGCGCGAGTTCGGCATGAGCGCCATCGCCAACGGCCTGGCCCTGCACGGCGGTTTCCTGCCGTTCGATGCCACCTTCATGGTGTTCAGCGATTACGCCCGCAACGCGCTGCGCATGAGCGCGCTGATCCCGGCCCACGTCATCCACGTTTACACCCACGACTCGATCGGCCTGGGCGAGGACGGCCCGACCCACCAGCCGGTGGAGCACCTGGCCTCCCTGCGCTACATCCCCAACAACGATGTGTGGCGCCCGTGTGATGCGGTGGAATCGGCCGTGGCCTGGAAGCAGGCCATCGTGCGCAAGGACGGCCCGTCCTGCCTGGTGTTCAGCCGCCAGAACCTGGCCCACAACGTGCGCTCGAGCGAGCAGATCGCGCAGATCGAACGCGGCGGCTATGTGCTGGCCGATGCCGCTGGCACCCCGGCCCTGATCCTGATTGCCACCGGCTCGGAAGTGGAGCTGGCGACCAAGGCCAAGGCCGAGCTGGATGCCCAGGGCATTGCCACCCGCGTGGTCTCGATCCCGTCCACCGACGTGTTCGAGCGCCAGGACGCGGCTTACCGTGAGTCGGTGCTGCCCAACGCCGTGCGCGCCCGCGTGGCGGTGGAAGCCGGTGTCACCGGTTTCTGGCGTGCTTACGTCGGCCTGGACGGTGCGGTGATCGGTATCGACACCTTCGGTGCCTCGGCCCCGGCCGACAAGCTGTACCAGCACTTCGGCATCACCGTCGATGCGGTGGTGGCCGCTGCCAAGGCCCAGGTCCAGCGCTGATCCGCTGAGCCCTGTGGATGACAAGAAAGCCGGGCACTGCCCGGCTTTTTTGTGCCCGGTGATCGGGAAGGGCAACGTGGGCGCTTGACCGTTCGTCGGCAGGCAGCGCTGGCGCACTTGACGGCTGCTTTCGTTTACGCGTGTAATCAGTCCGTCTGATTACGAGTGTAAACGATGATCCAGATCTCCGAAGCCGAATCGCGGGTGATGCAGGTGCTGTGGGAGCAGGCACCGCGCAGCGCCGAGGAGGTGATCACTGCCCTGGCCGATACCGGTTGGGCCGAGGCCACCATCAAGACCCTGCTCAACCGCCTGCTCAACAAGGGCGCGATCGCCGCCAGCAAGGACGGCCGACGCTACCAGTACGCGCCGCTGATCCAGCGCGATGCCTGGATGCTGGAGGAAAGCAGCAGCCTGCTCGAGCGCCTGTTTGATGGCCGGGTCGCGCCGCTGGTGGCCCACTTCAGCCAGCACCGCAAGCTCAGTGCGGCCGATGTGGCGCAGCTGCGTCAGCTGCTGGAGGAGATCGACGATGGCCAGCCTTGAGATCATGCAGCCGCTGTTGCAGGTCACCCTGGCCAGCAGCGCCGCCTGCCTGCTGGTGCTGCTGCTGCGCGGGCCGCTGCGCCGGCGCTTGGGTGCCGGTGCCGCTTACGGGCTGTGGGCAATGGTGCCCCTGTCGGCGGTGGCGCTGCTGCTGCCGGCCCCGCGCACGGCCGTGCTCGCCAACCCGGTTGCTGCCGTGGTTGGCCCGATGTTGCCGGTGCCCGGCTCCGTGTCGGTCGGCTGGGGCTGGGCCGATGGCTTGCTGCTGCTGTGGGGAGGCGGCGCGCTGTTGATGGCGGCCCTGCTGTGCTGGCAGCAGCGGCGTTTCGTGCGTGCCCTGGGCCCGTTGCAGGCATTGGGCAACGGCTGCTGGCAGGGCGCCGATGTTCCCGGCTTGCCGGCGCTGGTCGGGGTGCTGCGGCCGCGCATCGTGCTGCCGGCCGGGTTTGCCCACCGCTACAGCGCCGATGAGCAGGCGCTGATCGTGCTGCACGAGCGTATCCATCTGCGTCGCGGCGATGGGTGGATCAATGCCCTGGTTGCCCTGTGGTGCTGCCTGTTCTGGTTCAACCCGCTGTTCGTGTTGGCGCAGCGCTGCCTGCGGGCCGATCAGGAGTTCTCCTGCGATGAGCGCGTCATCGCCCAGCGCGGCGATGCACGCCGCAGTTATGCCAGCGCCATGCTCAAGACCAGCCTGGCGTTGTCCCCGCTGCCGGTGGGTTGCCACTGGCAGGACATCCATCCCTTGAAGGAGCGAATCGTCATGCTGAAACGTGAACAACAAACGCCGCTGCAACGTCGCCTGGCCGGCGTCGGTGTCACCGCTGCCGTACTGCTGCTGTCGACGGTGGCTTGGGCTGCACAGCCGGCACAGCCAGCACAACCGGCACAACCGGCACAACCGGCAGCGGCCCCGGTGCAGAACAACGGCCGGATCACGGCCGAAGTCGATGCGCTCGGCGCGGCAACGGTGGATGTCCAGGTCCGGGAGATGAGTGCCCCGGTGTATCCGGGTGAAGCGTTTGCCCGGGGACAGTCGGGCAAGGTGGTGCTGGAAATCGAGGTTGGCGTGGACGGCAAGCCGACCGCCATCGAGGTGGTGGAGTCCAGCCCGGCAGGGGTGTTTGATGCCAGCACCGTGGCGGCGGCCTGGAAGTGGCAGTTCAACCCGTCGCAGGAAGATGGCAAGCCGGTGGCCGGCAAGGTGCGGGTGCCGGTGTGGTTTGATCTGGATGAGACCACCACCCACAGCACCAACAGCGGTAGCTGATCCACAGCTCAGCAGTGTGCCGGTTTCAATGCAGACGGCCCCGGTTTCCCGGGGCCGTCTGTTGTTGCGTTGCTGCCTTGCTCAAGGTGATCAGAAGTCGTAGGACACGGCCAGACGTACGAAGCGCGGGGTCTGGCGGGCCTGCGGCAGCAGGTAGGTGTTGGAGACGATGTACGGATCGGCTTCGGAGGTCACGTCCACCTGCAGCGGCTTGTCCTCGTTGAGGACATTGAACACCTGCAGGTTGACGCCCAGCTTGCCGTCCAGCACGGCCGGCCGGTAACCGATGCTCAGGTCCAGCTGGCGCGTCCACGGGGTGCGCTTGTCACCGGGCTTGGCAATCTGGCCAAAGCAGGTGTGGTAGCTGGGGCCGTAGCCGATCGGGTCGCCTTCGCTGGAGCTTTCGTCAATGCTGCCATCCGGGTTGAAGTAGCCCAGGCAGCTGATCGGGGTGCCCGACTGCACACGCAGGTTGCCGGCCACCGTCCATTCCTCGGTGATGGCGTAGCTGCCATACAGCTTGATCTGGTGGCGGCGGTCATTGGCCAGGTAGCCGTTGGCGTACTGCATGATCTGCCAGGCGTCCCAGTCCTGGGTCTTGGAGATGTTGACCTGGCCGAACTCGCTCTTGACCTGGCCTTCGTTGTTGCCGTGGCTCTTGGCGTAGGTGTAGTTCAGGCGGCCTTCCCACTTGCCGTCAAACGGATGTTCCAGGTAGATGTCCACGGCCTGGTAGGTGCGCTGCAGGCCATTGGTGAAGCCCCAGTCCTGCGAGCTCATCACATAGTCGGTGCGGCCGCCGATGTGGTTGCCGGCAGCGTCCACGTTGGCCAGGGAGAAGGTGTTGCTGCCGCCCGGGTTGAACATGTAGCAGTAGGCCACTTCCACATGCTTGCCGGAGGTGTCGCGGCCGATGTACTTGCCGTCCTTGTCACCGACATTCTCCAGACCGTTGTGGTCCATGAAGGTGTACGGGTCGCAGATGTCGTCGATGGAGGACTTCAGGTCGCGATAGGTGAACTTCACACCCGCCGACCAGTTGGCGTTGAGCATCTTGTCAAAGCCCAGGATGTACTCGTCCTGGTACATGTTCTTCAGGTCGCTCGGTGCGAAGGCCAGCACGTCCACCGGCGTGCCGTATTCGCCGTTGGCCGAGACCGCGCCCGGCGGCGGTGCGCCATTGACCCCGCCCACGGCGGTCAGGCCTGTCGGTGCACCGTTCTCGTCGATACCCGTATAGGTGTAGTACTGGTTGGTGTAGGTCGAGGCCGAAGCACCGCGGATGGCCACGTTGTTGGGCATGGCCAGGAAGTAGCGGCCGGCATTGCCGAACACCTTCAGGCTGGCATCACCCAGTACGTCCCAGCTGAAGCCGATGCGCGGCGCCCACTGGTCGCTGGAGGACATGTAGGCCGCACCACTGTTGTTGCTGTTGGTGAACTCGTCGTTTCGCAGGCCCAGGGTGACCAGGAAGTCATCGGTGATCTGCCAGCGGTCTTCCAGGTACCAGGCCTTCTGCTCCAGCGACATGCTGGTATTGGTGAAGTAGCGGCGGTCGCTGACGTAGTAACCATCGCCACCCGGGGCACCCACACCAAGAGCGGCATTGATGTTGCCGGTCGGGGTGCCGCGAGAGTAGATCCAGTAGGCCGAATCCTGCGACTGGCCTTCGTTGTTGGCCTCGAATTTGATGTTGTCGATGCCCACGCTCAGGGTGTGGTCGCCCACCACCCATTCCAGGTCGGCGCGGATGCCGTCGGTTTTGTTGACGCCGTCGCGGCCGAGGTAGCCGGCCAGCTTGCTGAACACCGGGCTGCCGCCGGTAATGGACGGATCCTGGTTGGTGGCGTTGCCGACATGGGCCACGCCGGGCAACTGGTAGGGCGTGTCCTTGGCAGTGAACTCACTCTGGCCGTAGGTGGCACTCAGGGTCAGGTTGTCGGTGAGGTAGCCGGTGTATTTGAAGATCCTGTACTCGCTGTCGCGCTCCTCCTCGGTTGGCGTCAGCGCCAGGCGCTCACCGCGCTGCCCGGTTTCGATGTCGTAGCTGCGGTAGTAACCGGAGTAATCATTCTTCTCCTTCATCCACGTGCCTTCCAGCATGTGGTTGTCGGTGATGTTCCAGTCGATCTTGGCGTAGATCTTCGGGTTGTCGGTTTCGGCGTAGGTGGTGCGGCCGGTACTCAGCGAGTTGGAGTTCAGGGTTTCGTCAACCTTGCGGGCCTCGCCGGCGAGGAAGAAGAACAGCCGGTCCTGCACGATCGGGCCGCCGACGTAGGCCGAGTAGGTGGTGGTTTCCTGGCCGGCACCCTTGCCACGCGAATACAGCGTGCCGGGCATGTCCGCGTCTTCGTATTCGTAACCGGCCGGCAGGGCGATGTCCGGCAGGTAGAGGTTCTTGTATTCCTCGCGCAGGGAGTCCGGCTCCCACAGGACCTGGGCGCCGAATTCCCATTCATTGGTGCCGCGCTTGCCGACCTGGTTGATCACGCCGCCGGCCGAACGGCCGTACTTGGCGCTGTAACCACCGGTGAAGGTTTCCTGCTGGGCAATGGCGCCATAGGGCAGGGAGAAGCCGCCGAGGTTGGAGACCGGCTCGCCGGAGAAGTAACCGTTGATGTAGTAGGCGTTTTCCGACACGCCGGCACCGCCGAAGGAGACCAGGCCTTTCAGGGCGCTGTAGCCGGCTGCACCGGAGACAGCGCCCGGGGCGAGCAGGGCCAGGGCTTCGGCCGAGCGGCCCAGCGGCAGGCGGGCCAGCTGCTCGGCAGTGATCACACTGCGCGTATCGGTGGTGGACAGGTCAATCGCCGCCGGGGTGGTGGCGGTGACGGTGACAGCTCCCAGGGTGGTGGCATCGCCATTGGCGCTGCCGCCGCTGGCAAAGGAACTGTCGGCCGAGCTGCCGATCACCACGTTGACCTGGTTGCTGCCGATGACCTGGCCATCGCGGGTCACGGTGACGGTGTACTGGCCCACCGGCAGGCTGCTGAAGCTGTAGCGGCCGTTGGCATCCACCGTGGCGGTACGGCTCAGGCCGCTGGTGTTGCTGACCTGCACCGTGGTGGTGCCGCTGCCGGCAGCCAGCGGCACATTGCCGTGGATGCTGCCGGTGGTGCTCTGGGCCTGGACGCCGCCGGCGATGCACATACCCAGTGCAACGCTCAAGCCGGCACGCCGTAAGGTCTTGCTGTGGATCATCGAGGTGCTCTCCATTGGTGAGGCCTGTCTGGACCCGCGTAAGCGGTGAGCGGCAGGTTTTTCGGAGAGTAGCGAAACACAAGGATTTGTGAACAATCCTTTAATGAAAATTTGAAGTAGTCACATATCTGTCGCATTTGCGTGCGAGATGCTGTCGCGCAGCAAAATGCGACTTTTTGTTTTTACAGCACTTTTTTCGAGCCGAAAGACGACCGATCCGGTGCTGTTTAGCGGGCCTTGCAACCGCGTCGGACAGGGCAATGTGGCGTCTGCGCAAAAGTCATCTGTGCGATGCCGCATTCGGGGTTGTGAAAGCGGTCACACAGGTCGGCATCGGATCGACCGGATGGCACAACGCCCGCACACGGCGGGCGTTGGGGTATTGCCTGGCTTGCTGGCAAACGGCTCAGTCGTGTGCGGGCGTTGCCAGCAGGGTGTTGAGCAGGTCGGCCAGGTGCTCGCCGGCCAGGCGCAGCTGACCTTCGGCCACCGGCAGCTGCTGGTCCACGTAAGCCTGGCCGATGCGGCGCCGGGCCGGGTAGACCCCGTCGCTGACTGCAATGCGGCAGCTGTTCTCGGCCCAGCCGGTCACCTGGGCCGGGGCCAGTACCGGGTCGGGCAGGGCCTGCAGGCGGGTCAGATAGGCCGGGTTGTCCAGGCCGCGGGTGGCGATCATGCCGCTGTCCCACAAGGCATGCAGGTTGCTGCCGCGGCCGTTGTGCTGGATCTGCAGGTCGTTGCCGCCCTTGTCATGGCTGTAACCGGCATGCATCGGCTGGTGGATGTCGCCGACGAAATGGACCACGAACTTCAATGCCTGCAGGCGCTGTTCGGCCGGCAGGGTGGTGTCGGCCAGGCGCTGGCCCTGCTGCTCGATGGCCGCGATCACGCAATTGCCGTCGTGGCAGTGCTGTGCCGGCTGGTAATGGCATTTCTCCTGCGCGCTCTGTTCCGGCGAGGCCAGGTTGACATAGTGCCAGCGCGCGCTGAGCCGGCCCAGTTCCGGGTCGCGCTCGCGCAACTGGTCGGCCCAGGATGCAATGGCGGCGATGTCCGGATGTCCTTCCAGGGCCAGCAGGGCATCGATCTGCGCCTGGGCCTGCGGGGTGAGGCGGGTCTGCGCGACCTCGGCGACCAGGGCATGGCCCTGCCTGCCCCAGGCCGCCGCCGGGGAGGCAAGGGTGCTGGACAGCAGGCCAGCCAGTACGGGAATCAGAAAACGGTTCATGGCAGCAGTCTAGCGTTGGCCGCGGTTGCGGCGAGGGGGCAAAAGTCATGCCCGGCGTGTTGCCGCCAGAAACGACAAAACCCCCGGCCACAAGGCCGGGGGCGGATCACCGGGAGGGGGAGGTGATATCAGAAGCTGTGGACGTAGGAGACGCCGTAGACCATCGGGTCGATGTTCACGGTGCCGATGGCCGCGCCATCCAGCTTGACCTTGGTGTCGATGTCGGCCCAGCGGGCATCGATGCGCAGGGCACCGTTGTCGCTGATCTTGAAGTCCACGCCGACATGCGCGGCCAGGCCCCAGGAGTCATCCAGCTTCAGCTTGCTGCCGGCCAGCGCACCGCCGGTGGATTCGCTGAAGAAGGTGGTGTAGTTCACGCCCAGACCGATCAGCGGGGAGACCTTGCCGGCGCTGTTGAAGTGGTACTGCAGGCTGACCACCGGCGGCAGGTGCTTGGTCGAGCCGACGCGGCCCAGGCCATCGATGTTGATGTCGTGCTTGAACGGCAGGGCGCCGAGCACTTCGATGCCCACGTTGTCGGCGATGAAGTATTCGCCGGTGATGGTCGGCTTGATGTCGCTGTCCACGTCAACGGCCAGGGTGCCGCCGGCCAGCTTGCCGTTGTCCGAGGTCGGGTTGACCGAGCCGATACCGACGCTGGCGGTCCAGTCACCCTTGGACTGGGCCATGGCCGGAGCGGCGATCGAGGCGGCAGCCAGGGCGAGGGCGGAAAGCATCAGGGTGGTCTTGCGCATGGTGGGCATCTCGCTGTGTGGAGGTGTTTGGTGTGGGCACAGTGTCGGCAGCACCGACCAGGACGGCGTTGATCGGAATCAATTGACTGTGCCCTGTTCAGCTGCGGGCAGGGTGCGGTTTGCCCGTACAAGTCGCTGTCATCGTGCGCCGGACTGCTAGAATGCGGCTCCCTTTACCACCCCGCCGCATGCACGCGGCTGCAGGAGACTTGTCACTCATGGCAATCAAGGTTGGCATCAACGGTTTCGGTCGCATCGGTCGCAACGTGCTGCGTTCGGCAATCGAGAACTTCGGCAACGACATCGAGATCGTCGGCATCAACGATCTGCTGGAGCCGGACTATCTGGCCTACATGCTCAAGTACGACTCGGTGCACGGCCGTTTTGACGGCAGCGTCGAAGTGCAGGGCAACAACCTGATCGTCAACGGCAAGACCATCCGTCTGACCGCCGAGCGCGATCCGGCCAACCTGAAGTGGGATGAAGTCGGTGCCGAGGTGGTGATCGAATCCACCGGCCTGTTCCTGGACAAGGTGTCGGCCCAGAAGCACATCGATGCCGGCGCCAAGAAGGTCATCCTGTCGGCCCCGTCCAAGGACGACACCCCGATGTTCGTGCATGGCGTGAACTGCAAGACCTACGCCGGCCAGGCCATCATCTCCAACGCCTCGTGCACCACCAACTGCCTGGCCCCGCTGGCCAAGGTCATCAACGACAAGTGGGGCATCAAGCGTGGCCTGATGACCACCGTGCACGCTGCCACCGCCACCCAGAAGACCGTCGATGGCCCGTCCAACAAGGACTGGCGCGGTGGCCGCGTGCACGGT
>NZ_LDJM01000056.1 GCF_001431485.1 Stenotrophomonas ginsengisoli | reverse complement strand
CACCGCCGGGCGTTCGCAATCTGTTGGAGCGTGATTTCAGCGCCCGGAAGCCCAAACCAAGTGGGTCACCGACATTGCCGAGATCAAGACCCAGCAGGCCAAACTGTATCTGTTTGTCGCGCTGGATCTGTTTGATCAGCGCATTGTGGGCTGGTCGATGCATCATCGGCAGGACCGGCAGATGGTGATCAGAGCGGTGCAGATGGCGGTTTGGCAACGGCAGGAGCGGCATCCGCGTGGCGACGATGCAGCCTGCGAGGGCTTCTTCGGATTGCTCAAGCGCGAGCGGATCTATCACACAGCGTATCCGACACTCGATGCCGCCAGGTCCGATGTGTTCGAATACATCGAGCGCCGACACTATCCCAGGATGCGACGGCGACGGGCCAAACAGGATCAGAAGTTTTTAAGACCTTTCCAGACAGTCCGTGATTTCGGGGTAGAACCCTATGCCGCACGAACAGGGGGAAATGTCGCCATTCATAAAATCTCGCGCGTTTGTTGCCGAGGGAATTTTTAAGGAGATTTCTTTGCACATGGAATCGTCAACGGCCAATTATCCCAAGGTTGGAGAATTCTTCAAATTGCAGCCGGATGCTCGTCGGGGTGGCAAAGGTCATGGGGTTCTCTTTGAGAACGAGAAGGCTCTACTGACTCCGCCGCGGCTGATCTTGAAGCCCAAACCCGGTGGCTTCCCACCGCTGCGCCAGACGCCGAGGTTGGTCTACCACTCCCATGCGGGTGTCCCCCCGCAGGACCTGGAAGGGGGCATGAGCGGCTACTGGCTAGTCTCTGCGCGTCTACGTCAAGTAATGGAGGCGACAGATCCCGACGCGTTCGTTTTCACGAATGTCGACTATCGCCGGGCTGACGGCTCCGAAGGTCCAACGTACTTCCTCTGTGATGTGATTCGTACAGTGGATGCTCTGGATGAGGTGGCATCCCAGCTCAACATCGTCATCAGCGACGACTACGAGGAAGGTAAGTACTACCGCCTCACAGGCGATGTGCGCTTGGCGTTCAAGCGCGACGCGTTGGGTTCAGCACATGTTTTCAGGTTGCCGTTTCACGGGGGAGTCTTCTGCGACCGAGTGTTCAAGGATGCCGTGGAAGCTGCCGGCATCTTCACCTCCAGAAGGACCAATGGGCTCTGGTTTGAAGATGTTGTGAACTGCTGAACCGTGACAATGGCGACAGGGACGCGGTGGACAACCAGTGCCTCATTTTTCAGGATCGCTGCAACATTGGGCAGCTGACGCCGTAGAACAGCGAACTGCTTGCCAAGCTGCAAAATGCCGGAAAGTTCGGCATCACGCGCCGGAGAACCACCTGTTTCTCACCGACAGGCACACATCGGGCTGCCGGCGGCTTTTTCGCATCCGGCCCTGCCGGCCGGGGGAGAGAGTCCCGGCCGGCAGGGCAGCAGTTGGCTCAGACCAGGCCGGTGGCGTAGTACACGCCGATGATGAAGAACAC
>NZ_LDJM01000055.1 GCF_001431485.1 Stenotrophomonas ginsengisoli | reverse complement strand
CCCGCCGCAGCTGTCCGCCTCGGCCCAGGATGCACTGGCCGGCTATGCCTTCCCGGGCAATGTGCGCGAGCTGGAGAACATCCTGGAGCGCGCCCTGGCCCTGGCCGAAGGCAGCAACATCACCGTCAGCGACCTGCGCCTGCCCGCCCCGCTGCCTGCACACAACAGCGGGTGCTGGACTTCCTGCAGGTCATCGCTGCAGGGCGGGGCCTTATTCCATGCCGAGCTTTTTCAGCTTGTAACGCAGGGCGCGGAAGGTGATGCCGAGCTGGGCGGCGGCACGGGTCTTGTTCCAGCGGTTTTCATCCAGGGCTTTCTGGATGGCGGCGCGCTCGAGCTGCTCGATGTAGGAGGGCAGGGCGGCATTGCTGCTGTCGATGTCGTGCACGGCTTCGCTGGCCGGGGCCGGGATGCTGTCGCTGTTGTGTGCAGGCAGCGGGGCGGGCAGGCGCAGGTCGCTGACGGTGATGTTGCTGCCTTCGGCCAGGGCCAGGGCGCGCTCCAGGATGTTCTCCAGCTCGCGCACATTGCCCGGGAAGGCATAGCCGGCCAGTGCATCCTGGGCCGAGGCGGACAGCTGCGGCGGGATGCGGGCATGGCTGCTGGCCAGGCGGGTCAGGATGGTGCTGGCCAGCTGGGGCAGGTCATCGCGGCGCTCGCGCAGCGGCGGCACGCGCAGTTCGATCACGTTGATGCGGTAGTACAGGTCATGCCGGAAGCGGCCTTCGGCCACCAGCCGGGCGAGGTCCTTGTGGGTGGCCGAAAGCAGGCGCACGTCCACCGGGATTTCGCTGGCCGCGCCGACCGGGCGCACGGATTTTTCCTGGATGGCGCGCAACAGCTTGACCTGCATCTGCAGGGGCAGCTCGGCCACCTCGTCCAGGAACAGGGTGCCGCCATTGGCGGCCTGGAACAGGCCCGGCTTGTCGGCGTGGGCACCGGTGAAGCTGCCCTTGCGGTGGCCGAAGAACTCGCTTTCCATCAGCTCGGCCGGGATCGCGCCGCAGTTGACCGGGACGAACGGGCCCTTGGCGCGGGCGCCCTGCTCGTGGATGGTGCGCGCGACCAGCTCCTTGCCCACGCCGGATTCGCCGACGATGTAGACCGGTGCCTGGCTGCGCGAGACCTTGCCGATGGTGCTGCGCAGCTCCTGCATCGGCACGGAGTCACCGAGCAGACGGCTGGGGTTCTCGCTGGGCAGGGGCGCATTGGCCTTGGCGGCGCTGGCCTGGCTGCCCAGTTCCAGAGCGTGCCGGACGAGGCCGCGCAACACGTTCAGGTCCACCGGTTTGGAGACGAAATCGAAGGCGCCGGCCTTCAGGGCTTCCACAGCCAGGTCCATCGAGCCGAAGGCGGTGATCATCGCCACCGGGGTGCTGGGGTGGTTGCGGGCAATCTCGTGCACCAGTTCGATGCCGTTGCCATCGGGCAGGCGCATGTCGGTGATGCACAGGTCATAACGATGCACAGCAAGCTGCTCCCGGGCCTCGGCCAGGTTGGCGGCAGTGCTGATGCGTAACCCCATGCGGCCCAAGGTGAGAACGAGCAGTTCGCGGATGTCGCGCTCGTCATCGACGATCAGGGCAGTGCGTGTTTCAGTCATCGGCCAAAGATATCCCAAGCATGGCCAGACGCCAAACACATCAAGCTGTCAATGTGATGTGATGCTCGCTGCGCCGGGCAGGGTGATACGGAAGCAGGCGCCACCGGCCGGCATCGGCACATGTTCCAGCTGCCCCTGGTTGGCCCGGCACAGCTCGCGGGCAATGTACAGGCCCAGCCCGGTGCCGTGCTCGGAGGTGGTGAAGAAGGGCCGGAACAGCTGCTCGGCCAGGGCCGGTGCCAGGCCCGGGCCGCGGTCCAGGCAGTCGATCACCGCGTGGCGTTCCATCACCCCCACGCGCAGCCTGACCCGGGCCGGCTCGTTGCCGCTGCGGCCGTGGTGCAGGGCGTTGTGGACCAGGGTGGACAGCACCTGGTGCAGGTGGCGGGGGTCGGCCAGGGCAGTGGCCTGGCCGCTGGTCAGGACGTAGTCCAGGGAGTTGGCTTCCAGCGCCATGGTGGTCTGGTATTCCTCCACGAAGCGGCGCACAAAGGCGTTGAGCTCGATGTTCTCGGGGATGGCGCGTTCGCGCCGGGCCAGGCCGAGCACGCTTTCGATGATGCCGTTGGTGCGCTGGCACTGCTGGTGGATGATCTGCAGCAGGCGGCGGTCGGCCGCGCCGATGGCCGGGGATTCCTCCAGCAACTGGGTGGCATAGTTGATTGCCGCCAACGGGTTGCGGATCTCGTGGGCCAGGCTGGCCGAAAAACGCCCCATTGCCGACAGGGTCAGCGACTCGGCGCGGCGTGAGATGACCGTGGTGTCGTCCAGGAACACCAGGGCCTGGTCACTGTCGGCCAGCAGGCGGGCAAAGCGCGGCTGCACCTCGATCTGGCCCTTGGCAATGCGCATCGGGCCCAGTTCGTGGTCAAAGCCCTGGCGCCAGCGGTGCAGGCGCACGGCCAGTGGAGGGGGCAGGCGCGGCAGGCTGCCGTTGTCGGAAGGGGCGGCCTCGCCGAGCAGGACGATGGCGGCCTCGTTGGCCAGGGTGATGCGGTCATCGGCATCGACCACCAGCACCCCGGTACGCAGGCGGCGGATGATCAGTTCGTTGATCTCATACAGGTTGGCAACCTCGGCGCCGCGCTGTTCGGCCAACACCCGGTTCTGGCGGGCGCGTGCGCCCTGCTGGTAGCCGAACCAGGCCAGGGCCAGGTAGCTGGTGATGAACAGCCCCAGCTCGACCGGGGTGCTGGCATCGCGGCCTTCGACCATGCGCAAGGCGTGCTCCAGCAGCAGGCCGGCACCGGCCAGTACCGCCAGCAGCATGGCCGGCAGCAGGCGCAGCAGCAGGGCGGCCACGGTGAGGTTGACCAGCAGCGACATCGCCAGCCCGGTGCCGGCGCTGGGCAACGAGTGCAGGGTGATGGTGACGGCGGTGATGTCGATCAGCCCACCCCAGAACGCGCCCATCTCCAGGAAGCGCCAGCGTTGGCTGCGCAGGGTCAGCCAGACGGCGATGGTCAGGTAGATCAGGGCCACCGGGCGGGCCAGCTCGGCCTGGTGGGGAATGCCGATGACTTCGGTCCAGGGGCTGAACAGCAAGGCGGTGATCAACAGGGCGATCATCAGCCGGTACAGCGAATACGCCAGTGCCTCGCGCTGCGGCAGCGCGTCCAGATGGTGGGGGGGCAGGGGGCTGGGGTTCAAGCGCGGTTCCCGACGCTGTGCTGTTGCGACACGGCAGTGTATCGCGGGCAGGCTCTGTTGCCGGATTCGGCAAATCCGGCGAGGTGTACGCGGTGTGGCGTGATCAATTTGTACAGACCTGTTGGCATTGCGACGGTCGCGGGTGACAATGGGGGACTACCGCGCCGAATGAATAGTCTTGTTCAGGCGCCTGGTCGGTTGATATCCCATACCCACGGTGACGCATGAATTTCCACGAATACCAGTCAAAACAACTGCTTGCCGAATACGGCATCCCGGTTCCGGCCGGCAAGGTTGCCGCTACCGCCGAAGAAGCGGTGGAAGCGGCCAAGTCGCTGGGCGCAGGCCCGTGGATGGTCAAGGCGCAGATCCACGCCGGTGGCCGTGGCAAGGCCGGTGGCGTCAAGTTCTGCAAGACCGTCGAAGACGTGCAGGCGGCTGCGGCCAAGATGCTGGGCACCAAGATGGCCACCTACCAGACCGCCGGCGTCGAGCTGCCGGTCAACCTGGTGCTGGTGACCACCGCCGGTGAGATCGTCAAGGAACTGTACCTGTCGGTGCTGGTTGACCGTGGCACCCGCAGCATCAGCTTCATTGCCTCCTCTGAAGGCGGCATGGAGATCGAGCAGGTCGCGGCCGAAACCCCGCACCTGATCCACACCTTGAATGTGGACTTCGTCGAGGGCGTGCAGGGTTACCACGGCCGTGACATCGGCTTCAAGATGGGCCTGACCGCCAAGCAGGCCGGCCAGTTCGCCAACATCATGGTCAACCTGTACCGCATCTTCAACGAAAAGGACCTGGCCCTGGTTGAGATCAACCCGCTGGCCATCCTGGACGACGGCAACCTGTACGCGCTGGACGGCAAGTTCAACAGCGACGACAACGCCGCCTACCGTCACAAGGCCCTGGTCGCCATGCGCGACAAGAGCCAGGAAGACCCGACCGAAGTGATCGCTTCGGAGCTGGACATCAACTACGTCACCATGGACGGCAACATCGGCTGCATGGTCAACGGCGCTGGCCTGGCCATGGCCACCATGGACGTGATCAAGCTCAACGGCGGCGAGCCGGCCAACTTCCTGGACGTCGGCGGCGGTGCCAACAAGCAGCGCGTGATCGAGGCTTTCAAGCTGATCCTGTCCTCGGACAAGGTCGAAGGCATCTTCGTCAACATCTTCGGCGGCATCGTCCGCTGCGACATGATTGCCGAAGGCATCATTGCCGCGGTCAAGGAAGTGGGCGTCAAGGTCCCGGTCGTCGTCCGTCTGGAAGGCACCAACGTGGAAGAAGGCAAGCAGCTGCTGCGTGACAGCGGCATGGCCATCATCCCGGCTGACAACATCAACGACGGCGCCAAGAAGATCGTTGACGCCGTCAAGGCTGCCGCCTAACCCATTTTCTGTGTGGGAGCGCGCCTGCGCGCGATGCCTTTCCTTGATTTCGATGGAAAGGCCGTCGCGACCAGGGTCGCTCCTGCGAGAACCAAGGATTTTTCCATGAGCGTTTTGATCAACAAGAACACCAAGGTGATCGTGCAGGGCTTCACCGGCCAGCAGGGCACCTTCCACGCCACCCAGATGCTGGAATACGGCACCCAGGTTGTCGGCGGCGTTACCCCGGGCAAGGGTGGCACCACCCACCTGGAACTGCCGGTGTTCAACACCGTTGCCGATGCCGTTGCCGCCACCGGCGCTGACGCCTCGGTCATCTACGTGCCGCCGCCGTTCGCTGCCGACGCCATCCTGGAAGCCGCTGCTGCCGGCATCAAGGTCATCGTCTGCATCACCGAAGGCATCCCGGTGCTGGACATGCTGCGCGTGGACAACGTGCTCAAGGCGTCCTACCCGGACACCGTGCTGATCGGGCCGAACTGCCCCGGCGTGATCACCCCGGGCGAGTGCAAGATCGGCATCATGCCGGGCCACATCCACATGCCGGGCAAGATCGGCATCGTGTCGCGTTCGGGCACCCTGACCTATGAAGCGGTCAAGCAGACCACCGAAGTGGGCCTGGGCCAGTCGACCTGTATCGGTATCGGCGGCGACCCGATCAACGGCCTGAACTTCGTTGACTGCCTGAAGCTGTTCAACGAAGACCCGCAGACCGAAGGCATCATCATGGTCGGCGAAATCGGTGGTGACGCCGAAGAAGCCGGCGCCGAGTACATCGCCAAGTACGTCAAGAAGCCGGTCGTGGGCTTCATCGCCGGTGCCTCGGCCCCGGCCGGCAAGCGCATGGGCCACGCCGGTGCGATCGCATCGGGCGGCAAGGGCACCGCCGAAGGCAAGTTCGCCGCGATGGAAGCCGCTGGCGTCAAGACCGTCCGTTCGCCGGGCGACCTGGGCGCGGCCATTGCCGAGCTGATGAAGAAGTAAGTTGCTGCCCGGTCGAGCAGAAGATGTGAGTCTTTTGCTCGGCCTCAGCATGCAAACCGCCCTCCGGGGCGGTTTTTTTATGGCTGTTGCAGGGGCGGCTCCGGTAGTGATGCCGGTGCACGCAGTGCTGCTGCCAACCTGCCGCGTCGCGCCCGGGTGCGCTTGTGTCTTGGGC
>NZ_LDJM01000054.1 GCF_001431485.1 Stenotrophomonas ginsengisoli | reverse complement strand
GGAGTGCCCGCGTACTGATGGGCAACAGTTTCAGCTTGCGCATTGACGCGGCGTGGTGACGCGGGGAGTCCATTCGATCATTCAAGCCGACGCCGCTTCGCGGCGCGGCTTAATTCAAGCGTTAGGCATTGGAGAGGGCATGCGCGACGTTTACCTTAGAGCGAAGGGTGCTATCGCGTATGTCGTGGTGGAGACCAGAGAAGGCGATGAGTCAATTGGAACAGCATTTCATATCGGTGACGGCTACTTCATTACAGCCAAACACGTATTGGAAGGCAATCGAATCCAAGAGATCAGCATTACGCAGCCACTAAGCGCGAGCACCGGCTATCACGACAATCACTTAAGCGAGGAAATTAGGCCCCGCTCGCTTAAGGTTGCTGGAGAGCCAAAGCTTGCCGATGGCGACGTGGACGTTGCGGTTCTTCGTGTTGAAGCAGCGGAGAATATTCCAGCAATAAAGCTCAGCTCAACTGATGACATCTATCAGTCCGAAGATATTCTTCTTCTATCTCGCGTCGTTTGTGTTGGCTATCCCCCCATACCTTTGACCACACATCCATTTCAGGTTGCTGTCGATGGGAAGATCAATGCACTAGTTCGAATTAGAGGAAGCAAGTACCTGACGTACGTTGTCTCGGCCACTTCTAGGGGAGGATTCAGCGGCGGCCCTCTGATCGATGAATCGGGGCTTGCCATTGGTTTGGTGACCGAGTCACTTGTTAGGGACAACCATCCTGTCGAAGCTGGATTCTTTACTTGCCTAAGTATTTCGGCGGCTGCGACTTTAGCTCTGGAATCAGGCTGGTCGCCTGATGACTCTATATTCTACAAGGACATAGATTCATTGGCGTGGGTGAAGCTAGCGCTACCTGATACAGCCAGACTAAATCCCCATACGCATGATGCAAGCATCTACGTATACGATGACGACAGGGACGTTTACGTCAGCTTCTCTTGCCATGATCCAGAGGTTGTGAATATCGCTGAATCTGCGTTCGCGTCGATCTGTCCGCTGCATGAGCGCCAGCTAGTAGAAAGTGGGTTGATCTGGACACCCAAGAACAACCCTTCCTCAAGTGAACTCGAAATAGCCGCAATTGTTGCCCGTGACTCCCTGATAGCAGCTGGATTCCGTGTTGTTTCGCAAAGGTTCTCGGGAGGTTGGGCCAATGCCTAACAATTCCGTAAGGAGCTTCCCGTCAACTCCGGCAGCACGCTGACCTTGCCTTTCGCTTTCAGGCTTTGCATCTGCCGGGTTTTTTCTGCAGTTGATTCGTGCCGAGCGGTTGGTTTCAAGCATTGCCAGACTGCACTTCCGTAAACGGTCTTGTGGGTTTGATGCATCCAAACCGGACCAAGGTAAAAACCGCGCCCGAAGGCCTCGCTCATCCAACGGTTTCGCCCATGCAAGGGGGATCAGCCTTCGCATGTCATGGCGCCAACTTGTTAGTCAGGCTCTCTTCGGGGCGGTCTGACCGCTTGTTACCTGTGTCGCTGCCGGCGTTGAATCCACTGCGATGAAACGGTTTGAAACTCAGGCGGCGATGGCTTTTTTGCGTGACCGCTGCACCATCGGATGCTGCAGCCAGGCCTCGCTGTCGTAGTCCTCGCCTCGTCGCAACATCGCCCATAGCTGGCGCGCATGTTTGTTGGCGATGGCGACCAGCACTTTGCCAAAGGGCAACCGGCTTGCCAGCGACTTGATCCAGATCTGCTCGGCTGTCGCGGTCTGCGGATTGGCCAGTTTGGCTTGCTGCAGGCAACTTCGTGCGCCTTGTATCAGCAGCGTGCGCAGGTAGTTGTCGCCGCGGCAGCTGATTCCGCCCAGGTGCGCCTTGCCACCACTGGAGTGTTGTGTGGGTGTCAGGCCGAGCCAGGCCGCCAACTGTCGGCCATTCGTAAACTCATGGGCGTTGCCGATGCTTGCCACCAGCGCATCGGCCGTCAGTGGCCCCACACCAACCAGTTGTTGGGCGCGTACGCTGCGGGCATCGGCCTTGGCGTGTGCGGCAACCTGGCGATCAATCGCCGCGATCCGCTGTTTCACCTGCTGCCAGTGTGTGTGCAGATCATCAATCAAGGGCAGCAGCGTGGACGGTAATTGAGCGCGAAGCCGGTCATCGGCCAGTGCCCGCTGCAGCGCGCTGTCGCTTTGGGCAATGGCAAGGCCGAACTCAGCCAGCAGCCCGCGCAGTCGATTGCTGATGGCCAGGCTTTCGACCTTGTAGCCCTCGCGCACGCGATGCCAGCACAGGCGTGCCTGTTGGTCGACATCCTTGACCGCTACAAAGCGCATGTTGCCTTGGCGTGCTGCAGTGGCAATCGCCTCGGCATCGTTGTGGTCGTTCTTGTTGCGGGCGCTTTTGCGGAACGGTGTCACAAACTGGGCGGCGATGAGCTTTGGTGTCAGCCCGTGACGCTGGCACAACCGCGCCCAGTGATGCGCACCGCTGCAGGCTTCCATGGCCACGTCGCTGGCCGGCGGCAGTTGGGACAGGTAGTGGCAGAAGGCATCACGGCGCAGTTCCAGCCGCCGGATGACCTGCCCGCTGTGGTTGGTTTCGCAGATGGCAAAGGCCTGCTTTGCCAGATCCACGCCGACCGTTTTTGTGGTTGAATCAGCCATTGGAGACTTCCCCTCAATCTGATTGTGGTCCAACTCAATCATGGCACTCGATGCCGGCGGCTGGTCGCCAGAGCGGGAAGTCTCCTTTTTACTCGTTCAAGCCGAAGCCGCTTCGCGGCACGGCTTAATTCTGGTGTTAGCTTGCATGGAAGGTCTGGACGCACATCTCAACAGTTTCGCCTCCCGGTGCTTCAGGGATGTGGCGGATCGCGACTATATAAGTGCGCGCATGTGCTACCGGGCGGGATTGATATCCCAGTTCCACTGGGCTGCCCTGCAAGCTTTCGAGAAGTACTACAAGGCGATCCTCTTATATAACCGCATTAAATCTAAGAGCGTGGGTCACAGCATCGCCGAAGCGCAAAAGCAGGCGAAGAAGGCTCCCTTCGAGATACGCCTTAGTGACACGTCTCGAAAGCTCTTGGCGCACCTGGACGACTACGGACGTTTTCGATACCTAGAGACGTCCTACCACATACACGGGCCAAAGCTCGTCGAGCTAGACAAAGCAGTTTGGGAAATTAGGCGGTACTGTCGCGTGCTCAATTACGACCTGCCAATTCCGGGAAAAGAACCGAAGCCGATGCTTGCGCTGGAGCTTGAGCGCAATGAGAGAGCAGAGAAGCGTCCGTTCCAAGAGTTCCAAGTCATCGGCGGCGCTCTTGAGGCGATTCTGAAGAAGCACGACCATCCTGCACGCGGGCCGCTCATCTGGCAGAACGGCTTCTACGGTGGGTCGCGACGGCGGCGCGTGACCGTTCCGACGCACTTCTATGCCGAGAACTCCCCGCTCTATCTATACCCAAAGCTTCTGGATCACGTTCTTGAGTATATTCATATCCCGAAAGATGTCGTTGACGCGTACCGGGCTGCAAGCTAACAGTTCATTCAAGCCGACGCCGCTTCTCGGCGCGGCTTAATTCAAGTGTTAGATCCCATTTCCCTAAATATCGGAGTCTTTGCATTGCCAGTCGAAAAAACAGCATCTGAACTAATTGAAGACCTCATGAAGCATTGGGCATGCTGGGATGATCATGAAGTATTCTATTTGACAGTATTGGCCCCGAGCCTTGTTGTTACCCCGCAAAGCGGCGATGAAACGGAAAGATCGATTCTTTCAGCGCTCCGGCCATTGCTGAGCGAAAGGGAGTGGAACGAACTGCCTCAAATGATTGCCGAGAAGCGCAACGGCATTCTTCGCGAGATTGAAAGCGAACGTCTGCGGCGTGAAATGCTAGAAAGGGAAAGACAAGAGACTGAACGCATCGCCGCACAGAAAAGAGAAGAAGAAGCTCGAGAACGCATTAGGCAGGAACAGCTCCGAAAACAAGCTGAAGAGCGTCGCACTGCAATGCTGCACGAGCTTCGCCGGCGTTTTAACTCCGACTTTCTTAGCGCGACTCCCTATTTTTTTGAAACGTGTGCTGACATCCTGACCGAACAAGAGTTCGAGGCCGAGAAGTTTTCATTCGTGAAAAGTTGGATAAAGGCAAATACAGCCAGTAGAAATGGCCCACAACAACTTCCGGATGATGAGCAGATTGCTGCCATTTCCGCTGTCCATGGGCACATACAGGTCGTTGCCCGCGCGGGTAGCGGCAAAACGACGACGCTTGTCAGTCGCGTACTGTTTCTCCTAAAGCATTGTCGCATTGCGCCAGCAGAGATACTGATCCTCGCATTCAACCGCAAAGCAGCGCTGGAGGTTCGTAGAAGACTACTTGTTTTGATTGATCAGAACGCTGAACCAGAGATAGCCGCTGAGATTAATCGACGCATCAAAGATGCGAGGCAAAAGCAGCACCTCAATTGGGACGAGATTGAAGCAGGCGCAGTAGACGCCATCGCCTCCCAATTAAAGATCACACTGCCACACGTAATGACATTCCATGCCTTGGCCTACGCCATCGTCCATCCAGAAGAAAGCCTTTTATACAACGGAACTGAAGGCGAATCTCAAGGGCTGAGTCGCGCGTTTCAACAGGTGATCGACGATCACCTTAGGGAACCCGCATTCCGAGAAAAAATCCGCGAACTGATGCTCGCTCACTTCCGCGAGGACTGGGACCGAATTGTCGAGGGGCGGCACGACCAAAGCAAAGAAGAATTTCTACGATTTCGCAGATCTCTGCCGCGAGAAAGTCTTGGAGGAGAATACGTCAAGTCGTATGGCGAGAAAATTATCGCTGACTTTTTGTTCGAGCACGACATTGCATACAAATACGAGCGAAATCATTGGTGGAGTGGAATCAACTACCGACCAGACTTTACAATTTTCGTCACGCCAAAAAGCGGTCTAATTATTGAGTATTTCGGCCTCAGAGGTGACCCTGATTATGACGAAATGTCAGAGAGCAAGCGCGAATACTGGAAAGCCAAGTCAGGCTGGACTCTTATCGAATTTATTCCCGAAGACATCGCTAGCGAGGGGTCGGCGGCATTTCTAGAAAGACTAAAGACCACCTTGTTAGATCAAGGTATTCAATGTACACGCTTATCTGAAGACGAGATTTGGAATCGCGTTCGTGACAGAGCAATCGACAGATTCACGACTGCATCCGTTGGATTCGTTGGCCGATGTCGAAAACAGTCGCTATCCCCTCTTGAACTGCTGGATAAAATCAAGAGCTATTCCCCTCTGTCCCCTGTTGAGGGCATGTTTCTTGATCTTGTTTATTCGCTTTACGTTGCCTATCTGAATCGACTGTCATCTACCGGCGAGGAGGATTTTGACGGCCTGATGCAGCGTGCCGCGCAAGCAGTGGAGGACGGGGTCGCCAGCTTCCAGCGAAAATCGGGCGGAGGAGATCTGGCCTCGTTGCGGTATGTATGCATCGATGAGTTTCAGGATTTTTCAGACCTGTTCTATCGACTCCTTGTCGCCATCAGAAAGGTTACGCCTCAAGTCGAACTATTCTGTGTGGGCGATGATTGGCAGGCGATTAATGGGTTCGCCGGATCAGATTTAAGATTTTTCAACGAATTTGAGCGGTATGTTGGGAAATCACGCTGCTTATACATTTCGACGAATTATCGATCCGCGAGTTCAATTGTTGCTGTTGGCAACACCCTTATGTCGGGTCTAGGGAAACCCGCTTCCGCAAGCAAGAAGGCCGTCGGTAAGGTTTTGGCGTCTGATTTGAATGATTTTGAACCTTCGCTGATTGAGAAACAGCGCCATCCTGGCGACATCATCACCCCTGCTGTTTTACGAATTGCAAATAGTGCACTGGCTACTGGCATCGACGTGGTGATGCTTTGTCGCCGAAACGGGCTGCCATGGTTCGTCAACTTTCAGGATCAATCTACTGGAAGCGGTCGCGGCCTCGCAAGATATCTTGACCTGGTTCGATCTTTTTTTCCAAATGGCCTAAGAGAGCGCATCAGTATCTCTACCGCACACAAGTACAAAGGCCTGGAAAAGCCAATGGTGATCGTACTTGATCTTGTTGCGCGGAGTTATCCGCTCATACATCCAGATTGGGCATTTTCTAGGATACTCGGTGACAGTCCACAGAAGATTACGGAAGAAGAACGGCGGCTGCTGTATGTGGCACTGACTCGCGCGGCGGATACATTGGTTGTTTTTACGGAGGGCAGAAGCAAGTCCCCATTCCTCGAAGAGTTGGAGCGCGCAATCCCTCTAGCAGCCGTTGAATGGGCTGATTACCCTCCGTTACGTGGGCTTACGACTCGCCTGGTCGTAAAAGTCGGCAATCAGGAACGGCGTGGTGGTGCACCCACTTTCGCAATTAAAGATTTCCTTAAAGCCTCAGGATATCAGTGGCAGTCGAATAGCTGGCCCGGCTGGGCAAAGAGTTTCCCTGCCGAGGGATTCAGAATCGATACCCTCAAGTCGGAAGTTTGGTCGGGGACCGCAGACGGCATTGATGTTCGCATATTTGATGATACCGACTCAGCAGTGGCTCAATTCCTGGTGGATGGCGGGGAGTGGAGATGCATAACCGACAACCTTCATGAAGTTTGCTCTCCCAAGGATAGCGCTGATGATGAAACTCCAATGACCTCTACCAATGGGGTCTAACAAGTCCGTAAGGAGCTTCCCGTCAACTCCGGCAGCACGCTGACCTTGCCTTTCGCTTTCAGGCTTTGCGTCTGCCGGATTTTTGCTGCAGTTGATTCAATCGACGCGACGGGCTTCAAGCATTGCCAGACTGCATTTCCGTAAACGGTCTTGTGGGTTTGATGCATCCAAACCGGACCAAGGTAAAAACCGCACCCGAAGGCCTCGCTCATCCAACGGTTTCGCCCATGCAAGGGGGATCAGTCTTTGCATGTAATGGTGCCAACTTGTTAGTCAGGCTCTCTCCGGGGCGGTCTGACCGCTTGTTACCTGTGTCGCTATCGGCGTTGAATCCACTGCGGTGGTACGGGTGGTACGGATAAAACTCAGGCTGAGATGGCCTTTTTGGATGACCGCTGCACCATCGGATGATGCAGCCAGGCCTCACTGTCGTAGTCCTCGCCTCGTCGCAGCATCGCCCACAGCTGGCGGGCATGTTTGTTGGCGATGGCGACCAGCACTTTGCCAAAGGGCAATCGGCTTGCCAGCGACGTGATCCATATCTGTTCGGCCGTCGCCGTTTGCGGGTTGGCCAGCTTGGCTTGCTGCAGGCAACTTCGTGCGCCCTGTATCAGCAGCGTGCGCAGATAGTTGTCGCCCCGGCAGCTGATGCCGCCCAGGCGTGTTTTGCCGCCACTGGAGTGCTGCGTGGGCGTCAAACCGAGCCATGCCGCCAGCTGTCTGCCGTTCGCAAACTCATGCCCGTTACCGATGCTGGCCACCAGGGCATCGGCTGTCAGTGGCCCCACGCCAACCAGCTGTTGGGCATGCACGCTGCGTGTATCGGCCTTGGCATGTGCGGCAACCCGGCGATCAATCGCTGCAATGCGCTGTTTCACCTGTTGCCAGTGTGCATACAGGTCATCGAGCAAGGACAGCAGCGTGTCCGGCAGCTGGGTGCGCTGCTGGTCATCGGCCACTGCCCGCTGCAGCGCGCTGTCGCTTCGGGCAATGGCCAGGCCAAATTCGGCAAGCAACCCGCGCAGTCGATTGGCGATGGCCAGGCTTTCCACCTTGTAGCCCTCGCGCACGCGATGCCAACACAGGCGTGCCTGCTGGTCGACATCCTTGACCGCAACAAAGCGCATGTTGCCTTGGCGTGCTGCAGTGGCAATAGCCTCGGCATCGTTGTGGTCGTTCTTGTTGCGGGCGCTTTTGCGGAACGGTGTCACAAACTGGGCTGCGATGAGCTTTGGTGTCAGCCCGTGACGCTGGCACAACCGTGCCCAGTGGTGGGCACCACTGCAGGCTTCCATGGCCACGACGCTGACCGCTGGCAGTTGGGACAGGTAGTGGCAGAAGGCATCACGGCGCAGTTCCAGCCGCCGGATGACCTGCCCGCTGTGGTTGGTTTCGCAGATGGCAAAGGCCTGCTTTGCCAGATCCACGCCGACCGTTTTTGTGGTTGAATCAGCCATTGGAGACTTCCCCTCAATCTGATTGTGGTCCAACTCAATCATGGCACTCGATGCCGGCGGCTGGTCGCCAGAGCGGGAAGTCTCCTTTTTACTATTCAAGACCATTACTAGGAATCATATGATCAACCACCAAAAACTCGATGGGTGGCAACGGCTCGGCATTGTTCTATTTGTACTTTGGGCGCTAATGATTGCAGCTTATGCCATCTACGAATTGATACATGGATCAGACAGTCGAATGCTCCTCATTCATATGAAAGAGATCGGGCAGCGTGGGGGCGAAGGGAGTGATGGAAAATTTCGCGTTTATGCAATTATTAACCAAGCACACCTTGTGGCCTGGAGAGTAATTCTGGCAGTTATAGTGCCCCCAATCTTTATTCTTTCGTGCGCGGTCACTACCAGGTGGGTTATGGCTGGGTTTCGCCAGAAAGATTAATAACAATTCAGCCAACGGGGTCAGGTTCTTAGGTTTCCCCACGTTTTCACGGGCGTAGAGACATCTGCTCCAAGACGGCCTGTGGCGGTGATC
>NZ_LDJM01000053.1 GCF_001431485.1 Stenotrophomonas ginsengisoli | reverse complement strand
GCCCAAGACACAAGCGCACCTGGGCGCGACGGGCTTTACCGGCCAAAGCAGAAGCATCGCGGCCGGGGCCGGCTCCGACAACAGCACGGCCAGTCGCGCAGGCAAACAAAAAGCCGCACCTCAACGGTGCGGCTCTGACGTCCAGCGACGCCCCCGGTGACTCAATCGATCGGGTTGTCGGCCAGGAACTGGCGTACTGCCGGCACGATCACCTCGTGCTTGTCTTCCAGCACGTAGTGGTTGGCATCTTCAAATGCCATCACCTGTGCGTTGGGCAGTGCCTGCCTGAAGGTGCGCAGGAAGGGGTAGTCAAAGCAGATGTCGCGCAGGCCCCAGGCAATGAAGGCCGGGCGGTCGGCAAAGGACGGCAAGGCTTCACCGGCGCGGGTCAGCAGCGACCAGCCACGGTCATCCGGCCCCAGCGGGATGTCCTGCATGAAGCGGATGGTGGAGATGCGGTTGTCCCAGTTGTTGTACGGGGCCACATAGGCGGCGCGCACATCGGCCGGCATGCGCCGCGACACGCCCAGCCACGAGGCACCGGCGGAAAACGCATTGAAGGTGCGGATGAACCACTCACCGATACGCCAGTGGCGACCGATGGCGATCTGCCAGGGCATCGGCTTGTCGGCCGGCATCGGGAAGGCGGCGGTGTTGGTGATCACCAGGCGCTTGACCTGGTGGTGGTGGCTCAGCGCCCAGCCGAAGCCGATCATACCGCCCCAGTCGTGCACGGCCAGGGTGATCGGGCCAGTGACCTCCAGGTGGTCCAGCAGCGCGGTGACATCGTCCACCCGCGACTGCAGGGTGTAGTCGTAGGCGCTGTCATCGGGCTTGTCCGACAGG
This sequence comes from Stenotrophomonas ginsengisoli, assembly GCF_001431485.1. Classification (GTDB taxonomy): domain Bacteria; phylum Pseudomonadota; class Gammaproteobacteria; order Xanthomonadales; family Xanthomonadaceae; genus Stenotrophomonas; species Stenotrophomonas ginsengisoli. Next base: position 16,876 of record NZ_LDJM01000053.1, on the reverse strand, counting down.
CCCATGCCGATGTGGTCGGGCACGATGCAGCGGTACTGATCACTCAGGCCGTTGACCAGGTGCCGCCACAGGTAGCTCCAGGACGGGTTGCCGTGCAGCATCACGATGACCTCGCCCTCGCGCGGGCCGGCATCGATGTAGTTCATCCACACGCCCGGGCGGACTTCGAAGCGGGCGGTCTGGTCGGGGTAGCTGGGGAAACGGGACAAGGCAATCACGCGGGAACGAAAGAGCAGGCGCGCATTGTAATCGCCCGCGCCGGTGCACAGGGGCCCCGGACACTGCCTTGCAGCAGGCAGCAGGAAGCAGGCCGCGCCGGGCAGCCGCATACGCCGCGCTCCCGCAAGCTCAGGCATGCTTGCCGGCCCGCCGTGGTGCCGGGCTGCAGCAAGCCGGCAGACACAGCATCATGATGGCCACCGCCAGCGGCGCCTGAAGCACCGCGCCCCTGGCCTGCAAGCGATGGAGCCACCGGACATGAGCGAACCCTTTACCACGCTGCTGCAGCGTATCCGCGCCTGCTGCCTGTGCCGGGCCGAGCTGCCGCTGGGCTGCCGCCCGGTGGTGCAGGCCGCGCCACAGGCCCGCCTGCTGATCGTCGGCCAGGCACCGGGGCGGCGCGTGCATGCCAGCGGCATTCCGTTCGACGATGCCAGCGGGCAGCGCCTGCGCCAGTGGCTGGGCATCGACAGCACGACCTTCTACGACCCGCGCAGGGTGGCGATCGTGCCGATGGGCTTCTGCTACCCCGGCAGCGGCCGCAGTGGCGACCTGCCGCCGCGCCCGGAATGCGCCCCCACCTGGCACCCACAGCTGCTGCCACGGCTGGCCCGGGTGCAGCTGCGCCTGGCCATCGGCCAGTACGCCCAGGCCGGCCTGCTCGGCGCCAGCCGCGGGCGCACCCTGACCGAGACCGTGCAGGCCTGGCGCGGGCACCTGCAACGCGGTGTGCTGCCGCTGCCCCACCCCAGCCCGCGCAACCGGCTGTGGCTGGCGCGCAACCCGTGGTTTGAAGCCGAACTGCTGCCGGAACTGCGCCAGCGCGTGGCTGCCGCACTGGACACCTGAGCACCGCCCGCACCGGCAGCAGGCCATCAACGCGGCCGGTCGGCCGCAAGGGCCGGCGCCGGAAACGACAACGCCCGCTCGGTGGCGGGCGTCAGCGCAGGGACGGGCCGGACAGCGGCGGCAGCGCTGCCGCGCTTACCAGACCACCTCGGCCATCGAGCAGTTCAAGCCCGAGCCGATGCCCATCAGGCCGATCCGGTCGCCCTTCTTCAGGCGTCCCAGCTCGTTGAGCTTGCTCAGAACGATCGGCACCGATGCCGGGCCGATGTTGCCGAATTCGCCGAAGATGGTCATCACCTTGGTCGGCTCGATGGCCAGGGTCTTGATGAAGGCCTTGGTGTGCGGCTGGCTGACCTGGTGGATCACGAACTGGGCCAGGTCCTCGACCTTCCAGCCGAACTGCTCGCTGGCGGCCTTGAAGGTCTTCTCGGCCAGGCGGATGCCCTCGATCAGCAGCGAACGGGTGTCGGTGACCATGCGGTCCAGGTTGCCCAGGCACAGGTGGCTGAACTGGTTGGCCGAACGGGTCACCGCGCCACGGTAGCGCGGGGCGTCCGGGGCCAACGAACGGTGGCACAGCAGCATCGCGGCCGCACCGGAACCGGTGGTCAGCGCGGCCAGCTCGTTCTTCACCTCTTCGGCGGTCACGTCCGGGCGGCTCAGGCGCTCGATGGTCTTTTCATAGACCAGGTTGGAGGTTTCCGCGTCCACGATCAGGGCGTACTGCACATCGCCCACTTCGATCAGGCGCGCGGCCATGTCCATGCCGTTGACGAAGGCCAGGCAGGCGTTGGCGATGTCAAAGGTGATGCAGCGGTCGCCCACGCCCAGCTTGCCGGACACGATGGCCGCGGTGGACGGCTCCAGGTAGTCACGGCTGACCGAGGTGTTGATCACCATGCCCAGCTGGTCGGCGCGCACGCCGGTCTGCTCGAGCACGCGGCGGGCGGCCATGCCGGCGCCGTCGGAGGCCTGGGTACCCGGGTCCCACAACCGGCGCGCATGCACGCCGGCAATGTCTCCGAGCATGTCAGCGCGGATACGCAGACGCTCGAACGTCGGCTTCAGACGTTCGTTGATTTCCAGCGACGTCAGCGTGTGCGGCGCATCAATGTGCGCCAGTCCCGCGATGGAGACATTCTCAAAAAGCATCAGGGTGCGCCGGTAGTCAGGCGAAGGGGGGACTATTCTAGCGGCTGGCCAGCCACACCGCACGTCACCGTAGGGCGGGCTGGCAGCACACAGCGTGCCGGCGGCTCAGCGGGCCGGGCACTGCCAGGCGGCAAAACGCTGTTCACCATTGGCCGGCACGCCCTGCGGCTGCACGGTATTGGCCTGCACACTGTAGGCCTCGTTGCGGGCCAGGGTCTCCAGCTCTTCCTGAACACGCAGCGCGTTGCGCTCGTAGAAACCGACCTTGTCCTTCACCGTGACCACGATTTCGCCACGGGCCGTGCAGTTGGCCGGGGCCGCACCGGCCGGCAGCACACGCACCGCCTTGCCGGCGGCCTCGATCGGCACCCAGGTGCAGGCAGTGGTGGAGGCAAGCAGCAGGCCAGCAATGAGCAGACGCATGGGAGTTTCCTGAATATGAATCGAAGACATTGTGCCGGGTTTGCGGGCCAGCGGTTGGCCTGCGGCTGAATTGCGGCCATCCGGCCGATACGCAACGGGGCGATGCCGTTGGCACCGCCCCGTGCTGGCAGATGACCGCCCGGCGCTTACTTGACCGGGTTGCCCTCGCCGTCGATGACCTGCACCGTGCCCAGGTTCAGGGCGCGGATCGGGGCCTCGATCTGCTTCAGGTCGCCCACCACCACCCAGACCAGGGCCGCCGGGTCGATGCCCTTGGCCGCCTGCGTCACCTGGGCCGGGGTCATCGCCTCGATGGCCGCCTTGCGGGTGAACACATAGTCATCGGCGCGACCGTACAGGGCGTTGCTGCTCAGGGTGGACAGCACCGCACTGGCGGTTTCATAGGCGCCGGGCAGGCTCAGGGTCTGGATCGCGCGGATGCGGGCCACCTCGGCCTCGCTGGGCGGACGCTTGCCGCTGGCAAAGTCGGCGATCTCGCGCTGCAGCTCGGCCATCGACTCGGCGGTCTTGTCGATCTGCACCGGGGCCGAGACGATCCACGGGCGGGCGCCGAGGGCACCACTGATCGAGGCACGCACACCGTAGGACCAGTGCTTGTCCTCGCGCAGGTTCATGTTCAGGCGCGAGGTGAAGTCACCACCGAGCACGCCGTTGGCGATATCCAGTGCCAGCGCCCCGGCATCGGTGCCGGACGGCACCAGCTGGGCGGCAAACAGGTTGGCCTGGACCGCGCCGGGCTGGTCGATCAGGTACACGGTGCTGGCCTGCGGGCGGGTCACCTCGGTGCTGACGGCCAGCTGCGGCAGTTCGCCCTGCCCCTGCCAACCGGCCAGGGCGGTTTCCAGCGCCGGCAGCAGCTGTTCCATGGTGATGTCACCGGCCACCAGCAAGGTGCCGTGTTCCGGGCGGATCCACTTCTGGTGGAAGGCCACCAGTTCGTCACGGCTGAGCGAGGCGATGGCCTGCTCGTTGCCCGAACCGGTGAACGGCGCCGCATACGGGTGACCCTCGCCGTACAGCAGCTCCGGCAGCACACGCATGGCCACCGCTTCGGGGCGGGCACGCTCCTGCTTGATGCCGGCAATCCAGCTGGCGCGCACGCGGTCGATTTCCTTCTGCTCGTAGCGCGGGGCACGCAGCATGTCGGCAAACAGTGCCAGCGACGGGGCCAGGTTCTCGCGCAGGGCCGACAGGCTCACCGACAGGGTATCCAGCGAGGCACCGGCACCGGCGCGTGCGCCCAGTGCATCCAGCGCATCGCCGAAGGCCAGCGCATCACGCTGGCCGGCACCTTCACTGAGCAGGCCGGCGGCGAAGCTGGCGGTGCCCTGCTTGCCGCCCTGGTCGGCCGCAAAGCCACCCGGGAACTGGTAGCTCAGCTGCACCACCGGGATTTCATGACGCTGGGCCAGCACCACCTTGGTGCCGTTGGACAGGGTGGCGTGCTGGGCGGTGGGGAACTTCAGCTCCGGGAAGCTTTCGGTACGCGGCACACCGGCGCTGCGGTCCAGCGTGCTGGCGGTGGTGGTGAAGCGGGCCTCCGGGGCCGGCAGCTGCATCGGGGCCGGGGTCTGTGCCGGCTCTTCTTCCAGCACCTCACGCGGGCCGGGCACCACCACCAGGGTGTGGCTGCCCACGTCCAGCCACTTGTTGCCCACCGCGGTGAGCTGGGCAGCGGTGGTGGCCTGGATGTTGGCCAGCGAGGTGCGGAAGCAGCCCGGCTCACCTTCCATCACGGTGCATTCGGCCAGCGCATCGGCCTTGCCGCCGAAGCCGCCGATACGCTCGATGCCGCGCACGAAACCGGCGCGGAAAGCGGTCTTGGCCAGGTCGATTTCCGCCGCGGTGGCGCCCCGGTTGATCAGGCGCTCGATCTCCTGGTCGATGATCGCTTCCACCTGTGCCGGCTCCACGCCCTGCTTGACCGTGGCCATGACGATGAAATTGGAGCCCAGCTGCGAGCTGAAAACGCCGGCGCTGATGTTGTCCACCAGCTTGTCCTCATGCACCAGACGCTTGTCCAGGCGCGAGGACTTGGCCCCGCCCAGCACCCGGGCCAGCACCTGCAGCTGGTCCACATCCACGCTGCCGGCCTGGGCCACGTTCCAGGCCCGGTAGATGCGCGACTGCGGCACCTGGTCGGTCAGCTCCTCGCGGGTATCGGCGCTGCGCTTGGCCACGTTGACCGCCGGCTGGGCCATGGTCGGGCCGGCCGGGATGTCACCGAAGTAGCGGGTCACCTTCTCGCGGGCGGTGGCCAGGTCGATGTCACCGGCCAGCACCAGCACCGCATTGTTGGGGCCGTACCAGGCCTTGAACCACTGGTGCACGTCCTCCACCGAGGCGGCGTTGAGGTCGTTCATCGAGCCGATCACGCTGTGGTGGTACGGATGGCCCACCGGGTACAGGGCGCGGTTGAGGCGGTCCCAGACCTGGCCGTAGGGCTGGTTCTCGCCCTGGCGCTTTTCGTTCTGGACCACGCCGCGCTGCTCGTCGAGCACCTTCTGGTCGATCGCACCGAGCAGGTGGCCCATGCGGTCGGACTCCATCCACAGCGCCATGTCCAGCGCGGTGGTGGGCACGTTCTGGAAGTAGTTGGTGCGGTCGGTATTGGTGGTGCCGTTCTGGTTGGTGGCACCGACCTGCTTGAACGGCTCGAAGAACTCACCCGGGTGGTTCTCGCTGCCGTTGAACATCAGGTGTTCAAACAGGTGGGCAAAGCCGGAACGCCCGGCCGGTTCGTCCTTGCTGCCGACGTGGTACCAGATGTTGACCGCCACCACCGGCGCCTTGCGGTCGGTGTGCACCACCACGCGCAGGCCGTTGGGCAGGGTGAACTGTTCAAAGGGGATGTCCACACCGGTACTGGCCGGAGCGCTCACCGCGACCGGCGCACGCGCCTGCGCTTGAGCGGGAACCAGGCTCAAGCCGCTGCCCAGGGCCAGGGCCATGGCAGAGGCGAGCAACGCAATTCGGGGACGGGCAGTGGTCATTCCTTGTTCCTTGGCACGTGAATATCCGCCGATGGTAGTGCCTGGGGCGACCAAGAGGTATGGGCCGGCGGTCATGCCCCAGCCGCCCGGCAACGCCCCCGGGCGGTCGTCCGGAACGGACAGTGTCCGCAGAGTGGACAGATGATCCATCAGCAAACTCCTTTTATATCAATTGGTTGAAGTTGGCACGGTTGGTGCTGTGAGTTCACTGCGCACAACAAACGTCTGTACTTGTTGCGCCACCCGTAACGGTGTACTACATTGATACAACACCACGACGATAAAACTGGAGAGAACGCCATGAATGCCCGCTCGATTACCGCTGCCCTGATCCTCGTCCTGCTGCCTGCCTCCGCCGCCCTGGCCAGCGATGACGCCGCGATCCCTACCCTGTCTGCCGTGCAGGTCCGGCCCGATGCCAGCCAGCAACTCGAACGCCTGGCACGCAAGGTGGTGGACCTGGCCGCGGTGGAAGTGCGCCCGGATGCGCTGACCCTGCTCCAGGCCGCCGGCTTGGTGCCGGTCAACCTGGAGCACTGGATCGACATGCCGGCACTGCCGGCCCTGCCCTCCCGACCGCTGGTGCGCCTGCCTTACGAGGTACTGCCCTCGGCTCTGCAGCGCTGAACTGTTGCGGGGCGGGCGTAAACTAGGGCCATGTCTACGCCCCCCCTGTTCCACGTCATCCTGTTCGAGCCGGAAATCCCCCCCAATACCGGCAACATCATCCGCCTGTGCGCCAATACCGGTGCGCGCCTGCATCTGGTCAAGCCACTGGGCTTCGAGCTGGATGACAAGCATCTGCGCCGTGCCGGCCTGGATTACCACGAGTACGCCCAGCTGCAGGTGCACGACAGCCTCGCGCAGGCCTTGGCCGTGATTGCCCCGGCCCGCCTGTTTGCGTTTTCCACCCGCTCCCAGCAGCGCTATGACCAGGTGGCCTACGGCGATGGCGATGCCTTCCTGTTCGGCCCGGAATCACGCGGCCTGCCGCAGGCCGTGATCGATGCCCTGCCCTCCGGGCAGCGCCTGCGTCTGCCGATGCGCCCGGACAACCGCAGCCTGAACCTGTCCAACGCCGTGGCCGTGACCATGTTCGAAGCCTGGCGCCAGCACGACTTTGCCGGCGGCGCCTGACCGCACCGGCCAAGCGCACTGCCCGGCCCGCTTGCCGGGCAGTTTGTGGCCGCCACGGATCAAGGGGTGATACCCGTCGCCGTCACGGTGCAGGCCAGGCTCAGCACGACCTGGCCATTGGCGGGAAATTCCGGCAGCACCAGCCCGGTTCCCTGCAACTGGCTAACTGTCGGTGAGGCCGGGCACTGTGCACTGCCGCTGGCCTGACAGCTGACGCTGCTGCAGCTCAGTCCGGCCACCGCCGGGTCACGAATCACCGCGCCATTGGCCGCATCCGGGCCGTTGTTGCGTGCCGTCAGGGTGTAGGTCACCGCCTGCCCGGTGCGCCAGGGGCTTGCAGGCGTACTGCTCTTGCTCAGTGCCAGGCTGGAAGCTGCCGCGCGGTTGGTGATGGTGCAGGTGACCTCCTGCCCCGCGGCCAAAGGCGGCAATCGCCAACGAGGATTGGCAGCCGTACCGACCTGGGTCAAGGCCAGCGCAGTACCACCGCTGACATTGCTGCAACTGGCTGACACCACATACGGTGCCAGCGCGCCGGAAACCGCTGTCTCTTCGATGGTGACGCCGTTGCTGCCAGCCGCCACCGTGGTCTTGGGCATGGCCAGTGATGCATTGGTGCCGGTGGTATTGGCCACTTGCACCACGACGTCGTCCAGTTTGAGGCTCAGCCTGAATTGATCTGCTGCCTGAGCACGCCCGTCCTGGATGGCCTTGTTCAGCTGTACGGTAGGGGCAGCCTGTACCGCACCGATGCAACGCTGGGCGATGGTGGCCGAATCGGTCGGGTTGATCAGGTCCTGTCTAGCAAAAAACTGGGTCGTGGTACCGGTGACCGTGCGGTAACCCAGACGCATGTAGTTGCGCCCACCGGTATTGGCCCAGGCCACCCGCAGCAACAGACAACTGCCCACACCGGGTGAGGTGACCGAACCGATGCGCGAGAAGGTGTTCGAATCGGTGGTGTAGTCCGTCAAGGCGCCAACAGGAAGATCCCACGCAGCCGTGCGGTAGTTGTTCGCCCGCTGGTAATCAGTGGAAAGATCCACACGCGCATTGTCGTCATGGGCAATATAGAAGCCGATGTTGCCGGCCACCGGCATGCGCACCACGGTATAGGACATGCGGCCCATGGCATGCAAGCCGCAGGAGGCTCGGGACAGCGCCGTATTGCCACCCACGGCGGTATCCGGCCACACACACAGACGCGGTGCGGTCTGAGGCCAGTCCAGGCCGGCCTCGGTACCACTGCGTACCACCCCGCTGCCGCTGGCATGCAAAGCCAGCAGGGAATTGATGTCAGGATTATTGAAGGTAGTAGCAGGCGGATTGGCCGGCACATAATTGCGCCCGGCATAGTCTTCGAAGACCACACCGGACTGGGCGCTGGCCGTACCGGGAAGCAGCATCAGACCAAACAGGGCCGATAGCATCGGGAGTGCGAATCTGGCGGACATGGGGAAGTCTGCACATCGGGGGAATGTGCTCAAACTGCCATGCAGGCACTCATTTTCAGGTGAAGCAGACAGGCTTTTGCAGGAGATTTTTCCGCTGTCTGGCCGTGCAGGATCCCATGAAAAACAACCGAGACACTGCACGCACAAAGAACGCGCCACTGCAAAAAAATGGCCCGCTGCAAGCGGGCCATCTACGGCACCGGCAACAACGACCTCAATAACCGCTGGCAGTCACCGCACAGGTCAGGGTCAGGCGGATGCTGCCATTGACCGGAAAGGTGGGAATGGTGATGCCATTGCCCTGCAGTGCCGCCACCGTAACTGCCGATGCCTGTGGGCAGACAGCACCACCGCTGGAAGTGCAGGCAGCTGCCGTGCAGCTCACTCCGGCAACTGCCGGGTCACGCAGCACCGCTCCGTTGGCATGGTTGGGGCCCGGATTTGTGGCCTGCAGGGTATAGGTCACTGGATCACCCGTGCGCAGGGTATCGGACTGCGACACCGAACTGGTCTTGCTCAAGCTGAGATTGGCACTGGGCGGGGTATTGGTGATGGTGCAGCTGACTTTGTCACCCGATACCGGTGCATCCATCGACCAGCTGAAACCATTGGCACCATTGTTGCCCGCCGTCAGAGGGACGTTTACCGGCGATTGATTGGTCAGAGTAGTCTTGCGGCAACTGGCCATCGGTGAATAATTGAGCAATAGCGCACCACCGGCAGGAATTTCTTCAATGGTGATGCGCTCGCTGCCCGTGCTCAGATTGGCCGTGGGCAGTGGGTAGCGCAATTGGGAACCTGTGGTGGTCTGGGTAACCACGACATTGCTGCCACGGCGCACGTTCAAAGTGAACTGGTCAGCGTCATTGATACGCCCGCCTACGATCTCCTTGGTCAGGCTCACTTCCGGTGCAATCACCGCACCGGTGCAACGGCGCTGGATGCTGGCCACATCCAAAGGATCGATGAAATCGGATTTATCGAATTCCTGGTTCTCCCGGTCACTGCCAGTGCCGCCATTGAAATTACTGATGCGATAACGCAAGCGCAAATGGTTCAGGCCGCCGTTGTTGACCCAGGCCAAACGCACCAATGCACAACTTCCGACCGAGGGGGAGTTGTAAGTACCCAGAGGCACCCAGCGATCGGCAGCCACATAGGTGGATAGCTGGCCTACCTCATAAGTCCAGTTCGCATTGCGGTAATTGGAACCAATATCGATATCGCTGGAAAAATCCACTTTCAGGTCGTCATCGTGGGCCACGCGCAACTGGACATTGCCGGCCACCGGGAAGCGCACCACCGTATAGGCAATACGGCCCATCTTCCACTTGGCACAGGCGGCCCGTGACGATGCCGAATCCTTGCCGATATCCCCCATGTCACAGAGCTCGGGATTTTTGCCAAGCCATTCAATGGTATCGCGGGTACCGGAATCAACCACCGCACCAGGGACTCCCTGCAATGCCATCAGGCGCGGGATATTGCCCACACCATTGACCTGACGGCTGAGGTTGTCAAAGTTCGGCGTCGGCGAATTGGCCGGCACATCGGCCTTGCCACGGTAATCCTCGAAACGGATGCCGTTCTGTGCCAGCGCCGCCGGCGCCACGGCCAGCAGGCCGGCGATCAGTGCCCCCGCACCGATCGCGTTGATTTCCTTCCTCATGAAAACATCCACTGTCAATAAACCCCGGTGAGATTGATGAAGAACCCGCGATGGTCGTAATCGAAATTGGTCAGGTCATCACTGAAATCGGTGAAGTTGTAACCCAGACCAACGCGGAAATTCTTGTTGATGTCGCGGTCCACACCGACCAGGAAGCCACTGCGACTGCCGCCGTTGTCCACATCCAGCCAGCGGTACTCAGCCAGCGCATGCCACTGCTGACGCAGGTCATAACGCACCTGGCCGGCGACAAACGTGGTAGCCGAATCAAACCAGGGGCCGGTGCCACGGCCATAGCGCACTTCGCCCTCGCGGCGGGCCGCCTTGGCGGCCAGTTCCCAGTTGTGTCCGGCCTGGTAGATACCTTCCAGTGACAGCACCTGGGTGCGCTGGTCGTAATTGATTTCGCTGATCTGGCCCAGCGTGGACAGGTCATACAGGTAGGTGTAACGGCCGAACACTGCCCAGCGGGTACTGTCCCACGGGCGCCAGGCAAAGCCGACATTGCCTTCGATGAACTTGGCATCGGCCAGGGCGTTGATACGGTCTTCGGTCTGCGAGTAGTTGAAGCGGGCGGCAATGCGCCAGCTGTCATTGATGCGGTGGGTCAGGCGGTTGGTGCTGACCCACTGCTCGCGCTGCTCGGCACCACTGTCACGCCGCCATTCCAGCTTGCTGTTCCAGTCGGTCGCAGCCGAGGTGTGGCCCCCGTTGAGGCTGATGGCCTTGCGCCGGACGATGCCACCGGCGAGGTTTTCCAGCTCGCCGTGCTGCAGGGCAAAGCCGGTGTTCCAGCCCTGGGCCGGCAGGAAATCCATGCCGAAGGTATGGGCCAGGCCGGATTCACCGCGGCTCTTGAGGAACTGGCTTTCGTTGTACAGGCTGGCCTGGTTGGACAGGCGCCAGCGCTGGCCGACGGTCCAGCCATTTTGCTGGGACGGATTGAACAGCGGGTCGTAGGCCGTGCTGTCGGTGGACCAGGTGTAGCTGCCGTACAGGCTGTGGTCCGGGGCCAGGCGGTATTCACCGGTGATGCTGACCGCTTCGCCGCGATCACCGCTGGACACCTCGCCACCGATCGAGGACAGGTTGCCGAACAGGTACTTGCCGCCGAGGATCACGGCATTATTGTCCTGGTAGGCGCCGCCATCGTCATCCACGGTCAGCTGGCCGGTGGCATACAGCTCCAGGTTGGAACCAAAACGCTGCAGGAACTTCAACGCCGCCAGGGTGCCGGCGGCATCGCCGCTGTTGCGGCGCTCATCCAGGCGGCGCAGTTCGGCACTGAGCGTGCTGCGTTCATTGATGTCCCATTCGGCGGTCAGCTGGGCCTGGCGCAGGCTTTCGCCATCACGATCGGCACGGGTGGCACGCAGGTACACGCCCAGGCGCGAGTTGATCTGACCCAGCACTTCGGCACCAACCTCGCGGATGTCCGCGCCACGGTCCATGCGCCCGGTGGAATAGCCGGCCTCGACATCACGCCACCAGGCACCGGCACTCCAGTCCAGCTCGGTCCAGCCCAGCTCACGCAGGTTGATGCGAGCTTCCACCGCGCGTGCTTCGCCCTCCTGCGGCCCGTTGCTGCCCAGCTGGGTGAAGCTCAAACCGCCGTTGTCGGAGAAGAACACCGGTGTAGCGGTGGCTTCGGTGCGTGCCACTTCGGCCTTCAGGTAGGTGCCGCGGCCAGCCTGCACGGTGATGTCTGCCCCGCTGAGCTGGTAATCCTGGCCACCGCGGTTTTCCTGCACATGGGTCAGGCCGATACCAAGATTGTCGCCAAACCAGTGCTTGGCCCGCACACCGGCGGTCACCTCGTCCGGATCAAAACCGGTGGGCACCCATTCGTAATCCACCAGCAGACGCTGCTCCAGGCCATCCAGCGGATTGGTCCGGGTCAGGCTGGGCATGTTGTTGAGGGTGATCTGGGCCAGCGGCCGGGTCAGGATGATGCGGCCCTGCAGCTCGTCGATCTCGTAATCGGCACCGCGCTGCAGCTCCACCCGCTGCTCGGTGCGCCCGGTCGTCGTGTCGCGGACCTCCAGCACCACCTGGTCAGAACCGGGCAGGATGTCGGTGTGGCGCAGGTAATACAGGCTGCCGCCGGTGCCGATGAACTCGCTGTGGCCCGGCGCGGTCTGCGCCTCGGAAGCGAACAGGCGCAGCTCGCTCTTCGCATCGCCCCAGGCATTGCTGGCATTGGAACGCCAGTTCAGCGCCGCGCCGTACAGCGAGCGCACGTACTGGCCGTACTCGGTGCCGGTCAGGCCGGTGCCATAGTTGCCCCACAGGGCCTGGTTCTTGTCCCAGTCCACCCGCAGGTAGAAGCGGCCCATGGTGTCCACATCACGCCAGGTGGTGGAGTCATCGCCATACACCGGGTAGTACAGGTCCGGGTCCAGGCGCCGGAAGATGTCGGTCGGGTTGGCCTTGGAAAAACCATCGAACAGGTGTTCCAGGTCGCGCTCGGTGGTGTCGGCCTGGGCGGTGACCAGGTAGCGCCCGGCCAGCTTGGCCTTGCCGTAGAACGCCAGCCGGCCATCGCTGATGATGTCATCGGCATAACGCGGATCCACCTGCAGGGCGGCGGTCGAACCACCCACCTTGTTCTGGGCGATGGTCACATCGGCCAGGCCGACGCCAAAGAAATAGCGCCCGCTGACATCCACGTGCAGGGCATGCTCCTGTGCCGGCAGCTGGCCCTGCTTGACCCCGATGACGAAGTCATGGCTGCCCACCGGCATCAGGTACTCGGCAACGAACTTGCGCTCCAGATCGACCGGATAGGACTCACCGTTGATGGTCAGGCCCATGCCCTCGGCAATGTTGCGGCCCTGCACCCGCACGCGCGAACCGCGGATGCCGATGTTCTGCTGGCGCAGGCCGTTGCCGGCAAACACCTCGTCAATCAGGCTCTGCTGCTGCGCCTGCTCCAGGCTCAGGGCGGTGCCTTGGGCCTTTTCGGTGGCTTCGCGCAGACGCCGGCCACTGCCATCAGCCTCGGCCTGGCTGACCAGCTGGATCGCGCGCGGCTGGGTTTCATCGACATTGCCATCGGCACCGTAGGCGCGCAGCACATAGGCCAACTGGTCGCCCTGGCGATAGCGGTAGCGTTCGGGCAGCTTGCCATCCCATTGCAGGCGGCTGACATTGGCCACCGGCATGGACAGGGTGACCAGCGGGTCGACCAGGTCAGCATCGCCGGCGCGGTAGATCAGCAGCTCATAGCGCTGGATGAAGGCCGGATAGTTGCTGCGCGCATAGAACTCCAGCGGCTTGGCAATGCGGCCATCCTCGAAAGCCACGATGCCCGGGGCACCGATGGTCAGCTCCGGGGTACCCAGGGTGGGGTCCTCGGTGGCCCAGACCACACCGCCGGCCGGCAGCTGCAGCATGAACTTGCCGCGGATCTCGGCACTGCCCGGGGCCAGCTCGCTGCCCTGCTCGTGGATGATGCTGACCCGGCGGTCCGGCTGCAGCGCCTGCGCCCCGGAGGCCGCATCGGTGCCCTGCGACACCGGCTTGTCCCAGCTGCGCGTGCGCAACTGGAACAGCATCTGCTCGTCCTGCCGGCAGCCCTGGGCATCACAGGCCATGGCGGTATCCCCGGCAACATCCTTGGCTGCCTGGGCATGGGCCGCCGGCACAGCGGCCATGGCGGCAATGATGCTCAGCAGGGCGCCATCCAACAATTTGATCTTGGTCTTCATGGCCGCTTCCTTACTCGCGTCCTGCATCAATCGGTGCGGTGGTATCGCTGCTGGCATCCACGCGTACGTTGTCCCTGACATCCGGGCTGAGCCGTCGCATCAACGCCTCATGCACGGCCCTGGCCCGGCGCAGGCCCAATGCAGCGTTGTAGGCATGGCTGCCGCGCACATCGGTATGGCCGACGATGGCCACCGTGCCGCCCTTGCGCTGCTGCAGGCGGGCTGCAACCGCATCGAGCAGGGCCTCGAACTCAGGCTTGATCACCGCCTTGTCGGTATCGAACAGCACCGTGCCCAGCAGCAGGTCTTCACCCTGCAGGCCCACCACGGTGCTGGCCGCCTCAGCAGCCTTGCTGCGGACCTGGACCTGCACCTTGGCCGACAGTTCGGCACCCAGCGCCTGCTGCAATGCCTGCTGCACAGCCTCGGCGCGGGCCATCGCCAGCACCTGGCCTTCGCCATCGGCGGCAATCACCACCTCGCCACCGTCGTAGCTGCGCACACGCTGGGCCACCTGCTCGATCACCGGCAGGTACTGCGGCTGCAGGGTGGATGCCCCCGGGGCGAACAGCACCTGCCCCATCTCCAGTTCGACCTGCTCGTTGCGGCCACCGATCTGCTCGGCCGGCAGACGCACACCGAAGTCGAAGCGGGCCGGCATGCCGGGAGTGATCCGGCGCAGCAGCGGGTTGTCCGTGGTGAACTGCGCACCGGCCGGCAGGGTGGACGGATCCACCTTGAGCACGTGGTTGCGGCCACGCGCCTGCTCGCCGGCGCTGATGCCCACCAGGTGGTAGCGGCCGAACTGGTCGGTCTCCATCAGCAGGCCTTCCACCGAGGCGATACGCACCCCCGGAATGCCGCGCTCATCGATACCGGTGTTGCGGATCACATACGCCACCTCGACACCATCGGCGACCGGGCTGACGCGGCGTTCCACCTGCAGTTCGGCCGAGCTCAGGCCATCGGCGGCATCGCCCTGGCGGCTGATGCTGGCCTGGCCATCGGCGCCCATGGTCAAGCCCAGACCCTGGCGGCTGCGCAAGGTGAAGTCGCCGGTGAAGGCCGGCTCGCGCAGGCGCTGGCGGATCACCACGGTACCGGCCTGGCCGTTGTCGGCGCTGGAGGAACGCCCCACCAGGGTGCCCACCGCCACACCGTGCAGCAGCGGCGAGCTGGCATCGGCCAGCGGCTCGCGCACCCCGTCACGCTCGATGGTGGTGGAGTTGGCGATGTAGGCCTGCGCATCGAAACCACCCTGCACGAACACCTCGCTCAGGCGGGCACTGGCCTGGCGGCCGTCACCGTTGCGGTCATCGAACACGGTGCCCAGCAGCAGGCTGTCTTCCAGCAGCGGGTCACCGGCGATGGTCACCTGGGCACTGGCCTCGTTGGAGAGCACATTGCCATCCACGTCACGCACCTGGGCGCGGTTGACCTGGACACCGTTGCGCACACCGGCGCCCACCCGCATCAGGTAGACCAGCTGGGCCTTCTGCCCAGCCGCAATATCGATGCCGGTGAAGTGGGTCGGCGAACCACTGCTGGCCTGGGCGGCGTTGTCACCATCGATGACCACCAGCGAATCGGCCACCAGGCTGAAGCCGGCCGGTGCGGTATCGATCACCACCCCGTTGACCAGATTGGCATCGCCAAGGTTTTCCACTTCCAGGGTGTAACGCACCAGGTCACCGATGCGGGCCTCGCGCACGGCTGCCACCTTGCTGATGCGCAGGTTCACTTCGCGCGCCACCGGGGTGATGGTCTGGCAGGTTTCGCACAGCGGCTGGCCCGGATCACCCGGCAGGCTCGGTGTGGTGCTGTTGGGATCCTGCTCGATCGCCACCACGGTGTTGCGCACTTCGGCACCGGCATTGGCAGCCACACGGGCCTGGTAGGTCACCGTGTACTGGCCCGGCAGATGGCCGGCGGCCAGGATGCAGGTCAGTTCACGCGAGCAGCTGAAGGCACCGGCATTGGTCACCCCGACAAACTCCAGGCCTTCGCCCAGGGTGTCGATCAGGCTGATGTCGCCGGCATTGGCGGCCAGTTCCAGGCTCAGGACCAGGGTGAAGTCGAGCACATCGCCCGGGCGTACGGTCTGGGTCTGGGCCACCGACTTGCTCACCCGCGCCACCGACTTGATCACCGGGGTGGTGGTGGTGCAGCTCACACACTCCGGATCACCACCGCTGGCCACCACACTGTTGCCCACCGAACCGGTGGCATCGGCATCCACGGTGGTGGTGTAGACCACCTCGTAGGTACCCGGCAGGGTGCCGGCCGGCAGCACGCAGTTGCCCAGGCTCGGGCAGCTGAAGCCGGTGCTGCTGGTAAAGGCAGCAAAGGTCTGCTTGCCGCTCAGGGTGTCGACCAGGACCAGGTTCTGGGTCAGGGCCGATCCACCCACCACCACCTCGATGGTGTAGGTCAGGGTGTCGCCCGGCTTGACCTCGCCGGTCTTGTCGACCGACTTGTTCACCGTGACGCTGGGCACCACCACCGGCGTGGTCGTGGTGCAGGTGGTGCACACCGGGTCACCGCCCGTCGCCACCACGCTGTTGCCCACCGAACCGGTCGCATCGGCATCCACCGTGGTGGTGTAGACCAGCTGATAGGTACCGGGCACGGTGCCGGCCGGCAACACGCAGTTGCTCAGGTCCGGGCAGGTGAAACCGGTGGCGCTGGTGAAGGCTGCAAAGGTCTGCTTGCCCGACAGGGTGTCGACCAGGACCAGGTTCTGGATCAGATCGGCATCGGTCACCGTCACACCAATGGTGTAGGTCAGGGTATCGCCCGGGCTGACAGCAGCCGTCTTGTCCACCTGCTTGCTGACCGAGACACCCGGCTTGGCCACCGGGGTATCGGTGGTGCAAGCGCCGGTGGCGCACGGGGCGCCGCTCACCGTGTTGCTCACCGAGGTGCCGGCATCCACGGTCACGCGGGCCTTGTAGGTCACGGTGTGGGTGCCGATGGCGGCACCGGCCGACAGCGTGCACACCAGTGGATTGGCCGCATTGCAGCTGAAATCCGGCGCGACGATCGAACCAGCCACCAGCTCCAGGCCGGTACCCAGGGTATCGGTCAGGGTGGTCGCGGTGACGGTCTTGGCGTCGGTCACCACCCTGTACATTATACAAATCTGACGCTACCGACGATATGCAGGTAGTAGAAGTTGTGGCTAGACGTAAGAAAAAACACACAACAAATTAAAACAGAACATGCGACACAACAAACA
Organism: Stenotrophomonas ginsengisoli; assembly: GCF_001431485.1. Lineage (GTDB taxonomy): Bacteria > Pseudomonadota > Gammaproteobacteria > Xanthomonadales > Xanthomonadaceae > Stenotrophomonas > Stenotrophomonas ginsengisoli. Next base: position 11 of record NZ_LDJM01000053.1, on the reverse strand, counting down.
ACGGTACCACA
>NZ_LDJM01000052.1 GCF_001431485.1 Stenotrophomonas ginsengisoli | reverse complement strand
TACCTGCGTGCGGTCAGCTGCACATCCCCGTCCGGGCATTGCCAGCTGACCGCACGCAGGTAGGCCTGCCCATCCAGGGGCAGGTGGCTGTCCACTTCCGGCGCACCGCACAGCTGGCCCAGCAGCAATGGCAGGCCTTCCAGCGCAATGATGCCCTCGAACTGCAGGCTCACGCTCTCCAGTGCCTGGCCCAACTGCAGCACCACGGCCTGCTGTTGCAGGCCCGGCAGTGGGCCGCTGTGGGCCAGTTGCAGGGTCTGCAGTGGCGTGGGCGCGGAGGGCTCGGCGTGAGCGGCAGCGTCCGGATGCAGACAGGCCCGGGGCGGCACCTGCCCGTGCTGGCAAGCGGGCAACGGCAGGCCCTGCCCCAGGGTCAAGCCGGTCAGCACCGGCGCGGCCGGGCCCGGCCCATGGGCCGGCGCGGCAGAGGCGGACAGCGCTTCGGAGCGCGACCCGGCAACCATGCCCAGTACGGCGGCAACCACGACCCATCCTGATGTCCAACGCGCCATCACATCCCCCCTGGATGTGTGAGTGTCGGCAAAAGTGTATATCAGGTCACACTTTTTAGCGGTTACATCGTTTTCACCCGGCACTGCCCTGCGCACAGCCCGGCAACAAGCGGTCCACCTGCCACAGGGCCCGCCTGGCCAGGTTGTACTGCCGCCCGATTTCGTGGGTCAAGGTGTGCCGGCGCTCTTCCGGCGAGCTGCCATGGCCCATGCGGTATTCGGCCTGCTGCAACAGGCCCAGGTGCTGCTCCAGCGCCGTCCATGCCGAGGCCACGGCCGGCAGGCGGCAGGCCTGGGCGCGATCGCGGCGCTGGGCCTGCTGCGGCCGCAACTGCGCGCTGGCCTGGCCATCCAGCCCGGGTGCGGGGGCATCGGCGATCGGCGCAGCCAGATAGGCCTGCGGGCCATCGGCGGCAGCCAGGTCGGAAGGCCGCTCGTGCAGGCGCGGGTTGTACGCCAGCGCCGGTGCCTGGCGCGCCTGCGCGGCCTGAACATCACGCCCGAACAGCGCGCGTTGCGCCCGGGACTGGGCAGTGCCGGCCGTTTCGGGACGCTCGAACAGGCCCCGGTCCGGATGCTCGAAGGCCGTCTGGTCGTGCTGCTCGAACACACGTTGCGCGCTGCTGCGCCGTTCCACCCCATCGGCTACGGCCTGGGATGGCAGCTGTGCCCGGCCCCCACGATCAAACAGGGTCGCCGGCGCTGCCGGCGGGGCTGGCGACGCTGGCGTGGAAATCACCGGCGCGGCGCTTGACGGCGGGGTGGCAACCGGCCCCGGCACGCTGTACCCGGTGGTCGGCGTAGCGGCGGCCACCGCCTGCGGCATTCCCACCAGCGGCGGCGCAGAGGGAGGAACTGGCAGCACTGCGCCCGGTGCGCTCGGCATCATCCAGCGCAACTGCACCTGCGGCGTCGTCGCGGTGTGGCCGGGCAGGGCCGGCAGGCGTGCCAGCAACCAGGCCCCCGCAAGCAGGACCAGCAACGCCGCGCCCAGCGCACACACGACATCAGACAAGGGCACACGGGCAGGCGGGGCAACAGGCATCACATAAAACCAGGGTCAGCGTGGGGCTTTGACACCCACGCTGACCCCAAGTTCCACGCCATGCTGCCTTGGTCTACTGCTGGGCCAGGGCGGTGACGGCCGGTTCGACCACGGCCGCGCGTTCAAACACGATCGGCGCATTGGCATCGTTGCCATGCCGGCGCAGGCGCACCATCTCGTTGCGCTGCAGGCACTGCCCGTCCAGTGAATCGGGCGAGGTGCTCTCGTTGACGGTGAGCTGGCGGAACGGCACCCGCAGCACATGCCGCTGCTCCAGCTCGATCAGGTTCAGCGTCAGCGACCCATCGCGGTGCATGCACAGCTGTTCCCAGCGTGCATCGACCAATTGTGAAACCGGAACATCGCGCTGTGCCTGGTCCCCCAGCACACTGCGCACCTGCTGCACGAAGCCATTGCTGTCCGGCCCGCGCTCGCTCATCGCACAACCGGCCAGACCGGCGCTGGCCACGGCCAGGGCCAGCAACCGCGCCAGCCCTGACGACCTCTGCCCTGCATTGCTGCCCATCACCATCACCCACCTCCTGCGTTTGGAAGTCAGCGCCGTTTTACTCCCTGACTGGGCCCAATGCGAGGTGCACTGCAGCGAAAAACCGGTGGCCGACTGGACATTTCCTTGACAATGCGCAAACACTAGGGCTGCCCGCTGCGCTTTGCCGGTTCTGGCGGCACGATGCAGCACAGTAGTTGGGCACCGCCTTTCCGCATAGAGGAACGCCCCGATGCCGGTGTTGAGCGCGTACGTCCATTCGCTGTTCGCAGGCGGCCATGTAGCCAACCGCCATGCGGCACAGCCTGAAGATTGGCAGGCCGCCCTGGAAGCGGCCTACGCCGAAGGGGCACGTCATGTGCTGCTGGACGCCGGTTTTGATGCATTGGCCGACGACGCAGTGCAAGCCTTGCTAGCCGGCCTGCCTCCAGGCATTTACCTGACCGCCGCCGCCCTGCATGTGCGCCCGGCAGGTTGGTGGCCCCAGGTCGGGCTGGTCGATGGCGCTCCCCACCTGTTCCGCGCCGACCTGCCACAACCGGTTACCCCGGGCTCCGGCCCCGCACCGTTACCTGTCCAGCGACGCCGCGGACGCCCACGCAAACACCCGCTTCCCACCGGCCTGGCCCCTGCCACTGCCGAAGCCCAGCCAGAGGATCTGGCGCATTATCTTGAACAGGCCTGGGCACGACTGGGCGAACATGACCGCGACATCCTGCACGCCCGCCTGGGTATCGACGGCGAGCCGCGCACCCTGGAACAGATCGCCCAGCAACGGGTACCGGAAGTCAGCCGCGAGCGCATCCGCCAGCTTGAGCAGCGCGCCCTGAAGACCCTGCGCGAACTGCCCGCCAGCGCCCACCTGCTGCGCCGCCTGCGCACCCTGATCCGCTCCGACCAACCGCTGCTGCCGCTGGACCAGCTGCCCCGGCGCGACCCCTGGTTCAGCCTGGATGACGAGCACCACGCCTGGTTCGAAAAGCTGATCCGGGCGCTGGCCGAAGGCGAGATCGACACCATCGAACATGACGGCCAGGCCATCCTGGTGCCGTTCCCGCTGGCCCACTGGCAGCACTGCGTGCAACAGGCGCGCACCCTGCTGCACCGGCTCAGCCACGAGGATTGCCTGCTCAGCCAGGCCAGTGAACAGGTAGGCCACCTGCTCGAAGACCGCCATGCCACCTTCCGCCCGCTGCTGTGGCAGGCCGCCGGCGGTGACCAGGTGCAGTGCGCGATCGGCCCGGACGGGCAACAGCGGGTGGTGGCCATGGGCCAGGGCGCCAAGGAACTGGTCAAGGTGGTGCTGTTCGAGGCCAGCGAGCCCCTGCACCGCGACCAGGTGGTGCAGCTGGTGCGCGCGCGCACTGACCGCGACATCTCCGACATGTCCATCACCAATGCCCTGCCCGATGTCGGCGTGCTGATGGCGCGCGGCCATTACGGCCTGCGCCGCCACCTGCCCTACAGCGACGAACAGATCGACGGCCTGGTCGAGGCGGCTGAATCGCTGGTGCTCAGCGCACCGGTGGCACGCCAGTGGAGCACCGAGGAGATCTGCCGGGCGGTGCGCGATGAAGGCCTGTTCGACGGCGAACTGGACCCCTACCTGCTCGGCGCCTGCCTGCGCCTGCACGGTACCCGCCTGATCGACCTGAAGAAGGGCGTGTGGGAGCCGGCCGATGGCGCGCTGGGCGGACGCATCATGATCCGCGACTTCATCGTCGACCTGCTGCAGGAAATGGGCCGGCCGCTGAGCACCGAGGAACTGAAGAACGCCCTGCGCGAACGGCGCGGGCTGGCCGCGACCTTCCAGATCCAGCCGCGTGACCCCCTGGTGCGCCTGGGCAAGGCGATCTGGGGCCTGATCGACCGCGACCTGCCGGTGCCGGTGGCCAGCCTGGGGCCGTATGTCGATGCCCTGCATGCCCACCTGCGGCGGACCGGCGAAGGCCTGCATGTGAGCGAGGTGATCGGCGTGCTGACCCAGGCCGGGCTGGACGTGGGCTGGGTCGAGGATGCCGAACTGTTCTTTGCCCTGGCCCAGCGGCGCAGCCAGATGCGCGTCACCCCAGCCCGCTACCTGGCCTTGAGCGACTGGTCAGACGAGCGCCGCCTGACCCCGACCGCGGCCATCCGCCAGGCCGTGGCCGATGACCCGATGCGTCCGGCGGCGGCCATTGCCGCCGATGCCTCGGCCCGCGCCCGGCGCGAGATCGGTGTGGATGCAGTGCGCTACATCCTCAACAACTGTGACTACACCTACGACCGCAACAGCGGCAGCTGGAGCCAGATCGCCCTGGGCTGAAGGCCAGGGCGCCTGGCCGGCAGGCAATCAGCTGCGCGGCGACAACAGGCCGCGGCGGCGGAACCACATTTCCAGCGGCACGGTCACCAGCGGCGGCAGCGCGGCCAGGATCGCCAGACCCAGCGCCCACACCGGCCAGCGCTGGCGCACACCGGTCAACACCGCCACCACCACGTACAGCAGGAAGGCCACGCCATGGGCACGGCCGAACAGGCTGACCAGCGACAGGCCCAGGTCCACCGAGGCGGTCTGGTACTTGAAGAACATCCCGAGCAGCAGGCCGGCCCAGGTGATGGCTTCAATGAAGGCAGCCACGACAAAGACCTTTCCGATCGGGGACAACGCAGGTGCAGACATCAGCCAGACTCCAGTGGGGAGCCGCATTGTAGTGGCAGCCCCGGCGCGCCTGCATTGCCAGTACCGGCGATCAGGGGGACCATGGCAGCCTGTCGTCCAAGGAGTGCACCGATGCACGGCCAATACAAGATTCCCGGAGGCAAGCTGGTGGTGGTGGACCTTGAGCTGGATCAGGGCCGCCTGCACCAGGTCCAGGTCAGCGGTGATTTCTTCATCGAACCGGACAGCGCCCTGGCCTTGATCAACCAGGCCCTGCAAGGCCAGCCCGCCGATGCCGGCCACGCCACCTTCAGTGCCGCCATACAGGCCGCCCTGCCGGCCGATGTGCAGCTGTATGGGATCAGCGCCGATGGTGTGGCGGTGGCCGTGCAGCGTGCCCTTGGCCTGGGAGACGCCGCATGAACGCCACCGGCTTTGCCGATCACCACTGGCAGCTGATCCACGCCGCGCCGCAGACGCCGGCCCTGCACATGGCGCTGGACGAGGTGCTCACCGATGAAGTGGCCGCCGGCCGCCGTGGGCCGACCATCCGGGTCTGGGAATGGGCCGGCCCGGCCGTGGTGATGGGCCGCTTCCAGTCACTGCGCAACGAAGTGGACATCGATGCCGCGCAGCGCCACGGCATTACCGTGGTGCGCCGGATCAGCGGCGGCGGTGCGATGTTCATCGAGCCGGGCAACACCATCACCTATTCGATCTACGCACCGGATTCGATGGTGGCCGGGCTGGATTTCCAGCAGTCCTATGCACTGATGGACAGCTGGGTGATCCAGGCCCTGGCCGCACTGGGCATCAACGCCAGCTACCAGCCACTCAATGACATCACTTCACCGGCCGGCAAGATTGCCGGTGCCGCCCAGGCGCGGCGCGGCAAGGCGGTGCTGCACCACGTGACCATGGCCTATGACATCGATGCGGACAAGATGCTCGATGTGCTGCGCATCGGCCGCGAGAAGCTCTCCGACAAGGGCATCAGCAGCGCCGGCAAGCGCGTGGACCCGCTGCGCAGCCAGACCGGGCTGAGCCGCGAACAGGTGATTGCACGCATGATTGCCACCTTTGCCGCGCAGTATCGGCTGCAGGCCGGTGCGGTCACGGATGAGGAGATGGCCAGCGCACTGCGCCTGGTGGAAGAAAAATTCGCCACCAACCACTGGACGGCCGCGGTGCCCTGAGCACGGCGGCCCTCAATGCCGGCCGCCGTCCTGAAGCACCAGGCGGCTGGCCGGCAGGGCACTTTCCATCAGGATCTGCAGCGCGATCTGCGCCGGCACCCAGGCACTGGCCTGGCCCATCAGCTGATAGGCCACCAGGGAGAACACCACATGCCAGTGCCGGGCATCGATGCCGGACTGTTGCAGGCGGATGTGGCATTGCGGCCACAGCCGCTCCGGCCAGCAGTGCAGCGGCTGCAACGGCAGCCATACCGGTTCGATCCGCATCACACCGAAGCTGGACGTCCCTACCGTAGCGCCCACATACGAATACAGCTGGCCGATGTTGGGCAGCTGCTCCGCACGCACGCCCTGCTGGCGTGCCGCCGCCGACAGCACACTCCACAGTGAGGGATGGTCTTCCAGCAACAGCCGGTCCACGGATGCGGCACGGCTGTAACAGCGGCCATCACCGAGCTGCTGCACGCGCAGGGCCTGTTCGGCAGCCAGCCCGTGCTGGCGCGCGATCATGGCCACACTGGCCTGGCAGCTGTAACCGGCCAGCGCACCGGCCGCCGCGAGCAGGGTCGGCCAGTGCACGGCGCCCTGGCTGGCCAGCTCCTGGTGCAGGGCCTGGGCCAGGTCATAGGCCAGCACCTGCACCTGGATCATCAGCTGTTCGTTGCCCAGCAGGCTGGCCTGCGCGGCCGCTGCGCTGCTGTCGGCCAGTGGCCACGGCCCGGCCAGCGGCAGGTCCTGCGCTGGGTGTTCCTGCTGCATTGATGCACCGTGCCAAGCCTCGCTCAGCCGCTGCCACAGACCACTTGCCATGCTGCCCCCCTGTGCTGCCGGCCGCGGTGCGGGCGGCGGTGGATCCGCTGCCCCGTGCACCCATCAGCCCACTCACCCGGCCTGCCACATCCCTGGGCAGGCCCGCTGCCATCAAGCGTTTCACCCTAGCACAGACCGGTATGGGCACCTTGACGCAATTGCCGTGGGCAGGCAGACCTGACCATACTCAACGCCCCCCACGCACACACCCACGCACATGACCGCCTTGTCCGACACCACGGCCGCCATGGCCAACAGCGATGCCGCGCGCCTGCGCCGCTCGGTTTCCAACACCCTGAAAGGCTCGGCCGGCAACCTGGTGGAGTGGTATGACGTCTACGTCTACTCGGTGTTTGCGGTCTATTTCGAGTCGCAGTTCTTTTCGGCCGATGACAAGAACGCCACCTTGTACATCTGGGCGATCTTCGCCGTCACCTTCCTGATGCGGCCCATCGGTGCGTGGTGGTTCGGGCGCTTCGCCGACCGCCATGGCCGGCGCCTGTCATTGACCATCTCGGTCACCCTGATGGCCGCCTGTTCGCTGCTCATCGCCCTGACCCCCACTGCCGCCAGCATCGGCGCCGGTGCGGCGATCATGCTGCTGGCCGCCCGCCTGATACAGGGCTTCGCCGCGGGTGGGGAATACGGCACCAGTGCCACCTACATGTCCGAGGCCGCCATTGCCGGCCGGCGCGGATTCCTCTCCTCCTTCCACTACGTCACCCTGGTCGGCGGCCATGTGCTGGCCCAGCTGACCCTGCTGCTGATGCTCCATTTCCTGGACACCACCCAGATCAGCGAGTGGGGCTGGCGGGTGGCCTTTGCCATCGGTGGGCTGGGCGCGGTGGTGGTGTTCTGGCTGCGCCGGAGCATGGACGAATCCCTGCATGCCGATGACATTGCCGCCGCACGCAGCGGCAAGGCGCAGAAGAACGGTTCGCTGCATGAATTGTTCGTGGTGCAGTGGCGGCCGCTGCTGCTGTGCATCGGCGTGACCATGGGCGGTACCCTGGCCTTCTACACCTATTCGGTGATCGGCCCGAAGCTGGTGCAGGGCCTGTTCTCCGGCGGTGACGTGATGACCGGGGTGGTGATCAACCTGGTCGCCCTGACCCTGTTGATGCTGATGCAGCCGGTCGGCGGCTGGCTGTCGGACATCATCGGGCGCAAGACCCTGCTGGTGTTCTTCGGCATCGGCGGCGTGCTCTACACCGGCTACCTGCTCACCGCCCTGCCCCAGGCCAGCCACTGGTTCAGCGCGTTTGCCATTCTCAGCATCGGCTTTGTGATCCTCACCGGCTACACCTCGATCAATGCGGTGGTGAAGGCCGAGCTGTTCCCGGCCCACGTGCGGGCGCTGGGCGTTGGCCTGGGCTATGCGCTGGCCAATTCCACCTTCGGCGGTACCGCGCCGCTGCTGTACCAGGCCGCCCAACGCAATGGCCAGATGGGCGCCTTCATCACCTATGCCACGGTGCTGATTGCCCTGTCACTGCTGGTGTATGTGTTCTGCCTGAAGAACCACGCACCGACCTGGCTGGACCGCGATGGCCACTGAGCCTGACCACCACGATGCGATACCGGTGATGGGCTTTGCCACACCGGTGTTCGCCACCGGGCGCAACACCAGCGTGCGTCAGGGCACGCGTTGGCTGGGGGTGGCGCAGGTGCGCCTGCAGCTGGGCGATGGCCAGTTGTCGGCACCGCTGGCACTGCATACCCGGGCCATGCGTTTTGACCAGCTCACGGCCAGCGACCTGGCCTGCGAGCACGACCCGACCTGTCGCGACCCGGCCGGCCTGCTGACGGTGCTGCAACGGCATTACCCCGGCTTCCAGGCCGGGGCAATGGTGACCGTCTGTGATTTCTGGCTGCCCGCGCCGCCGCTTACCTGAAACGGCGCAGGCGCAGTGCGGCCACGACCTGGAACAGGCCGTAGATCACCGCCAGCACGCCGATCCACAACGCGGTGACGGCAATGCCGGCCAGCGGGTTGAGGGCAAACATCACGCCCAGCGCCACCGCCAGCACACCGCTGAGGATCAGCCAGCCCTCGCCCTGGATCTGCTTGCGCCAGCGCACTGCCATCACGATGCGGTAGATACCGGCAATCAGCAGCCAGACGGCCAGCAACAGCAGCATCGCACTGGCCATGGCCACCGGGTTGAGCACCGCCAGCACGCCGAACAGCAACGAGGCCAGCGCATAGAACAGGGACCAGCCGCGCGACACCGGCGCCTGCCCGCGGATCACCGCCAGCAGCGCAACCACCCCTTCAAACAGCGACAGCACACCGGCCCAGACAGTCAGGATGGCGGCCACCTTGAGCGGCTGGGTGATGGCCAGGATGCCGAACAACAGGGCCAGCACACCAAACAGCAACAGCACCCACCACTGCCGGGCCACGGCCGTGAGCAGGCCCGAACCGTTGTTGTCCATCGTCATTGCCGCGCTCCTGTGCGTGTCATCCAGCGCGCACTGTAGCCGATCGGCGTGAACGCCCCGGCAGGCGGGCTCAGGCCTTGTCCTGGCCCTGGGCGGCGGCGCGCAGGCGGTCCTTCTTGCTCGGCCGCTTGCCCTTGACCCCGCCGTTGTCATCACTGACGCCGCCGGCTGCGGCAGGTGCCACGTCCTGCGGTTCGAAACCGGCCACCTGCTCGCGCACCAGGCGCAGGCGATGGCGCTTCTCGATCAGGCGCATGTGCGCCTGGCTGGCGGCGGTGACCAGGCTGATGGCCATGCCGCTGGCCCCGGCACGGCCGCTGCGGCCGATGCGGTGCAGGTAATCCTCGGTGCTGCGCGGCAGGTCGTAATTGACCACCAGCGGCAGGCCGGCGATATCAATGCCGCGGGCGGCCACATCGGTGGCCACCAGCCACTTCACCCGGCCATCGGCAAAGCCCTGCAGGACCCGGCTGCGCCGGCCCTGGCCCAGGTCACCGTGCAGGGCCTCGGCCTGGATACCGGCCTTGACCAGCTTCTGCGCCAGGTTCTCGCTGGTGCGCTGGCTGGCCACGAACACCAGCACCTGCTCCCAGCCTTCGTGCTCGGCCAGATGCTGCAGCAGGGCATTGCGGCGCGACTCATCCACCACGATGGCCCGCTGCACGATGTCCGGTGCCTGCTGGCCGTCCCGCAGGCGCACCTGCAGCGGATCACGCAAGCTGGCCAGGGCCAGGGCGTCGGCATCCTCGGCATAGGTGGCCGAGAACAGCAGGGTCTGACGCTGGCGCGGCAGCAGGCGCAGCAGTTGTTCCATCTGCTCGCCAAAACCCAGGTCGAGCAGGCGGTCGGCCTCGTCCAGCACCAGCGCGTGCACGCCGTCCAGCAGCAGGGCGTTGTGCTCGAGCAGGTCGAGCAGGCGCCCGGGCGTGGCCACCAGCACATCGGCACCGCCACGCAGGGCCAGCATCTGCGGGTTGATCGACACCCCGCCGATGGCCACCACCACCTTGGGTGCACGGGCCAGGCCGCGGCCGTGCTGGTTGAACACCGAGGCCACCTGTTCGGCCAGCTCGCGGGTGGGCACCAGCACCAGCTGGCGCACCGTGCGCGAGCCACGCAGGCCCTCGCCGATCAAGCGCTGCAGCAGCGGCAGCACGAAGGCCAGGGTCTTGCCCGAACCGGTCGGTGCCTGCACCTGCACATCGCGGCCGGCCAGCACCGCCGGCACCACCTCGGCCTGCACCGGGGTGGGCGCATCCAGCCCGGCATGGTGCAGGGCGGCGATCAACTGCGGGCAGACACCCAGGGAGGCAAACGACATGGCGATACACACAACGGCGCCGCGACAGGCGGCAAGAGGGCCACAGTGTAATCATCCACGCCGCGCGGGGCAGTCACTGCCCGTTGTGATGCTGCCCCGGGCCGGTCATTCCACCATTTCGGTGGTGGCACCAAGGCGCCGCAGCTCGGTCACCACCGGGGTCAGGCTGCCGGCGAACCGGGTACAGACATCGGCCTGCTGGATCTCGCGCAGCGCCGACTCCAGGTAGAGCACCCGCTGCAGATGGTCGCTCACCGCCATCAGCTCGACGATGCGCTGACCCGTGGCCGCCAGCAGGTGGCTGTCACCGGGCTGCAGGCCGGTATCCGGGCAGTTGTTGGCCACCAGACTCATCAGTGGAAAAATGAACAACGACTCTTCCTTGAGCAGGCCGGCCAGCGCCGCATCCGGCGGCAGCTGTACCTGCACCTGTTCGTTGGCCAAGGCCTGCGGCCCGGCGCCAAGGCACAGGGCCAGGCTGATAGCGGCCAGCCACGGGCGGCGGCAGGGCCGGCTCATTGCCGCACCTCGCCCAGCAACTGCAGCACCGGGCTGCGGGCCATGTCATTGGGATTGCTGCCCGGCACGTCCTGCGGCACGGCCATGCCGTGCCCGGCATAGAACTGCACCCACCAGTCGGCAATCACGCCGGTGTCCGGGTTGCGGAAATTCATCGGCTGCAGGGCAAAAATGCCGTGGGCACGGAAGGCCCGCTCGATCAGGTCCGAGCAGTACAGGCTGTCATCGTTGGGCACATAGGTGGCGTTGTAGGGCTTGCCGAGCAGGCCGCGGGCACTGGCGATGCCATCGGCAATCACCGTCGCATCGGCCTGGCGCAGGCGGTAGGCATCGACCTGGCGCTGCTTGTCAGCGGCCTCGCGCAGGAAGTCGGACAACAGCTGCGCACGCGAGCCGTCCTGGTCGGCATGCAGCACCTCGGCGGCCTCGCCGTGGCCGGCGACCAGGCCGACATGGTCATAACTGATCTGCCCGGCGCGGGCGGTGGCGTCGTTGATCGCCCCGCTCAGGCCGGTGTGGCTGGCGCTGACAAACAGCAGGTCGCCCGGCTGCAGACCGGCCGGAGACAACGCTGCCGACCACGCCGGCCCCGCGATGGCCAGCAAACCGGCCAGAAACACTCCCAAACGCATCACCAGCACCTCAACGCAGCTACCACGGCCGGGCATTATGCCGCCCCCTGCCCCGGCGCAGGCACGCCGTTGCCGGCGCATGCGCTACCGTGTTGTTTCCCGGCAGGCCGCAAGGCAAGCGCCAGCCGGGCGGTTTCCCTTCCTGCCTGATGAAGATGGTCATGTCCCGCTGGTTGCACATTCCCGCCCTTGCCGATGAGCGCAGCGTGCTGCGCACCTCGATCACCGCCACCCTGCTGATCGCCCTGCTCGGTGTCGGTTTCGGCCTGTATTCGGGCTCGTTCTCGATCGTGTTTGACGGCGTGTATTCACTGATCGACGCCGGCATGAGCCTGCTCTCGCTGCTGGCGGTCAACCTGATCACCGCCTATGCCAGTTCCAAGGGCCTGTCACGCAAGCTGCGCGAGCGCTTCTCGATGGGCTTCTGGCACCTGGAACCGCTGATCCTGGGCCTCAACGGCACCCTGCTGGCCAGTGCCGCGCTGTATGCGCTGGTCACCGCGGTGGACAGCCTGCTCAACGGCGGGCGCGAGCTGCAGTTCGGCTGGGCCATCGGCTATGCCAGTGTGACCCTGCTGGTGTGCGTGCTGGTGGCCATTGTCGAGGCCCGGGCCAACCGCCGCATCCAGTCCGATTTCGTGCGCCTGGACGTGCAAGGCTGGTTCATGTCCGCCGGCATCACCAGCGCCCTGCTGCTGGCCTTCGTGCTCGGCCATGCCCTGCAGGACACCCGCTGGCAGTGGCTGACCCCGTACATCGACCCGGCCGTGCTGGCCGTGGTGTGCCTGTTGATCCTGCCCATCCCGGTGGCGGTGGTGCGCAAGGCGCTGTCGGAGATCCTGCTGATCACCCCGCCGGAGTTGAAGCAGCACGTGGACGAGGTGGCCAGCGCCTTCGTCAAGAAGCATGGCTTCCTCTACCACCGCGCCTATGTGGCCAAGGTCGGGCGCTCCAAGGAAGTGGAGCTGTTCTTCATCGTGCCTGCGGACTGGCCGGCGATGACCATCGGCCAGTGGGATGCGCTGCGTGAGGAAATCGGCGCGCTGATCGGCGATGAAGGCCCGGACCGCTGGATCACCATCATGTTCACCGCCGACCCGGAATGGGCCGAGTGAGCCGCAACCACCGCCACTTGCGGTTACCCTGCCCGCCCCCTTCTTGCCACCGCCTTGCCGGCACCGCGCCATGAGCACCCTCCAGCACCGCGTCCAGGGCCTGAACAACGACCAGGTCGCCGCCGACTGGCCGGCCATCGGCATGGACGAGGTCCACGCCCTGCAGCCGCACTTTGCTGCCCTGCGCGGCGCCACGACAGTGCGCTGGCACAGCCCGCGGCCGATGTCGGCAGCGGCCATCATCGACACCGACAACGGCCCGGTGTTTCTCAAGCGCCACCACCGAAGCGTGCGTGATGCCGTCACGTTGGGCGAAGAACACCGCTTCATCGCCCATCTTGCCACTGCCAGCCTGCCGGTGGTGCAACTGCTCGCCGCAGCAGACGGCGCCACCGCGATCGAACACGGCCAGTGGACCTACGAGCTGCACGCGCTGGCGGCCGGCGATGACCGCTACCGCGACCTGCCCTCGTGGGTACCGCCGACCAGCGTGCACGATGCCCGTGCCGCCGGGGGGATGCTGGCACGCCTGCACCAGGCCGCGGCCAGCTACCAGGCGCCCCAGCGCAGCACCCACATGCTGGTGGCCCGCGATGACCTGATCCGCAGCGCTGACCCGATCACCGGGCTGCAGCAGCAACTGCCCGCGCGGCCGGCGCTGGCCGCCTGGCTGGCCGGCAAACCCTGGCAGCAACAGCTGCAGCAGCACCTGCTGCCCTGGCACCAGCGTCTGGGCACGCGTCTGGCCCAGCAGCCACGGCTGTGGACGCACAACGACTGGCATGTCTCCAACCTGCTCTGGCACGGGCAGGGCGCACACAGCGAAGTGGCCTGTGTGTTCGACTTCGGCCTGGCCTCACCGACCAGCGCCCTGTTTGACCTGGCCACCGCGATCGAGCGCAACGCGGTGGCCTGGTTGAGCCTGGACGACGGCATGGCCGCCGTGCACACCGACATCGCCCTGGCCCTGCTCGACGGCTACCGCCAGCAGCAGCCGCTGGTCCCGGACCAGGTGCAGTTGCTGGCCGACCTGCTGCCGCTGGTGCACCTGGATTTCGCCCTCTCCGAGGTCGAGTATTTCCACGCCGCCACCGGCTCGCCGGCCAATGCCGACATCGCTTGGCACGACTTCCTGCTCGGCCATGCGCAGTGGTTCCATTCGCCCGCCGGCCAGGCCCTGCTGCAGGCACTGCGCGCCGCTGCCTGAACCCGGGGGCGGGCGAAATCCTTTCGACTGTGCTCAAATACGGCCCTGAAGCGGGGGTGCCTGGCGTTGCCAGGCTGAGAGAGTCCCTTGGAACCTGATCCGGTTTGCACCGGCGTAGGGAGCTTTGAGCAGCAACACACCCGGCCTTCGATGGCAGGGCCGTGCGTGCGTGCCTTCGCTTCGTCTTCCTTTTTCGGCTGATGAAGAACCGCATGAACCGCTGCCATTCGATCTCGCTGTTGACTGCCGCCCTGAGCGCCGCGCTGCCGCTGTACGCCAGCAATCTGGACACCGAAACCACCCAGGACTCGCCCACCGAGCTGGCAGCCGTGCGCGTGCAGGCCACCCAGCACAGCGATGCCGGCAACAGCCCGTCCGGCAGTTTCGGTGGCGGTGAGTGGCGCAGCACGCCGACCGCAGCCACCGTGCTGGACCGCCAGCTGATCGACAGCCGCCAGGTGCGCAGCCTGTCCGAGCTGGCCCAGAGCGATGCCTCGCTGGGCGACAGCTACGCCCCGGTCGGCTACTACCAGAACATCGCCATCCGCGGCTTCGCCCTGGACACGGCCACTGGCTACCAGTTCAACGGCCTGAGCATGGCCGGCGAGCAGCGTCTGGCCCTGGAGCACATCGCCAAGGTGGAAGTGCTCAAGGGCGAAGCCGGCCTGGCTGCCGGGGTGATGGCCCCGGGCGGATTGATCAACTTTGTCGGCAAGCGCCCGCAGGCGGTGCGCGAACTGACCCTGGCCACCGATGCCGAAGGCAGCCGCTATGCCGCCATCGATGTGGGCCACTGGCTCAGCCCGCGCTTTGGCGTGCGTTTGAATGCCGCCTTCGATGACAACCACTCCTACATCGAGCATGCCGATGGCCGGCGCAATTTTTATTCGCTGGCCACCGACTGGAAGATCAGCGAGCGCTCCCGCCTGGAGGTGGATGCCAACTACCAGACCAGCGCCCAGCGTTCGGCCTCGGCCTACCAGCTGCTGGGCGCCAGCGTGCTGCCGGGCAAGGTGGACCGCACCCAGCTGATCGGCTACCAGGCCTGGCAGGCACCGGTGGCCATTGCCAGCAGCAACCTCAGTGCCGTGCACACCCACGATTTCAGCCCGGCCTGGCAGTCGCGCATTGCCGTCAGCCACAGCCGCACGGTGATCGATGACAACGTCGCCTTCGCCTACGGCTGCTACTACGCCGACGGCTGCGCCGATGGCAGCGTGCCGGGCAATTTCTTCGCCCCCAATGGCGATTACGACATCTACGACTACCGCAGCCCGGATGACACCCGCCGCAACCAGCAGCTGCGCGCCGAACTGCGCGGGCGCTTCCATACCGGTGCCATCAGCCACCAGCTGCTGCTGGGCGTGGATGGTTTCCGCCGCAGCGTGGACCGCCGCAGCAATGTCAACGAATACGTCGGCACCGGCAATATCTTTGATGCCCAGGTACCGCAGTTCAGCCCCTCGCCGCTGCAGCCCGGCGCATCGGTACGCCGCCTGCACAGCGAGCAGCTAGCCGTCTTCGTGCTGGACCGCATGACCCTGGGCAATGGCTGGGAATGGCTGGCCGGTGGCCGTTTCGTACGCCTGGAAGAAACTGCCCGCAACAAGCGCGGCGTGGTGGAACGTGACAGCGAACTGTCGCGCTTCCTGCCGCAGACCGCCCTGCTGTGGCGTGCCAACGCGCAGCTGAGTGTGTATGCCAGCTACGTGGAAGGCATCGCCCTGGGCCAGGAAGCCCCGTTCTGGACCAGCAATGACGGCCAGTTCCTGCCGGCACAGCGCTCACGCCAGACCGAGCTCGGGCTCAAATATGCTCCCAGCGATGCACTGCAGCTGGGCGCCACCGTGTTCCGCACCACCCGCCCCCTGCAGTACGCACAGCCCGATACCAGCGATGCCGGCCATACCTTCGTTGCCCAGGGCCAGCAGGCCCATACCGGGCTGGAACTCAGTGCCAGCGGCCAGGTCGGTGAGCACCTGCGCCTGCATGCCAGCGCCAGCGTGCTGCGCGCACGCGCCGACAACAGCGGCAGCCCGGCACTGGAAGGCCACCAGCTGATCAACGTGCCCACCACCCGTGCCAGCGTGCATGCCGATTACAGCCTGCCTGCCGTGCAGGGGCTGGGCATCACCGGTGGCTGGCGCCATGCCTCGGCCAATGTGGCCACCGCCGACGGCCGGGTGCGCGCACCGGGCTACCACGTGTTCGATGCCGGCCTGCGCTACCAGCACCAGCTCCAGGGCCATGCGCTGCGCTGGCAGCTGTCGGTGGACAACCTGTTTGACCGTTTCTACTGGCGTGACACCGGCAGCAGTGCCGGCGATTACTACCTGTTCCCGGGTTCGCCGCGTCAGGCCCGGCTCTCGGTCAGCATCGCGCTATGAGCCCGGCAGTGCTGGAGTGGTCGGCGGTCGCCTTCAGCATCCTCGGCGTCTGGCTGATGGCGCAACGGCACCTGCTGGCCTGGCCGGTGGGGTTGGTGTCGGTAGGCCTGTACGCGCTGGTGTTTGCCCAGGTCCGCCTGTATTCGGACGCCCTGCTGCAGGGTGCCTTCGCCCTGTTCCTGCTGTACGGCTGGCTGACCTGGCGCTGGCAATTGCACGATCAGGGCCAGATCCGCATCGCGCCATTGCCGGCCCGGCAGTGCGCGCGTGATCTGGGCATCGGCCTGGTTGGTGGCCTGGGCCTGGGCGCACTGATGCATTACCACACCGATGCCGCCCTGCCCTGGCTGGATGCCCTGCTGGCCGCCTTCAGCCTGGTGGCGCAGTGGTGGCAGGCCCGCCGCCATGTCGCCACCTGGTGGCTGTGGATCGTGCTGGACGTGGTCTACATCGGCATGTACCTGGTCAAATCGCTGCATGTCACCGCCGCGCTGTACCTGCTGTTCGTCGGCCTGGCCGTGATCGGCCTGCGCGCCTGGCGCAAGGCCGCCAGTACTGACTGAAACCGCTGGCCGGGCGTCACTGCCGACGCCCGGCACCAGCCGCACCGCTCAACCTGCCGGCCAGTGCCACCACAGGGCCAGCGCGGCCAAGTGGCCGCTGTAGTACAGGTAGAAGAACCAGCGCGTGCGGGGAATGGGCCAGCTGCTGCGGCCGAGCAGTGCCACCAGTGGCAAAGCCAGCAGCGCCCAGCCGTTGCCGTTGAACAGGCACAGCAGGCCAAGCGTGGCCACGGCCAGCAGGCCATGGAAGACCAGCTCGTGGCGCACCGCCGGGCGGGTGCACGCGCTGCGGTAGAACAGCCACCACGCCAGCACCAGGCCGGCACCGAACCAGCGGTATTCCACCCACATGCCGCCCAGCGCGAACAGGGCCATGGCCCAACCGCTGCGCCCCCGCTGCTGCAGGACCAGGCAGGCGGCGACCAGCGCAAATGTCCACAGCACGTTCAACGGCAGCACGCTGTTGAAGGTCAATGCATAGAACGGCTGGGCCAGCACCGCCCAGGGCAGCAGGCGGCGCAGGGATTTCAGTGCATCGGCGCCGGGCTGGGCCAGGTTGCAGGCCATCACCATGACAAACAACGGAAACGCCACCCGCCCCAGTTCGGACACCACCGGCACGTAGCCGCCGTACACGACCTTGGCCACGTGGTCGCCGGTCATCAACAGCAGCGCAATCCATTTGAGCCACTCGCGCGCCGGGCTGCTCAGGCTGTAGAGCATGACGTCCAGTTCCGTTGAACAAGCCGCCAGTATGCCTGTGCACCAAACCGGGCCGCTGGAAAGACGCCAGCCGCATCGGCCGCAGCGCTGCATCACACCGGTGCACGGCGGGGGCCAGTGATGCGGTGACACCGATCACCCCGGCCAGCGCCAGCCACAGGGGTCTCAGCGACGCACTGAAACTGAATTGGCGAAAGCGGAGACGGCCGTCCCATTCGTGTCAATTTGGTGAAAAAAGCATCATTTGTGCTTAACGTCTGATCGGCAACGCGATGCTTTGCTATCGCCAGCCGCAGCCTGAAGCCGGGGCGCCGTCCCGACATGCTGCTGCATCGGAGGAAAGGATGTTTGATGCACTCATCCGTGAAGCCACCGAGCGCTTCGGGCTCGGCGACAAGGCGCGGCCATTCATCAGCCTGCTGATCAGCATGATCTTCGACAAGGGCCACAACGGCTTTGCAGGCCTGCGCGAACGTTTCCATCAAGTGGGGCTGGGCGATGCCTTCGGCTCCTGGATCAGTGGCCAGGCCGGCGACAACGTGCTGCAGCCGGACCAGTTCAGCAGCGTGGTCGGCAATGACCACGTCACCAGCATGGCCAGCAAGCTCGGCGTACCAAATGCGGCCGTCACCGTGGCCGGTGCCACCCTGCTGCCCAAGCTGATCAGCCTGCTCACCCCCAATGGCAGCATCCCGGTGGTGCCACCGGCCGAAGCCGGCCACCTGCTGCTGGACCAGCGTGACCGCCAGTCCACTGCCGCCGCCTTCCGCCACAGCCCGGCCAATGCCGCACCGGCCGGTGGCAGCGCCGGCTGGCTGAAATGGCTGGTGATGCTGGCCATCCTGGTCATTGCCGTGTTGCTGGCACGCAGCTGCATGAAGCAGGACACCCCGGCAACCTCCGCCAGCAACGCCAGCACCACCACCCCGGCAGCCAACAGCCCGGCGGCACAGGCCGATGCGCGTTTCGGCATGGAAACCGCCGCCGGCAAGGTCACTGTCAGTGGCCAGGTGCCCAGCGAGGCGGACAAGACCCGGCTGTGGGATGCGCTGGTGGCCACCTTCGGTGCCGGCAATGTCAACGGCGATATCCGGGTGGATACCAACACCCTGCCGGCAGGCTGGTTGGACAAGCTGATTGCGGCCCTGCCCGAGCTCAAGGCCGATGGCATCAAGCTGGGCTTTGACGGCGACAAGCTGCACATCGACACCAATGGCCTGGATGACGAGCAGCGCTTCGGCCTGAGCGACAAGCTGCGTGGCCTGTTCGGTGGCTACGAGATCAGCGGCCTGTGGGACCGTGCCGCTGCCGCCCTGTCGGGCCTGAAGGCCGGTTTTACCGGTGACGAGCTGGTGGGTGCGTTGAACCTGATGAACATCTACTTCGACACCGGTTCGGCCAGCATCACCCGTGACAGCCAGCAGACCCTGCGCAGCGCTGCCGATGCGATCAAGCAGGCCCCGGCCGACACCCGCATCGAGGTGGCCGGGCATACCGACAACACCGGTGATGCCGCCGCCAACCTCACCCTGAGCCAGCAGCGTGCCGATGCGGTGGCCACGCGTCTGGGCGAACTGGGCGTGAGTGCCGGCGTGCTCAGCACCAAGGGCTATGGCCAGGAAAAGCCGCGCGCCGACAATGCCACAGAAGAAGGCAAGGCACAGAACCGCCGTATCGAGTTCAGTGTGGTCAAGTAAACACGCCCGGGCCGGGCCGTTGCCCAGGCAGGCCCCGGCAATGCTGAAAAACAACAAGCCGGCATCTGCCGGCTTGTTGTTTTGGCCCGGGTGCGGCGCTGTGGCTGCCGGGAGGCCAGCGCCAGCATTACCGCACCGGATTATTCATTGTTGTCTGCAGCCGGCTCTTCAGCCGGGCGGTTGGCGGCCTGCTTGCGGGCGAGCTTTTCATCCTTCTTCTTCTTGGCTGCCAGTTCGCGTTGGCGCTTTTCAAAAGCGTAATTGGGTTTGGCCATGACAGGCTCACAGGTCAGCGGAAGAGGCCTTCAGTCTACGCACTATTGCCACAACCCCGGCCCAAGCCCGGCTACCCCGGCCTGCAGCACATGGCGAAAACCACGTTAAAACGCATGCACGTGGCAGCGTTTTGACCAGCGCCGGCACAGGCACAAAGGTGCCGCCGGCTGCATCCACGCCCTGACGGCATCGCCTGCCAGCAGCGTGGAAAAGCTCGCCGCGCCAAAACAACAAGCCGGCCATGGGCCGGCTTGTTGCCGCTACACAGGCTGGCGCGATGCTTCCAAACCTTGCCGCCAAGCCTGCGGATTACAGCTTGAAATCATCCAGGCCGATACGGCTGCGGATCGCAGCGCCCGACAGCGCCGTATGCCACTGGCTGCACGTACACCCCAGGCCGGTACATCACCCCCGGGCCTGCCCCTGATCCCCTGCCTGTCAACTGCCTTGTCGGCGGGCAAACATGGGCGCAGGCAAGCTTGCCCAGACAGCCGGTTGTGATCGGCCAATCATGGGACTGGAGGTGCACGTGGAAGCTGGGGTGCAGCGCAGGGTCATTGCCCTGCTCGATGAGGCCGGGATCCAGGTTGGCGGCAGCCAGCCCTGGGACATCCAGATCCACGACCCGCAGTTCCATGCCCGGGTGCTGGCCGAAGGCTCGTTGGGGCTGGGCGAAAGCTACATGGACGGCTGGTGGGACGCGCCCTCGCTGGACGCCTTCCTGGCCCGGCTGATGCAGGCCCGGCTGGACGCCCGCGTGCATGGCAGCGGCGAGGTCTGGGATGCGCTGAAGGCCCGCCTGATCAACCTGCAGGCCGGCCAACGCAGCTTTGAGGTGGGCAAGCGCCACTACGACCTGGGCAATGACCTGTACCAGGCCATGCTTGGCCAGCGCCTGGTCTACAGCTGTGGCTACTGGGCCCATGCCGACAACCTGGACCAGGCCCAGCACGACAAGCTCGACCTGATCTGCCGCAAGCTGGACCTGCAACCGGGCATGCGCGTGCTGGACATCGGCTGCGGCTGGGGCGAAGCACTGAAATTTGCCGCTGAGAAATACGCTGTGAGCGGGGTGGGCGTGACCATCTCGCAGGAACAGGCCATCTATGCCCGCCAGCTGTGCCAGGGCCTGCCGGTGGACATCCGCCTGCAGGACTACCACCAGCTGGACGAACCCTTCGACGCCATCCTGTCGGTGGGCATGTTCGAGCATGTCGGGGTAAAGAACTACCGCAGCTACTTCGAAGTGGCACGGCGCTGCCTGCGGCCAGAGGGGCATTTCCTGCTGCACAGCATCGGCAGCAACCTCAGCCGCGAGCGTACCGACGCGTGGATTGCCCGCTACATCTTTCCCAACTCCATGCTGCCCTCGGCCGCACAGATCAGCACGGCGATGGAAGGCCTGTTCGTGCTGGAGGACTGGCACAACTTCGGCACCGATTACGACCTCACCCTGCAGGCCTGGCGCGACAACATCGAGGCAGCGTGGGACCAACTGGACGCGCGTTACGACGAGCGCTTCCGGCGCATGTGGCGCTTCTACCTGGCCGGCTCGATGGCCACCTTCCGCATCCGCCAATCGCAGCTGTGGCAGTTGCTGCTCAGCCCCAACGGTATCCCCGGCGGCTGCCGGGTGCCACGCTGAGCAACGCGGCGCGAACAACGGTGGCGGCGCGGCCAGGCCGCAACATCACACAACGCACATGGCCTGCCGCCTGCCACCTGCCGTAGTGATCAGCCGCAGGCTTCCATCGCACGGTGCTGCCCGTGTCTTTATTCGCGTGCAGGCTTGTTGCGCCGCTTGCCCTTGCTGCTGCCCGATTCGCGGCTCTGCGCGAACTCGGGGAAGGTATCGGCCATGGAATCGGTGTCCGGCAGGATGTAGAAAATACCGCCGCGATCGAAAGTGGAGCGGACAACCTGCTCATAGAAGCCGCTATCGACATTGATGCAACCGTGGGTAACCCGGTTGTCATCCGGGGTGGCCGAAGCCAGGCGTTCGGCGCGGTGCTCGGCAGGCGTGCCGGCTGCGGTGGGGTGGATGGAAACGGCTGACTCGTAATCCACCCACAGCACCCGGCCCGCATCAATCGAGGGGCCATAGCCGCCGACGAAACGGCCGGCGGGGGTGGTGCGGTCACGCCCGGGAATCTCGCGCAGGGCCAGGCCGGCAATGCCCGGCGCGGTGTGGTCGCCCACCGCCGAACCGAACAGGCCCGGGGCAGCGCCACGCAGGCGGCCATCGCCACCAAACACCAGCACCTGCGCTGCCGCCTTGTCGATCACCGCGAACGGATAGCCGTGGTTGTCTTTGGATGCGACAACCCAACCGGCCAGGTCGATCACCGTTGCCGAAACCTCCTGGTCACGCGGCAACTGGTCAACCACATCCGGTGCCGGCCCGGGGGCGTCCTGCGCCTGTGCTGTCGGCGCCATGAATGCAAGCGACAAGGCCAGCAGCCCGATGCCACGTACGGAACGGATCACGGAAGGTTTTGTCATACGGGTTGGCCCCTGCCCAGAATCAACGACGGCGGATTCAAACGAAACCGGTGGCCACAACGGCCACCGGTTTCCAATGCATTGCGGCTTACAACGGCATGCGGGCCATCAACCGCGCGGGGTGCGGGTCGGGGCACGTTCCAGCTGCTGCACACGGCCTTCGATCTGGTCCAGGCGCTGGTTGGCCTGCTGTGCGGAGCGGTTGGCCGCATCGGCGCTTTGAGCCGCGCCCTGCACCTTCGAATCGATCTGATCCAGACGCGTGTTGATGGTGGCGAACTCTTCCTTGTAGGTAGCACAACCAGAGAAGCTGACGGCGGCAACCATTGCCACACCGAACAGACGGGCCTTGGTCAGATGCTGCTTGGCGATAGACATTGGACTCTCCTTCGCTTGGGGAGTCTGGAATATAGCCACGTTTGTTGCGCCTGCTGTCGAGGCTGTTGGCGCTCATTTCAGTACATAAACTCAATCTAACTATTTGTTTTTCATTAAAAAGACGACTTCGTCACACACAACCGGGACATACGGCCCGAACCGGCAAGGTCGCCTGGAACAAAGCAGCAGTTCAATTGAGGCACTACTGAATCACTGACCATGCCGCAACGGCTCAGTCATCACCCGGCGCAACCTGCGTCACCATCAAGTCGTCATGTTCACCGGATGGAAGCGTCCGATGTACATCGCCATAGGTGGACACGGCGATCACCTGTCCATCCCCGCTACGGAAATGCATCGTGCATTGCCCTGTTCCGCTGCAGGCAGACAATTCCGGCAATTGCTCACAAGCTTGGCAGGCAGTGGGATCATTCGCACACAGACGCGCAAAGTCGGTGCCGACCACATTGACCCGGCACTGCGCATCACGGCGAGGCTGCCAACCCGAGGCCATCAACTGGCTACGCAGCGTGGTGTAAGCCATGCCCCGCTGCCACGGAGGAAGTACGGCCATGGCCTGCGGCGGCTGTGCAGGCTGCACCGGCCCCAACACGTCCAGGTAGCCCTGCAGGATTTCCACACGCGCACTGTGCCGGAGCAGATCATTCAGGCCATTCTGCAGATTTCCGGCTGGGGAGGCATCGTAGAGTGCAGCTTCAAATTCGCCATCCATCGCACTGGATTGCAGCCACGCCTGCTGTGCGCTCAGCATCATCTCCCGCTGCCGTCCTTGCAGCCGCGACAGCAACGCTTGGTGGGCCTGTGCCAGGCGCGCATCCTGACGCTGCCGTTCGTCGGAAAGGCAGACCGCCTCATCCAGCATTGACCGCGCTTGTTCGCGGCATTGGTAAAAGCCGGCGCTCAAACCATCGCGGTTCACTGCGCCGGCTGTGGTAGCGCCGCACATCAGGACCAACAGCATCAAGGTCATACCTCGCCAACACTGCCTCATGCACTCCTCCATGTCGTCCGGTTTGGATTTCCTCAACACCCCAACAATCAACCCGCCCAGCGGCGATAACGATGAAATGAGTACAACAAGCTCGCAAGCACGAATCACAAACCGGCCTGCAGCACCTGCTCACCATCAAGATGCCGCAGCACCACAGTCTTTCCTTGAAAAGGAATGCGCACCCTGCCATCACCCGGAGGCAACCCGGGAAGCAGCTTCGCCATGGCCTCGCATCGGCTTTTGATGGAGCAACGGATGATCCTGACCGACAACGTCTGGCCATCCACGCGGTAATCGACACCGGGGACGTAGTAATAGGTCTCAGGAGGGACCTTGAAGTCCATTTGTACGATCCCGCCATCGAGCTGAGTCAAGACAACCGGATTCACAGAGGCCATGGAGTAAGCAGCCGCCCCCGCCTCTCTTGTGCATGCCGTCATCATCGAAAGACAGAGCAAAGCTACGGACAATTCATACAAAGCCATAGGAATCCCCATGAGAACCACGCTATCAATGGATAGTCATTGATGAACGAGCGACGCATCAACACACCACATCCTCGGGATGTGACAGGCATCAACTTCGAGGTTGCAGCGCGCCGCTGGCCATGCAGTCCACAACGCCAATAGTGGCGTCAGGCTGGCGTAATTGATCACTGATCCAGGACTGGAGTTGAGCATGGCCAAGGATCTGTACAACCATGCAGCCTCACAAGGCATATTTGGAGGTGGATGCATGCAGCACACAATGCCTGGCTTGCAGCGCAATCCGGTGCTGATCGCCTTTGCGCTTGCCGCCATGCTGCAAGGATGCCAAGCCGCGAGCCTGACGCCACGGCCAAGCTTTGACACCCAGCAAACTGCCGCCGCTGCCAAGCGCGCCTTGCAGCGGTTGAACCCGGCCGGCACACACCTGGATGACGCGGCACGCAACATGGAGCAGGCGGGCTTTCAGTGCCAGCCCCTGGCCACTGCGGCTGCCGGGTATCAACTCTCGATGCTCTGCACTGTTTCGACAATCAACACGCCATCCATCGCATCCGCATCGCCCACTCCGGTCCTTTGGACCGTAGCGCTGGACTCAGTGGATGCACACACGCTGAGCAACCTGCATGCCAGCCGTTCGCCCAAGGATCTGGGTGAGTGACCCTCGGAAAGTCCGGACCAGACTGACGTGGCCCGTGTTTTCCCAAGCGTCATCGAGGCTTTACCGCTCAGCATGCTGGATCTCGAAGCCCGATCCGGTCCATACCAGCATGCCGCCATCCACCACGCCCTGCTTATCGTAGCCGGGCGTGTCATCCGGCAAAGCGCGGTCCGGATCCTGTTCCATGAAGACCCACATGTGATGACTCCCGGCAAATCCGCCAGGTGCGATGTAGGGCGTGCTTATTCCGCGAATTTTCAGTTCCTCCATCATTGCAGGCGTGATCTGCGGGAAGAACTTGCCGGGCACCTCATGTACAGGCTCAAGCGTCCCATCCGGGTTTACCAAAAACAAAAGCAGGCCCGTTTCCAGCCTGCCGGTTGGAAACCTTGTCATCCAATCGCAACTTTGCACCACGCTTGCTGGCAGATCCTGCTGCCCGGCCCGGCGCAGCACACTGAGCTGATTTCGCAAGCCATCGCATCCCAAGCGCATGGAGAAGGCAAGACCGCCCTTGCTGCCACCGACAGCAGGAAAGTGCCGGAACCATACATCCGGCTTGTTGTGGTGGCCATACAGATCAATGCCTTGATGCGCACTGTAATGCAAAGATGAAATTATCTTCGCCGCCTCCGACGGCAGCTGAAGATAGTCACGCAGAACGCCATCAATCATCCCTGAAATAGCCTGTGGCACCGGCACCCATATAACTGGCGACGGTGAGGCGTAATGCGTTGTATCCATACCCGTGATGCGCGTCGTGCTCGGCTTCTCCTGTTCACCGCGTACGGCCAGGATCGTGCCAGGTGTCAACAACAATACCCAGAACAACATTGCAGCTACGAGAATATTTGGTGATCGGATCATCTGACGGCTCCCATGGCATGCGTCTGTTCTGCTTCCCCAATACTCACCGAAAAACCCGGGTCAGAGTGAACTTTCCGGCAGGCTGCTGCACTTTTCGCTGATGGTGGCCCACGTGAAGGCAGCCCACCGTGGGCATGTCACCCGCCACGGATATCGCCATGCCCCGCCAGCCCCGTATCGACCTGCCCGGCATTGCCCAGCACATCGTGCAACGGGGCAATGATCGTCAGCCCTGCTTCTTCAACCCCACCGACTACCAACGCTACCTGCAAGACCTGCGTGAGCTGTGCCTGCAGCACCAGTGCCGGTTGCATGCCTGGGTACTGATGACCAACCACGTGCATCTGTTGCTTACTCCGCAGTGCAGCGGGGCAACAGGTGTGCTGATGCAGTGCCTGGGGCGGCGCTATGTGCGCTACGTCAATGACCGTTACTTCCGCACCGGCACCCTGTGGGAAGGCCGTTACAAGGCCTGCCTGGTCGGCGATGACGACTACCTGCTGACCTGCATGCGTTACGTCGAGCTCAACCCGGTACGCGCCGGAATGGTGGCCGACCCGGCCGACTATCCATGGTCCAGCCATCACGCCACCGCCCATGGCCGCGATGCCCACCTGCTGCAGCCACATCCCAGCTGGCTGGCCTTGGATCATGACCCAATACAACGCCAGCAGCGCTGGCGCGCCTTCGTCATGGCGGGCATCACCCACGACGACCCAGACCCACTACGCCTGTGCCTGCAGCGCCAGCATCCCTACGGCAGCGACCACTTCCGCGCCGCCATCGAGGCCCAGCTCGGCCGCCGCTGCGGCCCCGCCAAAATCGGCCGTCCCAAAAAGCAAAGGCCAGAGTGAAGCTCACTCCGGCCTTACTTCCTGCATCGCCATGCATCACCTGCGCTGCCAGACCTCATTCAGGGGCGTCCACAAAACCTGGTGCAATCCAACCTGGCTAACCCGTGCCCGCAACTGCTTGGTGGTTTACTCCATGAGTAGCACGACGTCATGGGGTGTAAGACGAAAACGCAGCAGCTCTATTCCAAGCTCTTCCAGCGCTTCCTCAATACCAGCCGGCAATACTCCCTCTTCCGGCAGGACGAGCACACGGCGACCGGCTCGCACGCCGTGCACCATCAACTGCCCGATTCCAGCATAGACGCTCGACCGATCGGTCGATGTTTTTACCTCAAAGACGTCCTCAAGCTGATCGCCCTTGGCGACACCCAGGTCAATCAGCACGTTCTTCACCAGCCGTCGCCCTCGCTTGAGGCCCGCCTCCTGAAGCCACGCACTCAGTGCATCGACCACCTCGCCGTGACGCGATATGTAGTCCAGCACGCGGCCGCGATGGCCGGAACGGGAACCCATGGGCTCGGCGTAGTACTCCCGCAATTGGGCCAATCGGCGCTGGAATTCGGGTGAGTCCACTTCGCCTTCGCGTACAGCATCCTTGAACGCTGCAACTATGCTTACGTAGCGCAGCAAAGTGCGCGCGGCACCCTTGCCCTCCACCGGCCCCATCAGCACGCCCTCACGATAGGCGCCCTCGGAGTCCATCACTTGTCGCAGGGGTTCGTTGCTCCAGGCAAGAAATGCCTCTTTGCCCACACCTGCCCGGCCACCACCGATCCGCGCGGAGTGAAAAAGGTAGATCCGGCCGGTGTCCGAATGGCGGGCGAAGAATCCGCCAACTCGGTCATTGCGGCCTTCTTCTACGACATTGACCTCGACGGTGATGCTGACACCATCATTGTCAGAATAGAGACCAAACCAGTTCAACCGGCGCGGGGTCCTGGTGGAGCCCGCCGTCAGCGCACCGGACCAATACCAATACTTGCCGAAGGTCTTGATCGTTTCGTGCGGGCGTCGACCACCGGGATAACCGATATCACGAACCACGTTACCGTCGCTTTGTTGTTCCAGCGTCAGTTCAAGCAGTTCCTGGGCGCGCGCGATCTCTGCACGCATTTCAAGCATGATGAACATCAACATCCCCTGTCATTAGACGGTTTCCTTCAGGCCATCTGTCAGCGCCAGCGTCTTGAGAAGATAATACAGTGACGCCCTAACGGCAATACAGGCTAACTGACCCCGCAAGAGGAGCATTTAATCTCCCTGCGACACCCATTCTCAATCTAAAGATTAGTGAGGTCGTGCTGATAGATCATACCTGCAGACCAACCCTTCATCACGGCCAAGGCAGCCAGTACCGGAGCCTGCCCTACAGGGCAAAAACGGCGAAAGCGCAAATCCAACTGAGCATGAGCAGGCCTGGCATGCCTTACGACAATCGTAAGCTCCCCCGTCAAGCAGACACTTCAAAAGTAGAACCTTCGACGTACTGGTTGCGGTACTCGACCGGACTCATGCCGCCAAGTGAATCGTGAGGTCGCTCTTCGTTGTAATTGATCATCCACCAGTAGG